>JAZKHD010000016.1:0-75668 GCA_040385565.1 Bacteroidota bacterium | reverse complement strand
TTCGACCCTACATCTACCTATGAAAAACATACCCCCGAAAGGGTAAGCTCAAATGTAATTATCTTTTTGAATAAATGAAAGTTTAAACACTCTTTTTTTAACTAATGATAAATACCTATAGGTTAAAAATGACCTCGTGAGACAAATTACAATTATGCGATTTTGTCATGTGTAAAGCCTAAATTTTTAAAATTGTGTATTAATTAAAGATTTTCTATTTTTATACATCAGTAAATAACCAAATTATGAAACCCCAGTTACTCAAGGTGTCCAGTAATCCTGTAAATTCTTTTAGTGTTAGGCGTGATGAAGTTCCTTACATTAATAACAAGTGGCATTACCACGCTGAAGTGGAACTGATTTACTTTAAAAAAGGGAACGGGACACAGTTCATTGGCGACAGCATTAAACGATTCAGGTCGGGAGATGTATTGCTTGTCGGGGCCCACCTCCCTCACTACTGGAGGTTTGACGATATTTATTTTGACGCTGAACATAAAACCAATGCAGATGTAGTAGTTGTGCACTTTGGAGAAAACTTTTGGGGTAGCCAGTTCCTTGCCCTGCCGGAAAATAAAGCCATTAAAACCATTCTCGAAAAAGCGCAGCGTGGCGTTCAGGTTAACGACAAGCAAAAGAGAGTAATTGGAGAACTAATTGAGTCAATCCTCCTGGCTGAAGGGTCAAAGAGAATCATTTACCTGATGGAAGCACTGGTTGCTGTAGAAGGCTCTGCACTTACCCAATTGTCTTCAATGGGTTTTAAGCACGACTTTGAAGATACTGAAAACGATCGAATCAATACCATATACAATTATTCTCTGGCAAACTTTAAGCGGAAGATTCAGATGGAAGAAATGGCTTCCGTTGCCAACATTAGTCCTAATTCCTTCTGCAGGTATTTTAAATCCAGAACGCGAAAAACATACACCCAGTTTATCAGTGAAATTAGGGTTGGCCATGCTTGCAAGCTGCTTATTGAAGACAACATGAACGTAAAGCAAATTTGCTACGAGAGTGGCTTTCACAACTTTGCCAGCTTTCACAAGCACTTTAAGGTAATTACCGGTAAAAGCCCCCTTACCTACCAGAAGTCGTTTTTGAATAAATCGTGATTATCTGCCCATCCAACCGCCATCAACGGTGATAATAGACCCATGCATGTAAGCTGATGCTTGCGAAGCAAGAAATACTACTGGCCCTTTAAAATCGTCGGGATTTCCCCACCTCCCTGCCGGGATCCTTTCTAATATTGACCTGCTCCGGTCTTCATCTGCCCTCAATGCGCTCGTGTTATCAGTAGAAATATATCCTGGCGCAATGGCGTTCACGTTTACCCCTTTACCTGCCCATTCATTTGCAAAAGCTTTAGTTAACTGTCCAATTGCACCTTTACTGGCTGCATAACCTGGCACATTTATTCCTCCTTGAAAAGTGAGCAATGAGGCGGTAAAAATGACCTTTCCGCTCCCGCGGGAAACCATCTCCCGACCTATTTCCCTGGTTAAAATAAAAGGAGAAGTTTGATTTACCGCTACTACCTCGTCCCAATACTCATCAGAATGTTCTGCCGCTGGTGCCCGTAAAATGGTACCTGCATTGTTCACTAGCACATCAATAACAGCATGTTCTTCTTTCACTTTTTCACAGAAGTCAAGCAAAGCCGCTCTCTTACTAAAGTCGCACTGATAGGAATAAAATTCCCTTCCGGCAGCCCTTACTTCCTGCTCAACTTCACTTCCTTCATGCTCAAGACTGGCAGAAACACCTATAATATCCGCACCCGCTTCTGCAAGTGCAACGGCCATGGCTTTCCCAATTCCTCTTTTACAACCTGTTACCAGGGCTATCTTGCCTTTCAGACTAAATAAAGTATCTATTGCCATGCTATTTGAATTCAACCCTGAGCGGTTCAGTAATTGTTTGTTTGTAATTTTGAAGATAATTAAACCATTGTATTGAGTCTGTTATAATCCCTGCCTTATTCCATGCGGCACCATTATAATATACCACCGGCTTATTCGGCTCTGCTTCAACCACGGTGAGCAGATGTGAAGCGTTTGTCACAATCCTCGCCCGCGAATCGACTACAATGGTTCCTACGCCAAGTGTTCCGTCTGCCCCATGCTCAGGTTCCCAATATCCGGTAATTCCGCTTTTATCTTTCTGAAATACCTTACCGGGTTCCTTTCTTTGTACTATACCTATAGCAACCGGTAATGTTCCCTTCGTCCCATCAAAGCCAAACGTTGCCTCAACCCTATTCATCTGCGATCCAGCGTCAAGGGTATATTGTTTTTTAACAGTTACTTGTTTACCTGCAACATTCCATTCATTATAGCTAAGCACAAATGTAAACCTTATAGACCCTTTGTCTAAAATTTGCCAGTTTGCGTAGTTTTTAGGAAACCTGATCTCGTCAGCTATATACGGCGCAATATCGCCACCACCCAAGGTTAAACCTACGCTATAATAATCCAGCCCATCGCCATGGTCTGCATGGTAATCGCCTGTCTTATACCATTTATCAATTACCAGCTTATCCGTTCTTTTTGCCCAAATGTCTATTCCATAAGCATTTTCGTTGGTAGACTCCAATGCTTTCCCATACATTCTAAAGGCTATTCTGTCATTTTCCCAGGCGAAATCATCCTTCCTTTCAGGCACATATCTTCCATATACCTTTGTTACTGCCGGGACAGGTTTACCTTTAACGATTTTTAAATTCAGCGACTTTCCTGCCGAGACCACCACGTTCAGCAGTAAATGCTTTGGGGTTGAAGAACCTTTATACTCCAACTGAAAGGGAACTTCTTCACCTGTCTTTAAATTAATTACTTTAAAATCGTTTGCTGTTACTGCCGGAAAACGTTTCTTAACCTCATCCCAACTGATTTCTACAGTTTCCTGCAAATTCGCTGAAACCTTTCTTGGATTTTTCAAGGTTATGCTCAGTTCATTTTTCACCTGCGCCAAAACTCCATTGCTCCACGCAAGGTGTCCAACAAGCATTAAAAGAAATAATTTGCTTTTTCTCATTACCTCAATTCATTTATAGCACAATGGTCCATGTCTCCGTAATCCAAATTCTCACCAGCCATTCCCCAGATAAAAGTATAATTACTCGTCCCAGCTCCCGAGTGGATCGACCAGTTTGGTGAGATCACGGCTTGTTCGCCCTGCATCCAAATGTGTCTGGTCTCATGTGGTTCTCCCATATAATGACATACACTTTGTCCTGCCGGCACCTCAAAATAAAAATAAACTTCCATACGCCTGTCGTGGGTATGCGCAGGCATTGTATTCCAAACACTACCACTCTTCAGTTCTGTCATACCCATTTGGAGTTGACAAGTTTCTACAACACTGTTTACCAATAATTTATTAATTACCCTATGGTTAGCAGTTTCCGGAGCACCAAGTACCACTACCTCTGCATCTGCCTTAGTAACCTTTTTTGAAGGATAAGCATGGTGTGCCGGGGCAGAATTGATGTAAAACTTTGCAGGCTCCGCCGGATCTTCTGAACTAAACTCAACATATTCGGTCCCTTTTCCTAAGTAAAGTGCTTCTTTATAGTCAAGTTCATACTTTACCCCGTCTGCAACAACAGCTCCTTTAGCACCCACGTTTATAATGCCAAGCTCGCGCCTTTCCAAAAAATAGGATGCTTTTAAGGAATCGGGATTGCTTAACATAACTTTTTCAGCAACGGGCATTACTCCACCGGCTATATAACGGTCATAGTGTGAAAGCGTTAGCTTGATCGTATCCGCAACGAAAAGATTTTCTATTAAAAAATTATTTCTAAGTTCAGCGGTATCCATCCGCTTTGCTTCATTCGGACTAACTGCGTACCTGCTCTCAAATGTATGGCTCATTATATTTAAATTGATTTCGAAATTACCAGCAAGCTAAACATTATTTAACAACTTCTGAAACCACCTCTACAAACCCAAAACCATTTTTAATGCTCAAAAAGCATAATTATTTGAAGGTATATTTTATTTTTTTCATTCTAATATATCCTATATTTACTGCATGACCGTCGGCCTTTTCGTACCCTGTTACATCGATCAATTCTACCCGAATGCTGCAATTGCGACTTTAAACCTGCTCAAAAAGCTGGGGGTGGATGTTAGGTATCCAGTAAACCAAACCTGCTGTGGACAACCCATGGCCAATTCAGGGTTTGAACACCTTACCAAAAGCTGTAATGAACTTTTTATAGACAATTTTTCCAGCTATGATTACGTCGTTTCACCATCTGGTAGCTGCACACTTCACATCAAAGACCACCTCCACTCAGATTCCCGGGAAGACAAAGCCCTTGGCATAAGAAAAAAGGTTTATGAGCTAACAGAATTCCTTACAGACATTTTAAAGGTTGATAAATTAACAGCAAGCTTTCCGCACAAAGTTGGTGTGCACCAAAGCTGTCATGGTCAGCGTGGTTTAATGCTAGCCCAAATGACAGAACTTGTTGCCGCACCTTTTTCGAAACCAATGCAACTGCTAAATATGGTTGATGGCCTGGAGATTGTTCCGCTGAACCGGCCTGATGAGTGCTGTGGTTTCGGTGGTACGTTTTGTGTTGCTGAAGAAGCCGTATCGGTTAAAATGGGTAAAGACAGGGTTGAAGACCACCTAAATAATGGTGCGGAATACATTACTGCTGCAGATATGTCTTGCCTTATGCATATGGAAGGCATCCTTCGCCGAAAAAACAGCAAAACAAAAGTAATCCACATTGCAGAAATATTAAACGCATCTAATTAACATGGGCAATACAACAAAAGATCACGCAGCCTTATCTGATATATTTAATGAGGATGAAGCCAGGGTTGATTGGCATGATGAAACCTTATGGTTTGTAAGGGCTAAGCGCGATAAAGCCGCTCATGGAATCCCGGAATGGGAATCATTGCGCGAAAATGCCTCTGCAATTAAAGACAATACGCTATCCAATCTGCATAACTATCTTTTAGCTTTTGAAGAACAGGCGCAAAACAATGGGATTACAGTCCACTGGGCTGAAGATGCAGTTGAACATAATCAAATTGTGCAGCGTATCCTGAAGGATAACGACATCAGCCGCATTGTTAAAAGTAAATCCATGCTTACGGAAGAATGCCATCTTAACGAATATCTTCAGCACAATGGAATCGAAGTGATAGATACTGATCTTGGTGAACGGATTGTACAATTGGCAGAAGAACCACCAAGCCACATCGTTTTACCCTGCATCCACAAAAAGAAAGAGGAAATCGGCGAACTTTTTCATCAGCATTTGGGCACACCTAAAGGTGAATCTGACCCTGTGTTCCTTACCGCAGCGGCGCGGATTCATTTAAGGGAGAAATTCATCACTAGAAAAGCGGCCATAACAGGTGTAAATTTCGCAGTGGCAGAGACTGGTGAATTTGTCGTATGCACAAATGAAGGCAATGCCGATATGGGCGCCCATCTTGCAGATGTACACATCGCCTGTATGGGTATTGAGAAAATTATTCCTGAACGTAAGCACCTGGGCGTTTTTCTAAGACTGCTTGCCAGAAGTGCGACAGGGCAACCAATAACCACCTACTCCAGTCATTTCAAAAAGCCAAGACCCGGACAGCAAATGCATATTGTTTTAGTGGATAACGGTCGTACCAAACAATTAGGCAGGGAAGATTTCCGGAATTCCTTAAAATGCATAAGGTGCGGAGCATGCATGAACACTTGTCCGGTTTACAGGCGTAGTGGCGGCCACAGCTACCATACCGCAATAGCCGGCCCAATAGGTTCCATACTGGCGCCTAATCTCGACATGAAAAAATATGCCGATCTCCCGTTTGCTTCTACATTATGTGGATCATGCACAAACGTTTGTCCGGTTAAAATCAACATTCATGAGCAACTTTATAAATGGCGACAAGTAATTGTTAAAGAAGGCTATGCAGACCCAAAAAAGGCTGTAGCCATGAAGGCAATGGAATTCACCCTCTCTAAACCACGCGTTTACAAAACTGCAGGTAAAGCAGGGCGTTGGGTTATGAAACATTTGCCCTTCACAGTAAACAACAACATAAATGCCTGGTACAAGCAGCGGGACATGCCTGCACCACCAAAACAATCCTTTGGGGAATGGTATAAGGAACACAACAATGACTAGCAGAGAAAAAATACTGGCCCGGGTGGTCCAAAACCAACCGGCAATGATACCGCTTCCCAATATGCTTTCCGGGCAGCTTACTGAAACATCAACTGTGGATCTTTTTAAATCTGTCTTTCAAACCATAGGCGGAACGATAATTGAACTGGACACGCTGGAAGAAATAGCACACTACCTAACTGCAAACTTTACAGACCGCGGGCGCATCATTTCAACCCTGCCGGAACTTAGCGGGGTTACCGAACCGGCCTGGGAAAATCAGAATCCTCATGATTTTGAGAACATTGACCTCGCCATCATCAAATCACACTTCGGCGTTGCGGAAAACGCTGCATTATGGATCACTGAAGAACTCATGCAACAGCGGGTTATTCCTTTTATCTGTCAGCAGTTGGCCGTTGTAGTATCAAAAAAAGATATTGTACCGGATATGCACCGTGCCTACGAGATTATCGGAAACAGTGAATACGGTTTTGGAACCTTTATCGCCGGCCCCTCCAAAACAGCTGATATAGAACAGTCACTCGTATTGGGTGCACATGGACCAAAGAGTATGATCATCTTCTTAGTACCTTAAGGATCACTTCCAATATTTGCCTTCAAAAACTCAGTTCCCTAAGCCGAAATAGCTCTTTGCATTGTAGTAGCAAATGTCAGATATTATTTTGCCAAGCCATTGTTCATCATCTGGCAATAGCCCCTTTTCCATTTCCTCGCCAATCAGGTTACATAATATCCGTCTAAAGTACTCATGTCTGGAATAAGATAAAAAACTCCGTGAATCGGTCAGCATCCCTACGAAATTGCTTACGATACCCATATTAGAAAGCGCATTTAGTTGCTTCTCAATCCCATCCTTCTGGTCCAAAAACCACCATCCTGATCCAAACTGTATTTTCCCTTTCAGGCTTCCTTCTGCGAAGTTCCCCGTCATTGCAGCAAACATCTCGTTATCTGCAGGATTTAGGTTGTAAATAATAGTTTTGGTTAATTGTCCGGTTAGGCTTAGATTTCCAAAGAAGCCAGACATCCTTTCAGCGTGACTAAAATCACCTATTGAATCATATCCGGTATCTGCGCCTAATTTTTGGAACATTCCGAGATTGTTGTTTCTAATGGCACCCAGGTGAAATTGCTGTACCCAACCCTTTTCGTGGTATTTTTTTGAAAGCGCGGTCAGTATATATCCTGCAAATGCATCAGGGTTTGAATATACGGCATGCTCATCCTTTAAAAATGTCTCAAACTCTAGTCGCTCTGCATCTGTTAAAGTGTATTTATGCGGCAATGCAGACAGCCCATGGTCAGAAATACTGCAATTATTGGCCTCAAAATAATCGATTCTGTTAAATAAAGCGCCTACCAACGAATCCAAATCGTCGATTGTTATTCCAGTTACTTCGGCAAGCCGAGAAATATAAGCCTTGAATTGAGCGCTCTTATCAATCATTAAAGCCTTGTCTGGTCTAAAAGATGGCTTAACTGCAACTTTGAAAGCACCCGATTTTAATGTTCTGTGATAGAATAAGTCGTCACAGGGATCATCCGTAGTGCCTACCATCTCAACTTTAAAATGATTCAAAAGTCCTTGCGTAGAATAATTATCGGTAGCCAGCAGCTCGTTACATGTTTCATAAACTTGAGCAGCAGATGATTCGTTTAAATAGCTATTGATTTTAAACGGGTCCTTTAACTCCATGTGTGTCCAATGGAACAATGGGTTTCTAACCGTTGCAGGAACAATTCTGGCCCAGGCTTTAAACTTTTCTTCATCAGTAGCGGTACCGGTTATCAGGTTTTCATCTACGCCTAGAGCTCTCATTGCACGCCACTTGTAGTGGTCGCCTTTCAGCCAGATTTCAGTTAAATTATCAAACTTTTTATTGTCTGCAATCTCCTGCGGAGGAAGGTGATTATGATAGTCGATAACCGGAAGATCCTTTGCGTAATCGTTGAACAACAGTTGCGATGTTTTGTTGGTTAACAAAAAATCTTCAGGTATAACATTGCCTTCTCTCATTTTAATGATTTTTAATGATACCAAACTCTAATCCACGCAGCTCGGCAAGCCCCTTTAAACGGCCGATACCCGAATAACCGGGGTTAGTTTTTTTATGCAGGTCATCCAGCATTTGGTGACCATGATCTGGCCGCATAGGAATGCTTATTTGTCTTTGCTGCTGTACCTTATATATTTCCTTAACAACCCCGTACATATCAACATCTCCTTCAAGGTGGTTGTCTTCGTAAAAATCGCCAAGGTCATTCCTTTTAGTGCTTCTCAAGTGTATAAAGTGAATACGTGCTCCGAACTTGCTTACCATAGCAGGCAAATCGTTATCGGCACGCACGCCAAATGACCCCGTACAAAAGCACAAACCATTGGAAATTGAAGGTACTGCTGTAAAAAGCTTTTCAACCATGGCAGCCGTGCTAACTACCCGTGGCAAACCGAATATTGGATATGGAGGATCGTCCGGGTGTATGGCTAATTTAACGCCGGCATTTTCTGCTACTGGAACAATTTCAGACAAAAAATAAATTAGGTTGGCACTTAATCCTGCCTCATCAATCCCCTCGTAATTGTCTAACGCATTTTGAAACTGGGCCAACGTAAAACTTTCTTCACTCCCGGGCAAACCGGCTATTATATTTCTCTGCACCATAGATCGCCCACCCTCATCCATCTCATCAAAGCGTGCCCTGCCCCTCTTTAACTCATCCCAAGAATAATCTTTTTCTGCAGCGGGTCTCTTCAACATAAAAACATCAAAAGCCACCAAACTTGCTTTCTCAAATTTCAAAGCCCTGGCACCATTTTCCAGTTCGAATGACAGGTTTGTCCTTGTCCAATCCAGCACAGGCATAAAATTATAGGTCACTATTTTAATACCGCAGTCAGCTAAATTTCTGATGGTCAGTTTATAATTTTCTATAAAGGATTGAAAGCCTGCCGACTGGGTTTTTATCGATTCATGAACAGGAACACTTTCAACTACATCCCATGTCATCCCTGCACTTTCAATAAGTGCTTTGTGTTCTAAAATATCTACTTTACTCCAAACATCACCATTTGGAACATGATGAAGCGCAGAAACAACACCTGAACACCCAGCCTGCCTGATGTCAGCAAGGCTCACCGGATCCTTAGGTCCAAACCAACGCATGGTTTGTTTCATTGCATAAACTTTATCTGCAGCAGCCATGTTTTATCGTATAAAAAAAGCAGGAACAAGTCCTGCTTTTAGATTTTAAATATAGGTATGTTTCAATAATTATAAATATCCTAAAGGTCTTTTATCATCGAAAACGTTTGCGTCATCCTTATTTCACTTCGTATTTATAGATCTTTCTTCCCAAAGTTCCATCCGCGTTAATACCTTCTACAAGCACGCGGTGCGTACCTTTACCATCACCATTGAAGAAGCTAAATGTTGCCTTACCTTTATCATCTGTCATGAGAGATGGATTCCAGTAAACTGTTGTACGTAGATCTGCGATCCTACTGTCATTGCCATCGCCTTTATACACTGGCGAGTAAAACTCTCTTACAACATTATAACCTCTTGGGTTAATATTGGTCATATTAGGATTAAAGACTTTCCTTACACTTCCCATGCCTCTTTTAGTAGTAAATGAAAGTCCGGCACCACCCATCATATTTATTAAGGCGGCATTGGTACGTACTACATCAAGTCGGGCAATATCTGCCGGATCCATTAAGAAGAAATCCTGACTTTCGCACTGAGTTATCTTTCTACCATCCACAAAAATATTCATCACCTCACCTCTGCTTACAGCCACTTCAACAGGCCCACATTGGTCAGAATTATCCTGCCTGAAAGTAATGTTAGGTATTTTGAACTTCATCCATTCCAAAATGTTCATGTACGCAATATCAGTTGCAGCATACCTCACTGTCTGATCAGCATGTCCCTCCATTATCATGTCCATTCCAAAAGCCCTTTTCTTTTTTCCAGAAGTAATTTGAACCTCTTTTAGCTGTTGTGTACGACCGAGCATACCACGCTTTTGTAAATCTTCTTCCTGCTTTTTGGCATTATCAAAAGAAGCCTGTAAAGTTTTACGCAGA
This sequence comes from Bacteroidota bacterium, assembly GCA_040385565.1. Classification (GTDB taxonomy): domain Bacteria; phylum Bacteroidota; class Bacteroidia; order Sphingobacteriales; family Sphingobacteriaceae; genus Pedobacter. The sequence continues at coordinate 65,418 of JAZKHD010000016.1, read as the reverse complement.
TCAGTATCCAAATCAGGAACGTTAGGATTCGGACTCATTAACTCGTCACGGGTCCTATCAACCTTAATCTCTACTTTGTCGCTTCCCTTATCAGTTTTTCCCTGAACCGAGAACTGAATCTCACTGGTAATGATAAGGTCCTTAAATATGTATACCCCGTTGGCATCAGTAGTCGTTTCCGGAGGTAAACCAGCAAGCTTATTGCTCATCAACATCACTTTTCCGTTGGCAACCGGTTTATTATTAAGCGTCATTAGCTTACCGGTAATCTCAGAAGTCAACTTTTCTGCTTTATATGGAAGGTTAAATGGCGCTTCAGCTATAATGTCTTTCCAAACAAACCTTCTATATCCCTGGGTCATCATCAGCAGATCCAGGTTGTTCTTCGTCTCCACACTTGGTGCGGCAAAGTAATAGTTAGGTCTTTCTATGTAGCCTTTGATGTCAGAGCTCAACAAAATATGAGATAAAATAGTAGTCTCTTTAGATTCATCCAATGGAACCGCAGCTTCGTTAATTACAGAAACAGAGAAATTTCCTGACGATGGCGCGTTCTTCTCGTCCAGTGCTTCAAGCGTAACTTCAATTTTTTCTTTTGATGTGTAACTTTGCTTCGCACTGCTAAGCTTTAAGTTCATCATGTCATTATTCTGCACAAACGCAATACGCTCATTTAGTGCATCCCCGGTTGAGGAAAATAAAGTGAACTGGGCAATTCCTGATGGAAGTTCTTTAGCAGGAATAGGGATAGATATCGCTGCCTTTGTAATAGGGATTGTAGTGGCCATGTGCACATTTCCGCCTGTTTGAACAACAATACTAACAGCCTGCCCTGGCGTCTTCACTAAATCTGCACTGGCATTGATCCTCACTAAGATGGTATCCGTCTCTGGATTATTAAACACGCTAAGCACATATCCGCTGGTCAGGGCCGCTGGCAATTTTACCACGCTTTCTGAACCATCTGGGTAAGTAACTTTCGCCTGATAAGTTTTTCCTGCTTCAGGCATTAACCTGAAAAAGCCCATCCCAAAGTTCTGCGCCTGAAACTCTCCTACCGGATTGTTTTCGCTATCCGTAACTACGCCTTTAACAGCAACACCAAGTCCATTAGTTCCAGTCGCTTTAAACGCTACACGACTTCTTACACCATTAACTAGCGGTCCACCTTCCGGGAAAAACTGAAGGTCTGAAGAAGTAGACAACGCCTTAACCAGAAAATCTTTAGATATAAACTCTTTGTCGACGGTATTGATCCTGCTTTGAATTCTGGTACCGATAATTTTGCCTGACTTACCCGGTTGTAAAACAATACGCAAAATTCCATTGGCGTCTGTCGTTTTTTTCTGGGTGGTAATAACGTCGTAATCTTCCAGCAAATCGTAATTCACAGTCTTATTGGCAAGGGGTTCGCCCTTGTCATTCGTATAAGTAAGCACTGCAGTGATCGCCGTTTTTGCACCTTCTTTACTGTATTCGTAGTCAATTTTAGCGAAAACCGGATTGGTAACTGAGTTCCCAACGCTGAATACCTTGTCGTAGAAATAGCTAGAACCGGCATTTCTCATCCATTGCGTGTAAGCACGGATGCGGTAGTTACCTTCCTTGAAGCTACTATCTGCCAATATAAAATTTCCTTTAGCCCTTCCAGCAGTAACAGGAAGCTTTAAGGCCGTAACAAGTGAGTCAGATTCTTTAATAAGATCAACATACAAGGCACCACTCATGGCAGACAACTGATGTTTGCTGCCAATGGTTACGTATGCTTTAAACCATATGGTATCACCAACCACATAGTATGGCTTATCTGTATGTAAATAGACTTTTTCCTGGGGATTGTTATCACTCCAGCGTTGGAGCGCGGTTACAATTTTTTCTACAGGATCTGCGCCTTTTTTTATAAAGGCAAATGAAATTAGCGAAAGTAAAGCTAATGCGAGGAATGAGCGTTTGAAATTCATAAAACAGTTAAGTATGTTGGTTAGAAGCCCTAAATATAGAGTAAAATAAAATTATTCCACAACTATTTAACACTCTGTACCAGCATCATTTTCCCATTTACCTTTACTTTTACTTTTTTGGAAACTGGCGATTTAATCTTAAAAACAGTGATTTTTCCATTCTTCCAACTCATGTCAACCGTGTAATTACCTCTTGCTTTCAAGCCGGTAACATTCCCGTTAGCTTTCCAGGCTAGCGGTAAAGCCGGCAGCAAATCAATGAACCCGTCGTGGCTCTGTAGTATCATTTCAGCAATCCCGGCCGTGGCTCCAAAGTTTCCGTCAATTTGAAATGGAGGTCCGGCCGATAACATATTCGGATAAACCCCACCACCCGCACCATAATTAATATCAGTTCTGCTGGTTGGCTTTAAAATTTCCTTGAGTAGTTTAAATGCACGGTCGCCATCTTTCAAACGCGCCCAGAAAAGCAACTTGTAAGCTATTGTCCAGCTCGGACCATCATCACCCCTTACCTCAAGGGTTTTCCTGGCAGCCTCTGCCAGTTCAGGAGTTCTCGAAGGTGTAATCAACGAAGCGGGATATAAGCCCCACAAATGAGAGATGTGCCTATGTTGAGGGTCAGTTTCTTTGTAATCTTCCAACCACTCCTGTATCCTGCCGCTTTTGCTAATTATCCCGGGAGGCGGTACTAACTTCAATTTCTCTTCCAGTTCCTTCCTAAGCGCCAAATCTGTATTGAGCAGCTTGGATGCCGCAATTACATTTGTAAATAATTCCCGTACAATCTGGTTATCTATAGTTGGCCCCATAGAAACATTTGCAGTCTTACCATTAGGCAAAAAGAAAGAGTTCTCTGGAGATACTGATGGCGACGTAACGAGCCATCCTGTCCTGGTATCCTTTACCAGCGCACTCTTGTAAAACAATGCAGATCCTTTTAAAACCGGATAAATGCTTTTTAAATATGCAAGGTCGTTAGTGAAGGCATAGTGCTGCCATAAATTGTCACACAGCCAGCCAGATCCTGCATTTGCAACTCCCCATGAAGCACTTTCTCCAGGCTCCGTAAAGCCCCAAATGTTTGTAATCACATGGGCAATCCACCCTTCAGCATTATAATAGGCTTTTGCGGTTTTCTCACCTGGCTTTACCAACCCTTTAACAAGATCAGCAAGCGGGAGGTTGAGTTCCGATAAGTTCGCCACCTCAACCGGCCAGTGGTTCATTTGAACATTTACATCAAGGTGGTAATCACCATTCCATGGTGTGTTGATTTCCTTAGCCCACAATCCCTGTAAGTTTGGCGGCAGCAAGCCCACACGCGTGCTGCTGATGGTCAGGTACCTCCCAAATTGAAAAAACAGCGCTGCCATAGCCGGATCATCGGCAGATGAACCGTAAAATTTTTCCAGTCTTGTATCAGTAGGCAACCCTGAAGAAGCACCTTCACCCAAATTGATCTTAACCCTGTTAAAGAAACGGCCGTACTTAGCAATATGATTGGCTTTCTGCAAACTATAAGGTTTACGCATTGCTGCGTCCAACAGCGATTTCGACTTTTCTCTGAATGCAACTCCTCTAAAATCTGTTGCTGCCGATACATAAATCAACACCTCAGTGGCTCCCTCAATCTTTAAGGCTCCATCCTCGGTGGTAAGTTTGCCTCCTGTAAGTTTAGTTCGTACACGGGTAAGATACTGCATGCCCTTACCGTCAATTCCATTGTCAAGTTGCCCGTACATTTGAAGCTCCCCGCCTTCGGTTTTCACCGCAAATCTTTCAGGGCGACTCAGTTTTATTTTGCAGTTAATTGCTCCTGCCTTACTTGCCGTTAGCCTGATCACATTAACATCGTCATCAAAACTACTGAAGTATTCCCTCTTAAAATCTGTACCATTTACCGTATAATTGGTTTTAGCTATAGCTTCATTTAAAGACAATTGCCTGTTGTAGTTGTATAGTTCTTCGCCCGGCGAACCTGGTATAAGTTTATGGGTATATTCTATTTCTAATGCCCCTAATGTTTGGTACTTACCCCATCTGGCACCACCGGAACCCGGACCAAGGCACACAAAATTTTTGTTTACCAGATCCTGTGCTTCTTCATTCCTGCCTTCCATAATCAGCTTCCTTATCTCGGGTAAGCTTTTATAGGCTTCGTAATTATTAGCATCCTGCGGGCTCCCGGACCATAGCGTGATGTCATTAAGTACAATCTTTTCCTTGTGAGTGCCTCCATCAGGCGTCATCCCTAGGCGACCATTTCCTAATGGCAATGTTTCCTCCCACATTCTGGCAGGTAGCGAATAATGAAGTTTTAATGGCTTAGTTTGGGCATGCACAAGAACCGGCAAAGCACAAATTACAACCAACAGCAAGCGGATCATTTTCATATACTTAACGTGTAAGTTTTTCCGGCCTGGGTAGCAAGCGTGTATTGGCGCTCTTTGGTGCGAAGTTTACAAGCCCCTCCTGATAAGGACTTAATAACAAGTTTTGAAAGCTTGCCACCTTTCCATTGCATCTCCGTAATTTCAAAATTACCTCTTGCTTTTAATCCATTCACACTACCATTTGCCCAGGCTGCAGGTAAAGCCGGCAACAGCTGTATTTCTCCTGCATGGCTTTGTACCAGCATTTCAGCAACGCCTGCAGTGTAACCAAAATTACCGTCTATTTGAAATGGCGGATGGGCACAGAAAAGGTTGGAATAAATACCACCACCTTCATTATAGTCCACCCCCGATCCACCAACCGGGGTAATAAAGTTCTTCAGTATGATATAGGCATGATCTCCATCAAGCAGTCTTGCCCAAAAGTTCATTTTCCAGGCCATCGACCAGCCTGTTGAAGCATCGCCTCTGGCCAGCAAGCTTACTTTTGCCGCGTTGGCGAGTTCAGGTGTGGTTAAAGGACTAATCTCTCTGCCCGGGTGTAAACCAAACAAGTGCGACACATGCCTGTGTGTATCTTTAGGATCGTCCCTGTCGGTCTCCCACTCCTGAAGTTGTCCCCATTTACCAATTTTCGGCTTTAATAAGTGATCGCGCAGCTCCGAAATATGGTTGCGGTACTCCTTGTCAGTAGCGAGCACATCTGCAGATTCAATATAATTTGTAAAAAGGTCGTAAACAATTTGCTGATCATGAGTTACACCATCTTCGGTGGGGCCGTGCTCTGGCGACCAGCCCAACGGCGATACCAGTGTACCATCTGGCCTGCGTTTCAAATGGTCATCCCAAAACTCAGAGATTTCTTTAATTATAGGATAAGCGAAGTTTTTTAGAAAAACCTTGTCTTTTGTAAAGGCGTAATGTTCCCATAAAGCCTGTGCATACCAGGCACTTCCCGGCGTATTCCACAAATAACTTTCACCACCAAAAGGATTACTTTCAGTCCGCAGGGTCCACCCCCTAACACCTGGATATTCTTTCTTTGTATTGATTTTTCTGATTTCCCTAATCGCATTGATGTGGTCCAGATAAGGGTAAGCACACTCAGAAAGATTGGCAGATTCTGCCGGCCAATAGTTCATCTGTATATTGATATTGGTATGGTAATCGCTGCCCCATGGCGGGTTGTTGCTTTCATTCCATAAGCCCTGAAGGTTTGCAGGCAAACCACCCTTCCTCGAAGAACTAATCAACAGATACCTTCCATATTGAAAAATTAGCGCCTCCAGTTCAGGATCTGCTTGCTTTTTATAACCCAATAGGCGCTGATAGGTAGGTAGTTGAGTTACCGCGGCTGCAGAAGCACCAAGGTTTAAAGCAACCCTTCCAAATAATTGCTGGTAATCTTTTAGATGGGCGTTCAGCAATGCGCTATAAGACTTTGCAGTCGCGGACGCTAAAACTGCTATATTTTTTGCAGCAGGTTTTGCCCCTTTCCAGTTTTGATTCCTGTCATTCACAAAATCAGTAGCCGCCGTAAGAAAGAGCGTAAAAGAATCTACAGCATTCAGCCTAAGCTGCATGCCACCTCTTCCGTCAGTCTCAGTAGTAACAGTTCCTCCCAGAGCAACAGCAGTTGCATCTGCCTGGTATTGCATCCCGTTTGATAAATTCCCCGCAAAAAATATCGTCCTGCCATTCGCAATCACAGGTGCATTTCTTATATCCTTTAACCTGATGATACCAGAGTAGGCACCCTTTTTTGAGGCGGTGAACCTAAGCACCATCACCTTGTCCGGAAAACTGCAGAAATATTCTCTTTTAAAGTTTATTGCAGCTTTTGAATAGGAAACCTCGAACACAGAGCGCTTAAGATCCAGCGACCTTTTATAATCAGCAGGAATTTCCTGGTCCTTCCCATTAAAATCTATATAAAGATCGCCAAGTGCCTGATAAGCACCTCTTTCTTTTTCGTTACCTGTCCACAAAGTATTGTCGTTAAACTGGATATGTTCATTATAAACGCCTCCGAAAACCATTCCACCTATGCGGCCATTTCCTATTGGATAGGCATCACTCATCCATGCTTTGGCAGGCTTATCGTCCCACATGGTTAAAAGACTGGCTTTTTCTGCCGGTGCTTTAACTTGTGCACTTAATTTTCCCGCTAAAAGGAATATTAAAATTGCAAGTTTAATTGTTCTGATTGATCTCATATTTGGTGTGTATTGAGGCTTTTAAATCAAGTGCTCCTTTCAAAAGTAATCGCTTGAATGCACAAATCAATTCAAAAAACAATTAAATTCATGGATAATTACACGCTTTGAATATATTGCTTAATATTATGCTAAATACATAGAGGTCAACTACACAGCTATTCAATAACCAAATTTTTCATTATGAACAACCGCAGGGACTTTCTTCAAAAAATAGGCGTATCGGCTTTAATGCTACAGCTTGCGCCATTAAATGACTGGGCAGCAAGTAACATTAACACCAATGAGGCATATGATGGCCCGGTTCTGCGGGTGGCAATAATGGGCTTGGGAGGTTATGGTTCCCGTGTTGCAGAAGCCATGCAGTCATGTACCCGTGCTAAACTGGTTGGCGTAATTAGCGGTACACCGTCGAAGGTAAAAGACTGGCAGGCAAAATACGGCATCCCGGAAAAGAACTGTTACAATTACCAAAATTTCGATCAGATAAAAAACAACCCTGATATAGATGCTGTATATGTAATCACACCCAATTCACTCCACCATAGTCAGGTAATACGGGTAGCCAAAGCCGGCAAACATGCGATATGTGAAAAGCCAATGGCGCTTAACGCAAAAGAAGGTCAGGAAATGATTGATGCCTGTAAAAAAGCAGGTGTGAAACTACTTGTAGGCTACCGCATGCATTTCGAACCCAGAACATTGGAAGTAATAAGAATGCGTAACGCAGGAGAATTTGGCAAAATCAAGTTCTTCCAGGGCCTTTGCGGTTTTACTGCAGGTGATCCCAACCAATGGCGATTGAACAAACAACTTGCTGGTGGCGGGTCGTTGATGGATATCGGCATATACGCCATAAATGGGGCCAGGTATATGGTTGGAGAAGAACCGGTTTGGGTTACTGCACAGGAAACGAAAACCAATCCGGTAAAATTTAAAGAAGGTGTAGATGAGACCATACAGTTTCAGTTCGGCTTTGCGAGTGGTGCCAACGCATCTTGTCTTTCTACCTATAATATGAACAACCTCGACAAATTTTTCCTTAATGGTGAAAAGGGATTTGCGGAACTGCAACCTTCAACGGGATACGGACCGATTAAAGGCCGTACACATAAAGGTGAACTGAACCAGCCAATAACAACACACCAAACTGTCCAAATGGATGAGTTTGCACAGATCATCTTCGAAAACAAAAAACCTGTTGTCCCGGTTGATGGTGAGGAAGCGTTAAAAGACCTTAAAATTATCGATGCCATCTATCTGGCCGTTAAGACTGGAAAGAAAGTAGATTTGAAATTATAGCTGACCGCCTTTTATGGAGGAAATTTCCTGGAATGATTTTGAAAAAGTTGAATTAAGGGTAGGCACCATACTGGAAGCCAAAGAGTTTCCTGAGGCCAGAAAGCCTGCTTACAAACTAAAGGTTGATTTTGGGCCATATGGTATCAAGACAAGTAGTGCGCAAATAATAAAGCATTACACATTGGAGGAATTACCAGGACGGCAAATTGTAGGCGTAATTAACTTCGCTAAAAAACAGATCGGCAAATTCATGTCAGAATTTCTCATCACAGGCTTTGCTGACGAAAATGGCGACATCAGGCTAACGGCTGTTGATGGCAAAGTCCCAAACGGCAGCAAACTGGCCTAATACGTTTTAATCAAACTTCTTGATAATTCCTTTGTTATTTTTAAATCTAAAATTCAATATTATGATACTACAATCGCTAATTCAGGAATTTGAACATGAAGTAACCAGCACCCGCAAATTACTTCAGGCTGTACCGGAAAAAGACCTTCAGTTTAAACCATCAGAAATCTCATGGAACATGGGTCAGCTGGCACAGCACATTGCCACTATCTATTATTGGTATGTTGGTACGCTAACTAAAGACGTGTATGACATGGCCGCCGATAATCTGGAACGTGGCGATGCTGCAGACATCAAAGCAACGCTGGAACTATTTGAAAGTAATGTAGAAAAGGCACGGACTGCATTAAAATCGTTGAAAGAAGAAAATCTTTTGGACGATTGGACGATGAAGATTGGCGACCAGGTGGTGCTGGGCCCTATGCCAAGAGGCACAGTTGCACGAGGATTTCTATTCAACCATATCTACCACCACAGGGGTGAAATGATTGTTTACTTGCGCGCTACCGGAAATAAAGTTCCAAGTATTTATGGCCCTACTTACGAAATTGAGCAACAACAGAAACAATAGCAAAGGCAATCAGCCCGGCAATTGTTCCCAGAAGAAATTCTTTAATTATTGAAGCCATTCCAGGCAACAGGTCGTGCAGGAAATGGATGTTATGAGAGAAAATGCCGCCTGAAACAAGAATCAAGGCAATTGTACCCACCACACTCAACACTTTAATCAATACAGGAAGCGCTTTTACCAGCAAAATTCCCAGCGCGTTGAAAAAGCCCTTTTCATTGCTGCGCTTAATAAGCTTGTAACCCAAATCATCCATTCGCACAATAACGGCCACAATACCATATACGCCCACAGTTGCTAAAATTGCTACCACAGATACGGTGATGGCCTGCATTGTGATGTCTCTATTTAAGACTGTACCTAACGCAATGATCACGATTTCAACAGAGAGGATAAAGTCTGTAACAACGGCAGATTTAACCTTCTTTTTTTCTGCTTCTGGGTCTTCCTGTATCACCTCCTTCACTTCCTGATGCTGAGCTTTTTTGCGATGAAAGAAGTACTCGATGATTTTCTCCACACCTTCATAGGCTAAGTAAAAACCACCTAAGATCAAAATTGCAATAATAGCTACAGGCAAGAAAACATTCAGCAGTATAGCTATGGGGACTATGATTACTTTATTAATCATGGAGCCTTTGGTAATGGCCCAAAGAACAGGTATTTCCCGGGAGGAAAGAAAGCCCGTAGCTTTTTCTGCATTTACGGCAAGGTCATCCCCCAATATACCGGCTGTTTTCTTTGTCGCCACTTTAGCCACCACCGCGACATCGTCCATAAGTACTGCTATATCGTCTAAAATCGCAAAGAAACCTGATGCCATATCTGTATAATTCAATCGGCACACATCAAAAATCCTGCCGTCAACATTTTGTGTCGCATTTACCCCTGCTTATTGACGCTCGTCAGGCCTTTTTGTCTTTTCAAAAGCAGTTATCTTTGATTAACTTCAAACATAGAATTACTTACAAGATGAGAAAATTAGTTTTTTTTATGCATACCTCACTGGACGGCTTCGTTGCCGGTCTTAATGGGGAAATGGACTGGATTAAATTCGATGATGCGCTTTTTGATTTTGTAGGTACCATGACAGCTAAAGCTGATGCTGCATTATATGGCCGGGTAACCTACGAAATGATGCAAGGCTACTGGCCGACTGCAGGTGAGGAGCCAAATGCATCAAAACACGATAGGGAGCACGCTGCCTGGTACAACCAGGTTTCTAAAATAGTTCTTTCTACAACGATCAGCGAGGAAGGGCTCGATAACACAAAAGTTATCAGCCATGACCTGAGTAAAAAAATCCGCAGCATAAAAGAAGAGGAAGGCAAGGACATTTTGATTTTTGGAAGTCCCCGGGCCTCTCATTCTCTCTTAAGTGAAGGTTTAATCGACGGGTTCTGGTTATTCGTTAATCCCGTTCTCCTTGGCGAAGGAATCCCCCTATTCAAAAACGTGAAGGCGCTCACAGCATTGAAGCTAGTGGAGACTAAAACATTTGATTGCGGGGTAATTGCACTCCATTATGAAAAAACAGCTATTTAAGCTGTTGATTGAACGATTCAATACATACCTTAAAAACATAAATTATGGCAACTATCCAGAAAATAACATCATGCCTTTGGTTTGACGGACAAGCGGAAGAGGCAGCAAATTTTTACATCTCCATTTTCAAAAAAATGGGAAGATTAACCGCATTAGCTATTATGGCGAAGAAGGACAAGAAATCCATGGACAAGAATCCGGTACGGTGTTAACCGTTGAATTTGAGTTGAACGGGCATAGTTTTATCGGACTTAACGGAGGTCCGGATTTTAAATTTTCAGAAGCAATATCATTTATGATCAATTGCGAGAATCAGGAAGAAATAGATTATTACTGGGAAAAATTAAATGAAGGTGGCGACCCTAAGGCTCAGCAATGTGGCTGGGTGAAGGATAAGTTCGGTTTATCATGGCAGGTTACACCGACTGTTCTTTTAGAAATGGAAAGTGATCCCGACCGTAAGAAGGCCGATAAAGCAATTAAAGCGATGTTAAAAATGAAGAAGCTGGATATTGCAGAATTACAAAAGGCGTTTAACAGTTAGCCGCGGGGTATCACACTTTTGTTCTGTTCGGCAATTTCTCCCAATTCTTCATTGGACATACCATGTCAAATAGGAAAGTTTCAGAATATCGAGCTTCTACGGTGTCTGTATCGTTTCTCTTGAGCACGATGTATGAATCTTAATTTACTGCGAAAGACAGTATGTAAAAAGACAGCCCGGGCAAAACCCGGGCTGTCGAAAAATTATTGGGATGATTTAATTAACATGGGATATCTCTTTGAGATGATGCTTTTGGATTTGTCAGGCAAGCCGCTTACCAGAACCGGTTTGTCTTGCGGACGGGTCTGCTTTTGATTGATGTCACCCAATAGGCTCCACTTTCTCGTCATCTCGGCTGGCTGCTGCGCTTTCAAATCATAACGGGTAAAATCAATAACCATATTTGGGGTACTGAGTTTCCAGTCTTTCAATAAAGCCAACCTGAAATCCTTATTCATGTACCAGGAAATTTCCATATTGGCATCTGAACCACCAATACCGGAACCCCGCTCTACAAATTGATAGTTAAAAGTATTACTCTTATAATGTTCCCTCCATAACAAACCAAACTCCCCCTGGGTAATGAATTTGGTATCCGGCCAGCGCTTTTTGATGCTGCTCACCCAATCTTTGAGTCTGGCCGGTTCATAATGCAAACTCAATTCCCAGCAGTTGGTTACCCATCCAAATCCATTAAGCTCAAAGCCTTTATCAAAATGAATGGCAGTAGAATGCATCATCTCCTGAAGTCCAACCACATTTCCGTGCTTGCCTAGGGTTTCAATTGGGCCAACACCCATACGGCTGTTAAATCCTCCGGCGAAACCTTGTCTTCTGCCGGCAAGGAAATCTACTGTCCAACCATCCAGGTTCACACAGTCGATGAAATCTTTCTTTCCTTGTGCGGGTTTACAAAAATGTTCTTTTGACGGATAAAACGGGTAGCTTACAGAACCATCCCCATCCTGATTATCAATCGCAAACTGGCTCCAAATGTTTCCCTGGCAAACATGAATGTTTTCCTTTTCAGCAAGGTATTGCTGATTTTCAGCAGCCAGAAATCCTGCAACCACGCTTAGTGGACGATACCCTTTACCAACTATCTTACTCACAAGGGCCAGACCATCGTGCAAATCTTTGTTTACCTGATCTATTGAATTGTAGGCATTTGCGAAATACGCGCCCGGAATAAAGGTTACTTCATCACCGTACTTATAATGATAATCTGTTACCAACTTTCTTATTTCACGGTAGTTCGCAGTTGTATCATTAAGCGCCAGCCAACTTAACGCCCAGGTCATGCGGGCTCCTGGAAATCCCTCTTCAAGCGCAGTCCGAAAAGCCACCACTCTGGCGGGTGTGTGCAACGAACGCTCATCCTCCCCTACATTTTTATCTCTTGCAACCTCTATTTGGTTTACCCTAATGACAGAGTTAAAGGTTAAGAAACGGTTACCCATTAGCTTATCAGGAACCGATTTTTTTACCTGCTGTGCAAATGCTACAGAGAAGAGACAGGCAATTGACAATTTTAACAAGATTACTTTCCTGAACATGTTGTTGTATTTATTAGTTTGATATTGTGCGCAGCATTAAGCCGGCCAACCAAAGCTGACCGGCTAGGATAGGGATTTAGTTTACCAGTTTGGATTTTGATCCAGTTTCTTTCCACTATTTATGTAAAAGGCAATTTCTCTTAGCGGCAACGGCTGCAAATAGTCTCTGTTAGCATTGAATTTCCTGTTGCTTTCAGCAATTAAAAATCCGTTAGCATCCACTTTTGTCAAATAACTTGCATTGTTGTATGGTGCCCGCGTTGCCCACTCTGTCCCCGTAATTTTAATTCCTTTAATATCTTGTGGCAGTTCTGTCTCTGCAGTTTTCCATCTTCTAAGGTCATCATAACGAAAACCTTCCAGACAAAGCTCTACAGTTCTTTCCCTTCTTATTTCCGTTCTCATGTTTAAGGCATTTGCGTTTACAAACGTGTTGGTCAGCCTTGGCATTCCGGCACGTTCCCTTATTTTATTGATACTCAAATCCAGGTCTCCATCTGAGATATTACCATTTTTTTCATATAAGGCTTCAGCATAGATCAACAGGATTTCTGCATAACGGATCAGGTGTTTATCAAAGTCAAATAAACTTTGGCGCCCCATACGTCCTGAATTATTTGCCGCAGCATCTTCAGACATGTATTTATATAGAATATAGCCAGTATTGAAATTCCGCTGAGGTGAGTTAGGCCAGTTGGCAACCTTCGTTACCGGATTGAAAACCCGGTTTGTCAAGGTTCCGGGTATGATCATGGTCATGGTCATCCTTGGATCCCTGTCCTGAAATTCTGAAACAAAAGTAGCGTAACCTTTAAACAACGTTCCTGCTGAGCTAATTGGTAAGCCATTTTTATCCAGGTACATGTCTGCCATTTTCCTGGTCGGGTTATAACCGTCTTGATCATAGGCATAAGGAACGTCGTGTCCAAAAATGTTTCTGGCATACCTTCTGTCCAAAATCGACTCTTTTGAATCATCTCCGGCTTCCAAAAACAGGTAACGGTAACTTTGTGCACCACTTCCTGTGTACAACAGATAAGCACCACTACCAATCACTTCTTGTGAAGCAGAAACAGCCGCATCCAGGTATTTTCCTGCAGTAGCCTCTCCGCGGGCCTTCTCCCATGTACCCTCAAAAAGAGCAACTCTCGCTGCAAGGCCCATTGCGGCACCTTTTGTAATGCGGCCTACATCGCCGGCTGCCAACGCAGTTTGTAACGGAAGATCAGCTTTAGCAGCATTCAGATCGCTTAAAATCAAATCAGCGGTTTCAACCCTGCTTGCTCTTGGAAGAAACAAGTCCGGATCATCAGTTTTAAGTACTTTAGTAATAAGCGGAACCCCTCCATAAATCCTGAGCAGTCGCCAGTAGTAATAAGCCCTGAAAAATTTGGCCTCGGCAACATATCTTTTAATTTCAGCATCTGTAGTACCTGCACCTTTTTCAATAATATTATTCGCATAACGTATGTTGTTATACAACGTAGACCAAACGGTAGTCTCAGTTGGCAAAAGAGTTCCGTTACTCACAGAATTTGGGTTATTGAACGCAATGTCTGACTGCGTGTCTTCAGTACCCCATTCCTCTAGTGCCAGATAAAGTGTGTTGGCAGCCAGCTTAAAATCTGCACCCGTTCTGTAAAACGTCGCGTCAGAAATATTATCTTCCGGAACCAGGTTTAGGTCTTTTTTACATCCTAGAAACAGCACTGTGAACAGCAGCAGAGATGTAATATATTTTATATTTAGGATTTTCATAATGATCATTTTTAAAATTTAACATTCAAGCCCAATGAATAGACCTTGGTGAATGGATAAGTTCCCTCGTTTCTAAATGCGTCTTCCGGATCAAAATTTCCACCAAGTGTTCCTTTAGAAATGGTGAAGAGGTCCTGCCCGCTTACAAATATTCTTGCCGACTGTAGTTTAACAGCTTTAGCAACATTTGACGGTAAGCTGTAACCAAGCGTGATTACTTTGAAACGCAGGTAAGAAACATCCTGCATCGTTAGCGTTGATGTCCGGTAGTTATTTCCTCTAAGGTCATCAAAACCCACATTTCCAGGTATGTAACGTGGATATTTTGCATCCGCACGTGCAGGGCTCCATGTGTTACCCGAATAGAATGCAAGTGAAGGCCAGAAAAAGGTGTTCGGGGTTGCTATATTGCCCTGATACTGAACATCTCTCTTACCAACACCCTGCATAAATACCTGAACATCAAACTGCTTCCACCCAGCTGTAATATTTGAAGAGAAAGTATATCTTGGGGTTAGGTTACCAAGGTACTGCATGTCTCCGGCAAGGCCTTTTGTTTTATCACCAAATTGGGTAAGTCTGCCGTCTCCATCCAGGTCTTTGAACATCGCATCTCCAATTCCTATTCTTGCAGGTATACCTTGCAATTGTTTGTAGGCATCCAGTTGGGCCTGGTTTTGAATGATACCATCATACACAAATCCGAAATATGAATTCATTGCGTAGCCTTGTCTAAATTGGTTTAGACCCTCTCCGTAAGCATCTGTATTTTTGAGTTCAATCAGCTTATTTTGTGCATCACTGAGCTGAATGGAAACCCCGTAACGGAAATCGCCAACCACATCTTTCCAGGTAGCGATTGCTTCAAATCCCTTAGTTTTCAATTTTCCCTGATTAGAAGATGGTGCCGCCCCACCAAATGTAGCCGGCACAGCGATCGCAACAAGCATGTCATTGTTGATCTTATTGAAATAATCAAATGAGAAGCTAAGTCTTGAATTTAGCACAGCCAGGTCAATACCGATATTTCTGTTTTCAATCGTTTCCCAGGTCCTATCGGCCGATGCCGGGTTAGAACGAACAGCAGGAAGGCCCGCATTTGGCGTACCTATCGGATATACGGCAGGTGCGCTTTCGTTTGCAAAAGGAACAACGTTAACTAATGGAATGTAATCATATAAACCTAATTGACCGATCTCCTGATTTCCCATCTTACCCCATGAAGCACGTAATTTTAACTGGTCAAAGATATTGGTGGCCTTAATGAATTTTTCCTCTGAAAGGTTGTAAGCCAGTGCTGCCGAAGGAAATACTGCACTCCAGCGCCTGTCTTCAGCAAACTTAGAACTACCATCTGCACGGGCGGTGATGTCTAGAATCAACTTTTCCTTGTAGGAATAGCTGGCTCTTCCAAAATAGGAGCCTATTGCCGACCTGTTTAAAAACCCGCCAAAATTGGCAAATGCAACTTTGGTACGGTCTGCTAAATTCAAGGTAAAGATGTCGTTGCTAACAAAATTGTAACCCCAGGTATTCTGACCTTCATTTTTAGTTTTCTCTATTGAGGCGCCGGCAGTGATATTAAATCTGTGGTCAGCACTCAACTGCTTATTGTAGTCTGCATACAATTGATATAATTCATTGATCAATTTTCTGTTTGAATACTGGGCAGAGTTAGGCGTGTTCCGGATATCCTGAATGGCACCTGCATAATTGTAACGGGTAAATGTAGGCCTGGTAAAATTGTTATTGTTGTAATCCAGCCTGATTGCTGCCTGAGCAGTTAACTTCAGACCCTCTAAAACGGTATAATCGGCTTTAAAGTTTGTCGCAAAGTTTGAGCTGATGTTTGATGAAGTACCTGCTTCTGCTAATGATTGTGCTGGGTTTTCATAGCCCTGGTAGCCATAAAACTGACCATTAGGATTGCGCAGGGGCTGATAAGGAAATTGCCTGGTTACATTAGTCATTGCATTACCAAGATCCGTTGGATTGGTATTGTCAATGTTGATGTAACTTGTACGTGTTTCAAGACTTAGCTTATCGGTAAGCTTGAAATCATAGTTCAGCCTGATGTTGTAACGCTGCGCATTATTTGTTCCATACCTAACGATACCGTCATCCTTGTTGTAACCTGCCGAGAATAAATAGTTGTTATTTTCTCCCCCACCTGATACAGATATATTGTGAATTTGCTGCAAAGAATTTTTATAAATTTCCTTGTTCCAGTCTGTATAACCGTAGAAGCCCGGATAGTTTGTAATGTTATAATTCCATCCGGTAGTTAAATTCGGAGCTGCATTAGCCCGGATATTATCAAAAACGCTTTGTGGAAAGCCTGCAATGCCTACATTTCTTAAACCTTCGTCCATAAATTCGGCAAACTGCAGCGTGGTTTGCATCTTCCTTAGGTAACTTGGTTCCTTGATACCAAAGTTTGCGGTGTATGTTACAGATGGCGGACCACTTTGGCCTTTTTTCGTGGTAACAATAATCACCCCATCACCGGCACGAGCACCATATATTGCAGCCGCAGCATCCTTAAGTACTGAAATCTGAGCGATGTCACTTGGATTTAAGGTATTGAAGTTTGCAAAACTTGTAGGCACTCCATCCACAAGAACAAGTGGAGAGTTTCCATTGATTGAAGACGATCCACGGATGTTGAATCCATATTCAGATTGTCCCGGCTGTCCGGATCCCTTTGTGATGGTTAATCCAGGAACAGTTCCCTGCAGCGCGTCAAGATTGTTGTTTAATGGACGGTTCTCAAAAACATCTGATTTGACAGTTGAGATCGCTCCTGTGATTGCACCTTTCGCACGGGTACCGTACCCCACAACAACCACATCCTGAAGATTTGCTTCAGCTCTTACAAGTTTAACGTTGATTATAGGCTGACCCGTGTAAGGTATTTTTTGAGTTTCATAACCAATAAAGTTAAATACCAGGACTGAGACGGAAGTTGGTACATCCAGTGAGAAATTACCGTTTGCCATTGTGGCAGTTCCGGTTTTCGTTCCCTCTGCGAGAACACTTACCCCGGAGAGGGGTTCTCCGCTATCGGCGTCTGCCACAGTTCCTTTCACAAGCTGCCTTATAAGCCCAATAGGCTCAGGCAACATGCTGATTGGTTTGGCGGTGATAAGAACAGTTTTATTTTTGAGTGTGTAGCCGACTGGCTGGTCTTTAAAGAAAAGCTCAAGGAAACTTATCATGTCCATGTCTTTTACCTTAAGGGAAACTGGCTTTGCATTTTTTATGTCGGCATTATTGTAGAGGAAGTCATAATCAGTTTGCTTCCTGATCTGAGCAATAACCTCACGAAGGTTAGCTTTTTCGACATTCAGGGTAATGTTTTGGGCATGTATTTCCGCCCTAACCTGGAGAAACGTAACGATCAGTAAAACAAGAGTTAGTTTCATCTTTAAGATACAATTGGAATATACATAGGAGCCCCTCCTGAAAAGTAATTCAGTAAATTTTTTATACATTTGGTTATTAGGTTTAATTAATCAATTTGTCGGTTAATGGCCTTATAGGCTTTAAGTCTACTGACCAGGGACGGTTGCAACGTTCCTGGTTTTGTATTTAGTTTAGTTTGGTTTTAACCAATAGCAGGTCTCCTTTCTTTTTTGCTTTTTTATGATATTAGTTTGTCACAATAACTTTTTTAGGCAAAATCTTAAAATGTACTTTACCTAGTTTTTCAAGGTTAGAAAGCGATTCAGACAGGTTTTTACCACGAGAAAAAGTTCCCCCAAATCTTTCATTGCTTGCCCCGCCCCTATACTCTACATCTACATCATACCATCTGGTCATAATTTTCATAATGGAATAAATGCTCTGGTTGTCAAATTGGAAATAACCATTCTTCCAGGATAGTACGTCGTCAGTATTTACTTTTTCAACACTTAGCGGATCTTCTAATGACGACAATGCTGCCTGACCAGGGTGAACCACTTTTGCAATACCTGATTTTTTGCTCTTTACATTAATGAGCCCACTAATCAGCGCGGTGCTGGTAAAGTCATCATCATTATATGCACTCACATTAAAATGCGTACCCAAAACGGTAATTTCCTGGTCTTCCGCGGATACCACAAATGGCCTGCTCTTGTTATGCGCTACTTCAAAGTAAGCCTCGCCTGTAACAGAGACTTCTCTTTTATTACCCAAAAAGGCAACAGGAAAGCTAATCGATGATGCTGCATTCAGCCATACCTTAGTGCCGTCTGACAATACCAGCTGATATTGGCCACCACGTGGGGTGGAAATTTTGTTGATCATTGCCGTAGTTTCAGTACCCGATTCTGAGGGATCATAAACGAGCTTGCCTCCAGCGGCTTGCCTGATTGTCACATTACCCTGTTGCACAGGTTTGGCAGTAGATGAGTTTTCAAGAATCACCTCTTCACCGCTGGCAAGCGTGAGTATGGCTTTACTAGATGCTGGCTTAGAATCAGCATTCACTTGTGCATTAACCGGGTTTTTTAATGAACCGGCATCATCCGGACGAGCAATCCAGTAAACAGCGATGATTAAAAAAACTGCTGCTACTCCGGAAAGTTTAAGCCATAGTGTAGTATTAATCTGTTGATTCTCCAAAGCCCCCCAAACTTTAGCTTTAGAGCGTCTAACCTCCTGGGAGGAGACGGCTTTGGTTTCCGGACGCCAATTCAGGTACCATGTTTCAAGAAAAGCCTGTTCTTCCGGAAGTATAGTTCCATCTTTATGCTTTTCCAATAAATCCTTAATATCGTATTGCGGCATGACTCATCTTGTCTTTATATTTAATAAGACAGTTGAACCCGGGGGTATGGGGGTAAAGAAAATGAAAAAAATTATTTGCTAAAGAACAGTAAGATATAGAACAGTACACCAAGCTTTACCCTTAAAACTTTGAGCGCATTTTTCACATGGCTTCTTACAGACTGTTCGGTAATATTTAGTTTTTCTGCAATCTCCAGATAGGTCATATGTTCACGGCGACTCATGAAGAATACCTTTTTCATTTTTGGTGGTAACGCTTCTATTTCCTGCTCAATTAATTTTCTGAGCATGCGTTCACGGACAAGATGATCCGTTATGGATTCAAAGTTGCAAGTTGACGCAGTAACGACTTTATATTTTTCCTGATGACTTTTGTGGGCAATGAAGTTTAGAATTCTGTTTCTTATACTCGTAAACAGATAGCTTTGAACACTTGATCTTATAACTGTACTTTCTGATGAAGACCATAGGTCAAGGAAAAGTTCCTGAACCACATCCTCAGCTTCCTCCACATCTTTTAACCGATTCCTGGCATGCAGATACAAAACGCTGAAGTAGCGTTCATATATTTCCGCATAGGCATGCCGATCTCCAGACTTCAATAAATCCCATAATTGAAGGTCGGTTAGTAATTTATATTTGGTCATCAGTTAAAGGTTCTAAGCAATCTCCAACTTGTTAAGCTTTCAGTAAATCAAATGTAATTATCTGAGAATTTTAAACCATCCTGTGCTGTCTGTTAAAATTAAAGGTCCAAAAAGCAACCATAGAATACGTTTTGGAGTTTTAAAAATATATCGGCGAAATAACTAATCTTACTCAGGAATTATTCGGGCTTCGCTTAGCTGCTTAAAGAGCTCAAAAAATGTTTCTTCCGTATCCTGATAAACCAAAAATCCAAGTTTTCTGCTTTTAGACATATCCGTCATCACCTCTATAGGCCTGCCAAGATCTAGATCAGTGTGCCAAGGAGTTGCAACACGACTTAAGTCTTTCTCTTTAAGGTTATGCTTATCAGCCATTTGTTGCCAGATTTCTGCATCATTGGCCATTTCTTTTTCCAGGGGACGAATTTCCGTACCATAACCTATAGCCTCAATTTCAAAATAAGCGGCGAGACGGTTCCAAAGCCTGCTCCAACGAAAAACGTCTCCATCAACAACATTAAAAGCTTCATTTTTGGCACTATCAGTTGTAGATGCCCATATTAGGTGTTTGGCCAATACCCTGGCGTCGGTAACATCAGATAAGCCACTCCATTGTGCAAGGGAACCTGGCCAGATGAATGGTCGCCTTTTTTCCTTACAGATGGAAGCATAAACGGCTAAGGTAGTGCCCATATTCATTGCATTACCTACAACCTTTCCAATTACCGTATGTGGACGGTGAATGCTCCAGGTAAACCCATCACGCTCCGCAGCTGCATATACCTCATCCTCCTGCGCATAATAAAAGTTTTCGAGATCAAGCCTTGGGTGCTCTTCTCTCAACGGGGTTTCAGGCAGGAAGCCAGCTTTCGCATACGCTTCAAATGGACCTAAATAATGTTTTAAACCAGTCACCAATGCCAAATGTTCCACAGTACCCTGTTCTGAAAGTACATCAAGAAGATTTTTAATCATTAATCCATTTACCCTAATGTTCTCCTTTTCGGTGTCGTTACGCATCCAGGTAGTAATATAAACGTGGGTAGGCTTAACGTCTTTCAGCGCCTGCTTTAGATTTTCTTTATCTAAGAGATCAGCAGCAATGGGCTTGAGATTAATGTTTTCTTTATTTGGATTGCGGGCAAGACCATAAGTTTCCCATCCGGACGACATCAGTTGTTCAGCCAGATTGCTTCCGACAATACCGGTTGATCCTACTACTAATGCTATTTTATTCAACATGTTATTTTAATTAGATTCAATTTTGAGTACAACAAAAATAGGTCTGCCATATTCCATTTCGAATGACCTGCATCAAGTAATGCCCTTAATCTATATCAAGTCAACCCAATTATGATTACGGTTAGAAAGGATGATTACTAATGAATAAATTATCTTTGCCCGGAAGCATTCTAATATGATTGAAATCCTATTTAAGCATATCGAACAAAAGGTAAATCTTAGTCCTGCCGATAAAGAGAAAATTGCCACCTTCTTTGTGAGAAAGAGATTGCGAAAAAAGCAATACCTGCTTCATGAAGGAGACATATGCAAGTACCTTTCTTTCGTTGCCACAGGGTTAACTAGAACCTATAATGTTGATGAGAAAGGCGAAGAGCACATGAGTGTTTTCGGCTGGGAAGGATGGTGGATTTCTGACTTCAACAGTTTCCTTTCTATAGAACCTGCGGTATTTTATATTGATGCTATTGAAGATTCGGAATTACTTATAATTTCCCGGTCCGACTATGATGCCCTCACAGACCAGGTACCGATCATGGACCGCTATTTTAGGATATTGTTCCAGAATAGCCTTGTTACCAAAGAAAGACGTTTGATGAGTTCCATTACGCACACTGCAGCGCAAAAGTATGAACAGCTTATTGAATCAAATCCTGAAATCATCAGTCGGATACCGCAAAACATGGTTGCGTCCTACCTTGGCATAGCTCCTGAAACATTAAGCAGAATTAAAAAAGGACTGGCTTACAAGAAATAGCCTTACCTGCTGGCAAACTGAAAGCCATACGATAATTATCGACTAAGCATTTAAAATTACATGAACTGGAACCACGATGGTATCCGGTTCATGTGGAATTTATAGAAGTGATTCAAGATATTAGCAACCGTCTTTACTAAAGTCACGTTTGAAAAGAATCTTTTCGTTGAGCTCAATATAGTCGCCGGAAATAATCAAATGTGGATGACTAGGCGAATACCCTGCACTGCGGCTTTTTACAATTATTTTATCCCCTACTTTCAGCCCACTTAGCTGCTGAAATTCTTTACGTGTGTATTGCATCATGTAATCTTCGCCATTTATCTTTACGACAAGCCATTTTGGTCCTGTTGGCCCTGAATTTTCGCGCTGAAAAGTGACAGAAGTTATTACAGCCTCCATATTAGAGAAAGCAGTTAAGTACTTCCTTATCCTATCGTGATTGGCACGCACTTTTTTACCTTCAGGCGATGCCTCCCATTTTTTAAATTTTACACCATCAGGAGTAGACTCCCATTTCTTCCTGCCATCCTCCAGCCAGCCATTCTTGTAAGGAATAGATAACGGTTTTAAAGATAGCTTTTCCGGAGTCTCACTTTTGATTCCACGATTGGCAAATACTAGCCCGCTTACCACAACCAATGGCAAGATCAGCACATACATTAGGTTCTTATTTTTCATATCATTTTAAGTTGGTGAAGCCAAAGTACCGGGATAATTATCTGAACGAGGAATTTGGATTGTAAATTAAAATGTAAATTTTGTAAATATAATATTGACATAAGGCTAGACCACAGAAAAGGGCTTTAAGCTATTCCAGGCGAGCGCATGTATTGACTTGCATTTAATGACCAACAGTTGTTTAGTTAGGTATTTCTTGCATACCTTTACAAATGCGAACTAAAAATATAACTTGTATAACTGAAACAGGAATTGCAAATTTGTGTGATTAATTCCAAATTAAATCGAAAACCTGTATAGCTATTAGGTAAGACCCTCCTATATCAGGATAATAAAAATAGGTCTTTCCTAGGTGTTTGCTAGGTCTTTGCTAGGTGTCTGCTAGGTGTGGGACACGAACAACATACCTTTTAAAGGCCTTTTACAGTGCTATTTTGTGTACGGCCATATACCACCTTTGTCGAACGCTCCAGAACGAAAAGATTTTAAGTGACGCTCCATTTATCTGTTACGCTCTAAGCTCTTCCATTTCAGCAATGGTACTTTTAAGTTTGCAGAACACCTTCCCGTACATCAGCCGTACATCATACCTGTAGATCCTATCAGAAAAATAAAACAACAGCAAGGCTACTACAGCACCAGTTATAAGGAATAGCATGGGAAGTTGCTCAATAAATGTCACCTGCGGATATTTGTGCTGCCACTTAGCTAGCAATTCTTGATTTTTTAGGGTTGACCAAATGGCGCTATAGGCAATCAGAAAATACAGCGGATACAAAAAGCGGACTATTTTCTCACTGCTGAAAATTACCTCAGTGATCCACTGGTCGACCGATTTCAGATAGTCCAGACTGGATGCACCCTGATCAATTGCCCGTATCCTTGCCATCAGCTTGCGTGTATACCATGCGGTAAATAATACCAGGACTGATGCAGCGAAACCCTGCCAAATCACATCCAGAAAATAGTACATGACCGGAAAAACGATGGCCATCACCAGCATAGCAATGAGGTTGATGCGCAACATCCTCTTCATTTTATCTACCACATGCATGGACTTTTTATTGTATAAGTCATTAATCTTGGGTGCCATCAGGCTACTTTCATCTACAAAACCTTGTTTCCAGATTGTTTCAATTGTATTTTCCATCCATTATTTTTTTTAAACGTTCTTTGATCCTGTTTATCCTAACCCCGATGTTGTTCGCACTCGTACCAAGGATATCGGCAATTTCCTGATATGGCTTTTCCTCCAGATATAGAATGATCAGTGCCCTGTCGACTTCCGATAGCTGTTTAATCGCAGCGTACAACTGGTTTAGCGGCTCACTTTCAAAGGCACTGTTCTGGACCGAACTGGTTTCTGGCAGTACATCTGAAGTAAAGTATATCTGGCCGTTACGCTGCTTTTTTTTGAGCAGGGTTAAGCAAACATTCAACGAAATGCGATAAACCCATGTCGACCATTTACACTGCTCTCGGAAATTCTCACTGCTTCTCCAAATTTGCAGGCAGACCTCCTGATAGTAATCCTCAAAATCTTCTTGTGAGCTTGTGTACGCCCGACATATCTTGATGATGATTGCCGCATGAGGTAAAATCGATAGCTGGTAAAAATTGTTGCTCACTTGTTCTGCTTTAGTTCCTAATCTACCATTTACTCACCGTTATGGTCATATGGTAGCTTGATTGTGCATTAATCATTTATTGTTTCCTAATTAGTGGATGAAATAAGTAAATATTACAGGTTCATTAAATTAAACTACTAGAATGCCCTCCTAAAATTAATCCAGCCTAAAAAGTGACAGCTAAGACGATAGTAAAGATTGTCAACATCTTATTTACAAAATTTACATTTTAATTTACAATACAAATTCTTAATAATAAAGATGTTAGGGTAGATTTGCTGAATCAATTCTAAAAAAATGAAAAATAAAAAAACTGCTTTGTACGGTCTGGCAATCATCTTGGTTGGACTAATTTATTTTCCTGTGCTGGCTCAGCAAAAAAAGAGCATTCATCGCGCTGACTTTTCCGGCGAATGGAAATCTAAAGAGTCGATAAGTATGGGCGGAAATATTGTTTGCACATATAGCGAGGGTGATCGTATGTTATATAAAACGATGAAAATAGCGCAGCAGGCAAATTTTCTAAATATTGAGGTATCGGATCCATCTCCTAACTCAGGTCCGGCTAAAAGTCAGGAGAAACTGGCGTTTGACGGTAAAGCGAGTGAAATTGATCGTGCCCACGGATTCGGAAAGAAGTTTACCGTAAAATGGTCGGCTGATGGTCAAACCATGACTGTTAATACGACTGTACGCTTAACTATTTCTCAGAAACAAGAGTTGGTTTACGTAACAGAGGTTTGGAAGTTGAGCAATAATGGGAATTCTATTTCTATTCAAAGCAATGCAAAATCCGGCTTAATGGGCCGTGACCGTGAACGTTCATGGACGACCGTATTCAATAAAGCAACCTGAGATTAGAAGCTTTATTTGTAATATATTGGTTTAGTTAGCCTATAATTAATATTTATTCGAAGCTGAAAGTTTCTACAATCACGAACGCCCCGCTTTTGGCAAGTTGCTATTAAAGTGTAGTGTTTTCTGTCAGCCGTTTTATTTGTCTGGTAAAACTGCAATATTTCAACTCGTCTTTTTTGATTATGTTATCATCTGTCCAGTCGCCTTTAGTTTTAGTCTGAAATATTAGCCAGGATTCTTTGCCTTCATAGACCAAACGCTTGTCTTGTCTTTTGATGAACCAAGAACCAAATACTTTGTCGTTGTATTCCCTGTTCTCAATTTCTTTGTCGGACAATTGCTGAACAGCAAGGTCGTAAAGAAATAAATTCCAGTTCTGTGAGATTTGTTTTTCAATGTCAAACGCGTCACCTATAGCTTTTTCAATTGTTTCGTCTGTTGCGTTGTCGATGATTTCTGCTTTACGTCCATAAATGTCTGTCAACGTCACTTTAAACACTCCATTTGAAGTTTCGTCAATATTAATTGTCCACCCAGGAATTGAATTCTTGATCATAGGGTCGTTTTCGGTCTATTTGTTTGTGTCCAACGATTTTTGTGTTAAATACTGCATTAATTCTGTCGCATTTGTCAAGGCTGGACTTGCCATTGGGTCGCTAAATAAAACGTTTATTGGTCCTTCGCCAAAATAAAGTCCGTCCGAAACAAGAAAAGTAATCCTCACATATCCTTTGGTCGGATTCGGAAGTCTTGGTTTGTCCCAAACTCCAATTTGGTTTACGATGTTTTGACTGTTAGCAAATAACTCGTTTGTTATTTTGTTTGCAGATAAATCGTCAATTGTTTCCCAAACTAAAATTTTTCCTGTCTGATTTATATATCGTGCTGTCCCGTCTTTAAATGAGGCTAGTACATCAAGTCCGTTTTCAAGTCCGACTTCCACAATTACCGCAAGCAATTCCTTTTTAGCTGGCTTTTGTCCGCTTGCAAGTTGTCTATTGTAAGCAAGGATTTTTAATCTTGGGTCAGAATTTTTGCCTTCAATGATTTTTTGTAAGTCTGAATTTGAACTTGGTTCTGAAAAAAGAATGTCGAATGGATACGTGTAAGGTTGTTGCGTTTTTTCTTTATACAAATTGAGATTGTCACAAAAAAGCAAATTGTAAATGAAGTTTGTTGAACTGTCCTTGTATGGGTCAATCGATAAAGTTTGAATTTGTGCAGGTGCTTTTTTTAGGAAACTAAATAATCCCATAGATGTCAAAATTAAGGTCGTAAAAGTCAGTCCGATTAATAATTTTCTTTTTAGTCGTCATTGTTATTTGCGGTCGGTCATATCCTGACAGCTAACGTTCGGCGGCTTGGCGAAGGTGGCGGCTAGAGATAAACCTACTAAAAAACTGTGAGGGTTGTAGAAAATTTCCTGCCACTTTTGCCAAACCGATGTTATATGTAGTTTAGTCAGCTCGCTATAATCTGTTAGACATGACGGCATAGATGAAGTGCATATAGTTGGTCTTATTAACCTGATTGTGTGCCTGCTGTGTCCCCAGTTTCTCTGTAAAAAAACAGCCGTATTAAAGCTGTTTTCCTATTAATGGGTGCTTATCAGTACACATTACGTCGAAGTTTATCGCTGATTTGAAGTGGTTGGCCGATTTTTCTGAAAGATTGAAGGAGTATAATGAAATGGGAAGAAGCTAAAAAAAGCAAATTTGATGTGATATAAATGCATGCAATTTTTCATCGGTAGTACCGGTTATTCAATATCTGTACTACCGATATTATTTAAGTAGAATTCTTGGTGTAAATAACTTTAAATTGCTACCAAAAGTAAAACTATGCAAGGAGAAGAATTACTAAAGATATTTTATAAAGGAAAAAATTATACTTTAAAAGAACTGGTCGAAGATAATAATCAATTCAGTAAGTCAATTTTAATACCTGACCGACTAAATAAGCAGTATACATCGCTTTTGGTAAGCTTGTCAATGGATTTTGGTTACATAATAGCGTTAGATAAATTTAGACATCTTTATAGCCTTTTGGCTACTGCAAGATTTGCCCTAACCCAAGCCCATCAAAAGTTACATAAGAGCCCGGTAACCTGGAGTTCGGGTTATTTGGGACAGCTTTGGATAAGGAGTCAATTTTTAAAAAATTCATTTCTGTGGTACAATAGCTGTGATGACTATTTCTTACAAATTATTTGGTTTGCATTTGATTTTACGGACCCCAATAAATTAACCACGCAAGCAAAATATAAAAGGGTGCTGAAAGATTGTCGTTGGGACAGTTTACTCAAAGCATTGGAAATAAAGAAAAATGAAACTGAGGTTAAAAACTTACTTAATGAGATAGAAAAATTTCATAATGATGATGCTGTTAAACAAGTAAGAAGTATAGCAAACTCCTTGAAACATCATGCCGATATTTACATCAAGGATTTAGACACACAACCGGACTATTTAATAACTTCTTATCAGGGATTTAACAGTGCAGCTACGGCGAATAAGGGATTAGATATCGACGAATCGGCCATATTATTACAAGACATGCATAAAAAGGTTGTAGAATTTGCAGTTTTTTTACATGTGTTTATCGATTTTGATAAGGCATTTGAGCCAGAGGAAGCAGGCGTTATCAATTTAGCTCAACGGAAAAATAAGGCAACTTATAAAAAGTTTTATATTAATAAATACTAATGTCATTCGATAACCTGAACTGAACCATGGGCTTTAGTTTTAAGGAAAATTGTTGCGACTAATAAAACGCTATCTCCAGCGGAATGCGGGCCTTTTTCTTTGTTCGGACCATTTATAAGAATTTGACCTGGGTAACACATCAAATCGATTTGGTATATTCACCCAAGAAAAGGGGTTTATTATTGAACCGTTTTAATAACCGGGTTTTGAAAAATGAGTGATAATCCTATTATTCTGGATGTAAGCCATCCATTGTTTATGAAAAGAGAGACCTGGCTGAGAAAGCGGTTGGAGGAGGCACTTAATCAACCCTTTATTTCTTTTAGTGAGGTTATTTCTAAGTATGAGATGGGTATTTATCTCATTTACGACAAAAAGGAGCTTTTATATATCGGCATGACAACCCGACCTGGGCATAATCGTATCAAAGAAATTATTGCTGGTTTCAAAAAACACACCTTTAACCGTAAGCTGATGGCACAGCAGTTCCGGCACAGAGGTTATACCATGCATGTGTTAAGTACAAAGAATCACAAACGTGATTGGATCGAGAACGGACTGATCAGTACTGATGAATTTAAAGAGGTTCAGCAGGAGGTCAATCAAAAAATCAAACAAACATTCCGTTTCAAGTTTTACGAGTTTAAGTATTTTAACATCGAATTTCTGGAACACTATGCTATCGCTACACTTCAGCCCTTATACAATGACTAATAATGTCCTTAGCTTGTACCGGGGGGATAGTATTCATAATCAAAAAACAAACCCTGGCACCTTTCGTTCCGACGGTATTCGGTCGGGTGCTTTTGGTGGTGGCGGTGATCCGCGGAATATCGAAAAGTTATTACCGTTGACAACGATAAAACAACATATCGACCATATTACCCAGGTCGCAAAGGATTATTACAAGATCACGGATTTTATCTCATTTACTGAACAGGAAGCTACTGCGCTTAACTGGGCCGCTGATTTAAAACCGGACGAACTACTTCCTTGCACTACTCCATATGAAGAAACGCGTTACGTGTTTCATGTAGCAATTCTTAAAACGGAATTAAAACCGGTGTCCAAAGGTGTTTGGTCCTATCAGTATCAATGCAATCCGCGTTTGAAATTATCCAATTATGTTAACGGATTTTTGAAAACGTTTGCATTGCAGAACGCGGGGTGCGATGTTTGCGGAGGCATGGTGAAAAGACATTCGCTATTACTGATCAAGCCCATTGATTTTATGGAAGATCTTAATGGCCAGCCCGAATTTAAAAGGACGCTCAAGTTAGCGGTAAAAAACGACGAGTGGTTGCTCCTGCCCAATGATTTGATGGACCATGGCTTCAGAAGGACGAGGATTTACCCTGCAGATTTCTGGAAAGCAAATCAGTATATCAAAAAAGGGGAACCACGCCGGACACCGGAATCTTTCACTTTTTCAAAATAAATGTTTTAACAAATCACGCAGAATAGTTAACCGCGATTCGATATCATCCTGCTGCCGCTTTTGCCGGATTGACCAAAAACGGTGCCGTAGGCTGCGTTCGTCTTTTGCGATCATAGCTTCGAGTTCTGTTGCGGTATATGTTTTATAAAAGTCCCTGACGTCTTTCTCGGCGGCTTTCTTTGCTTTTGTTTACGCGCTTGTAAAAAGGTCAAAAATCACCGCACCGGCTATGTCGTGCGGGTTTGATTCGGCAATAGCCAAGCCTAATTCGGTGTTCATGCCTTGTAGGATATAACCGGGGGGAGCCTCCAGACGATACTGCTCGATGCTTTCCTTTTTCGGCGATATACTTTGTCGATCCAAAAACCGATCGATACTGTTATGCCAGGTTTTGCTATCTTTAACAATCGGGCAAACCAGTTCATGCCAAGGAATGATATCTTTATACCAGTCCGCCATAGCCTTGCCTTTGACGCCTTTGGCAGCCCTTATCTCATAGGCGCTAACCAAAGAGCAGCCGTGCTCACTATGTACACTGGGCGCATGGGCGTCCGTTTGTAAATAAAGCACATAAAGCGGGATACAAGGATTGCTTTTATCGGCTTTGGCGGCGGCAATCAGTTTATCGCATTGCGATACCGAGGATTTATCTTTCTGGTAATAAAGTTGGGCAAATTCTTCCGTTCTGACATCCAACACTTTTGCTTGAACTCGGTAACCGATCCATGAGCTATCTGGTAATTTGAACCACCACTCCCAGTCTGCGCCGTTGACGCCTTCCTGTGGCTTGGTAAAATTCACGATTTTGACCTCTGGATGGTGCTGCTTTAAATGCAGCAGATGCAGGTCGGTAAAGGTTTCTTCCTGCATAGGATAACTGACCGCCCGCGATGTAGCCAGCATATCCCATGTTTTTTGAGCGAGGTCTTTAAAAGTTTGACAAATATTCATTTATATGCGTTTAAGGCCTTGTTCAACTTTTTGCATGATGGTGTGAATATGATCAGGATGTGTTTCCCGGTACATGGTATTGGCACGAACGTTGTTTTTTCCGGGGACGATGGACAGTTTAAACCACGATTTATCTAACCACTGCACATTTCTACCGATCTCAATATAAGTGGAACCAAATGTTCCGCTGATAAGCTGCGGCCCTTCAACCAGCCCGATCGCTTTGACCGTTACTGGCGCACCGAAAGCCGCGGCTTTCAGATAAACGATATCGCCGGGTTCCAGTATGTCGAAATACTCATGAAGGTCCGGCGCTTCGGTCACATCCCAGCCAGTACCCACCACATTATGATTTTTGAAATCCGCGCTGATATCACGATCGTAATAAGCGCCTATACCGTAAATGGCCATGCTTAAAAGAGTAAGGTTAGAAGATAAATATAGCAATTATAAACTATTGCACGATTTGCCTCAAAATCTTTTTGGGCTCGTGTTTGTAAATTGCCGCGAGATATATTACTGACCACTCCCTACTCCATTTGTGAAACTTCTGTTATAATTGACATTCTTAACACCTATCACGAATTTCAAGCAATCAGAATCTGACATGACTATTTACAAAGGAGTTATGTCATAAATATCTTCCGCAGTGAAGCAAATATCTTATTTTGATTAGTTTCATAAAGACCCTTAAATCCCGCCGAATAATCATCAAAAGAGATCATTGCCCGCTGGAAGTTATAAGTTGATTTGACTTTGTTCCAGATAACTTTCCTCGCTTTTACATCGCGGTGATATCGGATTACCGCGTCTTTGAGTACTTTTTTATTTGATTGGATTACCTCTAAATTCTCTACAAAGAAATCATAATGAATCATCGTAACCGCCCAAACGGTATGAAATACGCTCATTAAATGATCTGGTATTGCTGGTGATTGTTGTATAATATAATCATTTATAGCCACTGAACCCATATGTGGTTCCGTGTAAATGATAATTGGATAAATTTTGACTTTCCGAAGCGGTGTAAATAATTTAAACAAATTTTGTGGATCAGCGGCTAAATTGACCATGCATTTATGCAACTGGATAACACCTTTTTTATCGGATAAATACCTTTCGTCAATATGCTTTCTTAATTCGTTGATATCTTGATTTTTCCAAACCTTATAGTGCATTGCATAGGATTTGATCTCAAAAAGAAATATATCTGTTTCATTATGGATAATCGTCAAATCTGGCTTTTTAAGATCATCAGACAAAACAACTCGAAATCCTCGCTTATTGAGTGACTGAAATATTCTTGACATCAGATACTTCTCTATGTAATGTAGCCCTATAAAAGATTGAAATTGATTTAAATCGGTTATTTCCGGTAAGTAGTTGGCCAGATCTCCGTGTTTAAACAGAAAATATTGCCAGCCTTTATCGGTAATGAGGCCAAAATCATTCGTCCCCATTAAATATAACTTATCATCTGAAAGGCGTAAAAAACAATGCATGACTATTTTTTCCAATACTGTGTTTTTCTTTTTTATTCCGTGTATCAATGACCAGCCCTAACTGCTCAAATACCGAATAGAGCGGGTTGTCCGGCAAAACTGCCAGCAAAGGATTCCATGTTCGGGAAACATTATCTTGTTCAACCTGTAAGGTCACAAATTGATAGGGCACATCTAATAATGTATTGATGCCGATTTTTGTGCAGATGCGCTGTTCAAATTCCTCAAACTGATCTCCTAACTTATATTTTAAAAACCCCAGGAATATCGCTTGCTTACCAATGCCATTCCGCACATAGGCTGCTTTATTAACGGCATTAATGTCCTGCATTAACATAAGTTCCCATAGCAAGGCATAGTCATCGGGCCTGGCTCCAATATTGATAGTCTTAAAATGATGTTCGTTGTAAATCATGATAAGGTCAAGCACGGCTGATGCAAAATTTTCCTCCGGCTCAGTCGATGTATCACACGGTATCTTGGCGTTTAATATATCGGCGATGATGGAATTAATGATGTCCGAACCGCATTTATCGGGTTACCCGCTACAAATTTTGCCACCTTGTCCGCTTTAACGGGGTTAACTGCTGCAACTCCGCTGTTGTTGTTTTTTACATTCGTTTCCATTTTTAATAGAATTTAATTTGTCCACCCCGCCTAGTACCTTTCGGCAGGAGCCATTTCTGGTTTTTTGTTAAGCAACCTCACCTGATTAGCAGGGCGAACAGACAAGGCTTTGCGAAAAAAAATACTACCCGGAGCGCAGCGGAGGTGTGGAGATTTTTTTTCAGCAAACCCGAAGGGCTTGGCCTTGGCTGGGCGCACTGCGATTCAGAAATTTGCTACACAAACAGCCTAATACCAATTTCATCAAGCCTAAAAAACCTTAAAAAGTGTTAGGATAAAAGTTCGGCCGGTTTGGGTGATGCGAATGCGATGCCCAAAACGGCCGATCTTTTAAAATGCAGGGAAGCTGCTGAATGAGGTACGAAAGAAGCTGCTGGAACTGCTGTCCTTATTAGCTTGGTAACGCTTTCAGCGAAACCAGGCCAATAACGTTAAATTGCCTTCAACTGTTTAGCGCGTCATAACAAGCCTAAAATATTAACTTAGCAACAAACAACTTTATCATATTTACTTGAACCATCATGAAGCTGGATGTATTAACTAAAAACCTGGTCGAAAGCGCTGCGAACCTTATTGACCAAGAAGGAATTCCGAAAGACCATGTTTGGAGCCAGCATTATTTCATCGTAAATGGAAAAGAATATCCTTTTAAATACCTCGCGTATCGTGCATTGAGGATAATCGGCAGGGCAGACATCAAGTTTGAGTCAAATGATCCTTACCGGAATTATTTTAAAGAGGTGCTGGGATATAAAATGACATATTACGAAGGTGGCTATAATTTCTTTACGCCGGAGGAGCTGCAATTTTACAATTCTGTCTTTAATAAGCCATATCGCAAGGACGAACCCACCCATCAGGTTTACCCTAAGAAATTATATCCGCTCATTGCTAAGGTCAATTATTGGGCTGCACAGGTAGCTACCGGTGATTACAAACTAAAAAAGGATTCCAATTGGCTAACGGCTTTTTCTGCGAATATCGCGCCGTATATGTGGCCACGTGTATTCAAAGGAGAGGATAAGGACATTTTCTTCAATGTGGAGGTTAACGCGCCCAATCAGTTCATTGGTTATAAACTGGACGGTTATATTAAAACCAAGAAGGAATTAAGTGATGAGCAGAAAGAAATTTTATGGGATTTCAAAAACGAAATAGATTGGCAATGGATAAAAATTAAATTCTCGGATGTTCCAAATTATACCTGGGAGCGCCTGATTGCCGAGACCAAAGCCTATATCAAAGCTTACAATCAGCATTACGATCATTTAAAGAAAAGGCTTTACAAAGAAAAAAGACTGGCCAGAATAACATGGAATACTAACGGTTGGATCAAACCCTCTGGTCGGGCGGGTAAAGCACTCAGCAAGAGCCATGAAAACGATCATGGGTTCGGTCACGAAGAATGGTTATTCGATACTGATCAAACCATCGGAAAGTTTAAGTATGGCTTCCTGGAACCTATCCATAAATTCAAATCCAAGTATATAGGCAAAGTCTTTGACCTTTCCCTGTTCACCCGCAACTCCTTAAACGGTACCCAATACTGGGTAACCACATTAAAAAACGTGGAAGTGATCTCCCCGGAGGAAGCTGCTGCCGTGCTACAAGATTATAGAGACAATGGGTGGTTCGACCAGATGAAACAGGATCTTAAAGCGGTTGACCTTGATGGAACCATGCTTGATCAATGGGTAAAGACCGATCCGACGGCGCTTATCAATATTAAGTTTAACGCGGCACAATTGACAGATTTGCCCTTGCAACTTATCGAAGTAGATAGTCAGGATGATATCCCAGCCGATCATTATGTGCTTTACCATGTCGATGAAAAGCTAACCGGCAAATACGAAGCGAAGATTAAGCAGCCTTTCTCCTTTGGCTCCGGCAGCACGGAAGCTGATCTAAAAAAGAGAGGTAAGCGAAAAAGTTATACTACAGAGCGGGAAATGGAATTCCGTCATAACGAGCTACAAGAAAAACTCTTACTGTTCTTGCAAGATCAATACAATAGTAAAGAGGATGTCAAGCGTGAATGCACAGCCTACGGTGGTTGCCGGATAGATATTACCCGAAAAACTGACACGGGTTATATTTTTTATGAAATTAAGACTTACAACAATTTATTGACCTCTATTCGTTTAGGTATTGGTCAATTACTGGAATACAATCTTTTCCCTCAAGCCCAACAAGCAGAGCAAATGATATTGGTATCAGATCAGGCAGCTACCCCGCAAATACGTGATTATATCCTGCATTTAAAATCCTTTATCAAGCTGAATTTCTCCTATATGCACTTCGATCCAAAGCTTTGTAAGATCATTAGCGAGATTTGACGCTAACAATAATCAAATAACTTACAATGGTTTAAACTCTACGAGGTCGCCTGTATTAGAAAAGCGATAATCGAAATGGCCAAAACGCAATACTACATCACCTGTCCCATTGCCGCTAATGACATGATAACGGCCATAATTAATTTCTTGAAATGCCAATCGGGTTATTGGATGCCCATAATGACAAACTCGGATCATATGGAGATTAACCAAACCACCATCATAGGTATGCAAAGGAATGAATTCATTGCCAAAAGCGTTAGGAATTGCGGACCAGGCCTCGGATTGAATATTGATTTCCTTTTGTGCACCAAAATCGTCTCCCGACCGGTACTTATAAGCGGCACGGGCCAGAATATCATAAACTGTTTTGTTTACTTGTTTTAATTCTTTAGCCCCGGTGCTAAACCCATCGTCGTATAGAAAATTACTCAATAGTCCATTGGTAAAATATAGGTAAGTGTTGATCCGTGATGCATAGAACATGCCATTTATGGACACATTAGTCAATTTCAGAACACTGGCTAGATAATCTACGGTTAGCGATTCATTTTCAATACCAGATTCCAGAATGTTCTTGATCTCACCACTCGTATAATGTTTTGTCACGGAAAATCCTGTTAACGCTTTTTTCAAGTCACGATCCGAAATGAAGGTGATCTTTTTATCTGTACGAATAAAGACAATATTCCGGGTAAAAATCTCAAATGCTATATTAGTTATTTTATCGCTCTGGCTGCTATATAAAATCATGACCTGATCCCTGTGATATCCTAAAAAGGTCATACAATCATTGAAAGATAAGCCGGACATTTCAGGCGGTGCCTGCCGAAAGCCATTGCCATCAGGAATAAAAATATCAGTTGCAGGTTTGTTAAAATAAGACATATTAAGTTGATATCTTTTTGGGAATGTTCGTCACTTTGTTGTTAATAAATTCGTGAATGCGATTTAATTCAGCATTGCTAAAACTAACACCAAAGAGCCTTTCAAAATGCTTCAACTGTTGGTTGATGTTGGTACTGTTTTGAAAGAGTTCCCATATATTGGTCAAGCCCTTAAACCGGTTGATCACTTTGCGGTCTTTAAACCAATCCATGGAGTGAGTTAATATTTTACCAGCTATCTTAGCAAAATTTATTTCTTTCAAACCGTCCTTCAAATCATGCGATTTCAGGAAGGTGTTTGCGCTTTTATCAAGATCCGCATTCTGAAAAACATCTAAATGATTATGAAGCAAACGATGACTATGGTCAACATATTTTTTAACAAAGGTCGTCCAAAATGAGTTAAATGCTTTGCGCGCGTCCAGCTGTTCTCGAATACTTGGCGATTCCTGAATCTGCCGTTCCAGTAGTATAAAATGCTCCCTTAGTTCCTGAAAGTCAGCACGGAGTTGAGCCAATTTAGCTGGTATCTGGTCGATGTTATCCAGTTGAGCAAGCAATATCGTAGTAAATGGCGGTATGGGTAAATAATGATAACCTAAACTCTCTAACAAGTCTTCCAGCTGAACTTGATGTAATTTTGATAATTTCTCCAGTGCTTCTATCGAGTATGGTGTTCTTGCAATTTCGTTGACCTGCTGGCCGTACAATCCGATAGGAAGTGTTGTTTGGATCGTGGAGGTATTCGATACGCTGATCAGATTGCTGATCAAATCATGAGAACTTGTTTGGACTTCGGTAACAATAAATTCATCCTCGTCATTAAATGCTCCCGTTACTAAAGGAAGGTTGGTAGGTGGATTAGACACATCGCTTTGTATAAAATAATCTGTTTTTAATTTTCTACCATATTCGGTAATGAACTCTTGTTCAGCTTCTTTTTTACTTTTCCCGTCGCGGTTGACCCTATAGATTACCCGGCCCGGCGTTTCCAACACGCCACTTACAAATTTTAAGCCGGTCTCACGTACAAGCATGTTGAGTATTGGCCGCCCAGTAGGAAAAATTGCAGGTGCCGTCAAACTTAAATGATTCAATTCATCCAGTGATGTGTAAAATTCTGAACAGCCAATAAAAGATTCTACAAAAGTGTTTAGCGAAAAGATAAATTCCGGTGTCGGCTTGCCATAGCCTCCCAGGCAATAATCCAATTCATCTAACAGGCTCAAACTGATGTAGGCGCTATTATAATTAACAGTATCTTGGATAAGGTCTTCCATTTTCAAAAATAAGGTTTACAATAAGATCATTTTAGATGTTTTTTTTACTTGATTCCCTTTTTAGGTGGGTATAACGGTTATTATGCTCTTTTCTGGTTTCTTCATCCTCACCATAGTAATCATATATATTTTTGTATGGTGTTACTAAGATATTGTAATCGTTTTTTAAATGATAAACTATATAGCGGCTAAGATCCTCACCATAAGGACGATGTAGCTCTTTCGTATCTATTAAATAACGTTTGATAATTCTGCCTATCAAATAATTTACATCTATCAATTTTGAGTATCTATGATTCATGTCCTTAGCTATTCTCAAACATGTTTCAGAGTATAGAATCGCATGATGCCCTTTCAATTCGATTTTTTCCATAGAGACCACAGGGGGCGGTGATATATTTTTACCGGCAAATTTCGTTTTCCAGTTCACGATAGCATTCTTGAACTCGTCACTATTAGACACCTTTACTAATTTCTCACTCGGATACCCTGAGCGGTGAGCGACACAATGGCGTAAGAGTTCATAAAACTTCAGTATGGGTAGTAAGTCTTGTATTTTTTCCAGTGGCCATCCCAATTTCTTATACAAGGCAATAATTTTAGTTTCCTTCTTTTCTTCCTCATCAGGTTCGTCTTCGTCGTCTTCATCAACGGCTTCCACGGCAATTTCACCCTCTGCTTGATCTTTAAAAAAACCAGATAACGAACCTTCCATTTTTTTAAAAAAAACGTCAAACGCAGAATAAACCCAAATGATGCCAGTTTTAGCGAGATCATTTTTCAGCTCTGTTAATTCCTTTTTTGGATCATTAAAAATTCTGGGTGTCCACCTTTCACCGGAATCTTTAATGAGTTCGTTTATTAATTCTGAAAGCTCTTTATCATTCGGTTTTGCTTTGAACAGGTACTCAACTGCAACTATTGAAATCTTGATATAATTATTTAGGCGGGTATGCGCTGATGAATAAACTTTGTAGGGTGGAGATTCAAATTCTTCCATGATAAATTCTTAAATTTGTTCGTGAATTTAACTAAATATAGCTTAGTTATATAAAGAGTCCACCCAGGTCGTTGGTTCGAATCCAACTTTTCCCGCAAATTTCAATTTCATTTGGGAGGGTAAGTCTCAGCCCGGTAGAGCTTGGACCTCATTTAACGTTGTAGTTATCAACTACAACGTTTTTTTTATTTTTTATGGTAACCACAAGTACACCAGCAGTTAAACTTATTCGAATGCCTTATCGATTTCGTTCGTTAAATCATAGATGATCTTTTCCTGTTCGTGTATGGATAGGGCGTTCATGGGTCGCTCTGGTTTATTGATGGCTTGATAATCTTTAAGGGTACTTTTTGTAAATCGACACAAACTGACGATCACCGGGAGTATGCGCGCACCGCTTTCTTCCGCCTTTCTTAATAAAGGTGGAACTTCCTGCTCACGTATAAACTTCGAGGCAAGAAAACTATTAGATACTAATAAGATGGCAACATCAGCTTTGGCAATAGCTGTCTCAATTTCCTTTTTCCAGAGGTCACCAGCATTTAAACGGGTATCATCCCATATCTCTAGTTCTAACCCCTCGTAAGCCATCGTCTGTAATGCGGTATTGATTTTATTTAACCATTCTATATCTGCATGGCAGTAACTTATAAACAAATGTTTTTTTGCTGAGGTAATACGGCTCGGAGTCGTGGTATCCATCTTTTTTTTTGATTTATCTTTCAGAGCTAACAAATTAAACTGCGCCAGGCAATTTCCTTTTTTGGCTTGCAATAATTTATAGTTGGGATCCAGATCATGATTGCTTAAGGGACTGAAACAATAGATCGCCTTAAGGTCAGGCATCTTGGAATAAAGTTCAGTTATCGGCAAATCACTCAGTGGATTATTGTTAAGCCAAAGCAGCTTCATTTTGGGAAATTGTAATACTTGTACTGGAAATGTGGAAAAGGAGTTATTTGCAAGACTGAGTTCTTCCAGGTCGGCCAAACGAGTGATGTCATTGGGTAGTTCCACCAACTGGTTGCCGGAAAGATTCAATACTTTAAGCTTGTCCAGTGCGCCGATCTGGTGAGGCATCTTTTTTAGCTTATTGTTTCGTAAGATTAAAACCTCCAGTTGCGGCAAATCGAAATTTCCGGCATAAAGCGTACTGATTTGATTATTGCCTAAATCCAAGTTCTGTAATCGCTTGAGGCGGCTTAGTTCTGGCGGAAGCATCTTGATCTGGTTATGGCTAAGGTTGAGCTTACGCAAATTTTTACAGCGTAAAACGGCTTCCGGGACTTCGGTAAGCCCTTGGTTGGAAAGATCAAGTTTGGAAGCAAAAGGCGATATATCAGTCATCATAAATTAAGCGAAAACGAATATACAGGATTTACGTAACTTTGTGTTCCTTGCGGAGGACAGGGCGGAACGACCAGCGGACCCGTGTATGACACACTTCGCTGGCCCGGACAAAATCAGCAAGGATGACTGGACCCTTTGAACCCTGGTATTATAAAACGGGGCGAGATGCCCCGCGGAGGCGAAAGTTATTGCCTCACTGCCCGAAACAACTTGGAAAAGGGCGAGACCGGTTCCTGGCAGACTCAGCTCAGCTACGGCAACCTCACAAAAAATGTACGCCCGCTAACCCGAGTGATCTCAGTTAGCGGGTTTTTTTATCTGAAAATTTAGTAATTTAGGTGCCCGTGGAGGACGGGCTTTAAGACTTGCGCTATTTGCGTTCTGGCTTATCAAACACAAAGGGGATTGGCGGGCCGAACAATTCCGATGCGTGACAAGGGACGTTACCTCCGGGTTAAAATTGGGCGGTTCCAAAAGCGAACTTTGCTTCGCTA
The DNA here is from genome assembly GCA_040385565.1 of Bacteroidota bacterium. GTDB lineage: Bacteria > Bacteroidota > Bacteroidia > Sphingobacteriales > Sphingobacteriaceae > Pedobacter. The sequence continues at coordinate 26,067 of JAZKHD010000016.1, read as the reverse complement.
CGGCACCCTCACAATAAAGATCTTCCTCCAAGCCGGTGATGAGCCACTTGGAGGTTTTTTGATTAATGCCAGATCGTGTCGAATATTCAACACTACAACAAATATAGCTTCCGTAGACTTGAATCAAATATGGTTGGAAATTCTTCAATATACTTTCCGTCCCTGTCAATAAATCCATTCGCCCAATCAGAAATGACTTTCCTCACTCCCAATGCATGAGGTGCGACCGTCACAACAAAATTGTGATTGGTGCAAAAAGTTCTATATTCCGTGAATATGTCAAGCTTTTTGATGCGTCTGGAATTTCTGCAACATCGCTTTAAGTTCATCGCTTTTTTGCTTAATGAGCGCAATAATTTCTTCATCGGGATTAAAAACCCTATCAATATAAGTGAAGAATTGTTCTAGCCCGTTTTCCTCTTTTGAATAATGGATAACCGCAATAGCCCTTGGGCAATACTCCTTTGCCATCACAGACATCACAAAATCAACATCTTTATTGAAAGAAAACAGATGTTTCTCTAATTTCTCCTTACCATATTCATCAATAAAAGCCTGGAAAATCTGGTTATTATAGGTTTCCAAATCGATTCCCGGTTTATTTTTTATGATGAGAAAAGGAGCTTTATCTGAAATATCTTCTATGTTTTGAGCGCCTTTTATTGTTTCAATATCCGATTCCTCTTTAATCCGGTATAATTCCGCCGTGGTAATAATTATCGGTATGTTATAGAAATTGGTGCCACCAAATTGTTCACCTAAAACCACATCCAGTTGGTGATGCATTCCGTTAACTATCCGCTCTGCCATCGCGTATGAGAGCTGATTTATCGCCTGGGTTATAGTTTTAGGGTTGGGTCCCTCTGAAGTTAATTCTATTCCCTTTGAGCATAGTCGCGCAAATGCTATTGGATGATCGTAACGGACTTGCCTTGCAGTGCTAAAATGACTGTTCTTATGCATAAAAGAAGTAAATTCAATCTCATCAGGGCTGCCGTATTCTTCCGGGAGAAATACCCACTTTGTACTTTCGTGCCGGTACTTACATTCGATCATCAAATCAACAAAATGATGGCCCTTAATGTAAGAACTGTCTATGTCATAAGAAAATTCGGTAGGCAGATCAGATTCGTTGTTTCTTAAATAGGTATATTCAAAATTGCTGATACAGCCCTTTGTAGTCAAATATTTTTTGATCTCAAATTCTAATGGAATACCACTTTTTAATAAATGCTCTTTCCAGCCCGTTTTATTGCTCATCAAAGTAAATTTATGAAAACGCTTTGGAAACGTAGGTATTAAATAATTAGAACGTTATCATCAGTTATGGACAGCCGTATAATGATTTATATCCCCCTCTGAAGCAAAAACAATTGAAAGCAAAATTGAAAAACCGAATCATTCGCACGTTAATCGCACCAATATTTGCATAATATCATCAACAGGTGTCAACATTACTTATTTACATAAAAAGTTATGAAATTAGGAGGCTGCTATGAAGAAAAAGCCATTTTTAAGATCACCAACGGTACAGGGGAAAGATCTGTACAACGCATTTTTACAGCGCTTTATAACTGCATGTGACTTGATGGTCGGGAAAGACTTTTTTGCAACAATCCCCAATAAACATCTGTCGCAGTTATTCCAGCAGCGGCTGCCACCGTTAAAACTTGAATTTCCTTTGGGTATCTTCACCAAAGAACAGGAAACTAACTGGCAAACACACTTCCGCCTGCGTTTAACGACCTTTCTTTCAGGACACTAACAGGTGAAACCATCCCTGTAGCCGATTATTTTCGCGATGGTATTTTACTGGCAACGTACGCGGACACCTTGTATAAAAGAAACAGCAACCTGTTTGTTTATGGAAAAGTTGGATAGGTGGTTTGATGATTCGACAATTGGGGGTCAAAGATATTTAGTAGGGATGCTTTTTTCTGAAAAACTGACCTATTCTGAGGGGGGATGTCGAACCACTATAATGAACGAGGCTGCGTCTGTAATATATATATAAAACAATGAGTTACAGGCAAAAAAAATGGGGCAAAAATCTCTTTCAAAGACTTTGCCCCATAATGGGTGGAATATGGGGCTCGAACCCACGACCCTCGGTACCACAAACCGATGCTCTAACCAACTGAGCTAAAACCACCATTTGTTTTTCAACGCTACAAAAGTACGATTAATAATATTTTATTCAAATATTTTTAAAGTTTCAAGTCTGAATTCAGTTAATTAGTTAAATCACAGTCCTTTTAATTCATGCGGAAGCGCGATCTAAGATATGAAAATTGCTTTTCTAGCTTAAAAACATAGATTTGCCTAAAGTTATGATCGAAATTTATACTGACGGTGCAGCAAGCGGAAACCCCGGACCAGGGGGTTATGGTGTAATTCTACGCTCTGGACAACATTATAAAGAACTGAGCGCCGGGTTTCGCATGACAACCAACAATAGAATGGAGCTAATGGCGGTTATCGTTGGGTTGAAAGCATTAAAAACTGAGGGTCAGGATGTAACCATCTTTTCTGATTCCAAATACGTGATCGACTCTGTGGACAAGAAATGGGTATTCGGCTGGCTCAAAACAGGTTTTAAGGGGAAAAAGAATAAAGATCTTTGGTTACAGTTCCTCAGCGTTTATAAAATCCACAAAGTCAAGTTTGTTTGGGTTAAAGGCCATAACAACCATCCCGAAAATGAGCGTTGTGACGAACTGGCTGTTGCGGCTTCTAAAAATAAGGCTGCCCAGACGATTGATGCGGAATTTGAAGCCGAAAAAAACAAGCCCTCCCTCCTTTAAATGTGACCATAATATTTTATATGTTTGTACATACCAGATATAAACTCTTAAAATATTTAACTACATGTTCACACATAGAATACTTTCTGCAATTGCAATAGCTACCATTCTTTCCTCATGCAGCAGTGTTAAACAGGAAAACTTGCTTAAATATGTGAACCCAAATATCGGTACTGCGCACAGCAGGTGGTTTTTTTATACTCCTGCTGCCTTGCCACATGGCATGGCAAAGTTGGCGCCTTCCACCAATGGTCAATATGGCAACCCATCCGGCTGGGAGGCGGTAGGTTACGACACCCGCCACAATTCCATAGAAGGCTTTGTACACTTTCATGAATGGCAAATTGGTGGTATCTCTGTTATGCCTGCAACAGGTGCGCTGAAAGTGCGACCAGGAACTTTGGAAGCTCCGAAAAGCGGTTATCGCTCTGCGTTCGACAGGAAGAATGAAGTCGCCCAGCCTGGCTATTATAAAGTTTTGCTGGACGATTATAACATCACTGCAGAACTTACTTCAACCGAAAGAGTTGGAATGCACCGCTATACTTTTCCAAAGAATGAGCAGTCGAGAATCCTATTAGATATCGGTAATAAGCAAGGGGAAAGCTCAGATGTGACAGATGCTTCCATCAGCATGATTGATGATACTCATTTTGAAGGCTTTGTAACTACCTATCCCAAATACATCAAGCTCTATGATGATAAAGGTAAGATCTCTATGTACTTCTATGGTGAAGTAAATAAGAAACCCATGCATGTTGGTGCTTTTGATAGTAAAGAAGCATACGCCAATAAAATTGCAATTAAAGGAAAAGGCGCAGGATTATATCTGGATTATAGTACAACTGATCAGGAGGTTATAGAACTAAAAATCGGTCTTTCTTACACTTCCATCCAGAATGCAAAAATCAACCTGGACACTGAAGCAGGTAAACTGACTTTCCAACAGGCGAAGGATAAGGCCCAGCAGATTTGGCAAAAGGAATTGAGTAAAATTACTGTCGCCGATACCAACCTTCAAAATAAGGTTAAGTTTTACACCGGCCTCTACCATGCTTTGTTAGGCAGAGGAATTGCAAGTGATGTGAATGGATACTTCCCCAAGTTCGGTACGGACTCGATAGGTCGGTTGCCGCTAAAACCAAATGGCAAGCCCAACTACAACTTTTACAACACAGATGCAATATGGGGAGCGTTTTGGAACCTAACTCAGCTTTGGGCATTGTCTTACCCAGACCGGTATAAGGATTTTGTGCAGACCCACCTGGAGGTATATAAGAACCGGGGCTGGTTTGGTGATGGGATTTCAAACGGGCAATTCACCTCTGGTGTTGGAACCAACTTTGTCGGATTGTCAATCGCGGCAGCTTATAATTCTGGCATACGTGACTATGATGTAAATCTTGCTTATAAAGCGATTAAGGAGAATGAATTAAATGGTAAAGACAGGCCTGTTGGTTCGGGAAAACAGGACGTAGAGACCTTTATAAAAAAGGGCTTTGTGCCTTACCTGGAGAACAAGACCGACGAAAGCGGGTCGCAGTTTTCTGCATCACATACCATGGAATACAGTTACAGCACATTCGCGGCGGCTCAAATGGCTAAGTCATTAAACAAGATGCATGATTACAAGCTGTTTATTGATAAGTCAAATAGCTGGAAGAACCTTTTTAATCCATCCAACAAATTGATTCATCCGAAAAACACCGATGGTTCGTTTATAGACAAATTCGATCCGCTACAGCCATGGAGAGGCTTTCAGGAAGGAAATGCCGTTCAGTATACGTTTTATGTTCCACAAAATCCGGCTGGGTTGATCGACAAAATTGGCAAGCAAGAGTTTAACGACCGACTGGACAATATTTTTACCATAGCTCAGAAAAATGGTTTCGGTGGTGGAAAAGAAATTGATGCTTTTGCTGGTATCAAATCAAACTATAACCATGGCAACCAACCCAATTTACATGTTAGCTGGCTATTCAATTTCAGCGGAAAACCATGGTTAACTCAGAAATGGGTTAGGGCAATATGCGATGAGTTCTACGGCACGGAAAGCATTCATGGTTACGGCTACGGACAGGATGAAGATCAGGGCCAGCTTGGCTCCTGGTACGTCATTGCTTCAATGGGATTGTTTGACGTGAAAGGACTGACAGACCTTAGGCCTATTATTGAGTTGGGAAGCCCGGTGTTTGAGAACATAAACATCAAGCTTGGTAATGGCAAGAACCTGCAGATTCATGCTTCAAATAACAGTAAGGAGAATGTGTATATCCAATCGGCCAGGTTTAATGGCGTATCGCTAAACAATTGCTGGTTGTATAGGGATGAACTGATGAAGGGCGGCAAACTGGAGTTTGTAATGGGAAATATGCCGAATACAAATTGGGGAGTGCTTACGCCTCCCCCATCTGAACAATGATATTCTTTTATAACCTTTGCAGGGATGACTTAACGTGTCATTTGACGTGTCATTTGACGTGTCATTGCGAGGCACGAAGCAATCTGTATGAAGGATTGCTTCGTGCCTCGCAATGACAACCGACATGGCGTTCGCAATGACAACTGAAATAAAGTTCGCAATGACGCTATTTCCAGAACGTCTCAATTTCTTCAAGCGATTTCCCTTTTGTTTCGGGAAGGAGTTTGTACACTGTAATAAATGCGATCAAACAGAAGAAACTGAATACCCAAAACGTAGCAGCTGATCCGGCTTCTTTCAGCAACACGGGTGTAACTTGCCCCATGATGGTATCAGCAACCCACATCACCATAATACTCACACCCATCGCTTTACCTCTAATATTGGTAGGGAAAATCTCTGAGGCTACAACAAACTTTAACGGACCTATTGAGAATGCAAAGCAGGCCAGGAACAGTGTCATGCTAACAATTAGAAAGATGCTGGTAGTTAAACCCAGGTAGAAAAGTACTCCTGTTGCGGCTAAACTAATGGTAGCACCTATTGTGCCTGCAATGTAGAGCGGTCTCCTGCCCCAGTCATCCACTTTCCATATCGCAATAAATGTAAATACTAAGTTCGCGATTCCAAAGATCACCTGGCCTAAAAATGAATTGCTTAGCGCAATCCCGGCATCGTTCAATATAGACGGACCAAAATAGATGATGGCGTTAATGCCGCTTAATTGAGAAAACAGTGGCAGTAAAATACCTAACAATAATGCTTTTCTTAACCTCGGACTAAACAATTCTTTATACGTCCCGGTTTCGTCGCTTTCTTCAATATTACCCAGTCCCCCATCTGGTTCTTTGCCATTGTTTATTTTATTAAGTATGGCAAGGCCCTCTTGCTGAAAGCCTTTTCGCAACAGCCACCTCGGACTTTCGGGCACGAAAAACAAGCCAATTAGAAACAGTACTGCCAGGATAGTTCCTATGCTGAACATTCCTCTCCAGACTTCAGTTACAAATACCATATCTGTCAAAGAGCCGGTCGCTGTTGCTAAATTCAACTCCGAGTGGCTCAACAGCAACGAGTTAGTAATATAAGCCAACAATATACCAACAGTTATTGCCAGTTGGTAGCAGGTAACTAGTCTGCCCCTGATATTCGCAGGTGCGATTTCTGAAAGGTACAATGGCACAACAATCGAGGCGATACCCACACCTATCCCTCCTACTAATCTGGCTGCAATAAGCAGGTTTAGAGAGTGCACCAGTGCACAGCCTATGGCAGAAATTAAAAACAGAAAGGCTGACAGGAATAGAAGTTTTTTGCGACCTAAACGATCGCTTAAATCGCCTGAAAATGCAACTCCCACGATACAACCCACCAAGGCAGAGGACACAAACCAGCCTTCCTGAAAGGCAGTCAGTTCAAATTGTTTTCGCACAAAAGGCAGTACGCCGGATATTACCGCCATATCAAACCCAAACAAGAGCCCGCCAAGCGAGGCGACTACCGTAATGAGGGCCAGGTAAAATTTGTAAGAAGTGTTCATTGTATTATGATTTATAATTTGGTTTCATCTTTAATAAATGCCTTGATTACCTTGGCCCGTCCGGCCCCTTTGTTGATCAGCTTGTAATTGTTTGCTGCAGCAGGGACAATAAACGTTTCAGCGTAGGCAAAAGCAGTCTGGGTTTCCCCGGTTACTACTTCAATCTGAGTACCTTCTACCAGCATCAATACGTGGCAAGATTCATTCGTTTGTACTTCCAGTTCAGAATCAAACTCAATTCTATGCACATCGTAAAAATGGTCGCGGTGTGTAGGTAGGTGGATCAGCTCCCAATCTTCCCCGCCGGCAATAACTTCGGGATGCGAAATATGCTCCCGTTCTACTACCGCCCCTTTACGTTCAAACCTCAGGTTTTTGAAAGCATGTTCAATATTTATGGGCCTTGGATTTCCATTGAGATCCAGCGAAAGCCAGTCGTACATTTTAAATGTGAATATATAAGGCGTCGCGCTAATTTCTAGCACCATATTGTTTACTCCGGAACTGTGTACGGTCCCGTTCGGTATCAAAAATAGATCATGCTTGTGTGAAGGAAACGACTGTACAAACCGTTCAACTTCAATAGGCTTATTCTCCCTTTGGCTTTCCTGCAGTACGTCTTTAAATTTAATGGGGTCAATGTCTTCCTGAAATCCCAAATAGACCTTAGCCCCTGGCTTACAATCCAGAATGTAATACGTTTCGTCTTGTGTAATTGATTCGCCGAATTGCTCGGTTATATAATCCTTCGCAGGATGGCATTGTATGGACAGGTTACCGCCATCGAAGGTGTCTAAAAAGTCGAATCTGATAGGGAAATACGGACCAAACATTGCAGCATGTTTGCCGATAACTGCTTCATATTGGTAAAGCATTAAAAAGTCGAATGACAGTTCCAATAAATGCCTGTCGCTTTCGAACACTATTCCATTTTCTGGTGTAATCAACTCGAACGACCAGGCGTAATTGACTTCGTCATTGTTGAGACCCTTGATGTGTTCTTTCATCCATTGCCCGCCCCAGGATCCTTTCTCGAACCATGGCCTCACACGAAATAGGGTATGCGCCATTGATTTAAGGCCGTCCATCAGGTGCGCTTTGAACATCCAGTTGACACTTCCAAATTGCTGGGCATCTACTAAAATCGTGATGCGTTGCAGTAAGGAATTTCTGTGCTTATCCAGCAATACCCAGTCTACAAAATAAAAGCGTTTGTACATTGCAGCATTACCTTCAGAGGCCGATTTACCGAGGTTAAAGGCCGTGCCTGCCCTCATACGGTATTGAATTTCATTTTTCGGGATGTCCAGATAAATGATTGGACAGTCCCAATTCAGCAATCCTGAACCAACGCCAAGAACAATATTAATTTCATAGGTTAAATCGGGCAGAAGCAGATTGTAGTCATCATTAAATAATTGCTGTAAGTTCAGACTTGTCTTTTTACCCCAGACATCTTCCTTTTGGTTTAAAAATGGCTTAACCAGATGGTCTATTTCGTCTTCTGCTTTTAAATAATCGGCAGTAAAATACCAGTTGGCAATGACCCCAAGGTCAGATAATTCCTGTTGGATTTGCTGGTAAACATCATCATAAAATATACCGCCATAGCCGTCGATAAGGACTGTACCTGTTTCAATTATCCATTCGGCCAAGGTGCCGTAACCGCTTGAAATCTTTCCACTGCCCAAAGCATGGAAAGGCGTGTGGTTGTAAGATTCATTTTTAATTACACTTGCATCTGTTTGTTGTGGAAGCAGCGGCTGAGAAGATTCCCTCCAGGATATAGTTGTATTCGTATCAATCATTTAAACAAAGTTATTACCCAAATATACTTATATGTATTAACATATTAAATGGTAATTGAAGATATTGTATGGACATAGTTTATATGACGGGGATGCTCGCCACGCCAAACCCAACCAACGAACCTTCATTTTCCTTATATTGCAGCTCAATTATCAAATGAAGTTCAAAAGGCTTATACCATGAAGATCGCGCTCAACCCTAAAAGCTCCGTTCCGTTGCACCTGCAGGCAGAGGAATTGTTGCGTAAGATGATTAAAGATCCATTGTATCTGAATGGGAAACTTTTACCAAATGAAGTCGATTTGGCGAATGAGCTGAACATTTCAAGAACTACATTGCGACAAGCGCTCAACAAATTGGTTTATGAAGGTCTTTTAATTAGAAAAAAAGGGGTTGGCACTAAGGTAGCTGATGCCATGATCAGCTCTAAATCAGTTAATTGGCTTAGTTTTTCTCAGGAAATGAAAGCCAGGGGTATTCCTATAAAAAACTTTGAATTGCATGTGAGCTGGGTTTTTCCGGAAGAAAAGATCGCCAACTTTTTTAACGTTCCGGTCGATAAGAAAATACTTAAGCTGGAGCGTTTAAGAGGTCGTGTTGAAGGGCCATTTGTTTATTTTGTTTCTTATTTCCACCCCCGTACAGGTTTAACTGGTGAAGAAGATTTTAAGCGGCCATTATACGACATACTGGAAACTGATCACAACATCATTACTGAGCTGTCAAAAGAAGAAATTAGCGCAAAATCTGCCGATAAGTTTATTGCCGGAAAGCTTGAAACTGAAGTAGGCAGCCCTATCTTATTCCGCAAACGTTATGTTTATGATCAGGGAGATAAGCCTATCGAATACAACCTCGGATATTACAAAGCAGACAGCTTTATCTATTCCGTAGAAAGCAGAAGAACTACATAACAAGATATTTTACAGCTAATTAATGCCCCAGTTGATATTAGGTGTTGCACCCATCTTCAATACGAGCTTTCCTCCTTTTAATAACTCACTGGCGGGGAATTTAAATGAGTTCAATGTTTTTCCGTTTAGCATCGCACTTTGTACGTATTTATTCGATCTTGATGCACCAATAGCTTCAATGGTAAAAGATTTACCGCGACCGTATTGCTCACCTAAGTCTATGTTTACTTTTGGAAATATTGGGCTTCCTATTTCGTAAACTGGCTCAGCACTACATCCCCCATCTGTTTGAAACAACCCTAATGCCGCCATAATAAACCAGGCACTCATTTGCCCCTGGTCCTCATCGCCCAGATAGGCATTGGCTAGGTCGTAACCATAATACCGGTCAATAATTGCCCTGCTCCATCTTTGCGTAAGCCATGGTTTCTTAACCCAGTTAAATAGGAAAGCAAAATGCATACTTTGCTGATTACCCTGAATTACGGGATAGTCCCAATACTGATCACCCGGAGCATTATACCGTAGCCTGTCGCTTTCTCCAAATCCCCAGGAAAGTCGGTCGATAAACTTATCAACCCCAATCTTTTCTGCTAAACCCTTTACATCCTGAGGGACAAAATAGGTGAGCTGCCATGCATTTCCCTCTACATAATGTTCATTGGCGCCCGACTTAAACGGATCAAAGTTAGGAAACCAGCTGCCGTCAGATTTCTTCAATACTGCGTAACCCGATCGCTCATCTATTACGTTTTTCCAATAATTAGACCGCAGGGCGAACTCTTCTTCCCTTTCCTTTTTACCAAGCGACTTTGCAAACTGCGAGACAGTCCAGTCGTCATAAGCATATTCCAGGGTATTCGAAAACCTTCCTTTATCATAAGGAACATACTTGTATTTCAGATAAGCCTCAAGATCTCGGTTACCGGCAAAGCCCAAACCAACTTTTTGTGCGGGTGTTGTCTGCATTTTATATACCGCTTCAAATGCTTTCTGCGCATCAAAATCTCTGATTCCCATTTGATAGGCTCCAACGATCAATGGTATCTCATGTTCTGCTACCATCACCGGAACGTAATTCATTCCGGCCGGACCTTTTGCCAGCCAGCCATTTGCATCGTACATGGCTAGTTGAGATTTTACCCAGCGCGACGACCACTCCGGAGTAATGAGGTTCCAGAACTGGTTCAGGTTCCAAAAGGTATTCCAGAAGGCATCACAGCCCAAAGCCGGCGACTGCGGATCTTTCAGTTTTTGAACCTTTTGTGTTGCGTCTACCCAGCTGCCATCTAAATCGCTCCAGGTATTTCTGCTGGCAAGACCACGGTACATATTAGTGTAAAAACGAATCTTTTCTCTCCTATCATTGGTGCTGATGGCTACCCTTCCGATAAGCTTATTCCAGGTAGCCCGTTGACCATTGCGAACTTTATCAAAGCTCCAGCCATAAGGTTTTGTAACTTCCTCTAATAGGTTTTGAGAAGCATTCTCTACACTGACCAACGATATTCCTGTACGAACCTGAACCACCTGATCTTTTCTTGTATCAAATTCAACATAAACTCCCGCATCCTTTACTGCACCGGATTCGACGATATTTCCATTACCCAATTTTCCATTAAGCCAGGTACCAAATTTCGTTATTGGCTTATCGAATTCAATTACAAAATGAACAACGTAATCCTGATTTACATCGCCCGACCAGGCATTAGGCGTAAACTGCCTGCTATAACCCTCTATACGGTAATCGCTTACCTTTTTCAAAGTAACATTCTTTAAAGAATAGGTGTATTCTGCCGGAATCTGCAGGTCGATCATCACCCTGGAATCTGTACCTTTAGGATAAGTATACCTTTGAAACCCGCAGCGTGTAGTTGAAGTAAGTTCTGCTTTAACGTTATAGTTTTTAAGGTCGACTTTATAATACCCCAATGGCGCCTCTTCTGTGGATTTATCAATTTCCGACCGATACCCATTTCCTTTGATTCTTTCATCGCCGATTTTGATTTTAAGGACACCGTTAACAGGTAGCATACCCAGGCCGGCCATTGTCCACTCGTGGATATGACTAAATACACCAACGCTTTCGAACGTAGGATCATAGCCACTTTGCCAGCCTGAATTTTGGTTATCAGGACTTAGTTTAACCATACTAAAAGGCATCCATGGGCCGGGTGCAATCATCCATCTGGAATGCGCGGTACCCATTTTAGTGTCTACATAATCTGCAGGTGTAGAAAGTGGTTTTGGAGCACGTTTAACAATACCTTTTTCGATTGAGGTGCCATTACTGAAAATCTCATAAGTACTGTTTTTGGCTTGTTTAACTGCTGACATAGGTACCTCAAACTGATATCTGGCACTATCGATACTTTCTCTAAAAACCTGTTTACCATCGACATTGACGGTTAGCAATGGCTTTCCACGTAGGTGCTGAACATCCACCAGCAAAGGCTGAACACGTTTGCCATCAACCAGGGTTTCATACGCTGCACTTTTAACTTCACGCAGAAACAGGTTTCCTGGCTTTATCACTTTCAAAGCAGTGGTGCCCGTCAATTTAATTTGATCAAATACCATCCATGAACCATCCAGGGTTGTCAAGCTAACTTCGTTCCCACCTTTCCGGAGTAGTGATGAGGCTACAGGAATCTCCCATCGGAACTCATTATCAGCATTAAATTCGCCTTTTACAGAGTTATCCGTTTCATGTTTTGGAAGTTGTTTTACGAAACTTTTTCCGTTGATTGTTACTTTAAATAGTGGTGGGGTAATAGACTGGTAGCCAACAAGGTCTACAGTCAATTTGTAACTACCGGCAGCCGGTTGCCCGACTATGCCGAATAAGATATTAGCCTGATGTGTACGTAAGCCTGAAGTTGGCCCTGTACCACCCCAACCATCGTCAGGACCGGGCAACACATAAGGAAAATCTTTAGCAGCATTTGAAGAGCCAATGAGGAAATACCGGTCTTCCCAACCAAAATCCTGATCAAGAAACTTAGCATATCCGTTAGGGGCCAAAGCTAGGCCCTCGCTCGTGTTATCGGCCTTGCCAATTTCCCAAATTATTTTGTTTTGTGCTTGTGAGCTGATTGCACTAAAAATAACGCTGAAAACCAGCAGCGTAACTTTAATTTTCGTAGCTAACATATCAAATATCTTTATCGGTTTAACTTTTCTTTTCAAGGTCAGAAATCGCTGTCCACAGCACTCCTGCTTCTCCCCTAAAGCTCGATGAGCCCATCGCTTTATTTTCCGGTGTATACCATTCGTAAAAACCCTTGTTTTTAATAACCCGTTCCAGCATAGGTTTTAACGCTTCTTTCGCTTCTTTGAGTAAGCCGTATCTGACTAGTTGTATTACCGTTCTGCCGCCAAACCAGGTCCAGTCGCCCCCATTTTGATAATAATAAGGCACCATCCATGAGTTTTTGAACAAGCCTTTCGGGTACACAGGATAAAGTGTTAAACCAATCGTAGCAGCATTTGCGGCTTTTACGTTTGCCTGCATTTTTAGGTATGCCGCTTTCACTTCGGCTTTGCTCAACAAACCAGCTTCAATTGCTATAGTTGTGCCACCATGATAGTAGACCTTTGATTCGTCAAAAGATGCAGGAAATGGTGAGCCATTTAGGTAAATGTGCGCTTTATATTTTTGCTGCTTACTATCCCACAAGTGTTTGCGGATGTTCTTTTGCAATTGATTTCTAACTCCTGTCCAGTAAGCATTTTCTTTTTGTGTTATGGTAGCGAAACCGAGGAAATCATTAATTGCAATAACAAACATCGCATTATCATAGATATCTATGGCTTTGTGTGTATTAGCGTCTATTTCAACACCCCATTCATGTTCTGGCTGCACATCACCCCAGTCGGCCGTAGTAGCCCCCCATATCAGGCCATACTTTTCGTCAAACCTTTGCTTCAACAGAAATTGCATGGCTTCTTCAAGATGCTTCTGTATTGTTATGCCTGCAACGGTGTCTTTCAATATACTTTTATCGCCCGTACTTTTAATGTATTTGGCTACTGCCTGAACTAAAGAAGATTCCTGATCCGTTTCAACAGTATTCTTATGCCCGGCATAGCCGGGTGCCAATTTAGTATGGTAATATTTATAATCGATTCCGGAGCCTTTCGGATTGGGTACATACCCATCAAGAATTCCTCCGTCAGGTTGCTGAAACTGAAAGAAGGTGATCAGGTGTTTTTTAATTACTGCTTTATCATTCACCTTGCATGAAACCTCTATAAAGGTATTCATGTCTCTTATCCAAACCTCACCATAACCATCACCGGCATTGAAGCCTTTTTTAATGAGGTCTTCTGCCATCGACTTCACAGCTGCAGCTTTTATCATTAACGAATCTTCTTTGACATTTCCTGAGGCGCTGATTGAAATTGAAGCAATAAATAATATGGATAAACTGAGGAGGGAGTTCTGGAGTTTCATGTATTACATTTTGAATGTACATACATAGTTACTAATAATTTCTACCGATTCCCAATCTCGATAACTGCCAGGTCGTGCATTTTACCATCCGTTATGGAAAATTTGACCAGTGTTTTTACCCTGTGCCATCCTGAATTACCCGCAGCGCCCGGGTTAATGTGCAAACATGATATTTTCTTATCGAACATTACTTTCAGGATATGTGAATGACCGGTAATGAAAAGTTTAGGTGGATTGGCATAAATCTCTGTCCTAATCTGCTGTGAATATTTCCCAGGGTATCCACCTATGTGAGTAATCCACACATCGAGCCCCTCAATAGTAAACCTAATATTTTCGGGGAATTCTGCACGTATTTCCTGACCATCTATATTTCCAAATACACCCCGTAATGGTTTGAACGCGGCCAGTGGTGCGGCTACTCCGGCTCCAAAATCACCGGCATGCCAGATCTCATCACAATCTGCAAAGTGTTTATAAACCGCATCGTCTAAAAAGCCATGAGTATCTGAGATCAAACCTATTTTAACCATAGTGCAAACTTAATCAATTGAAATATTTTCCCCGTTCTAATCAATTTGTGGTGACTCTGAATTTAAGTACAGTTTAAAAAGCCAAAAAGAAGTCGCTGAGTAAAGCCTTGTAGGCATCGGTATGAATGCCTTGTTCTTTATAAATGTAAAAGTTTTCCTTTTTTACTTGAGCAGCACTCCTGCCCAAAGAAATGATCTTCCTGATCACTGGCTTTGTTTCGTCAGAATGGATTGCAATCTCTTCTGTAACATGGAGCCCAAAATGCAAAGATTTCTCAATCAAAAAATCTGCCTGCTTAACCGGTAAGATGACCCAAAACTGCCCGTTAGCTGTAAGTAACGTAGCAACCTTGGATAAGAGAGATTCAAAAAAGGTTTCTCCTGCATGGCGGGCAACACTTTTTCTAGCCTCAGTATTTTTCAGATCATTTACGAAAAAGGGGGGATTGGAAACAATGAGATCATACCTGCTGGTAGTGTTGTACATAGTGATATCCGCATGAATAACCTTAAGTCTTGAAGCAAACTGTGAATTGCTGAAATTTTTTGCCGCAGCAACTGAAGCTTGCTCATCTATCTCGACGGCATCAATAAAAGCATCTGGAAAACGCTGAGCCAGCACCATCGCCATTACTCCTGTACCCGTGCCAATATCAAGACATGTTTTTTGAATTACTGGTACTGTCGGCAGGCTGAAATTTGCCAATGCAGCCAATAGTACCCCATCGGTATTGATTTTCATAGCACAGCCATTCTGGTCAACTTCAAAATGCTTAAACTTAAAAATGCTACTCATACCTATCCGATTAAAGCAAAGGTAAAAAAGAGGCGAGATATTGTAACCTATCCTCGGGGTTTTAAAATTTTAAAGCTAAATTTGCATCTTCAAAAAATAAACATGATTTATTTCTTCTCAAGCCCATCCAAAACGGTTTTCGCATTACAAATAGAAAGAGAACTAAACCCTGCAGACATTACGAAACTTGAATGGCTCTTTGGCGGCGCAAAACTTAAACAGGAAACAACCCTAAACTCCTATTTTGTTGGCCCACGTGCAGCGATGATAACTCCATGGAGTACTAATGCTGTTGAGATTACGCAAAATATGGATATCGACGGGATCATCCGTATTGAAGAGTTTAAGGAAGTTGAAGAAAACAATTCTGATTACGACCCGATGCTTTCGCAGAAATATCCGGAGCTAAATCAGAATATCTATACCATAAACATTAAGCCTGAACCCATACTACAAATCACAGATATTGCAGCCTATAATAAACAGGAAGGCTTATCACTGAGTGATGAAGAAGTTCAATATTTAGATTCACTTGCAGCGCGTATTGGCAGGCCACTTACAGATTCTGAAGTATTCGGATTTTCACAGGTTAATTCAGAGCACTGTCGCCATAAAATCTTCAATGGTAAGTTTGTGATTGACGGGGTAGAACAACCCAGCTCACTTTTCAAATTGATCCGCAAAACATCAGAAACTCATCCCAATGACATCGTTTCCGCTTATAAAGACAATGTGGCCTTTGTTAAAGGCCCTACTGTACAGCAGTTTGCGCCAAAACGTGCCGATGTACCTGATTATTATACTTTAACAGATTTCGAATCTGTAATTTCCATAAAAGCCGAAACCCACAATTTCCCAACAACAGTAGAGCCTTTCAATGGCGCTGCTACAGGTTCTGGTGGTGAGATTCGCGATAGGCTAGCTGGTGGACAAGGCTCTTTACCTTTAGCAGGAACAGCTGTTTACATGACTGCGCTATCCCGTTTAGAAGAAAACCGCCCCTGGGAAAAGGGTGTTGAGGAGCGTCAATGGCTGTACCAAACGCCAATGGACATTCTTATTAAGGCCTCAAACGGAGCTACCGATTTTGGTAACAAGTTTGGTCAGCCTTTAATTACGGGCTCTGTGCTCACTTTTGAGCATGAAGAAAACTCCAGGAGATTAGGTTTTGACAAAGTGATCATGCTTGCTGGTGGTGTAGGCTATGGAAAAGCAAGCCAGGCACAAAAGAAAAAACCTACGGAGGGTGATAAGATCGTTATCCTTGGTGGAGAAAACTATAGAATTGGTATGGGTGGCGCAGCAGTGTCATCTGCAGATACCGGCCAGATGAGCAGTGGAATTGAACTAAATGCTGTTCAGCGTTCTAATCCCGAAATGCAAAAACGTGCTGCAAATGCAGTGCGTGGTATGGTCGAGAGTGAGCACAACAGTATCATATCTATCCACGATCACGGTGCGGGAGGCCATCTAAACTGCCTTTCTGAGCTGGTTGAAGAAACCGGTGGTAAAATAGATTTAGATAAATTGCCTGTTGGAGATCCTACCCTATCCTCAAAAGAAATTATCGGAAACGAATCTCAGGAACGCATGGGATTGGTAATTGGTCAACAGGATATTGAAACTTTGCAAAAAATTGCCGACCGTGAACGTTCACCAATGTACACAGTTGGTACTGTTAGCGGTGATCATCGCTTTACATTTGAGTCTGCGTCTACAGGTGTTAAACCAATGGACCTTGAACTGAAAGACATGTTTGGAAGTTCACCAAAAGTTGTGATGGATGATAAGACCATGGACAGAAACTATCAACCTGTAACCTATGATGCTGCAAAACTAAACGAATATTTAGAACAGGTATTGCAACTGGAAGCAGTAGCATCAAAAGACTGGCTAACCAACAAAGTTGACCGCTGTGTGGGTGGTCGCGTTGCGAAGCAGCAATGTGCAGGTCCGCTGCAATTGCCATTAAACAACTGTGGTGTTATGGCGCTGGATTTTCAGGGCAAAGAAGGAATAGCTACTTCGATTGGTCACGCTCCTGTATCGGCATTAATAGATCCCGCAGCAGGAAGTCGCATCGCGATAGCCGAATCATTATCAAATATAGTTTGGGCGCCACTTAAAGATGGACTGAAGAGTGTATCATTATCTGCGAACTGGATGTGGGCCTGTAAAAATGAAGGTGAGGATGCAAGACTTTATGAGGCGGTAAAAGCCTGTTCAGATTTTGCAATCGACTTGGGTATCAATATCCCAACCGGTAAAGATTCACTTTCTATGAAGCAGAAATACAAGGATGGTGAAGTAATTGCGCCCGGCACGGTGATTATATCTGCAGCCGGTAATTGTGATGACATTACCAAGGTAGTTGAGCCTGTATTGCAAAAAGATGGTGGGGCAATCTATTATATAAACCTATCAAACGATACCTATAAATTAGGTGGATCGTCGTTTGCACAGATCTTAAATCGCGTAGGCAACGAAACTCCTGACGTTAAAAATGCTGAACAATTTAAAAATGTTTTTAACCTCTTGCAGCAACTCATTAAACAAGGTAAAATCCAGGCTGGTCATGACATAGGCAGTGGTGGCTTGATTACTACTCTTTTAGAAATGTGCTTTGCCGATCGTGATTTAGGCGCTAACCTTAACCTCGATGTTTTAAAAGAGGCAGATCTGATTAAGTTGTTATTCTCAGAAAATATTGGAGTGGTTTTCCAGGCCGATGAATCTGTAGAGCAGGCATTTGCTGAAAACAACATTGAAGTTTTTAAACTGGGTACAGTTACAGGTGATGCTTTATTAACCGCCACGCATAGCGATACTGCATATGTTTTTGACATAGACCATTTGCGCGATGTATGGTTCAAAACCTCCTACTTACTTGATATTAAGCAAAGTGGACCTGTTAAAGCAAAAGAACGCTACGATAGCTACGCCAACACACCATTAAAATATAGCTTTCCTGTTCAGTTTGACGGAAAGAAACCAGTTATTGACGCGAGTAAGCCGCGGCCAAAAGCAGCGATCATCCGCGAAAAAGGAAGTAATTCTGAAAGAGAGCTGGCCAATGCCATGTACCTTGCCGGCTTTGATGTAAAAGATGTACACATGACCGACCTGATCTCTGGTAGGGAAACGCTTGAAGACATTAAGTTCATTGGCGCAGTAGGTGGTTTCTCTAACTCTGATGTATTGGGGTCTGCAAAAGGATGGGCCGGTGCATTTATGTACAACGAGAAAGCCAGGGTGGCATTAGAGAACTTCTTCGCACGTCCGGATACGTTATCTGTTGGTGTTTGTAATGGATGCCAGCTATTTGTAGAACTTGGGTTGATTAATAAAGATCATGCTGATAAGCCGAAAATGCTACATAACGAAAGTCATAAGCATGAAAGCATATTCACATCATTGACTATAAAGGAAAACAATTCCATCATGCTTTCCACACTTGCGGGCAGCACTTTGGGGGTTTGGGTATCACACGGTGAGGGTCGTTTCCAATTACCATACGCTGAAGATCAGTATCAAATTGTAGCTAAATACGCTTACGAAAGTTATCCTGCCAGTCCAAACGGTTCCGATTACAACACGGCGATGCTGTGTGATGAAAGCGGTCGCCATTTGGTAATGATGCCACACATTGAGCGTTCTTTATTTCAATGGCACTGGGCAAATTACCCGAGTGGTCACAAAGACGAAGTATCTCCCTGGATGGAGGCATTTGTTAATGCAAGGAAGTGGGTAGAAAAGCACTAAAATGAAAATGAAAAGGTAATTGGCATATTAAATCGAACCCTAACTGCTTTTCCATTTTGTACACCCGGTTTCCACTTTGGTGATTTTTTTATTACCCGTGTTGCCTCTTCATCCATACCAAAGCCTACACCTCTCATCACCTGAACATTTGAGATGGAGCCATCACGTTCTACAACGAAACTTAAAAACACCTTACCACCTTTGGACTGATCCATTGCCATTTCGGGATATTTAAGGTTGCGGGATACATATTTATACCAGGCTTTCATCCCGCCTTCAAATTCCGGATAAATCTCAAGACCTACCGGGTCATATATAGCATCACCTGTCGATGTACCAACTCCTGTTCCTGAACCAACTGCTGATCCTTCACCATTTCCGCCGGTGGTAGCCATGGAATACTCGCTTGCCAAACCCTCTTGTACTGCCGGACCGATCACTGCCTTTTCAATCTCTTTAATAGTGGGCACATCAACTTGTGGAGCCTCCTCTTTAGGTACAAAATGATTGGGCAACTTGATCATCTTTACTTTTTGTTTCAAAGGCGCTGGTGCCGGAGGTTTAATTTCCTCAGGAAGCGGTTTTGGAGGAACCGGCGGTCTGAGTGGATTAATTTCAACTATCCTGTCGTCTGGCAACTTGGTGTCTTCAACTATACTACTGCTATTTAATAGTGAATAGATTTTTGGTGCTGCAAAAAGCAGTATAAAGAATGAAGCACCAATAAATAATGCACGTATGGTATTGCCGGCAGATTCAGACCTAAGTGCGTATGCACCATACGATTGATTCCTGTTTTTGAAGACAAGGTTAAGCCACTCAGCCTTGTACAAATTTGATGAAGTGTTTAGCATGGTTTATAAGTGTTAGTTTGATCATATGATGAAACGGCTACTTAAATTCCATAAGCACTTTAACGATAAATTTCAGAATTTAAATTAATAGATGAAGGCGGCGAACTTATAATTGACTTGCCCCAGTTCTTATTGGGCCTGCTGCCCATTTGCAAGTGTAATATTCCTCCGGCTACTAATTCTTTGTGCGTAAACCAAGGTTTTAACAGGGGTCTACCATTTAATGTAGCGCTTTGGATGTAAACGTTTTCTTTAGAATTATTTAGCGCCTTTACCCTAAATACTTTCCCAGTGGGGAGTGTAATACTTGCCTGGGTAAAAACCGGACTACCAATATTATATACAGGAATACCCGGAGTTACGGGGAAAAACCCTATCATGGAGAAGACAACAAAGGCCGACATACCGCCCCCATCTTCATCTCCAGGGATACCGAATAGATTGTCAGTATACCATGTGTCCAGCAGCATTCTGATGCGTTTTTGTGTTTTCCATGGCGATCCCATGTAATTGTATAAATAGGGAATATGGAAGCTGGGTTCGTTACCCATAACAAACTGTCCAACCAATCCGGATGCATCAGGTTGGGTTTTCCAGAAGTGAAATTTCGCAGTGCCCAGATCTTCCCTAAATAGCTGATCTAGCTTCTCTTCTGCATTTTTTTGACCTCCCATTAATTTAAAAAGGCCATCTAAATCATGCTTAACTACCCAATTATAGGTGTAGGCATTATTTTCTGTAAAGAACTCCCTCCCGGCTGCCTTAGGATCCATATTATCTATCCAATTGCCATTCTTATCCTTCGCCCACATGAAGCCCCTATCGGCACGGTAAACATTTTTATAATACTCAGATCGCTTTAAAAATAACTGCTCATCACTTTTCAGATTTTGAATTTTAGCCAACTGGGATATGTTCCAGTCGCTAAAACTGTTCTCCAGCGTAACAGAAACAGATTGCCTTTTTTCCCAAACATTCTCAACCTGCGGCACGGTCTCAGGTTCACCATAAGGTAAGCCGGGCATGTAGCCTTTTTCATTGTATAATGAATCCAGCATTGTAGCTGGCCCATTATTCCATGGTAGTAAGGTGGCGTTTAGGGAATTGTTCTTCAGGCCGGCATAGGCGGTTTTAATATCGAAGTTTCTAATCCCCTTATACCAGGCATCTGCAAACCAACTTGCTGCGTGGTTGCCTGTCATAGCAGGCCAATCGCCAAAAATCGTGGCAAAGGCTGGTATGTATCCACCCTGTTTGTACATATCGATGTAGGAAGTGATTTTCGCCGCTTCTTTTAACGGATTCAATATCATATGCAATGGTTCCAATGCAATGTAGGTGTCCCATATCCAGTTGTCGACAAAGAAGGGTTGTTCACTTTTATGAATCTGGTGATCGTAGGCGCTGTAGTACTGGCCATATTCATTAATATCCACCATTCGCTCATAGCTGCGATATAAAGAAGTGTAAAAAACCCGCTTTTGTGCAAGTGTACCACCCTCCACATTTATTTGTGACATCACTTTATTCCATGCTGTAAAGGCACTGGCTTTTAGGGCATTGAAATCCCACTCAGGTATTTCCCGGTGAAGATTTTCTTTTGCCTGATCAATACTTATATATGAAATTCCATACTTGAAATTTAGCTCTTTAGGAGCTCCAACAAGTAGCTGTCGCTTGTCGGCAGCATTTTGATAGGTCGCAATACCCAAATCTGTATTTGTTTCAGCATAAAAGTAGGCCTTCATACCCCTGAAGATCTCAGTACCGGTTAGCGTACGTTTGGAGCTTAAATTGATTTCGCCCCCTTCATTAGAAATCCCCAATCTTAGGTAATGGGGCTGGTTGTCCTGAAATCTTATTTTAAAATAGCCGCTTTTGTTAGATGGACTAAACTCAATGACAGTTTCTTCTTCTCCAAGTTCGGCTTTGTAATAATAAGGCGTAAGCACTTCATGGTTATATACAGACTTTTTACCCCAAATGGTATTATCTGCTTTACCTGTTACAGGCATAAATTGAAAAAGGGATACAATGCGGTGTGAGGCAACTGTTAATGGGAAGTGACTGATTTGATCGTCGATAGCATCTTTCCGAACCGGATAAACCCTGATCAACTGGTTTGGAAGCTGCACAGTGGGTCTTGTGGGCTCAAGGATAAGTCCGACACCTCCAATTGAAGGATCCACATAACTTAAGTTTGACTCGACAGTTTGAGCGAAAACAGGCACTGCAGATACTAATACACCACAAATTATACAGGACAAGACTCGTTTCACATCTTACTGATTAAGTTCACGTTTGGTTATCAGACATACTTTATATGCCTTAACCCAAACATATATAAAACTACTTGTATACACAAGACGCTAACATAGATTTCTTCCAGTCACAAAAAAGTTAACCAATAATTGTCTAGATAATGTTTAAATCGTAAATAATTACTAACAAATAATAAAAAAACCTTTGAATATATATTCACATTCGTATTTTTACGGTCAATTCACTAGAAAAACTGAAATAATTACTTTATTTTCAAAACAATATCAAACAAATAAATGAAAAGCTTAAGGACAATTGCATTAAAAGAAGCGCAATCAAGAATTACTCCAGAGGTTAAAGCCCCGGCGGCTAAAATTTCGGAATTTTTCGGCGTTAATGTTTTTGATAAGAGAAAAATGAAAGATTTCTTATCGAAAGAGGTTTACACTAAACTCGTTTCAGCCATCGACAACGGTGAATTGATTAACTTTGAGGATGCTAACCACATCGCAACGGCAATCAAAAGCTGGGCTATGGGCAAAGGTGCTACGCACTACACGCACTGGTTTCAGCCATTAACCGGCACTACTGCTGAAAAACATGATTCATTCTTTGAGCCAAGCAGCGATGGTCCGATTGAGAAATTTGCAGGTAGCGCTTTAGTTCAGCAAGAGCCTGATGCATCAAGTTTCCCTAATGGTGGTATCCGTAACACGTTCGAAGCACGCGGTTATACTGCATGGGATCCTTCTTCTCCTGCATTCATTATGGAAAGCGCAGCTGGTAAAACGCTTTGCATTCCAACAGTATTTGTTTCTTACACTGGTGAAGCACTAGATTACAAAGCACCTTTATTGAAAGCATTAAATGCAATGGATAAAGCAGCTGTTGATGTTTGTCAGTATTTTGATAAAAGCATCACTAAGGTAAATGCTTCTCTTGGTATCGAGCAGGAATATTTCTTAGTAGATCTTGCTTTATATAACGCCCGTCCGGATTTAGTGTTAACCGGCCGTACTTTATTCGGACACATGTCTGCTAAAGGTCAGCAATTAGAAGATCATTATTTCGGTTCTATCCCTGAGCGCGTATTCAGCTACATGGTAGACTTCGAAAACGAAGCTTTAAAATTAGGTATTCCTTTGAAAACAAGACACAATGAAGTTGCTCCAATGCAATTTGAGTGTGCTCCTATCTACGAAGAAATCAACTTAGCTATCGATCATAACCAACTATTGATGGATTTGATGGAGAAAGTTGCTTTAAGACATAAATTCAAAGTGTTATTACACGAGAAACCATATGCAGGCATTAACGGTTCTGGTAAACACAACAACTGGTCGTTAATTACTGATACAGGTAAAAACCTTTTGGCACCTGGTAAAACGCCGAAAAACAACTTGATGTTCTTAGCGTTCTTTGTGAACACTGTTAAAGCTGTTCATGAGCATGCAGATTTATTAAGAGCTTCTATTGCTTCTGTAAGCAATGATCACCGTCTAGGTGCTAACGAAGCTCCTCCTGCGATCATCTCTATCTTCCTTGGTCAGCAATTGAATGAGGTGCTTGATGAGATTGAGCACTCACGTATCAGCAAAAAAGTAAAAGAAGACAATGCGTTGTGGTTAGGTATCCCCAAGATTCCACAGATTTTGTTAGACAATACTGATCGTAACCGTACTTCACCATTTGCTTTTACCGGTAATAAGTTTGAGTTAAGAGCTGTAGGATCTTCTGCTAACTCTTCTGCACCTATGACTGTATTAAACGCAATTGTAGCAGACCAATTAACTAAATTTAAGGTTGACGTAGACAAATTGATTAAGAAAGGCGAGAAAAAAGATGTTGCCTTATTAACTGTAATCAAAAAATACATTAAAGAATCTAAAGACATCCGTTTTGAAGGAAATGGTTATAGCCAGGAATGGGCTGATGAAGCTGAAAAACGCGGCTTAAACAACATCAAAACAACTCCTGTTGCTTTAGATGCATATGTTAGTGAAAAATCTACTGAGTTGTTTGCTAAAACAAACTTGTTCAGCAAGCGCGAAGCACATGCCCGTCATGAAATCTTGCTAGAGAACTATTACAAGAAACTTCAAATCGAAGCTCGTGTAATGGGCGAAATGACTCATAGCATGATCATCCCGGCAGCTATCGCATACCAAAACTCTTTAATTGAAAATGCTAAAGGACTTAAAGACCTTGGTTTAGGTAAAGAAGCTCTAGATACGCCTCTTTCTATCATTAACAAACTTTCTGAGCATTTAGGCATTGTTAAAACAAGCATTGATGCAATGCTTGAGGCACGTAAAGTAACCAACAACATCGAAGATACCCGCGAAAAAGCGATCAGCTACGATGAGAAGGTTAAATCGTACTTCGACACCATCCGTTACCACACTGATAAGTTAGAGCAAATCGTTGACGACAGCGTTTGGCCTTTACCTAAATTCAGAGAGTTGTTATTCTTGAAATAAAACCGACCACCTATAACCAACTATTTTTTAGTTTTATAACCTCTGCTGTAATGGCAGGGGTTATTTTTTTATATTTGTAGCACATGAGTGATAACAGGTATAACCAGCGTGGCGTTTCTGCATCTAAAGAGGATGTGCACCAAGCCATTAAGAACATCGACAAAGGTATTTTCCCACAAGCATTTTGTAAAATAATCCCAGATATTTTGGGTGGAGATGATGCCTTCTGTAATATCATGCATGCCGATGGTGCGGGAACCAAATCTTCTCTGGCCTACGTTTACTGGAAAGAAACCGGGGATATTTCCGTGTGGCGCGGTATTGCACAGGATGCCATTATCATGAACATTGACGACCTGATCTGTGTGGGGGCAACTGATAACATTCTATTGTCTTCGACCATCGGTCGCAATAAAAACCTGATTCCCGGCGAAGTTATCGCTGCCATTATCAACGGAACTGAAGAAATACTTGCCGAGCTGCGCGCTCAGGGAATATCAATCTATTCTACCGGGGGCGAAACCGCTGATGTTGGAGACCTGGTGCGCACCATTATTGTAGACTCTACTGTTACGTGCCGCATGGAGCGCGACAAGGTAATCAGTAACGATAGAATTCAAGCTGGCGATGTAATCGTTGGATTATCTTCCAGCGGTCAGGCTACTTACGAAACAGAATACAATGGAGGTATGGGGTCCAATGGTTTAACCTCAGCAAGGCATGATGTTTTTGATAAATCTGTAGCAGACGCATTTCCTGAAAGCTTTGATCCGGCGGTGCCTTATGACCTGGTGTTTTCTGGCGCCAAGAAGCTAACCGATGAAGTAATTATTGATGATCATGGTATAACCGTTACAGCTGGTAAATTGGTATTATCACCAACACGTACCTATGCCCCGGTAATCAAAAAAATATTAGCGGCACATCGTGCTCGAATTAACGGCATTGTACATTGCAGCGGCGGTGCACAAACTAAAGTGCTTCACTTTGTGAATGACAATGTCCACATCATTAAGGACAATCTTTTCCCTATTCCACCTTTATTTCAACTGATCCAGGAACAGTCTGGTACAGATTGGAAGGAAATGTATAAAGTGTTTAATATGGGACACAGAATGGAACTTTACGTTTCTGCAGAAATTGCACATTCTATAATAGAGATTTCAAAGAGCTTCAATATTGATGCACAAATCATTGGTCGTGTTGAAGCATCTGAAAAGAAACAAGTAACAATCTTTACCGAAAACGGAGAATTCGTTTATAACTAAATTCTCGGATTAGATTTCTGCAAAGTGACGTTTGCAGAATTACAACTGTTCATTGTAATGGGCATCTGTCGTGATAATGGAATCTTTTATTGTAATAGAATCTATTGGTCAGTGCGAGGTACGAAGGTACTGTCTTCAAAACCAAATATATTTTGACTTATATTTTG
>JAZKHD010000015.1:0-309432 GCA_040385565.1 Bacteroidota bacterium | reverse complement strand
AACAGTTTTTGCATTGGCAGAGACAGTTTTGTAACTTAACGTATTCACTTGCTTGTATTTAATTTGTTAAACAATTATTTATTCCCCCTAATTTTAGGGACTGCAAAGATAGTTTAATATCTTTAATTGTCAAACACTTGATGAAAAAAAGTAAGCTTTAAGGTTTATAGCTTTCCAACATTCTAAAAATTCAATGCCGGGTGTTTTTTATGGAAATCTGTAGCATCCTGATAAATTTTGGCAGCTTGAAGCAATTTGCCTTCCCCAAATAGTTGCCCCATAAAAGTAATGCTGAGCGGTCGTCCCTGTGCATTAAAGCCATTGGGCAATACCACGCATGGGTTCCCTGTTAAGTTAGTAAGATTTAAATTCAGACTGAACGATGGGGTAATATATAAATCCAAGCCTTTCAGTTTTTCATACCATTCCTGAATTAGTCTTGTACGTACACGATTTGCCTGGATGTATTCTACTGCCGGAATAAACTGAGCTGACCTAAAGATATTTGGCCAGGCTCCCTTCCCTTGCTGAACCAATAAATCATCGCCATGGGATAATACCAATTCCTGAAAAGCAGCAGCGGCTTCTGCATTAAGCAGGAACGTTAGTGCACTTATAGGCATTTTAGGATATTCCAAAGGGATAAGTTCAGCCCCAAGTTCTCTAAGTTTAGCTAACGTTAAAGAATCACTCAAATGTCCGCCATACTTTTTGTCAAAGTCGCCCTTTACATACCCTATCCTATACCCCTTTAACGTGAGCATTTTTTCATTGTAATTAAATGGTGCAGAGATAGTACTCAGGTCATTTTTGTCGGTCCCCTGAATTACATTGAATACAATTGCGGCATCCGTTACACTTCTGGTAATAGGGCCAAGCTTATCCAT
Source organism: Bacteroidota bacterium (assembly GCA_040385565.1). Lineage (GTDB taxonomy): Bacteria > Bacteroidota > Bacteroidia > Sphingobacteriales > Sphingobacteriaceae > Pedobacter. The sequence continues at coordinate 308,545 of JAZKHD010000015.1, read as the reverse complement.
GCTCCAGCTAAGCGCCATTGCCCCGTATTTGCTTACTCTGCCAAAAGAAGGCCGCAAACCCGTATCCCCACACTCAGTAGACGGCGAAACTATTGACCCCAGGGTTTCAGAGCCAATTGCAAATGGGAGGCATCCAGCGCTGACAGCAGATGCCGACCCAGCAGATGAACCGCTGGAACCTCTGTTTAAATCCCATGGATTTTTAGTTTTACCACCAAACCATGTATCACCCATAGCCAGTTCTCCAAGTGTTGTTTTAGCGACAAGTACAGCCCCAGCATCCTCAAGCCTGGTAATCACCGTAGCATCGATAACCAATTGTTGGTCTTTATATGGAGTTGCCCCAAAAGTAGTTTTATAGTCCTTTTGAGACAGGAGGTCCTTCACACCGAAAGGTATTCCATGGAGCACTCCTCTATATCTACCTTGCTTTATTTCTGCATCCGCCTCAGCCGCCTTTCGAAAAGCATGTTCTTCAGTAAAGGTTATAACATTCAGCAGCTTGCTATTATATTTTTTTAAGCGGTCAATAAAAAATTGGGTTAGTGCAACAGAACTGATTTGCTTAGTCTTTATAAGTTGGGCCAACTGCGGTATGGTGAAAAAAGCCATCTCGTCACGGTTAGCCGGTAACTTTACCTGCACTAAGTTGTTCAATACAAAACCGTTCACTTTATCCTGAAAATTAAAATTTACGGGAACAGGATTAAAAGTTAGCGCTGGCACAACACTATTGGGCAAATTGAGCTTCCTTAAAGCTTGGTAAGACAGCCGGTTTTGATTTAAATTATTCAGCATAGAGTCTGCTTGTGAATCTGTAAACTCAAGTCCTAAAATCGTTTCTGCTGCCCTAACCGTTGCCCTTGTAATGGGTAGATTTTCCAGCTTATAGCCTACAAATGAACCAAATAAAAAGATTAGCAAAAAAAACGAAAGGTAAGTCGCCCATTTGGAAAAGGAAGTTCTCATTGACTAAAGATCAGGAATCTATTCTTGTTATTGCCTATTTTTATTGTAATTTCAATCTGCAAAACACACAAATAGAAACAAATGAAAATTAATTTAAAGTCTTCTTTTTTAAAATTCGTTATAGTGGCAAGCTTACCGGTTATTTTTATGGGATACTCCGTAAACAATTCACCGTCCGCCCTGCCAAAATGGAAACAGCTTTTTGATGGTAAAGACCTTAAAGGATGGTCTGTTAAAATCAGGACACATGACCTCAATGATAACTTTGCCAATACCTTTCGTGTAGCCGATGGCAATATTCAGGTGAGGTATGATGGTTATAAAAACTTTGACCAGCAATATGGGCACTTATTTTACAAGAAAACCTATTCACATTACTTAATTGGTGTAGAATATCGGTTTGTGGGTGATCAGGCTAACGGTGGTGAGGGCTGGGCATTACGCAACAGCGGAATAATGATCCATGGTCAACTACCCGTTACGATGGCAAAGAACCAGGATTTCCCAAATTCCATTGAAGTACAGCTACTTGGAGGGACCGGCAAGGGAACGAGAACTACAGCGAACATCTGTACACCGGGTACTCAGTTTGTAAAGAACGGAAAGGTTATCAAAACACACTGTGTAAACTCTACCTCAGAGACCTTCAATGGCGACCAATGGGTAAGAGCAGAAGTTCTGGTTCTAGGGGATTCGCTGGTGGTGCATTACATCAATGGCGTTGAGGTATTGCGTTATGATCGTCCTCAAAGCGATTCAAAGGGTTCAGAGGAAGAAGGAGAGCTATTGAAGTCGGGATCCATCTCCTTGCAAAGCGAAAGTCACCCGATAGATTTTAGGAAAGTAGAGATCATTGATTTAGAAAAATATGCTAAAGATCCAGCAAAACTTAAAGAGGTAATAAGCAAATTGACGGCAGAGAAGCGAGTTCCGAAGCAATAAACATGATTTCATTTATTCGCACCGATTCAGAAAATGCAGATTTCAGAAAGCTCGTTGCCCTACTTGATGAGGAATTGGCTCAAAGAGATGGCAGCGACCATAGTTTTTATGCCCAATTTAACAAGGTCGACAGCATAAAAAATGTTGTTGTAGCATTCCTACACGATACCCCATTAGCATGCGGTGCCTTTAAGCCTTTCGATATTGAAGCTGTTGAGATCAAAAGAATGTATGTAATGGAAGAGGAAAGGGGCAAAGGGTTAGCAGGAAAAGTGTTAACAGCGCTTGAATACTGGGCTAAAGAGCTTGGCTACCAAAAATCTGTATTAGAAACAGGTATCCGTCAACCAGAAGCGATAGCGTTATACAAAAAGATGGGCTACTCGGTTACACCTAATTATGGGCAGTATATTGGTATAGAGAATAGTGTCTGTTTTGAAAAGCAAGGGCTTTAAAAGCAGTCAAATGATTAACTAAAAAGAGTCATATGACCGGGTCTGGTGCAACCGGATGAGGTAGATTTGTAAACTATCCGCTGAGATGGTTGGACACAAATGCTCTTTGACATACTAAAACCTCGTGTATACCGCAGCCTGGATTACATTATTATTGGTATTGGTTACAGCACCTTTAATGGCTTGATTCATGTAACCCAATTCAACATCTATTTTTTTACTAAAGCGATAGCCTCCTGCAGCGTAAGCCCTGTTTTGATCGAAAAAACTCCCGTTTACCTTTCCTTTGTTTTGGACATTTAAAAAGACCTCATTTTGCAATGCTGTAAAAAAGCCGCTCTCGAAAGTCCCGGCATCTTTTTTTAGCGGAATTAAACAACGCACGAAATACCTGAATCGCTGAGAAAAAGCATTGTCAGCAGCAATCTTTTCAACAAACCGCTGTTCTAATCTCAGCCTGTGGCTTACATTAACAGTCGATATTTTGTGCTTGTGTATATATTGCTCCCAGGCGCGGTTTTCAGTTATTGTTTCCGCCCCTGGCGTGTAGGTCTGTGTAAATAAATAGCCAACTGTCAGGTCATTGTTTTTATTGAAAGAGTAGGTTATTCCTGGTCTGATCAAGAGGTTTCGCAGATGGTCCCAATCATTTGCAGAACGCAATTGTGCATCAAAGTGCAAGCTCCATTTTTCGTTAATTTTTGTAGCGTTCATCAAAAACAACCAGCCACTATTCTGATGCACGGTTTGTGCACTCCCATTAACCGCAGCAGCAAAAAGAAAAAATAATAAAAATAAGGTTCTCAGCATATAAGTTGATTTTGACAGGCTAAAATAAAATTTTAAAGTGATGTTGCCACGCCCTGCCTGAACTTTCTAAAAACCAAAACAAAGTGGACTGCAATTGATAAGATAAAAGGAATGCAGATTGATATGTATAGCCAGGAGTGGCCAAAGTAGTTATAACGGAAGGAGGACAGGATAATATGTGTGACCCACAATATCAAAAATCCCGCAAAGAATAGATTTGTGCTGCCTATGATAAAATGTACCAGTTTGAATTTCTTTTGCTGTTCAATATTCCTTAAAACTAAAGCATTAAATACGATCACAACAAATATTCCGGCCATTGCATAAGAAGTGCTATTGAGCAGGTAGAGCAGGAAATACAAGATGGCGAAGGCGATATTTACATACGATAAAGTTCTCAGCATAGTGATAAATATAGTCATTAGCAGAACTATTCCCTGCTCTTATTGTTTTACTTATGTAAATGAACAACATTGACCTTTTGGGTCAGCAGAAAAACAATAGGATTATGAAAAAGGAAACAAAAATAGTTGCGGGCATTTTAGCAGGAGCAGCACTGGGTGTAGCAGTAGCACTAATTTTATCATCTGACAAATCTGGCGATGTTAAGGATAAAGTGGCCGACTGGTTATCAGATTTAATTGATTCATCTAAAGATAAACTTGCTGATGTTACAGATAAAGTAAAAGACACTATCGCTGGAATTAAGGCGTAGGTTTGCTAAATGAAAATCGCTTTCCATGGTGCAGCACGTGCTGTTACCGGCAGTAAACACTTAATTACTTTAAAAAACAATTCTCAAATATTATTGGATTGTGGAATGTTCCAGGGCATGGGCGAAGTAACCGATAAGTTGAACGGTTACTTTGGTTTTAAGCCTTCGGAAATTACCTATCTGATACTTTCTCACGCACATATAGATCATTGCGGATTATTGCCCAGGTTGGTAGCCTTAGGATTTAGCGGGAGCATTTTTTGTACACCACCGACAATGGATCTTGCCCGCATTTTGCTGATGGATTCTGCAAAGATCCAAACACAGGATGCTGAGTTTCTTAATCGCCATAAGAAGGAAAACGAAGAGGTAGAGGAGCCTTTATATACTGAAGATGATGTGGTGAAAACACTCAGTCAATTCAAAATTGTTGAGTACAATGAAGATTTTAAAATTGATGAGAACATCAGCATAAACCTTACAGATGCCGGCCATATTGTTGGTAGTGCGGCGGTTCATTTGACCATTACAGAAGAAGGTAAAACAACGCGAGTTACTTTTAGTGGTGATGTGGGCCGCTATGGCGATTTGCTACTCAAAAGCCCACAGCGTTTTGCTCAAGCGGATTATATTTTGATGGAGTCTACTTATGGCGATTCTCTTCATAAAGATCTTGATCCGATAGAAGATATGCTGTTAGATATTATCCATGAAACTTGTTTGATTAAAAAAGGCAAAGTAATTATACCGGCTTTTAGCGTTGGCCGCACGCAGGAATTGCTCTATGCTTTGAATGGCCTGGAACTAAAAGGAAAACTGCCTGATGTACCTTTCTATGTTGATAGCCCGCTGTCATTACAAGCCACAGAAGTTTTAAAAAATCATCCGGAAGTTTACAATAGTGGTGTAAAGCAAGTTTTAAAAGTAGACGATGACATCTTCAACTTCAAAGGGCTCAAGTTCACTGAAAGCGTAATCGAATCGAAAGCTATAAACGAAGATTCCAGGCCATGCGTAATTATATCCGCATCCGGAATGGCAGAAGGAGGCCGTATCAGGCACCACATTAAAAACAATATCGGCAATGCAAAAAACACCATACTGATGGTAGGGTATGCCGAACCGCACTCCATGGGTGGCAGGTTGCTTGCCGGACAAAAGTCAGTCCGCATTTTCCGTGATGAATATGATGTCATTGCAGAAGTAAAATCTATCAGATCTATGAGTGCTCATGGAGATTATGAAGATCTGCTTCACTTTCTCTCGTGCCAGGATCCTGATAAAGTAAAGCAGCTTTTTCTGGTTCATGGGGAATATGACGTTCAGCAAAACTTCGCCACCAAACTTAAGGATAAAGGTTTCAAACACGTCGCCATCCCTGAGTACCATCAGGAATATGAAATATAAATTATCTTTGCTTCATGGATGTTTTCGGTGAAGCCTTAAAAGATCAGTTTACTAAACCACCTGCAGAAACCCTTTGGGTACATAATTCTTATGACGAACCGGAAGAAATGCCGGTCGACATCTACTTCCGAGACGAACAAGACATGCCTGACTTAGAGCTAAAAGCTTTAGAACTGTGTAAAGGAAAGGTTTTGGATGTTGGGGCGGGTGTTGGCAGTCATGCGCTGATACTTCAAAACAGAGGCTTTGACATTACTGCTATGGACATCTCCGCTCCTGCGGTTAAAATTATGAAACAGCGGGGCCTTAAAAACGCCATCGAAGGTGACATTTTAAAATTTAAGGGCCAGCGATACGATACGCTGCTATTCATGATGAACGGTATCGGACTTACAGGAAGCATTGCGGGGCTTATTTCATTTTTGACTAAAGCACAAGAAATGATTAATCCAGGTGGACAACTTCTATTTGATAGCTCAGACCTTTCTTATTTGTACCAGGAAGTTGCTTTTCCCCTTAACGGTTATTATGGGGAGGTGAGCTTCAGATACGAATACAAAGGCGTGAAAGGCAATTGGTTTAAATGGATATACGTTGATCAGCAAACCTTAAAAAACATTGCCAATAAGCAGGGCTGGATTACTGAAATAGTTTTCGAAGATGAAAACGATCAGTATCTGGCTAAGCTTTCTCTTCCCATATAGATGCAATATTGATGATGGTCTGAACGGCCTTTTCCATATCCTGCACTGAAACCCACTCCTGCTTACCATGAAAGGCGTGTTCTCCGGCGAAGATATTAGGACAAGGCAATCCCATGAAGGACAATCTTGAACCATCTGTACCACCTCTGATGCTTTGTTGCTTTGGCTTTAGCCCTGTTCTTCTGATCGCCTCTATACCAATTTGAATAACCTGAGGATGCTGGTCTAAAACCTGTTTCATGTTCCGGTATTGCTCGGTGATGTCAAGTGTATACGTTGAGTTTGGATAGTCTTCTATAATATTTTGAACCGTAGCATCCAAAAACTCTCCGTTAGCCTGTAATTGCTCATCATCAAATGCCCGCAAAATAAACCTGGCTTCGGCTTGCTCTACATTGCCTGTAATACTTACCGGGTGTATGAAGCCTTCCTTGTTTTCCGTTGATTCTGGTGAAAGGCAGTCAGTCGGCAATGCAGTAATCACGTCCGACAATATTTTAATGGCACTTTCCATGTTTCCTTTAGCAAAACCGGGATGTGTGCTTACACCATTTATTGTTAGCACTGCGCCATCAGCAGAAAAGGTTTCATCTTCTATTGATCCCAATGTTTCCCCATCTATGGTATAACCAAACTTTGCACCAAGCTTTTTCAAATCAACCCTATCTACCCCTCTACCGATCTCTTCATCCGGTGTAAATAGTATTTTAATTGTGCCATGGCCAATTTCAGGATATTCCATTAAAAAGGCTGCCGCTTCCATAATTTCGGCAACGCCTGCCTTATTGTCTGCACCTAGCAATGTTGTTCCGCTGGCAGTTATAATATCATTCCCAATCTGGTCTTTCAAGTCAGGATGGTCTTTCATTTTTAAAATAATGCTGTTGTCATCGGGCAATATCAAATCCTGACCCTGATAATTATAGTGTATCAATGGTCTAACAGCCGCGCCGCTGCAATCAGGAGAGGTATCCATGTGTGAACAGAAACAAATTACAGGAACATCCTTACCAGAGGTGGAAGGAATAGTGGCATAAACGTAGCCGTGTTCATCTAGATGTGCATCAGTAATGCCCATAGCCAATAATTCTTCAACAAGTACTTTCCCCAAATCCTTTTGCTTTGCGGTAGACGGAGTAGTGCTTGATAGTGGATCGGACTGTGTGTCTATCTGTACATACTTTATGAACCGCGATTGAAGTGATCCGGTTTTATTTTGATAATTTAGCATGGCTGTTTAAAAAAACAAAGTTATATAAAGATTAATGAAAAGAATCAGCACTTCCATTTTTGCCCTTATAATAGGAGTTAACGCATTTGCACAGTCGAACTTTCATAAGATCAGCCTGGGGATAGGTGGAGGAGGAACCCATACTTTTACCGATGTTCAAAAACATGATTTCGCTTTGGCGGGTTATGGCACATTTGACTATCACTTTACCCCATTCTTTAGTCTTGGTGCTGAACTGCAAAAAGGTGAACTGGCCGGTGGCGATTTACAGTCAGATCCCTATGAACGACAATTTATAAATAAATACATGTCGGCAACCTTCAATGGAAAATTAGCTTTAGGAGCGTTTATAGATTATGACCGAAATGGCTTTAGCAACTTTATAAAAGATTTATATATTGGTGCTGGTGCAGGCTTTGTCAGCAACAAAATGAAAAGCATAGCCAGGTACCAGGAAAGTACCGGCTACAAATTTCCGGGGCTCGACAATTCGACAGACGTCACTTTTCCTTTTAACTTAGGCATCAATTATTATTTTAAAAGCAATTCGGGTATACCGAAGGTTGCGTTAAACCTGAACTTACAAAGCAATCTTACTGTTGGGGAAGGACTGGACGGTTATGATGATTCATCTGTTAAATTTAAAAACAACAATCCAGACATCTACAACTTTTACAGCATAGGGCTTAAATATCATTTCGGTCAGATAGGCATCTCTAAAAGAAACCTGAATTAGGCATATGAAAAATCTTTTATTCATCCTTTCCCTCTTTATAGCAATGGAAACATCGGCCCAGCAAACACCGTACGAACTTAGTGACAGAAAAGAAACAGCCACATACGATCAGGCAATAAAGCATTATCAGTTATTGGCGAAATCTTATCCACAAGCCAGGCTGCTTGAATATGGTAAAACCGATATTGGAAAACCTTTACATTTATTGGTGCTGTCTGAAGACAAGGTATTTGATCCGGCGATAATCAGAAAAAACAACAAAAGAGTTCTGTTGATCAATAATGGCATACATCCAGGAGAGCCTGAAGGTATTGATGCCAGTATGATGCTGGCGCGAGACCTGCTTAAAGGCAACCTGATACCAAAAGATGTGGTAATTTGTATTGTGCCCATTTATAATATTGATGGAAGTTTTAACCGCACAAGTACTTCCAGAGCTAATCAAAATGGCCCGGTAGCTTATGGGTTTAGAGGAAATATGAAAAACTACGACCTCAATAGGGACTTCATCAAATCAGACTCCAAAAATGCGCTGGCATTCCAGCTAATATTCAATACCTGGCAACCCGAGATCTTTGTCGATACACATACCAGCAATGGCGCAGATTACCAATACACCATGACGCTTATACCAACTCATAAAGACAAGCTGCAACCTGTTTTAGCTGATTATTTGGTAAACAGGATGCTTCCTTCATTATATAGTGAAATGGCTAAAGTAGGTTATGAGATGACACCTTACGTTAATTCTGTGGAGGAAACCCCTGATGCAGGTATAACCGGATTTTTGGAATCTCCAAGATACTCAACTGGTTACACTACACTGCACAACACCATTGGTTTTATGCCGGAAACGCACATGTTAAAAGATTATGAAAAGCGTGTGGATGCTACTTATAAGCTATTGAAAATCTATGTAGAGATTGTCTCCAGAGACGCGAAATTAATCGGCGAAAATAAGACAAAAGCTGATGCTCAGGTTGCTGCCCAAAAGGAATTTGCTGTGGATTGGAAACTTGATGATAAGAAATTTGAGTTGTTTAATTTTAAGGGCTATGCTGCTAAACAGAAACCAAGTGAGGTTAGTGGATTAGATCGTTTGTACTATGATAGAAATGAGCCCTATAACAAACCCATTAAATACTGGAATACGTTTAACGCGTCTGCTACCGTTACCAAACCTATTGCCTATATTATTCCGCAAGGTTGGACTAAAGTAATTGAATTACTAAAATTGAATAACATTCAGGTACAGCAATTGCAGGCAGATGAAAAAATCAACGTGGAGCTGTACTATGTGACCGACTACAAAACGGGGACAAAACCATATGAAGGTCATTATCCTCATTCTTCCGTTAAACTTAAGCCCGTACAGCAGTCGCTTCAATTTTATGCCGGCGATTACGTGGTGTATGCAAACCAACCCGGCAACCGTTATATTATAGAAACTTTAGAGCCGCAGGCGATGGACTCGTTTTTTAACTGGAATTTCTTTGATTCTGTTTTAAGCATGAAAGAACATTTTTCTTCCTATGTTTTTGAAGACACCGCAGCCGAACTGATGAAAAAAGACCCTTCTTTAAAAAAGCGATTGGAAGAAGAAAAAATCAAGAATCCGGAACTTGCCAAAAGTGCCGATGCGCAACTTGACTTCATATATAGAGACTCGGACTACTTCGAAAAAACTTATACACGATATCCGATTGCCAGACTAGTTACCAATACTAAACTAACATTGAAATAATGGATTTCATCAACAATACACCTGTAGCCTCATTCATATTTATTTTTACCATTGTTACTAGTATTTACGCTTTTAACGACCATAGTTTAATGGGCAAGTTTATTTTAAGCCCATATAATGTAGCCCGAAGACATAAAGTGTACACGTTAGTTACCAGCGGCTTTATTCATGCCGACTGGATGCACCTTATATTCAACATGATTACATTTTTCTCATTTGGCTTTCCTTTGGAGGCAAGAATTGGTTCACTAAACTTTGGGATTATATATTTTGTGAGCTTAATATTGAGCGATATACCATCGGTGATCAGGCATAAGGATGATCTTTGGTATAACAGTCTTGGTGCTTCAGGAGCGATTAGTGCCGTGTTGTTTAGTGGAATACTGTTAGCTCCTTTTGCCACAATGTACATTATGCCTTTACCTGTGCCAATTTGGGCAATTGTATTTGGCCCGCTATATCTTGCTTATTGTGTATATGCTGGAAGGCAGTCAGGAGATAATATCAATCATGACGCTCACTTTTTTGGGGCCTTGTCTGGATTGATATTCTCAGTGCTCTTGATCCCGGGTATCATCCCACATTTCATTTCAGAATTGATGGCAAAAATAGGCTAGTTAAAATTAGTTCTCCGGTAAAGAAGGAGGGCTAAAATAACTTATGGGCTGAGTGGGATCTTTGATGATCTCAAATAAGGTATGCCCCCAGGGCTTCCAAAAGTCCTGCAAAACCTGCGCATAGGTTTTGTGCTGCCAATGGTCAAACAGTGGCTTATTGAGGGTTCCCCGAAGTGGCATGGCATCAATATAAATAGTGCCTTCTACTGGTAAAATGGCATATTCAGGCAAGCGGTTAAATAGATAAGCCGAATAATAAAAACGTGCAGTCAATTCTTCTACTTGCTGGGCAGATAAAGGAATCCCTTCAATCTGATTCAGTAGCTCTTCATGATAACGTTTGTTTGTACCGTTGTCCTGAAGTATGGCTATTATCGCAAAGTCTTTTAATTTCAATGAAAACGTAAGTGTATTGATTTCATCCCTGAAACTAAAAGGAGTGTCTTGTTGGTGTAATGGAACAATTACGATAGACCAAGGTTTGAAATCCTCGAATTCTACATTGGTATAGATGCCCTGAATCATGGTATGAAGATTTCCGAACTTGTGCATCAGTCCTTGCGACATATTGATCCCATCTTCACTAATCTGTTGTTGTTTTACAGCTGCATGCATCTCAACGTACAACAAAGCGTACATAAACTTGCCGATCCACCTGAAAAGATCTTCCTCATCAAGCGCTGACACCCCTCGGTATCCTATTTCAAACGCTTTAGCAACTTTCTCTTCTAAAGGGTTGATAAAGTGTTCAAGAACTTCCTGGTTTACCGGTACTTTTAGCGAGTTGTAACTTCTAATACTTTCATCAAGCAGCTTGATCTGTTCTTCTCCACTGTAATTTGCAACAGACAACAGCCACTCAGGAAGGATTGGCACTTCAACTAGAGGAGATGAAAAAGTATCGCCGCTTAAAAAGCAATTCTTGTATTTGAAGTCAAAATTTTTGAAGGGCTGATAAATGCTATTGTTCATTACGCCCACAATATTAGGTATATTATTTTTACATTGGCATCAGGCCAGCTTTTTTTAACTTTAGCATTACCATCAATCCCTCAGCCATGCAAGCAGTATACAAGCCGTATTTGTTAGAATTGAAACACGCTTTTTCTATTGCTAAGTTTTCGAGAACAAATACGCCGGTTATACTGCTAAGATTGAGTTACGAAGGCGTAATCGGTTACGGCGAAGCCTCAATGGTTCCTTATATGGGTGAAAGCTTCGAAACAGCAGAACGATTTTTAAACCGTGTAGACTTTAACCGCTTTACATACCCTTTTAATTTTAAGGAGATCATTACCTACCTTGATGCTATTGAAAAAGGTAACCCTGCAATTAAAGCGGCCATTGATATCGCATTGAACGATATCAATGGTAAGATTCAAAATAAGCCCTGTTACGAAATTTACGGTGCGGAACCAAGTAAAATGCCAGCTACGGCTTATACAATTGGCATTGATACCCCTGAGGTAATAAGGCAAAAACTGGCAGATGCAGAGAATTTCAAAGTGATCAAAGTAAAATTGGGGAGAGACAATGACAAAGAACTGATTCAAACCATAAGAGCTGTAACCCAATTACCGTTGTACGTAGATGCCAACCAGGGATGGACGGATAGGGGTAAAGCGATCGACCTCATCTACTGGTTACATGATCAGGGTGTAAGATTGATTGAACAACCAATGGACAAACTGGATAAGGATGGAAATGCCTGGCTTACAGAAAGGAGCCCAATTCCAATTATTGCTGATGAATCCGTACAGCGGCTAGCCGACCTTGACGAACTAAAGGGCGCATATCATGGCATCAACATAAAACTAATGAAAAGTGCCGGTATGTATGAGGCCCATCAAATGATTTTAAAAGCCAGGTCTTTTGGTATGAAAATTTTAATAGGCTGTATGAGCGAAACATCGTGTGCAACAAATGCAGGAACAGCCTTGGCCCCGCTTTGCGACTGGGCTGACCTGGATGGACCATGGCTTACTAAGAATAACCCATTCACTAATCCGGCAATGTTAGACGGAAAATATCTACTCAGCACTAAACCGGGACTGGGATTAGAGGGTATTCCTACAGATCTTTTCCCTGCTTAAGAGTAGCTCTGATGTCTTTAATTAGCTTAATTTTTACATAAAGAAAAAATCCAGCTGTAGCTACGAATAAAGCAACAACCGGATAGTAGTTGTTATTAAATGCCCAAAAGATTCCGCAGACTGAAATAATCAGTCCGAGATTATAAAAAACATTTAAAGCGATCTTCTTCTTCATCTGTTAATATACTTGCATATCCGGATCAAAAGCTTCCTGCCATGCAAGTATTCCGCCTTTAAGGTTGTACAGATTGGTTAGTCCCAGCTGCTGCTCCAACTGCATAATTGCTGCTGCACTTCTTTTACCACTTCTGCATTGAACAATAACCGGTTTGTCTGTTGCAACTTTATCAGATTCAAGTAAGATTCCACCCAAAGGAATATTCTCACCATTTAAATTAGAGGTTTCATACTCAAAAGTTTCTCTAACATCAATCAGTTGAAAATCTTCATTGTTGTCTATTTTCTCTTTAAGCTCTTCAACAGTTATTTCTTTAATCATAACATTTGGATTTTTGTAAAGATAAGGATTTCGCCCCTAATTCTGTAACAACTAAGTGGTGGTGGCGTTTAATAGTAGGTCTTTACTAACTTTGGTTTATACATGAATTCTATATCGAGGTTCTTTTGGTTTTGTTCGGGCGCGCACATTGCTACACTCGAAAAGTACCCCACCGAACACAATAAATATATTGGTATCGGGGCAACTATATTCTTTACCGGTTTGTTTGCTACCCTCTCTGGGGGCTATGCCATGTACTTCGTTTTTAAGGGTGATGCCGCTGCAGTAGTTTTCGCCATTCTATTCGGCCTATTATGGGGACTTGCCATTTTTAACATGGACAGGTATATAGTTTCCAGTATTAATAAAAGCGCAAGCAACGGAAAACAAATTCTCCAGGCCACACCCAGGATATTGCTGGCAATTATGATCGGAATGGTAATTTCAAGGCCTCTAGAATTGAAAATATTTGATAAAGAAATTCGGGAGCGCTTAAAAGTTAGTTACCTGAATAATCAGCGTTCAAAAATCGACACGTTAAATCTGGCGTTCGATAATAAATACAAAATAGAAATCGGCAAGCTCAATGAGACTAAAGCTCAAAGAGATTCGTTAGAGAGTGCAATAAAGGCAGACAGGCAGAAATTAAACTTTGAGATCTTTGGAAATAAAACTACTGAAACCTCAGGTGTAATGGGTTACGGACCATTTGCCAAGCGCAAAGAGATAGAGTTACAACAGCGACAAAAAGATTTGGACACGCTTTCCTCTTCGGTAAGGCGCTTGGAGGACTTTGTACTAGATAGAAAGCAATTTGATGGCCTAATGAATGAAAGATTACCAACTGGCAAACAATTGGACAGTCTGGCAGGTGTTGCAGGGTTTGCTGATAGAAACTGGGCGCTGGGACAATTAAGTTTTAGCCCTAACGGAAAGCGTGACACTGATACTTCATTGGCCATTACCTTTATAGGCCTGCTATTTATATTTTTTGAATGCTTACCTGTCTTTGTTAAATTAATGAGCTCCAGAGGCCCATACGATCATGCAGTGACTAATGTGGAAACAGCCCAGCTGCACGAGTCTGATAAGGACAAAGATTACGAAGTAACGGTGATTGATGGGGTGCACGACACAAGGGTTTCCACACAAGTCGATCAGAGAAAGCGTAAATTGAATGCTAACTACGAATAAAACATGAAAAAATACATCTATACCTTACTTGCTTTAGCTATCGCGCAGCAAGCTCAAGCTCAGGAAATTAACAAAATTATCACTAAACCTTATGTAGAGAAACTAATAAGCACATTAAGCAGTGATGAAATGCAGGGTCGCGCTACTTTTTCTCCGGGGATTGATAAGGCTGCAACCTTTATCGAGTCAGAATTTAAAGCGATCGGCTTAAAGCCTCTAATGGGAGAAAAGGATTTTAGACAGACCTTTTATAAATACAAATTGAAACCCCTGTCCGCTAAGGTTATTATAGATGGCAACACCATTGATGCGGCAAATGTATTAGCCTATGGCGCCAACGGTGAAACATTAACATTTGATAAAACTGCTGTCCCGGATGTGATTAAAATGGATCCTAATAAACCATTTATGGATCAATTCCGACCATTTACCAAAAGCACTAAAAAGCAATTGGTATTAGTGGATGCAAAGTTTGCTGATGCCTTCAAAAGAATTAAAGATCGTTTGGAACAAGGCAGCGTTGTTGATGAAAAGGATATGGCTAATGGTTCTGCTACGGTGTTTGTCTTAAATCAGGATGCAGTTAATAGTAACTACAGTGTAGAAGTTAAAAACAGTGTCACTAAAATGCCGCTCTTTAACGTTGGCGGAATGATACCGGGTAAGTCGAAAGAAAAGGAAATTGTGGTATTCTCTGGCCATTACGATCACCTGGGTATCATGAAAGCGGATGGACAAGATAGCATTGCAAATGGGGCAGATGATGATGCGTCAGGTACAACAGCTATGATTGCACTTGCAAAATATTATAAAAAACTTAACAATAATGAACGTACGTTGATCTTCGTGGCCTTCACTGCCGAAGAAATTGGAGGTTTTGGTGCAAAATATTTCTCATCAAAGCTTAACCCCGATAACGTAGTTGCGATGTTCAATATCGAAATGATTGGCAAGGACAGCAAGTTTGGTAAAAACACTGCTTTCATCACAGGATTTGACAAGTCAGATTTTGGTGCAATCCTTCAAAAGAACTTGAAGGGAACAGAATTTACTTTCCATCCGGATCCTTATCCGGCGCAAAACCTTTTTTACAGGAGTGACAATGCTACACTTGCGGCATTGGGGGTTCCAGCACACACAATCAGCACCGATCAGATAGATTCAGATAAACTTTATCATACAGTAAAAGATGAATTTAGCTCTCTTGACGTCGAAAATATTCTCGCCACTATAAAGGGGATTGCTAAAAGTGCGATTACTATTATAAAAGGCATTGACACCCCAACAAGGATTCCGAAATTGACAAACTAGTTATCACAGAAGAAGCAACTTAGATTCCCTTTTCCATTACATAATCATTCATAAAGAAACCGTCGCCAATATCCAGGTCGACGGTTTCTTTTATTATAAAACCGGCCGACTGGTAAAAAGTAACAGCCTTATTGTTTCTGTTTACATTAAGCTGTACCGCTGTTCCGCCCTCTTTTTTAATTAGATTAAAAACTTCATTTATCAGCAGTTTTCCTACACCTTTCCCGTGTGCAGCAGGTAATACATATAGTTTATGTAATTTGTATGTTTTTGTTTCAGCATCGTGGACAGAGTATCCTGCATATCCCAAGTCCTTACCGTTTTCTTCTGCAATAAGGAAGTGGTGTCCTCCTTGTAATTGAGAGAGCAACTCACCCCTATTGTACATTTTATTGAGCATATATTTGATCTGCTCATCTGTAAGATAGCTTGCGTAAGTGTCATACCAGGTATTATTTGCAATAGCCCGGATCACTTCTATATCTTCTTCTTTTGCTTTTCTTAAAACGATCATAACAATTCACTAATAAACAAATATGACGAACTGAATGTAAATTCTACAAAACCGTCGCTGACAACTTGATAGTCTCCATTATCTAAAATATTTAAATTAATGGCTTTTATATCTGAAGCCGCCTCCAATCGAAAAATACTGTCTTTCGCTTTCCAAACACTAAATCCGGTTTTAACCGGATAACTTTTATAAAATTCTGTAAAAAGCACGATATCAATCGACGATACGAACCTCTCTAGTTGAGCAATACCATTTACGTCACTAATAATATTTACCGCCGGATATTTTTCTGAAATAAGAAAGTCGACTACACCCACAATTCCATCTGCTTCGGTATCAATAAGCTTGGAATTCTCTTGAATGTGGGCCTGATCTGAAGGGTTAATAATGATGTCCACCTTTAGTCCGAGGCTCAATATCTTCTCATATTCGCTGCCATGCACAAGTAACGTCGGACTCCATTCTAACAATTGACCAAGGTATTCCTCATCAAAATTTGCCAGTTTATGAATGTATAAGGCTGGTTCCTGTTTTTCGCGAACGATGTGGTGTGAGGACATGTCACGAAGATAATTAGAATTTGATGGTCTTACTACCCCGCCCTGATTTATTGAACGTACGGAATGAAAGGTTTTTTAATTCAGAAAGGGGCTCTGTATATAATTTGCTGTTTTTAGTTGGGACAGAACCATCCGTTGTGTACCTGATCTCAAATTCAGGAAACTGTACGTTAGCACTAACTTTATTGTCTTCCATTAAAACACCCGGTACGGGAATACGGTAATTAAAGCCTCCGGCATAATAATCCAATCGGGGCAACTCTTTTTTAGCCAGTACATTTAAAAATTCAGACCAGGCATAATTGTAAGAAGAGGCTGCCTTCTTTGCATCTTTCTCTGTAGCCCAGTCGGGATTAACTGCCCAGCTTCGCTCTGCCAAACCGAGTAATTTTGGGAGCATCAGGTATTCTAGTTGGTTTTCAGACGTTATTATTTCACTCCATAGCGGAGCTTGAATTCCTACAATATTTAATTTCCCTAGGTCAGTAAGGTTTCCCTTTTGGCCAAACGGAACAAATCCAAACAGCTTATTCAGATCTACAAAGCCGCCCCAATATTGACCTGGTTCTTCAAAAGACTTATTATAAGCCAAATCTACATACATGTTGGTTACGTTGGTTAACACCACTTTATATCCGGCGTTTGCAAGATTATAGGCAAGGTCTTCATTAGGTGCCAGATTGTTCCACACATCGGCATGGAAGTTTTCATTCGCGAACCGCGTGTCCAATACCATTTTCTTTTGTCCGTTTACCATTACCTTTTTCAGCCCTATTTCTTCCCAGCCCGATAAGTAAAGATTTTTAGATTTAAGCATCCTGTTCACCTTATTGAAGTAATAATGCCATACCTCATCTACAGATTTTACTGAGGTGTCATTTTTTAACAAAGCAACCACGGCTGGCGACTGCTCCCAAACGCCATTGGGCACTTCATCTCCACCGAAATGTATTGTTTCCAGAGGAGCTTCGGCTTCCTTGTACATGGATAGCATTTCATCTGTAAGCTTCTCTAAAAAAGTGTAAACAGATGGCAAAGCTGGATTAATTACATTGTCATTCCAGCCCTGCACGGAGCGATAGACAGATTGATCACTCAAATCCCTTAACAAATATTTTTCAGCACCGGATCTATCTCCCGCTTTCAATAGCTTGTCATATCTGGCGTCCATAGACTTAATGGCTGCCCTTGCATGCCCGGGAGTTTCAAACTCGGGGATTACATCGATATGCCTTACTGTGGCATACTTTAGAATCTCGAGGTAATCAGCCCGGCTAAGGTACCCGCTGCCAGAATTGGCATTAACAACAGGACCTGAACCAAAGGATGGAATCAGGTTGTCTTTCTCCGTCAGCGTATGTCCTCTCTTAGCACCTACATCAGTAAGCTCAGGTAAACCCGGTATCTCAATTCGCCATCCCTCATCATCATTAAAATGCAAATGCAGCACATTAAGCTTATATAGAGATATCATATCTATAACTTTGAGTATTTCCGTCTTTGATTGGAAATTTCGGGCAAGATCCATCATAAAAGCACGGTGTGGAAACCTGGGTACGTCACTAACAATTAAACCACCGATAGGTACCGACTCCTGTTTAGCAGACCAAGCGGTTGGCGGTATCAGGCTTTTCAATGATTGAATACCATAAAATATACCCTCATTTCCCGAAGCGCCTATAATGATTTCGTTAGACGTGATTTGCAATTTATAAGCTTGCTTAGAAGTAAGGGAAAGCTTTTGCAAAATAATAACATTCTGCTTTTCTGTTGTGCCTGTTAAAGGCTTGAAGCCAAAAACTTTTTCAATTTCACCAGTAAGATAAGAGGCTTCTTTGTTGAAAAGAGGATCTGTAATGATCTTGGTCTGTTTGCCAAGATTGAAAATGTCTTTTGTTTTCTTTAAGCTGGCAGGTGTAGGAAATATTGGCGGGAGGAGATTTAACGGAATATCTTCTATAAAAGCATTGTCAGCAAAAGTCTTTTCATCCAACTCACGCTGTTGATTTTTATAGTCGATACCGGTAACAGCCTCATAAATTAACGAAACAGCATCTGCCGGCTTGTTATCAAACACGATATAAAATCCTCTGGGAAAATCTGTTCGTTTAATTAACCCGCGCGATAGTATTTGGATCACTTCAGACTTTGCAGAAAGCAGTCCTTTAAAGGACTTAGCAGGAGTAACCTTAAACAAATCCCCATTCACCAATTCAATTTTCAGTGTTGGATTATCTTCTACCATATTTTTGGGATTCCCTGCATTGAAATATATTGTCCACCCTGCAGCGGGGAATGCCTCTTTCCCAAAGTTTGTGATTGTTAGTTTAGAATAGGTCTCTCCAGTTCCTTTGTAACTATTTTCTAGAGTTTCCCAGGTTACCTTGAGCCCTTTGGCATCAAAGGAAGATTTCTTCTGCGCGAAACATACATTAAAAACAAAACACAGTACAATGAGGAGGAGTTGTTTTTTCATAAAATATGATTCTGAAAGCAAGATATTAAAATTTTAAGCCAATCTCTTTCACCGAAACACAGCTACATCAGATAACAGCAGAAATGTCTTTTGGTTGACGATAAGATTATACTGCACTAATGTTTCGGGCATACCTTTCTCTGAAGCGCAATGGTACGAATAAAGATAAGATCAGTTAAGCATTATAGCTTCTTCTTTTTGACAGGTTTCGCAAGATTCTTTTCAACCCTGTATTTAACGATTTTAGCGATAAGCGCTAAAGGCATTTTCTGGTCGAGTGGGAACTGCACAGACCCCTTTGCTCCTTTGTAAACAGATAGTTCTTCTTTAAATGCTTCTATACCTTGTGGTGCGGGATAAAACCCAATATGGTTTTTGTAGCCAGCAAAGTGAACCAGATTACCATTTAGCACATAAGTTGGCATAGCATAACTTATTTTTTCTTGCGCTTCAGGTGCCGCCAATTTGATCGCTACTCTTACTTGCTCCAGTAGCTTGCGTGTATGTTCAGGGAAGCCGGCAATGTAGTCATCAATGGTTGTGATTCGAGTGTCCATAGCTCAAAATTAGGGTGGTAAGTTGATTAGCTGAGAGAAATTTCTGCCGGGTCTAATGGAACATAGATTGCAACTAAAGTACCGTTTCCCGGCTCAGATGAAATGTCAACACTTCCTCTCAAATACTCAATACGGGTTTTCATGTTCCTTAATCCGATTCCATCAAATAGTTCCTTATTGTTCATATCGAAACCGACTCCATTGTCCTCAATGGTTACGTTGATCTCTTTCTCATCGGCCATTAAGGAAATGTCTATTCTTGAAGCTTTGGCATGCTTAACAACATTGTTAACAGATTCCTGAATTACCCTGTACAATACAGTCTCAATACTGCTTTCCAGTCTTTCATTAAGTCCTTCAGTTTCCAGTGAGACTGCAATCCTGTCGGCAGGTATTTGATTAACAAAGTCACGCACTGCGGAAACCAATCCACTTCTTAAAAGCGCATTAGGGGTCATCTGGTGAGCTATCGATCTTACTTCGACACAACTTTCATCCGCCATCGCCAGCAGTTTTTGACCCAGTTCATTGGCTTCCGGATTGGCGCTAAGAAACTTTTCTATCAAGACCTCCGTGTTCATTTTCACCGCTGAAAGTAGCTGTCCTAGCCCGTCATGCAGGTCGCCGGAAATGCGCTTCCGCTCCCGTTCTTCTGCATCAATGATTCCCCTTGAGGCAACAATTTGTTCCTGAATTACGGTAGCCTGCAAAAGTGCTTCCTGTTTTAACTTATAGCGGTTATAAAACTGGTAGGCTATAATGCCAATTAAAAGTACAACTCCAATGATGGTATAAATCGCTACGTTTCTCTTTGAAATTTGTAACTGCTGATTGGTATTTTCTTCATTGAGCAACTTGATCTTTTGACCTCTTGTTTGTGATTCCAGTTGTTTTTTAACCAACAAATTCTGATTATTTTTAAGCTTTAACTGTTGATTGGCTAAGTACAGGCGATTCTTGTCGATCTCTAACTTATCACGACTTATGGTTAATGTATTTTGCAACAATTGCAGGTCCTGGTTTTTTAAATTAAGTTGCTGAATGGTGTTTTGCCTGCTTAGCAAATCGATCTGTCCTTGCTTTTTTTGTGTGTCATACTTGGTCTGCAGCTCATTAATTTGCTTGCTCAGCTTTTCATTGAGTAGGCTATCCTTAATGGTCAGGTACTTATTTCGCTGAAAAAAAGCCTCTTTGTAATTCCCCATCGCAGAATCAAGCATTGACCTATGGTTAAAGATCTCCCCATAAACAGATGCATTACTTTTGTATTTTCCTGCAGATTGTTCTGCCTCATCAAACATGGAAGCTGCTTTAGGATACTGACGGAGCTTAGTATAAATGTAGGCAAGGTTTTGCTGTGTGAGCGCTACCCCGGTATAGTTCTTTGACGAAAAAGAAATTTCCAGTGACTTTTCAAGTAAGGGTATCGCTTCCTGATAATCACCCTTCCTAATAGAAACCGCGCCCATATTATTGTAACAAACCTGAATTCCTTTAGTAAAATTAATTTTAGTGAATGCCGCCAGGGCATTTTCATACTCTAACAATCCCTGTTTGTAGTTGCTTTGGTCAATGTAAACATTAGCGAGATTCAAATAAGCGATTCCCAGATTCCTAAAATCGCTCCTCGTTTTTTGCAGGTCGATTACCTTGAGGTAATAACTTTTTGCCTGATTATAATTTTTATCGCTAAATAAAATCAGCCCCAAATTATTATAGATTGAAGAAAGGTAATCATTATCCTTAGTCTTATCGGCCAGGGCAGCAGCCTGAACATAGTATTCAATGGCCTTCTTGGGCTGTGCATCCTGATAGTAAGCTACACCTAGCTGATTCAGGTCTACCAGAAGGTTTTTCTGATCGTTAATTTTCCGGTGCAGTCTCTCTGCTTTAAGCAACGCTTCGATTGCCTCTGGCCGCTTATTGTGCGTAACATATGCAGAACCTATATCACTATACACAATCCCTACGTCACTGTCGCTTTTTGCTATGGTGTAAAACTTAATGGCCTTGTTGAAGTGTAGCATCGCTTCTGTCAGGTTATTTTTTTGAGCAGTTGCCAGGCCCATGGTACGATAAGCGTCAGCCTGCCCAGCTGCATAGTTTTGCTTTTCAGCAATTACCCTTGCTTGCATAGCATAACTAAACGCTTTCGCAGAATCCGTTCTAGCGTACTTGTCGGCCAAGATGTTTAACACATCCGCTCTCTTTATACCTATAGTTTTAGGGTTAGAAAGTAAATTTAACAAGCTATCTATTTGCGCTTTTTGTCTTCCAAAAAGCATACAGGGCAAAATAAGACTGAACAGCAGTAGACGTACTTTTAGCATTAACCGAAATGAGTGCTTGTTAATTATATCCCTATATTATTGTTGAAGATAGTTATTTCTTACTTTGCGAGAAAATATATTTAGCACGCAATATTTAATAATCAATATGAAAACAGCCCCGGCAATTTTAACGTTTGTTAGTTTTCTTCTGTTTATATCATCATCTCAAATGGCACATAGTCAGCCAACTGGCAAAAACAAAGATGTTTGGATGCTAACC
The DNA here is from genome assembly GCA_040385565.1 of Bacteroidota bacterium. Classification (GTDB taxonomy): domain Bacteria; phylum Bacteroidota; class Bacteroidia; order Sphingobacteriales; family Sphingobacteriaceae; genus Pedobacter. The sequence goes on along the minus strand of JAZKHD010000015.1, from coordinate 286,461 downwards.
TACTTTCGTCAGCGATACCCTACCCGTATTGAAATTAATGAAAAAGGTGAGGTTGTTGAAGTTCCTCTACCAGATCCATTTCTGGTGGCACAATTGCACATCGCATTATCGGCCGATGGTAGGAACTGGACTCCCTTAAACAACAATAAGCCTATCTGGGATCATTTTGTAAGAGATCAATTTATCCACCGCGGAACGGACGGATTGTGGAGGCTGGTAGCCACTGGAGGCAGCCCTGATAAAGAGGATAGAAAAACCCTTGGACCAAGCTGCCTGTATGCAACGTCAAAAGATTTAGTCCATTGGGAAGTTGATCAATACTTGTTTCCTATGAAAAATATACGGAATGCAGCAGGAGATATGGTCAGAAACATCTGGGCCCCTGAATTTTTCTACGAAGACAGTACAAAAGAATATACGCTGTTCTGGTCTTCCTCATTTAAAGATGCGGGATGGAAAGAAAGTCAGCTTTGGTATTGCAAAACAAAAGACTGGAAAACTTTTACACCTGCCCAAGTGATGTTTGCCCCACCCTATTCTGTGATAGACGGCACACTGATTAAACAATCAGGAACATATTATTTATTCCATAAGGAAGAAGAATTCGGCGTAAAAACCGGAGAGCGGCGGGGAATTAGAGTAGCCACATCAAAAAACATAAATGGCCCATATAAAATCTATGAAGGGCCATTAAACAAAGGACAAATCGCACCTGTAATTACTGAGGGTCCGAGTGTAATGAAAGACCCTATAAAAAAGGGATGGTTGCTTCTGTACGATTATCCTATGGCTGATAAGTACGGGATATCCACCTCTGCAGATTTAATGCGCTGGAATGTTGATACGAATATCAATTTCCCGGCGGATGCCAGGCACGGTAGTATATCCAAATTAACCGCAGAAGAAGCGAAGAGGTTGAGAGTCGCATTTCCGAACACCTCAAAATAGTAAAAATAAGGAGGAATAATGGAGAACTATACTGTAATACTGCTTATAATGGCGCTAATGATTGGGGCTTCAGGCTTGGCCGATAAGATTAAACTTCCCGTTCCGGTACTGTTGCTTTTAGTGGGTATAGGCATCGGCTTTATGCCAGCTATGCCGGCAGTAGAGTTAAATCCGGAGATCGTTATGCTGCTGTTTCTTCCGCCTTTACTGTATGATGCAGCTTTTAACATCTCTTTTAAGGAGTTTAAAACGAACATGAATACCATCAGCACCCTGGCAATCGGCCTGGTATTCCTTACCACAGCCGGAATTGCTGTCGTCGCGCATTACCTCATTGGGATGATCTGGCCATTGGCATTCGTTTTAGGCGCCATCCTTTCTGCAACTGATGCAGTTGCTGCAATGGGCATTACAAAAGGCTTAGGACTGTCACACAAAACACAGACTATTCTCGAAGGGGAGAGCCTGGTTAATGATGCCTCTGCCCTGGTTGCATACAGACTTGCGGTGGCAGCTGTAACCGGTATCGCGTTTGTATTTTGGGGGGCACTGCTAGACTTCTTTATTGTTTTGGGTGGTGGGTTTATTATTGGCTTTATTATAGCGAAATTATTGTCGTACGTATTGTGGTTCTTCCGTAACAATGCGCTTGTTGTCCTTAGCTTGATGCTTCTTATGCCTTTCGTTACATACTTGGTTGCAGAGTTGTTTCATGTATCCGGGGTTATTGCTGTGGTGATGCTAGGTTTAGGCATGTCCAGACTAAGTCGTGAAAAATTCCCCGAAAAATTTAAAGTGCAGACCAAAAATTTCTGGGATGTAATTATATTTTTGCTCAATGGGCTGATCTTTCTATTAATAGGACTTCAATTCCCGATCGTACTTAAAGAATTGGCGCCAGAACAGGTATGGCCATTTATTGGCTACGCAGCAATCATTACTATTGTGACCATTTTAATAAGACTTGCAAGAGTTTACCTTCAGCAGTTCAATTTGCAAAAAGCTTTCCAGGGAAAACGAAAAATTAGTGAGGAAGCGTTATTTGATTCAAACACCAGCTTAATCCTTACCTGGTCTGGCATGCGAGGTATTGTGTCACTGGCGATCGCAATTGGCTTACCTGCTAAACTCGAAAACGGGACACCCTTCCCCATGCGAAATGAAATAATATTTATATCAATTGCAGTGGTGTTGCTATCGTTAATAGGTCAAGGATTGACATTGCCCTGGATTGTTAAGGCATTGAAGAAGAAAGAGGACGCTATACAAAGTTCGAAAATATAACTACATTGCTGCTAATTCCTTAAGCCCTTATGGTGATAAAACCCATTCTCAACGAACAAGAATTGTTGGCCAAAATAGCTATGAATGACCAGCGGGCATTCAAGGTTATTTATGAACAATACAGGAAACTTGTTTATTCCTCAGCCTTGAAGTTGCTGCGCGATGAGAGTCAGGCTGAGGAAATCGTTCAGGAGGTTTTTATGAAACTATGGATCATGGGAGAGGAACTGACTAAGGTACGTCACTTAGAAAGCTATTTGACTACCATTGTCCGAAATCGCTCACTTAATGTACTCCGCCGTATTGCGTTAGCGGCAAAGGCAGATAGGGGCCTTGTTTTGACATGGGAAGAAGAGCATAACGAAACCGAGGAACGCATCATGCTCAATGATTGCCACCGGATTCTGGAAGAGGGAATTCAGCAGTTGTCGCCTAAACAAAAGGAAGTATACCAATTGTGCTATGGTCAGGGCATGAAATATCAACAAGTCGCCGATCTGCTGGGAATATCAGCATTAACCGTTAAAACCCATATGCAACTGGCCTTGCGATCGCTTCGCAAACATGTGCAGGCAAATGGCAATTTTGCTATATTTTTACTTCTATTGAAAATTATTTGAGCCAACCTACTCCGAAAATATTTTTGAAGTGTCTTATCAATAAACAGCCATTAAGTTTGCTTAATCATAACGCTAACTTAATATGTATTCATTATGGGAAAAGACAGAATCAGCTATCTATATCAAGCGTACCTAAATAATTCACTTAAGCCTGCTGAGCTTGATGAATTCCAGGAAGTTCTATTGAACCCCGAGCTTAACGAATTGATGAAAGAAGTATTCGATGATGAACTAACCACGCTGAACATTACCGAACATACTGATATTTCACAGATACGGGCAGCGCAAATTTGCAATGAGATCACCGGCAGCAACGGCATTACAAAACAAGGTTTCCCGTTTTGGAAGAGCGCATCAATTGCTGCTTCAATATTGCTTATAGTTAGCTTAGGCTTATATTTTTATAAAACAGACATTATCGTACCCAAAGGGCAAATCGCTGTGGTAAACGATGTTGCACCTGGTAAAAATGCAGCAACACTGACCCTCGGCAACGGAACAAAAATCAGGCTGGATAACGCACAAAATGGAAAACTGGCTAGTGAAAGTGGGGTAACGATCCGCAAATCTGCAAATGGTCAACTGACCTACGAACTTCAAGGCAAATCGAGTGGCACCAACCAGGTGAATACGCTATCAACAGCTAAAGGAGAAACCTATCAGGTACGTTTGCCAGATGGCTCTATGGTTTGGTTAAACGCGGCAACCAGCTTAACCTACTCTGCCAACCTCATCGCAAACGGTAAGCGAAATGTTAAATTAGATGGTGAGGCATATTTTGAGGTGGCCAAAGACCGTAATCATCCTTTTATTGTCCAAAGCTCAAACCAAACAGTAGAAGTATTGGGAACTCATTTTAATATCAATACCTATACAGATGAGCCTTTAGCTAAAACTACGCTTGTAGAAGGTTCGGTGAAAATAAATGATAGGATACTTAAACCTAATGAGCAAGCCGTATTAAGCAATGGTGAGATAAAAATCCGCAAGGTTGACGTAGATAATGTTGTGGCCTGGAAAGATGGGATATCGGTATTTGACGATGAAACATTAGTTAGTATCATGCGCAAAATTGAGCGTTGGTATAATGTTGAAGTAGATTTTGACAGCAACATCGATCAAAGCGAACTTTATGTAGGAGGTGTATCAAGAAATGATAGCTTATCTAAGGTTTTGGAAAGTTTAGCAACTACCGGAAATATTCACTTTAAAATTGAAGGAAGGAGGATAAGGATTATGAGATAGTTCTATCAAAACCAAGACAGAACTCGACTAACCATCCTTTTAACAAAAGAACCGAATGACTATCGTTTAAAGGGTTTCCCCTTCACACAAATAGACACCCGGTTGAATGTTCTGGCCAGATCATCCCCTAAAGAATTTTCTTAACCAGCAACTGCCTATCAGTTTTCGAAGGCCTAAGGCATTTGCATCAACCAAAACAACTAACGAATTTATGAAATTTATTCATCTATTTAGGTGTGCTCAATTATCAATAACATCTAAACAAACGTTGCGAGCTATGAAACTGACCATCATTCTGATGATTGCCTTTTTAATGCAGGCCAGTGCATCTGGTTTCGCGCAACGCGTAACTATCGTAGACAACAATATTAGCCTGAAGCGTGCTTTTGTAGCCATTAGAAAACAGACCGGATATATTGTTTTATCTAAAAGTAAATTGCTGGATAACCTACTGCCTGTTAAACTTAACTTAAAAAATGTTCCATTAGCAACTGCTTTAACTACCATGTTAGATCAGCAGAATCTGGAATTCTCGTTCAATAGTAAGTACATCATAATTACAGAGAAAAAAGAAGTTGCTGCATTTAGTAACAGCATAGCTCCAATATTCCTGCAAACACTTTCCGGATTAATTACTGATTCCCTTAGTAATCCGTTACCAGGTGTAACAGTAACCTTAAGGCCAGGCAAACTCACAGTAGCAACTGATCAACAGGGTCGCTTTTCGTTTAAAGATGTTGCTCCTGGAAGATATATTTTGTCCATCAGCTCACTGGGCTATTTTCCAATTGAAAGTAAAGTGGATCTCACTGAAAAGTCCAGTTTGGCCCCGATGTTAATTGTACTCAAACAAGCCGTAGCCATCCTGGAAGAGGTCACAATTAACACAGGCTATCAACGAATTAAACCTGAGCAAAGTACAGGGGCTGTATCCACCATTAGCACAAAGGATTACGAATCGCGTATCAGTACAGATTTTCTTTCAGGCTTAACCAACAAGTTGCCCGGTCTGCTGATAAACAGTGACATAAAATTTGAAGGGAACTCACTTTTCCAGGTAAGGGGCATCTCTACCATCGGAGGAAACAAAAGCCCATTAATTGTAATAGATGGTTATCCTACAGAACTGACATTGGATATGATTGATCCTAATGAAATTAAATCGGTTACTGTTCTTAAGGATGCCGCTTCTTCTACCATTTATGGGGTTCGGGCATCAAATGGTGTTATCGTTATAGAGCTAAAACAAGCAGCACAGGGCAAGCCGCAGGTAACCTTCCGATCAACCTTTGGTTTTACGCCTAAAGAAGACTACACCCGCTACCGTTGGGATGAGGATGGTACAAATATTATCATTGCTAAGGATAATTTTGTGAATACCTCAACAGCAATAGGGCCGCGATTGGGAACTCTTGCCCAAGGCTTTCAATACAACCTTTCACCAAATACACTGATCAGGATTAGACAGCTGGCGAACATTATTACGCTTGATCAAGCAACCCAACAGTATGCCGAACTTGCCTCTTATAATAATAGCGAGGATTATGGGAAACTCTTTCTTCAGACAGCCAAAACGCAGACCGACAATTTGAGCGTGAGCGGTGGAAACCAGAATGTACTGTATTATTTTACAGCAAACCATACGAACAGTAATCCACAGCAACGCAACACAGGTAACCGACGCGTACTACTATCCGGGCGCAGCACAATTAATTTTTCTAAAAAGCTTTCGATGGAACTCACTACCGACTTCCTTCAATCGAATACAAAAAGTACAAGTATTCCGGATATTAACTCAATCTATCCCTATGAGCGGTTTCAGGATGCAAATGGCAATCCATTGCCTGTATTTTCTGGATCTCGCATAAATCCATATTATAACAAAACCTTAATGGATTTGGGCCTCCAAGATAATTTATATTATCCCTTGGTAGATATGAATGAGATCGACAACGGAGTAAAAACTACCAGCAACCGTATTAAGGCCAATTTTACCTATGCAATCGCCGATCATCTTCGTTTAAGAATTGGCGGGGTATATGAAAACGCACAAGCCAATACGAATAATATTGCTTCACCGCAATCTTCGGTGGTACATCAGATCGTTAATTTTTATACTGTCCCAACCGCCACCGCCGGCACATTGGCTTACAATGTACCTCCCGGTTCCTATCTCCAACAGCAGACCGGACAAACTACAAGCTTTACGGGTCGCGCTCAGTTAGATTATAACAAGATTTTAGGCAAAAATCATTCTATTAATGGAATCATCGGAACAGAAGTAAGGGATGTTATCGACCAATCGCACAGGGCCGCCTATTTTGGCTACAGTGATCAGTCTCTCTTACAATCGCCGGTAGATAATACCCTCTTGAAGAGTACGTATGTAAGCAATTATTTAACTTCTAATAGTGCTTTAGACTATAACACACTTTTTAGAAAAACCTACCAGGAAGACCGATATCTTTCTGCCTATTCTAATGTTGTTTATACTTATCTAAGAAAATACACATTATCTGGTAGCATACGGATTGACCAATCTAATCTTTTTGGTACCGATCCTAAATACAAGTATAAACCTTTGTGGTCTGTAGGTACAGCCTGGAACATTGATCGTGAGGCATTTATGGATCATTTACCATGGGCAACTTCGGTTAAGTTACGTGCCGCATACGGTTTCAATGCCAACGTGGCCAAAAATACATTACCTGAGGTTATTGCCAGTTCAAGTTTAAACACCCTTTATCCAGTTGGATCAGCCCCGGTAACTTCACTTTCAATTTCAAGTTATGCAAACAGTGGCCTTCGTTGGGAACAAACAGAAAACACAACCCTGGGATTAGATTATACAATCTTCAATACCATTTCCGGTAACTTAGACTATTATAACAAGAAAAGCACAGACCTTCTTGCAACCACCCAAATTGATGCTACCTATGGTGGTACATCAGCGCTTGTAAATCAAGCATCTGTAAGGAACGAGGGGTTTGAAGTTGGATTGCAGGCAGGTTGGTTCAGACGTAAAAACCTGGATTGGAATACAGGGTTAAGTTTTAGCCGCAACACCAGCAAAGTTCTCGATGTTTATAATTCTTCTCTTACTTCTGCCAGTCTTTCCAGCAGTTATGTTACCGGAACAAATACTAACTATTTCAAAGGTTTTCCTGTAGGATCAATGTTCGAGTATCGTTATGCCGGTTTAAATAGCGCTGGCCAACCATTAATTTATAAAGCAGATGGTAGCACACATGTACTTCAAACACCTGACGGCCGCAGAGACGATGTGTATTATGCCGGAAGTACAATACCTTCAATCAGTATTGGGCTTAGCAATAGAATAGATATTGGGCGTTTCTACTTTTATTGTATGATTAATTATTATGGTAGCTTCAATGTGAAAGCTCCTATGCCAACCCCTTATTCATTACGGCCGATAGATGGGGCGGGTAATTATTGGAAAAAAGCCGGTGATGAAAATACCCCAAATGTCTTGCCTGGCTTAAGTTGGATAAGTCCGGTTAACTCTCCATTGGTAAATGCTTTCGATACTTATATTGTTAGAGGTGATTATTTTAGCATTGCCGATGTTACGGCTTCCTATAACTTCGCTGGTTCGGGCTTTTTTAAACGTGCTGGCCTTAAACAGTTCGAGGTAAAAGTACAGGGATCTAACCTATATACCTTTGCGTGGAATAAATTCAACTACAGTGTAGCGACAGGTAATTATGCTAAACCTTATGTTACTCCAACATACACTGTTGCCCTATTCACAAATTTCTAGAGTAAATGAACCAGAACATGAAATTCAAATATTATATAAAATACACAGTGATGCTTACATTATGTATCATAGGGTTAACCTCGTGCGACAAATATCTTGACATCCAGCCAAAAGGAAAAACCTTGTTAACTACTGTAACAGATTATAACCAATGGCTCACCAGTATGGAGGTTGAAACATCCATGCCTAATGAACTCAATAGATTTGCAGATAACATCGATGACATTACCATTCCCGCCATTCCAGTTACAAATATTGCAATGTCCTATTTATGGTATGATCAATTTTCGCTCGATGTAACTGCTGTTCCCATTCTTTGGGCAAGACATTACAAGTCGATCTATTATTTTAATACCGTTTTATCTGGTATCGATGAAGCCACAAATGGCACAGAAAAACAAAAAGCCAGTCTAAAGGCAGAGGCGCTGTTAGGGCGTGCTTTGGAATATCTATATCTTGTAAATGAATATGGTAAATCTTATGATCCTGCAACGGCAAGTACAGATTTGGCCGTACCATTTGTAGAGTTGATTGACCTGAATAAACCAATTCCAGAACGTAGCACCGTGAAGTTTATTTATGATCAAATCGTTAGCGATATTACTGCGGCCCTACCTAATCTGCCAACTGACAACAGCAAAAACCGCTTTCGCGGAACTGTTGCTGGAGCTTATAGCATATTGGCACGAACCTACCTGTATATGCACAATTATCCAGAGGCACAAAAAAATGCACAGCTTGCATTGGCTAACGGCCCAAATACTGTAATAGACTATAATGTTAGTGGCGTTGCCGGAATTGGTTTGCCAATTGTGAGAACCGAAGCGATCTATGCGAGAATGGCTGTTTCTGCAGGAAATGTTAGTGCTGAAGTGCCTACAGTCACATTCTTGAGATCATTTGCTACAGGTGACCTCCGGTTGAAATTTTGGTATTTACCTACTACCAATCTTAGTTTTCCAACAAGAGGCACAACACTGTTTTATCCCGGAGCTCCTAATATTGTGGCTCCAACCCAAAACCCATATCAAAATTGGGGTACATCAGTTGCGGAAATGCGTTTAATTATTGCCGAAGGTGCAGCCCGCTCTAATGATCTTTCAATAGCATTAACCCAGTTGGATTTGGTACGTAAATGCCGGATTCCATCTAACGTTTACACTAAATTTTCATCTGCCATTCAGGAGACAGTAATTCAGACGGTACTAAAAGAGCGGGTTTTTGAAATGCCTTTCAATGGTACACGTTGGTTTGATATGCGAAGGTTAGATGCAGAGGGACGAATGCCTACAGTAATCAGACAAAATTCTACTGGAGCTACTATTGCAACACTTGCACCGGGTAGCCCAAGGTACACGCTACAGATACCTTTACAGATTATGTATTATCATCCAGACTGGATTCAGAACCCATAATATATAATCTTTAACACTTAGTAACGTAGGGCACATCGGTAGGCGCAAACCATGTGTTCTATGTTTCTATGTGTTAAAAAACAAAAGTTCGTATCAACAGACAAAAACAAGTTATAAATACTGATGAAAAGTATATTTACAATAATATTCGTATGCTTAGCGGGAATTTCATTTGCACAAACTCCTAAAGACAATGTGGTATTTAATTCCCTAAAAAATGAGAAGGATACTTCATTATTAAAGAAAAAAATAGATGGATTTTCTAATAGCAACAATGAAAGTGAGGTAACGTCTGTAGTCCAATATTATATAGGACTACTTAAGTTGGCAAAGGCAGATTCGCTTGCTCTGGTTTCAGCAAAAAGATTCCCGCAAGGGAAATATGCATTTAAATTAGCGTTGTCGAACTTAAACCGTCAGGCAGATCCCATTGATCAAGAAGCAGCCCTTGAAAAGATTCGTAACGATTTTCCAGACAAAACAGGCACTAATGAACTTGATCTTACCAATGGCACTATCGCGCTAAACTTTGCAAAGCACAATAGCACAGCCAAAGCATTAAAATACCTCTCTTTAACATTAGATAGAGGTCGGTTTGTACTGCCAATTGTCAACGAGTTTCTTAAATACGATATGAAGGCTGCTGCCGAGCTTTTAGACAGAACTATTGTTGGGCTTAAGGAAGGCGCAAGAATTCAAAGTGTGCCTATCCCAAAAAATTCGCAATTATTTCGATTTCAGATCATTTATAGTGGAGTTCTATTAAAACTAGGCAAGCCAGAACAAGCCTTGGCGCAAGCGAAAGAAGTATACGATGAGCTTAAGCCTGCTTCCGCGGGAGAAGTAACAATAACTTATGCCACAGCTTTGGCAGCCAGTCAACAATACAAACGAGCGTTACCTTTTTTAGAGGAAGTAGTTTCCGAAGGAAAATCTAATGATGCTATTGATTCCTTATTGATGAATGTTTACGAGAAAGTTAATGTTGGTAAAGATGCTAAACGACACCTTGATTCATTGAGACAAGTGCTGATTACCAAAAAAAACATTGAAACTAAAAATAAGCTGCTAAATTTGCCATGCCCCAACTTTGTTGTTACAGATGAGAATGGTAAAAAAGTAACGCTAGCAGATTTCAAAGGAAAAACTATTATTCTCGACTTTTGGGCAACATGGTGTGGCCCATGTAAAGCTTCCTTTCCTGCAATGCAGATGGTCGTAAACCAATATTTAAAAGATCCAAACGTCAAATTCTTATTCATTCATACCTGCGAATCCTCTAAAACGCCCCAAAAAGATGCTGTAGAATTTTTGAAGGCAAATAACTTTTCTTTACCCCTATACATGGACCTAAAGGATCCGGCCACCAATAAAAGTCCAGCCATTTCTCTTTTTGATGTCCAGGGCATACCAACTAAGTTCATTGTGGATGGCCAGGGCCAAATCCGCTTTAAACTGACAGGATTTGAAGGAGGAATGGATGGAGCGCATGCTGCAGAAGTATCAGCTATGATTGACATTGCTAAGAAAACATCCCTGTAGTTATGATCAAGTAATGCCAGTTGATGATTAAAGTTCTTGATACAATTATATTGCTATAAAACTTGTTAAAAAAGCCTCTAGATTTTGATCTAAAGGCTTTTCAAATAATCATCGCAAGTTATTGCAAAGGTGGAAAATTTTCTGTGGTCTCGGCGATACAAAACTCGAAATTTTTTTAGATAATCTGTGTAATGCAGCAGGTCTTGAGGATGAGTCGTATAACCCGCTGCCGCATGTATTAACATAATTTTAACTCCATTTATCTAATAAGCTAGCAGTCAATTTGCTGGCATTTTTATTTTTTTCTACCTCTTGCATGAGCCGATATAAGCCAATAAGAACCGATAATGGGCCGATAAATTATAACAGATTATAATATGATCCAGGACCTACGCCCTGCCTTTCAATCAGCTTCAATATGATCAGTTTGTCAAGCATTCTCTTAACTGTTGAATTTGACATTCCCAACTTTTTAGCGATCTCGCTAGTTTTTATTCCAGCATTGCTCTCTACAATATAGAGTAGCTGTTTTTCCTTAATAGAAATACTTTGCTCAACACCATAAGTATCCAGCTTAACCATTAAAGCATGTTGTATATTTCTAAGACTGGAAAGAAAAAAGATAACCCATTCGGTAATGTCTTCACCTGGTCTTTTTGCCTGACAAGCTCTTAGTACTCTGTAGTATTCTGTTTTTTGACTTTCAATTTCATGTTCAAAACTTACATATCTGATCCATTGATAACCGCTTTTTCTTAAAAGAAGCGTAGCAAGCAATCTGCTTAACCGTCCATTGCCGTCTTGAAAAGGATGTATAGATACAAATTCGTAGCAAAACAACGCAGATTTGACCAGCGGATGAGTTTCTATATCAGTATCAAACCAGAATATCATCGCTCGCATAGCATCTTCTGTAGGAAACCCAGGAGGAGTAGTTTGAAAAATAATCTGACTGGTACCATCAGGCAGATGAGCTTCAACAGCGTTGGTGTGTTGTTTATAGTTGCCTTTATGCCATTGATCTTTCTGGCTGTATTTCAAAAGCTGGTTGTGCAAATTCTTCAAGCCATTTTCTGAGACCGGCAAATGCTCATAGCCTTCGTCAATTAAATCAAGGACTTCAAAATAACCAACAACTTCTTGCTGATCTCGTTCCTCCAGCTTAGAAATATCCATATTCTTTAAAAGGACATTGACCTCCACATCACTTAATTTCGATCCCTCTATCCGTGTCGATGCTCCCACACTCCGAACAGTAGCAATTGATTTCAATTCTTTAAGGCTTTGGCCTTCTTTTTTTTCAATCGCTTTCCAAGATGCATCAAAACGATCTATATCGCTTATTAGTGTGATCAATCTCCAATTTAAATCCAGTGATTCGGTATGTATATTAACTGAGCTCATACACAAATATAAATAAAAGCTAGTAATAAATGAGCCGATATGGTCCGATAAGAGCCAATAATGAGCCGATGGTCAATAGGGATTTTCTTATGATAATTGTTGCAACCCTTATTGAAATTCAGTAATTTTAAAATGCGATTTGCACGGCTCGTGTAGCCCAATTCAGGCCTACCAATGTGCGAAGCTCACAATTATGAATCACTATGAAATTAATCTAACACCTAAGGATGTACAAATACTAAGTGGATTTTCTGAGCGTTCCTCCAAAATCCTCTTACAAAAAGTTAAGAAAATAAATAAATTAAAATCAACACACTGGCTCTCTCTACAGCCGTTATGCTCTTATTTAAATCTTAGATATGGTGATGCTTTGTCAGTTTTATCGAGATACTATAAAGTCTAGCCAACACCAATTTCCAAACAACCAAAAAACATCAGATTGATTTTAAGATTCGTGTAACCTAGGTAGAACACAATACCATCGGGATGCCGATATACACGGTAAAAGGGAGCTTTTTGGTTGTATATTTCTGGAGAAATCAAAATTTGACGGAAAAAAGAATCCAACCACAAGATTGAACTAATCGGCTGACTAATCTATCAGATTAACAGGAATTTATGGGAAAACATAAACAGGAAAGATGCGAAGTTATCGCTTCTTTCCCGTGAAGTGGTCCCGACGAGAATCGAACTCATATCTAAAGTTTAGGAAACTTCTATTCTATCCGTTGAACTACGGGACCATACTGCACCGATATTAATCAATTGCAGGCGCAAATATAATAATAAAACTTGCCTCTTCATATCTTTAAATAAACTACTTGAATAGAGGTAAAAAGCCCAGCCGCTTGTACAAATCCACAATACGCAAATGCAAGTGGTAATTCCTGAAATGATTTTAAAAGAAGATCTTAAGTTTCCAATTAGGACAAAGAAGTGCAAACTAATTCTTAGTCACGCAGCATACGATCTTACAAATGGATTTTACAACGACACCGAAAACGTTGTGATTGATATTGTCTACAATGATCAAGACCCTAAATTTCCGGCTTTTTCGACGATTTTTGACTTACACCCAGGTTGTTTTAGTGTGGTTAGCATCTCCGTTCAATTTATTGAAACAACTTTTATAGGCGATAACTTTATTAACGACAAAGATTTTAACCCTGTCGCTATTTTAAGTTGTTACATTGTAGACGGCATCGCAGATAAAAGCATAACTGAAAATTGGCATGAGATGAATTTTAAGAACTATCAAATGCCGCAACTGCTTCCGCCTGCAGCTATCGAATAACGCTGCCGTTATTGTGCTTTTGAATAGGCGAAACGAAGGCTAACTTTCCAGCGGCGTCCTCTGACATCAAGATCATTCCCTGTGAAACTATACCTTTAATTTCTCTTGGGGCAAGGTTCACTATTAAGCTTACCTGCTGACCGATGATATCTTCAGGACTATAGTATTCCGCAATGCCGGAAACCACTGTGCGCTGGTCTATTCCAGTATCTAAAGTTAACTTCAGCAATTTTTTCGTTTTTTCTACTTTTTCAGCAGCTATAATAGTAGCCACACGGATATCTATTGCAGAAAACTGGTCAAACTGTATGTTCTCTTTTGCAGTGGCGACAATGGCCGGTGCAGCATTATCTGCTTTGCTTTGATTTAATTTATCAATCTGTGCCTGAACCGCATCGTCTTCAATTTTTTCGAATAATAATGTAGGCTCACTAAGCTGGTGACCGCGGTGCAATAAGTTAATGCTACCTGCAGCATCCCAAAGGTGACCACCATAATTAAGCATTTTCATTAGCTTATCTGCCGTAAATGGCAAGAATGGCTCAATCAGTATCTCAATATTTGCAGCAATTTGAAGACTAATATTCAGGATGGTTCTTACACGATCTTCGTCTGTTTTAATAACCTTCCAGGGCTCAGTATCCGCCAGGTACTTGTTTCCCAGACGAGCAACATTCATTACTTCAGCCAAAGCCTCTCTGAAACGATAGTTTTCAATAGAAGCGCTGATTTTGGCAGGATAGGCAGCCAACTCATCAATAACTTGCTGGTCGATTGCTGTTACTTCCATCAACATTGGCACCTTGCCGGCAAAATATTTATGAGTAAGTACTGTAACTCTGTTAATGAAATTGCCCAGTATGGCAACTAATTCATTATTGTTCCTGGCCTGAAAATCTTTCCAGGTAAAATCATTGTCTTTTGATTCTGGTGCGGTTGCTGTTAACACATAGCGAAGTACATCTTGTTTGTCTTTAAACTCAAGCAGGTATTCGTTTAACCAAACAGCCCAGTTTTTGGATGTGGAGATCTTTTGCCCCTCAAGGTTTAAAAATTCATTCGCCGGTACATTATCTGCCAGCGTATATTCGCCATGCGCCATTAGCATTGCAGGGAATATAATGCAGTGGAAAACAATATTGTCTTTACCAATAAAGTGAACCAGTTTGGTTTCGTCACTCTTCCAATAATCTTCCCAGTTGCCTTTTTCTACTTCGTTCTGGTTAATGTAATATTCTTCGGCTTTCGGGTTCCAAACATCCAAACGTGCGTATTCAAATAGTTCTTTTGTTGCAGAAATATAGCCTATAGGTGCGTCAAACCATACGTACAGCACTTTACCATCTGCGCCTTTAACAGGCACTTTCACACCCCAATCCAGGTCTCTGGTCATAGCCCTAGGCTGCAAACCTGCGTTAAGCCAGCTTTGACACTGACCGTAAACATTTGGTCGCCATTCTTTATGGCTTTCTATATAGGTTCTTAAACGCTCTTCGTATTGATCCAGCGGAAGAAACCAGTTTTTAGTTTCTCTTCTAACCGGAGGCTCTCCTGATAGGGTAGATTTTGGATTGATGAGGTCAGTCGCATTTAAAGTACTACCGCAGTTTTCACACTGATCGCCATAGGCATTTTCATTACCACACTTAGGGCAAGTTCCGGTGATGTACCTGTCGGCCAGGAAAGTCTGTGCCTTTTCATCGAAATATTGTTCAGTAACTTCTTCCGTAAAGACGCCTCTTTTGTAAAGTGTTTCAAAGAAATCGGATGCGGTATGGTGATGCGTAAGTGAAGAAGTACGATGGTAAATATCGAAAGACACACCAAACTCTTTAAAAGAATCACCGATAATTTTGTGGTATTTATCAACAATAACCTGAGGAGTAACACCTTCTTTTTTGGCCTTAAGCGTAATGGGAACTCCATTTTCATCAGAACCACAAATGAATTTTACGTCGCGCTTGTTTGACCTCAAATACCTCACATAAGTATCTGCAGGCAGGTAAACACCTGCTAAATGACCGATATGTACCGGACCATTGGTATAAGGAAGGGCAGCCGTAACGGTATATCTCTTTATTTTACTGTTATCCAAAACTATTTTTATTATTTTGGCAAAGATAAGTGTTTTACTAATGATTAAACAGCCGGCATATTTAAAAAAGGGTGATAAAGTTGCGATCGTTTGTCCGGCTAAGAAATTGCCGCGCAGCATTTCAGATGCCGTTCTGGTATTGGAAGGTTGGGGACTGGAAGTATTGGTAGGCAAAACAGTGAGCGCTGACTACCATCAGTTTGCGGGAGATGACGCTTTGAGAGCTTCTGATTTGCAGACCTATTTAGATGATCCTACTATTAAGGCAATTATTGCAGGACGGGGTGGGTATGGTACAATTAGAATAATAGATAATCTGGATTTTACTGCTTTTGTAGCCAACCCGAAATGGCTTGTAGGCTTTAGTGACATCACGATACTGCTTTCACATGTTTTCGCTAAGTATCAAATGCAGTGTATACACGCGCAAATGCCATACACTTTTCATGATTCAACTCCGGAAGCTTTAACATCACTTAATACAGCATTATTTGGTGGGGAGTTGAGCTATACATATGAATCTATGGGCGACATCCCAAACCGTAGCGGAGAAGCCGAGGGCATACTCATAGGTGGCAATTTGACATTGCTGGTTATGCTACAGGGATCTGCCTCTGAGATTGACTATACAAATAAGATTTTGTTCCTTGAAGATGTAGGCGAGCATGAGTATTCCATAGACCGTATGATGCGCATGCTAAAACGCGCAGGCAAGCTGAGCAAGCTTAAAGGGTTAATAGTGGGCGCCTTTAATGAAATTTCTGAAGAATCAATTCCATTTGGCTTGACACCTAATGAGGTTATTTGGGAACTGGTTAAGGAATATGACTACCCGATATGTTTTAATTTTCCAGTTGGACATATTGAAGATAATAGGGCAATGGTTTTGGGGCGTTTAGGTCACTTACATATTGATGGCCCAAATGGCAGTCTTGAATTTTAGGATAGCGTCACCTCTACAAAAAATGGCTATAGCCAAAAATTACTATAAAAAAAGCGTCATCAAAATGATAACGCTTTTTCAATGCCCATAAGTTAAATTGCATTAAACACCGGTAGAGTTATAATAAGCGATGAACCTTCCTAAATCGTAATCCGATTTGAAATTTATCTTTTCCCTATCAACGAACGACTGCAAGCCTTCCTGATTACCTCCGAGTGCTTTGATCAAACCTTTTTTGTCATTTTTAACCGGGACAAGTTTATCACCAGTCAAAAGAAAATAAGTTGTTTGGCTAGCTAATGTTTTGCTCTTTGTTGAAGAGTTATATTCAATTCTTTCAACGATTCTTTTCTTAGTCTTTTTCAATAAAGATGTTTTACCGTCAGCAATTACCTGGTAAAAACCCTCATCATTGCCGTCACTAGCAGGAAGCCTTTTAAATGTGGCAGCGGTACCGTTTGGTAAATCAATTTTGAACTCCGCAACATTACCTTTAGGCGCCATAGAAACAGTTGAATTAATTTTTCTATAAACCAACTGGTCTGACTCTAAATCATATCGTAAAAAAAGGTCTCCATAAACAGACTTATCGTCCATTTTTATAGATCCTTTTAAAAATTCGTCATTGAAAAATGGGGAACCACCCAAATCTGCCAGATTCCTTTCCATGAAAGGTTGGCCATTTATATCTTGAAGATAGATCTGAGCGTTTAGCTTTGTTGTAAGAGACACGCAGGACAACAAAGCTGAAATAATAAATAGTTTTTTCATAGTGATTCTATATTAGTGCTACAATTAAAGATAAGAATAACTGGTAACATTTCATATTAAAAAAAGGGGTTTTGTCAGTGACAAAACCCCTTTCTAAAATATTGTAAGTCGAATTACAATTGTGAGATACGGATACCTACACTTTTTTCATTTTCACTTGGAGGCAAGTTTGATGCTCCAGTTAAAGTGATAACAAAATCCCTTGCTGTAGCTGATGCCACACCGGGATTGATAATTTGAACAGAAATCTCTCCAAAACTAGAGTTTGCAGGAATTTCTACAGTATTTCCAGTAGTAAAGTGAGTACCGGCAACCGCAGGATTTGTACCGAAACCTGCAGCAGTATAGCTAACAGTAGTTGCAGTAGATCTTTGTGGGCCCACTAGATTTACTCTGAATTTAATTGTTCCAGAAGCTCTCGTGATTAATGGATCAGCAGGGATTGCCGGGAAACTTCCACTTGCAGCAATATTTGCACTGATTATCGGCTGCCCATATCCAGGAAGTCTTGTGATAATCGGGTAAGTTACACCAGCTGAATTTGCAGTATAAACTGCAGCGTCCATCTCTACGAAATCGCCTTCAAACTTAGTTTCATTGTCTTTCATACAAGACGCAAATAAGGTAGAGGCAAATAGTGCTACCAAAATGCTATATTTTTTCATCAATTTCATTTTTAAAATCTAATTAGTATCCAAAATTTTGAATTAATAAGCCCTTACTTGCATCAACATCTGAAACTGGAATCTGTGGAAGAATAACAAAGTTATCAAAGTTAATCACAGTACCAGAAACTGGCTTAGTAATAGGTAATCCGCGTCTTTTCAAATCGAAGAAACGGTGTCCTTCGAAAGCAAATTCGCATCTTCTCTGTAACATAATCTCGTCGATTAATGCTGTTCCAACTAGTCCAACTGCAGGAGCTAAGCCTCTGGCAACACGAATTGTGTTTACATCTGCTAAAGCTAAAGCTTGATTTTGTTGCGCTCCGGCTTCTGCGTATGCTTCAGCTCTGTTAAGATAAGTTTCTGCGATACGAAGTACCGGCGTATTGTCTACATTGACAAAACCGTTACGTCCTAAAAACTTTGTCGATTCAACAAAGATAACGCCTCTTCTGCCAGATCCAACTTCAAACATTAGGTTTCTAACATCCGCAGTACGAGCCGTTACAATTGTTGCGCCTGGTGAGCCCGCTGTTGTTAAAGTACCATTACTTACAACAGTCATACCCAAAGCATTTAATAAGTCATTAGTTGGAACTAAATCACCAAAACCAGCTGTTTCAGTTGTTGGGTATTTAGGCTCTGCGGCAGTTTCAACCTGATTTCTTTTTGGAGCAGTTTGTCTTGCTTTCAACGTTGTAAATAATGTTTGTAAAGCCAAGTTAACACCTAAACCTTCTGATTCGATTCCATAAGTAATTTCAAAAAGAGACTCAGGGTTTTGTTTGGTTGAGAATCCTGCAACATAGTTAGTTGCATTTAGAAGAGTGGCTCCACGACTAGCTATTAGTGGGCTACTTACTGCAACTGCTTTGGCAAAATCCTTGTTGTAAATGGCAACTCTTGAGTACAACGCCTGAGCAGCTTCTTTAGTACCGAAAGCTACTGCATTGGCAGCATTGGTAAGTGATGGCGCTTTAGCAACTGCATCATCCAAATCCTTATAGATGGCTTGATAAACAACTTCTCTGGTTGCACGAGGTGTAGCAGCTATTGCCAATGCACTTTCAGCTGTATTAACAGCCTTCAAAGCCAACGGTACACCACCTTTATCAAGGCTTGTAACTACAGCACCCGGGATATAAGAATAGGTACGAACCAAATCAAAATGATACAAGGCCCGTAAAAACTTCAATTCACCTTCCCACAGTGCTTTTTGATCATCAGAAGCATCTGCAATTCCAGCAAGGGCCTCTAATACAATATTAATTCTGTTCAAGGCTATATAAGCGTTAGACCATTGGTTGAAATGGGATCCGCTGATGTTTCTTGCCTCGTTGATGTAACGGCCAGACTTGTTTGTCGCTTGTCCATTATCAGATAATGCTTCAGGAAGACCAATTAGCCTATTGCCATAAAATGTTTCACCTTTTAAAGTGGAATAAATATTGGCAAATGAAGCTTTAACTCCCGCACTTGTAGTAAGTGCCAGCGACGAATCAATCCTATCTTGCGGCTGGATATCAAGTGTTTTAGAGCAAGAAACGCCTAAAACAACTAGCATAGCAGCTACTGATTTAATATAAATATTTTTAATATTTCTCATGTGTATATCTTATTTAAAATCCTACTTGAATACCAAAAGTTAAGTTTTTGGCGTTAGGGATAATACCTAAAGCCGTAGTATTAAACTCTGGATCGTAACCATCGAATTTGGTGAATGTCAGTAAGTTTGTTCCTTGTGCATAAATCCTAGCGCTGCCGATTTTAGCTTTGCTTAACAGGGATTTTGAAAAGTTGTAGCCTAACTGTACTGTTCTTAAGCGAATGAAGTCAGTAGCTTGAAACAAATTTGATCCGGTTAAACGACCAACGTTACCACCCGGCTCAGTTCCACCGTTGTAAGCTCTTGGAATATCTGTAATCTGGCCAGGAGCAGTCCAGCGTCTTTCATAAGCTTCAGTATAGGTATTGAAAGCTGCACGAGTTCCAACTTCACGAGCGAAAGTCTCTTGTGAATCTTGTGCCAATTGACCATATTGATACTGGAACAGGAATTCAAGGTCTACACCTTTGTAAGAAAAGCTGTTCGTTAAACCTCCAAAATATGGTACATAATTGGTGCCAATGAATTTACGATCGGCAGCTACAAAGTTGTAAGACAAATTGCCATTAACATCATAAATCATCGGGCGCCCGTTAGCAGGATTAACACCAGCATATTCATAAGTAAAGATCGCTCCATATGGGGAACCAACACGTGTGTTTACGTCGGCTGGTAATTGCTGTAAACCATCGTAAAGACTTTTAACTTTGTTGGTAACATAGGTAAAGTTGAAGCTTGTACTCCAGTTGAACCCATCAGGATTTCTTAGATTTTGGGTGGTAAGCTCGAACTCGAAACCTTTTCTTGTCATAGTCCCTACATTCGTTGTGATACTACCAAACCCAGATAGTGAACTCAATGTCTGAGCAAGCAATAGATCCTCATTTTTCTCACTGAAAACGCCAACCGAACCACTTACGCGATTGTTGAAAAATCCATAATCAATACCTAAATCAAGACCTGTTTTAACTTCCCATTTTAATTCTGGGTTAGCGAGATTAGCCGGAGCGATACCCGTTACACCATTATATAGTCCGTTAGCTGAATACAATGAGCGGGCGTCGAAGTTACCGATCCTGTCATTACCTGACTGACCATAACTAGCCCTGAATTTTAAACCACTAACCCAAGATACGTCAGTTAAGAAACTCTCACGATCCAGGTTCCATGCAAATGTTGCTCCCGGGAAAAACCCAAAAAGATTGTTTGCACCAAATCTTGAAGAACCTTGATAACGCACACTTGCAGTTACAATATACTTATCATCATAGTTATATTGCGCTTTACCAAAATAAGCCAGTTGTCTGTAACCGGTATAGGTTTCATCAACACTATAAGGTGTTGCAGAAGCACTAATGTTACGGTAGAGGTAAGAAGGATAACCGGTTCCTGCTGCGTACATATAGTTGGTTTGATCATACCTGTATTCGAAACCTACAAAAGCATCAACTTTATGCTTGCCGAATTGCTCGCCATAGTTTAATGTTTCTGTAGTTTGAATATTTGATCTTACGTTATTAAATACCTGGCCCAAACCGTTAAAAGTAGCGCCATCATTTGTCCTTGGGTCACGATAAGAATCACCATTGGTTGCTGTATATTCGGCAGATCCAAAAGCTTTGAATGACAAGGTAGGGACGATTTTGTATGTAGCACTTGCTGATCCTATCAATTGATTGGTTTTTTGTGAACCAGTGTTGTAGTCAGTTACCTGAACAACATTTTGGTTTAATAACCCAGGAAGCGGTGCATTATAAGAACCATCCGGTTTGTAAATTGCAACAAATGGAGCGAACAATGGCGCTGCGAACGCTGGGTTACCTAATGAAGAACCATCGGTTCCAAGCGGCGCACCGTTTTGTTTGATATTTGCTAAGTTAATATTGGTGTTGAAAGACAATTTTTCAGTTGCTTTATGGTCTACATTAATTTTGAATGCAGCTCTTTTAAAGTCAATCTTAGTAAGTGTTGCATCAGCAGCATTAAATGAACCTGATGCATAGAAAGTAGTTTTCTCGTTACCACCTGATGCATTAAGCTCATAGTTGTTGATTTTACCCGTTTGAAAAACAGCATCCTGCCAATCGTAGGTAGGTATCGCAGCAATGTCAGCATCCGTAGCAGTAAGTGGCTGAACCATTTCTGTTAAAACGTTGGCTCTTACTCTTTCTGCAGACCACCTAGGGTTAGTTGCACCAAAAGCTTCAGTACGCATTTGATAAAATTCCTGACTGTTCAGAACGTTATAATCCTTGATCTGCTGAGTTGTACCAGTGTAGAAGTTAGCACCAAATTTTGTTGCACCGGACTTACCCTTTTTTGTAGTAATCAAAACTACACCATTTGCTCCTTGAGCTCCATAAATTGAAGTCGAAGCAGCATCCTTAAGTACTTCGATTGAAGCAATGTCATTTGAGTTGATACCCGCAAGTGAGTTGGTTTGGATACCAAAGCCTCCAAAAGTACTGGCACTCAATTGAACTCCATCTACAATATACAATGGTTGACTACCACCTGTAAATGAATTAAGACCCCTGATTTGAATGTTGATAGCACCACCGGGAATACCATTACTAGCTGCAACCTGAACTCCGGCCATACGACCTTGCAATGCTTTTTCGAAACTCGCCATTGGCTGATTTTCGAATTGTTCTGCCGTTACTCTTGATATTGCACCAGCAACTTCACGTTTAGTTTGCACACCGTAACCGGTAACAACAACTTCTGTCAGGGCTTTTGAATCAGCCTCCAAAACAGCATCTGCAGTAGTACCAACAATTGATTGTGTGTTTGTAATGTAGCCTAAGTAAGAGAAATCTAACGAAGTAACCGATGACGGCACTCTTAAAGAATAAGTTCCATTAGAAGCTGTTTGTGTACCACTTGAGGTACCTTTAATTCTTACAGTTACTCCAGGAAGGGGTTTACCATCCGTTTTGTCTGTAACTGTACCAGTAACTGTTCGATCTTGCGCGATCGCCGACGAGGCGATAAACAATAGAATGAACAAACTTTGTAGAAGTTTTTTCATAAATTAATAAAATTTAGGTTAGTTAATAATTGCTAAATATAGATCGTAAGTAATAGCTACCATAACTTTTGACTGAGACAGAACCAGTTATGACAATTTCATGACGGTATTCCTATTTAGAATGTTTTGGTTTTTTTATGTTTTTAAAAATAATATTTTGAATAATCTCTTGGCGAAATATTATATACCGTTAGCGAGGATTTATTAGAGCAAAAACAAAATATTTAACAAAATTTAACAAAAAACACCTAAATATTTAGTTTATAAAACTTTTATACCAAAATAATGTTGCGAAAATTCAAATATTGGAGATAAAGTTACATTACTCTAATTTAAGCTCCCTTATTTTGAAAATTTCCATGAAAAACCAAAAAAGGCCATTCTGATCACTCAGAATGGCCAACTTATTATTAGTAATTAGTAGTTCTATAAAAATTATCTCCAACCAGCATTAGAAGTTCCAGTTCCATCGGCTTTTGCGACGGTTCCGAACGTGTAGAAAGGAGCTGGGGCAGCTATAGTTTCTAATATTTTTGCCGGTAAAGGATAATGTAACGGCGTACCCTTTTGTAAAAGATCTAATTTTCTCATTTCGTAGTAAGCTAAATTTGCTCCAGAATAAGGAAGTTCAACTAAGCGTTCGTGCTTTATGGCATCCACAACTGCAGTCAAAGACGTTCCCACAGGAGTCATTTGACCCCTTGTTACCCGGGTACCAGCGTTAATAATAGCAGCAGCTCCAGCAGGATCACTTGTATAAGCTCTTGCTTCTGCTTTCAATAAATCGTTTTCAGCTTTCATGACTTCAGGCTTCGTTCCTGCCCAATAATCCTGAGAGAAGATGGCATCATAACGTTTGCTTCTATAATTTGAGAAGTGATAATATCCCCTTGCAGCAATAAAGCTATTTGATGGAAGATACTTGTAATCCGTAAGCAATCTCTTATCCTGAGGATTTGTTGATGCTGGTGGCGTAGGAAATGAAGCCAAATCATCCCAATGTGCAGGCTGTGCAGAATCCATCAAATGAACTACGTACATATCTGTACGGCCCCAAGTGTCATTACCCTGCCCTAAATAATAGGAGGAGTTATCATAGACATTGATATCGTCAATAGTTACATTAAAATCAGCTGAAATTCC
This sequence comes from Bacteroidota bacterium, assembly GCA_040385565.1. GTDB lineage: Bacteria > Bacteroidota > Bacteroidia > Sphingobacteriales > Sphingobacteriaceae > Pedobacter. The sequence goes on along the minus strand of JAZKHD010000015.1, from coordinate 262,674 downwards.
AGCATCTGCATACGTTTTCACTTTTGCCCAGTTAACAGCGGCCAACTGAGTTTTATTACGTGGAAGATAGGCCATTGTTTTAGCCGCATAGGTACTGGCCAAGGCTTTAAGCTGAACGTTTGATATAGTACCACTTGTATTTAACCATGAGCCCGGAATAGTGAAAGTACTTGCTGTAGAAATTGAAATCGCATCATCAAGATATTTCAATGCAGCAGCTGCAACGTCTGTATACGGAACCGCATCTTCAATTTTTCCTTCGAGTGTAAGCACTTCGTCAACCACAAAACCGCGATCAAATACCAGGGCCAGATTAGCGTAAGCAATACCCATAATGAACCTTGAAAAAGCTTTCGTACCAGGCGTTCCCGGAGTTGTACTTGGCATATTAACCCCACCATTAAGGGCCTTTATGATTAAAGATGAAGTAAGAATTGCAGAATATTGCGCATTGAAAAAGTTATACGTTTGCGTGTTGTAAGTATATGCAGCAGTATTTGTCCATGCAAAATTTCTTGGCTCATAAGAGTTATCTCTCATGGCAAAGTTACCATATGAACAAGTCACATTGTCGGCTGCAGTGGCTAACATGGGTTCAACACCGCTGCTCTGATGAGCACTGTTGTATACTGTTGTAAACAAACCACCTGCTTGTGATGCTATATTTTCACCATCGGCGTAAACTTTCTCAAAATCAGGGTCATTTAAGTTTTTAACCACTAGGTCATCTTTCTTACATCCATTACTGAATAGTAAGGCTGCAGAAAGGATTAATATTGATTTTATATTTTTCATTTTCTTAGTGTTTTATTGAATATTAGAATCCGGCAGATAGAGAGAAACCAAAAGTTCTGTAATTAGGATATTTGTTGATACCGTCATATGGCTCTGCAACAGACCCAACCTCAGGATCATAACCTGAATAGCCTGTAATCGTAAATAAATTACGGCCTATAACTTTAGCGGTAAGATTCTTTACTACACCCTTGAAAGCGCCATCTAGCATTTTCTTAGGTAGTGAATAGCCGATAGCCAATTCTCTGAATTTTAAATAGCTCGCATCTTCAACCCAGTAAGCATTGATATTATTCACGTCATAGAAATTCAAGTAATAATCCACAGTCTTTTTTTCACCTGCAGCTTTTCCACTTTGGTCAACAATACCATTTCTTAGATCTCTGGTACTCCACTGACCTTTAGAATTATAAATGTCTCCGCCATTTTTCCAGTCAAGAAGGAAATATAAGCTAACTCCCTTGTAAGTAAAAGTATTAGCAAAACCCATGTTAAAATCAGAGTTACCATCGCCGATTTTGCCATACCAGTTAGCACCTGCCGCACCACCTTCTTTCAACCTGATTGCTCTTTCGTTCAAAGTTCCTTCTGAACCTTTGTCAACTACATAGCCGTCAGCATTAAGTACGTAATCAGCGATTGTCTTTCCTGCAGGAAGCTGAGCCCCCATTTGATCAAGTGATTTAACCCATGCATTTCCGTACATCGCTCCATAAGTTTCACCCTCTCTGATGTAAAACATTTGAGCACCACCACCGTCAGTAGCACCGTATAAGTATGGAGGTCTTGTTAATTTCTCGATTTTTTGACGAACTCTCGTAAAAGTTAGGTTCGAGTTCCATGAAAATTCTGGTGTAGAGATTACATTGGCAGCTAAGCTGGCTTCAAACGTTTTAGAGTCAATATCACCACCATTAATGTAGCCAGAAGAATAACCTGCATTTGTAACAGGGAATAAAGGAACATTTTCAAATTGACTTACAGTCTTAGAGTTTGAATAAGTTCCTTCAAACTTGAACTTCTGCAAGAAATTTACTGTTAGCCCAACTTCCGCTTCTTTTGTTTCAGATGGCTTTAAGAATGGGTTTCCTTGTTGAACGGCTTCAGCCTGACCGCCATTGAGGGTATAAACAAAATATTGCCAATCATATCCAGGGCGAATACCTGCTACACCGTACGCTCCTCTTATCTTTAATTCATCTATTCCAGGAATTTTGATGTCCTGACTAACACGATAGGCTGCTGAAATTCTATAATATGGATTCCAACGGGCCTCGCTACCAAATAAGGATGATCCGTCATATCTAAACATACCATCTACCAAATACCTGTCCATGAAATCTAAAGACACAATTGCAAAGTAATTTTGCGCTTTCTCAACCTCTTGAGATGAATTGGCTGTTGTAGTTGTGAAGTTTGTTAGTTGAGGAATGTCATTATAAGAAAAGCCTGACCCTTGTGCTCTAGCATAATCGTACTGTCTGTTTTCATATAAATAAGATAATTTACCCGCGATATTCAGATTAGGCAATTTACCAGTGAAATTTAACGTTGCTTGTGTGTTTTGATTATTGGTTTTGTCATTATCCAAAATCAAACTACCACCACCGTATCCAGAGGCATCATTTGTCCAGGTGTTTTTAGGAGTGTATGATCTATAATCGTAGTTATTAATCTCAATTGTATGAGAAACGTCTGCATTTAACCAATTGGTAAACTTAACATTTGCGGTATATGCACCTAACCAAGTATTATTTTTAGACCTATTCTCATTTTTATAGTTAGCGTATAACGGATTTACCTGCTCTCCACTGAATTGATTAATTCTCAAATAGTAAGGCTGCCCATCAGAGAAATTTTGAAACAGATTTGCATCTGGTTCTGCAATTATCGCCGTCCAGAATCCACCAGAAGATGAGTTGGCAGTTGTAGCAAACAAATTAGAAGTACTTACTTTCAACCAACTGGCCAATTGATAATCAGCATTGAAACGAAAGTTCTGTCTTGAATAACCAGGCGCCTGGAATACGACACCCTTTTGTTTGTTATTCTCAAATGAGGCGAAAACATTTCCTTTTTCAGACCTGGTTGAAATTGCACCATAGTTGGTGTAGTTAGTTCCAGTTTTAAATAACTCATCCTGATGATCTCTTACAATACCAAAATCATTGTCTGCAAAGTGATCCGCGTCATAACCGCGGGTCCCTGTAATAAGAGGATCAAATCCAGAATCTCTATAGCCAGCAGGGTAATTTACTCCGTTATATTTAGTATACTGACCAACAAATGAACCGGCGTCAGCAGCTAAACCGTAGGCATGGTGCGTTGCCAAATCCAATTTTCTGTCCAATTCTGAGATCGAAACCTCATTACGAACAGTTATCGAAGTTGTATTTACGGCAAGACCTCTTCCCCTTTTTGTTGTGATAGCTAATACACCATTACCGGCTCGTGAACCGTATAATGAAGCAGAAGCTGCACCTTTAACAATTTCCATCGACTCCACATCATCCGCATTGATAGAGTTTAAGCTACCTGTGTAGATAATACCATCCACAATAATTAGCGGAGAGGAACCTACTCCTGGTAAGTTGTTATTACCACGAAGCTGAATTGAAGAAGTTGCACCTGGCGCACCACTTGATTGACTAGCTCTTACACCTTCAACTTTACCCACTAAAGAGTTGCCAATTGATGTAGCTGTAACTGCATTTAATTGTTCCGCATTGAGTTTCGTAACCGAAATTGTTAGTTTTTCTCTGCTTGTTCCCGCAGCAACACCTGTAACAATTACCTCACTTAACTCATTCGCGTTAGTTGTAAGTGTAACGTTAACAGATCCGGAACCAATTGTTTGTTCTGTTGTAACGTAACCAATTGAGGTAAATACTAGAGTTGATCCGTTTGATGCACGGATTGAGAATTTTCCATCTGCTCCCGTAAGAGTTCCAGATTTAGTTCCTTTGACCATTACAGACACTCCGGGGATCGGGAGTTTGTCATCAGCGCCTGTAACTGTACCAGTAACTGTCCGTTCTTGTGCCACCACAGAGACTGCGAATAGCATCAATACGAACAAACTTTGTAAAAGTTTTTTCATAAAGAATAAAATTTAGGTTAATTAATAGTTAGCTAAATGTAACTATTTTTAGATATGGCAAAGAGACGACCCAGAAGCATAAAAATAAATGACATTTAAATGACACAATGTTTGGCGCTAAATTGTTGTGGTTTTCGGCAAAAAAAAGAACATTATTTTGTTTCTGGGCTAACAAACAACGGATTGACAGTTTAATAATTCGAAAACTCAGAGATATTCCGAATTTTCATAAAAAACACGCTAACCAAATCCTTTATTCGATATAAATCATCAACAACAGATTAAATAAGCCCATTTAACCAAATTAAAAAGGATAATATCGACGATTAGTTGACTAGAAACAGTGAATTCACCAAGATTTGCTTACCACTTTCCCAAAAAGACCTAAACAATACGTCGCTCGCAAGATAAATTATTGTTCCTCGGCCTGAGTTTTGTATTCCGAACAACATGCCGTTATCTAATTTTTTTAAAACAGATTTCCCAGCAATTCCTGCTACATGGCTATTGGCCTTAAGTATGCCGGCACTCGCGTCTGCAGGAAGCGTCTCATATATCTTGTCATCAGTTTTTAAAGCATAATAGAAATCTCCAAGTCCGGCTGCAAGTGGGTGACTGGCATCCAGGGTTACTTTAAAAATCGCTCCAGGTATCGCGTCAGATTGATCATCCTGATGTCGATCAGCGTATTTCTTTGATGAAGATTTCTTAGTCTCTTCTTTTGATGCCTCTTTAACTTTGATATTGAAGGGCTTTTTTCCAATTACACTGGAGATGGCATCTTCAATGAGGATTACCTTACCCCCACTGTTAATCCAGCTTTCTAGTTTTTCATTTATTGCATCCCCATAATTTCCATCGGGAAGAATTAACACATTGACTTTATTAATATTCAGACTGGCAAGGCTTTGTACTCCCAAAACTGTAAGTGGATACTTGAGCTCCTGCTCGAAAAAATGCCAAATTTCACCTACTCCCTGAGACGATATGCCTGCCCCAGCTACTACAGCAACTTTCGGAGCAACCAATGGAGTGTAAACAGATGAGCCAAAATCTTTTCCTTTATCAACGTATCCCGTGGCCACAGGGAACAGTTTTACATCAAGTTCTTTTTGTATTGCAGTGATCTTTGCCGATAAGTTCTTTATTGAACGCTCATTTTCTGTCCGATAAACAAGTAAGGAACCCGAGGCATAGACTCTTCCTCCCGCAGTAAAACCTTCTTCAGCTATCCTTACCTTAATATTATAGCGCTGCAACGCGATTAGTGTTTGAGCGTCTTGAACCGAATTCCATGGTAATATCCATGCATAAGGTTTGCTGATGCTTTCAGGCTTGTCATTTTTCTCTTCAAGAAATCTATTGGAACCTTTAAAAGATTCTTTAGTAGCATAAGCTTTAAGTCCATATGCATATGGTAAAGCCCATGCAGTAATGTCATAGGTATTAGAATCTGTTATGGATGTTTGTGGTTCAAAAAGTACATTGGCCAACACTGCCTTCGGCTGAGACAAATTGACTACCATGTCATTCCGATCAACTTTAAAAGATTCGGTTTTCTTTGTCTCGTAACTATAACCCCTTAAATTTTTGTCAGATCCATAAGCGTATTCAATGCCATTTCTATCCAACAAAGCGGCGAGTTTCTTAATTCTACTTATGTTCTGTGCCTTTACAACGTAGGTTTTAAAGTTCCCTGGTGGGGTAGCTACAGCCTTTTCGAAATATAATTTAAATTCCGACACCAATTGATTTGCATTTTTCGACACAGTTTCAACTGTCGCCATGCCTGTAGTATAATGATGATCTATCCTGTCTTTTAATGTTAGGGTATCGCCATCGATTGTTACCACAGATAGTCCTGCGCCAATACCTCCCTGCTCATATGTCATACCTATCGCACCATTATATAAAGGATAGGTATCACCGTAAGAAGGATATAGTAAGTCAAACCGCTCCTTAGTGAAATACTGCCATCCATTGTCATCAAAGTACTTTGCATTGTTTTTACCCACTGTAACCTGAAATGCCCGTTGCCATGGCGTAATGTCCACATGGATAGGCTCAGCCGCAGGAGCGAAATAATAGGGCTCATTATAATTTTGCTCATGAAAGTCTACATGCACTTCGGGCATCCATTCATTGTAAAGCTTTAATCGCTGCTGAGTTTCAATTTGCGTTTGCCAAGCCCAGTCGCGATTTAAATCGAAATAATAGTGATTGGGGCGGCCGTTAGGCCACGGCTCAAAATGTTCCCTTGCCATAGGATCAGGGTTAGGCTGCCTTCCACTAACTTCACTAAAGTATGTAACGTAACGTTCCCTTCCATCTGGATTTAAGCATGGATCCAATATGACGACTACATTTTTTAGCCAGTCTTTTACATTGTCTTCCTTTTGCTCAGCCAAACTATAAAGTGTTTTCATGGATGTTTCCGATGAGCTAGCTTCGTTCCCATGCACATTGTAACTCAGCCACAAAATTGCCGGCTGTTTCCCCGGCTTAGCTTCCGATTTTATCGCTTTGCTAATATTGACATTAGCCTTCCTTATCTGTTCTAAATTATCTATATTTTGTTTTGAAGATACGATTGCTACGAGAAGCTCCCTCCCTTCGTAGGTTTTACCGTAGCTAATTAGCTTAATGTCTTTGTCATGAAGACCAGCGACGTATTTGTAATAATCCACTACTTTTTGATGTGGTGTAAATTGGCTTCCTAAAGCATAGCCGAGAAATTCGTCAGGTGTTTTTACCTGTCCGAAAACGGTGTTATTGCAAAGAAACAAAAGATACAGTGATAGCCGGAAGTATTTCATTAGTAGTAATTATTCTCCAAAATAGTAAAGTTTATTTTGTGTTTCTCTTTCATAATGTAATTTTACCACATCATCTAGCATTTTCCTTATGACGGGCACCGAATTTCTTTATCATATTTACATAAAGCATCCTATTATATGTACTGATACCAGAAATATCGTTGCAGGTTGCTTGTTTTTTGCCTTGAAAGGAGAAAACTTTGATGCTAATACTTTTGCGGATAAAGCACTTGCATCTGGGGCAGCCTATGTTGTAATAGATAATGAGGCATACAAAACCGGAGACCGACATCTCATTGTTTCAGATGTGCTTCAAGCACTTCAAGGCTTGGCAAAACACCATAGGACGCAGCTAAACATCCCTGTTATAGGCTTAACAGGAAGCAATGGAAAAACCACTACAAAAGAATTGATTAACGCGGTTTTATCTGAGAAGTATAAATCCTTTGCTACAAAAGGAAACCTTAACAATCATATCGGTGTTCCATTGTCTATACTTTCAATCACATCTGAAACAGAAATCGCTGTTATTGAGATGGGAGCGAACCACCAGCGAGAGATTGAGTTTTTATGCGACCTTGCTATGCCCACCCACGGATTGATTACTAATGTTGGCATGGCACACCTTGACGGATTTGGAGGATTTGAAGGGGTTAAAAAGGGTAAAGCAGAACTCTATGCCTATTTAAAAGCAAACCAGGGTACAGCATTTATATATCGGAATAATCCGTATCTGCTGGAAATGAGCCAAGCCGCCGGACTTGATACTATATTGTATTACAGTACCTTTACTGAAGATTATATTTCCGGCAACCTGATAAATGCCGACCCACATGTGCAGCTGTCGTGGAGTCAGGGGGGGAAAGATTATCAAGTGTCTGTAAACCTTACCGGGACTTATAATTTTGAGAATATACTTGCGGCGATTTGCATCGGAACGTTTTTTAATGTTAGTCCCAAACAGATCAATGCTGGCTTAAGCGGATACCTTCCTAAAAATAATCGTTCTCAAATAACCAAAACAGTAACGAACACAGTAATCTGCGACTTTTATAATGCCAATCCAAGCAGTATGTCGGCAGCGCTTAGCAATATAAATCAGTTGGTTGCCCAGAAAAAGACTATAGTAATTGGCGATATGTTTGAACTGGGAACAGAAGCTGAGGAACAGCACAGATTGATAGCCAAACAGGCAGAAGCAACAAACGCAGACCTCATTATCTTTGTCGGGAAGTACTTTTACGGAATAAAAGATGAGCTCCAAGGCCTGTTTTTTGAAACTCCTGCAGAGGCTTCAAAATATTTATCAGAAAACCCTGTGAGAGGCAGTCTGGTTTTGCTCAAAGGATCTCGGGGAATGGCGTTGGAGCAATTACTTCCCTTGTTTTAAAATCTTAATGCCCGCATCACTTATTTCTTTGAGCGGATTATCACGCATATTTTGCTCAATTTCAAACCTATACTTTCCTTTTTTGGGAAACTTGTAGTTGGTAAACAATGGAAAAGTGTAAGTAAATAAATTGCCGGATCCTGAGCCATTCCATTGTCCATCTGGCTGTGCAAGCGTGTACTCAAATCGTTTAGTTTGCTTCTTAACTCCTGCACCGCTGATGTGCAACAAAACAAAAATGTTAGAATAACGATAATCAGTAGTGTGTCTAAGCTTGAGGTAAATACTATACGCCTGCAATGAGTCACTGACGTCTACAACGGCAACTGTTTTATTAGCGTATGTCCAGTTTCTTTCGGGCATAACTAAATTGGTATCCACAATAGTATTCGTATCGCATCCCCAGAATAACGAAACAGTAAGAAGGGAAAGCAATATCAAAACTTTCAACCTATTCATCTTTCGGCTTTTCCTTGTTTTTATTTCTACGATTTTTGTTTCTGTTTTTATTTCTGTTTGCAGAAGGCTGTGTAGTTACAACAGCTTCCCCTGCAGCCAGCCCTTGTGGATTTGGCTGAGGATTGCCACCTTCTTTCCTTTGCTCTGGTCTGTTTCTGATATGCTGAGGAGGCTTAACGGACTGTTGCTGAGGTTTCGCTCCTTGCTGTGCCGCAGGCTTATTTCTATTATTGTTATTATTTCTATTGCCTTTATTTCTAGGCTTATCATCAAGACGTGTTAAGCTATCCTGACCAACAACATTTTCGTAATCATGCGCCTTTTCAACGACTGCTACTGGTGTAAGTTGTATGGCTTCTTCTTTTAGATTAACAGGTTTTTGGCCCTTTTTATTCATGGCCATTATCTCTTTCACCCTATCAACTCTTAGCGGAATCCAATCTTCAGTATTTGGGTAAGCAAACCACATTACCTTTTTGAAGATATCCGTCTTTTGATGGCGGGCTACGCCTATCTCAGTCTGTAAACTTTCGATACGGTCAGGAATATCTTTTAACGCATCGAGGTAAGTGTCCAATTCATAATTTAAACAGCATTTCAGCTTTCCGCACTGTCCGGCAAGCTTTAATGTGTTAAGTGACAGGTTCTGATACCTTGCTGCGGCTGTAGAAACGGTTTTAAAATTAGTTAACCAGGTGGAACAACAAAGTTCCCTTCCGCATGATCCAATTCCTCCCAGGCGACCAGCTTCCTGGCGCATGCCGATCTGACGCATTTCGATCCTAATCCGGAACGTTTCAGCCATCTTCTTGATCAACTCTCTGAAATCTACGCGACCTTCAGCAGTATAAAAAAATGTTGCTTTAGTTTTATCACCCTGATAATCTACATCGCTAATTTTCATTGATAGCCGAAGGTCTAAAGCCAACGTGCGGGCTTTGTGCATGGTTTCCCATTCCAAACCTTTTGCGAGTTTCCATTTCTCTACATCAGCTTCTGTGGCTTTCCTGTATACTTTCCTGGTAACCTGGTCTATCGCTGTTTTCCGGCGTTTCATCTGCGTCCTAACCAATTCTCCGGTTAAAGAGACATGACCAACATCATATCCGCCAGTAGGTCCTTCCACGGCAATAAGCTCACCTATTTCCAGGTAAATATTATCTCCGTTCAGAAAGAATTCTTTTCTGGCACCCTTAAACTTAACTTCAATAACCTGAAAAGGCTTATAATTAGATGGCGCATCTAAATTAGACAGCCAATCGTAAACTTCCATTTTCCCGCAGCCACCAGTAAGGCAAGAACCATTACTTTTGCAGCCCGAGGGGGCGCAACCGCCTCCTGTAGAACAACTTCCACATCCCATATTAATTGTATATATATTGAGTCCCTTGCGGGAACGTTTTAAACCTAATAATTTTAACTAACTGTAAAGATACATCTAAAAACAGAATTTTAGGATTTGCATTTCTTTCCACGTGATAATGTGCTTTTTCCAACTCTGAAACGATAGCATCCGTCATGGTAAGATCCAACACGTGGGTAGATAACTTTTTAGCGGTTTGCATTGCCAAAGGCGGCAATTTCACTAAATCATCAGCCCCGCTGAGCAACAAACTGCATTCTCGCATAAAACTAATGCCGTATTTTAAAAAGTTCTTTTGATTTTCGCGGCCCCATGTTGCTACCTGGTCTACAAATCCGGTAAGATCTAACACCCTATTTCCGTACCCCATTCGTAGCCATTCGGCAAATTTTTCTGAGTTCTCATTATGGGTATTTGCTACTAACTGTTTTGCCTCTATCAAATTACCATCAGAAAGAAAAGCGTATTCTTTAGCTTGATTTTCTGATAGTCCCGCCTTTTCTAACAGGTAATTTTCTATTGTGGAATGCGAAAGTTTGGGAACTTTTACAATTTGTGTTCTTGATAGCAGGGTAGAAAGGATTTGCTCCTGATTGTTGGCCACCAGAAGAAACAGTGTGTTTGCAGGGGGCTCTTCAATTATTTTAAGTAAGGAGTTCCCCTCTTTTTCGAGATATTCCGGCAGCCACATGATCAGTACTTTGGTATCTCCCTCAAACGCTTTGTAGCTCAGTTTTTTGATAATATCATGGCATTCAGCAATGTTTATGTTCGCCTGCTTGTTGTCTGCACTCAATCTTGTTCTCCATAAGTCAAGGTCTATGTATGGATCTTCAAGTAATAGACTCCTCCATTCATCTAATACATCTACTGCAGTTTTTACGTCTTTCGATGCAAAAAATGGGTACGAAAAGTGCAAGTCAGGATGAATATAGCGCTCATACTTTCGGCAGGAAGAACACACCCCGCAACTGTCGTCCGCCCCCTTATCCAGACAATTGATATATTGCGCATAAGCTATCGCCAGAGGTAGGGCGCCGCTGCCGTCACATGACAGGAACAATTGAGCATGACTAATACGGTTATCTTTTACAGATTGAATTAATTGTTGCTTAACGGCTCCCTGACCTATGATGTTCTTAAACTGCATTTGGTGCAAAATAGTAATTTTTTGATACATTAATTTCCACCCTGCAATATTAACAGGAGAAGCGCCCATGCTAACGGCAAAGTATAACTTTTATAGTTTCTGAATATGGATTGTACGAATTTATTACCTTTGAGTTCTATGGCAAGGATCCTGGCTTTCGATTATGGGACTAAAAGAATTGGGCTAGCAGTTACAGATCCATTTCAAATTATTGCAACAGGCTTGGATACCATTCACCCAAAGGACATTATTGAATATTTGAAAAAATACCTTCTTTTAGAACAGGTAGAGGCGTTTGTTTTTGGTGATCCAAAGCAAATGGATGGCAGTCCTTCTGACACTGCACAGCATGTGAGAGGATTTGCAAAAACATTGAGGAAATTATATCCTGATATCCCCCAGCATTGGATTGACGAACGGTTTACCTCGAAACTGGCCCAGCAAACCATAATGCAGAGCGGGTTGAAAAAAACCGACAGGCAGAATAAAGAACGTGTGGACACGATTGCTGCCACAATTATTCTGCAATATTTTATGGACCTGCCCCGTTATAATCCGTTACCTTAAATTATGATCGACGAAAATCTTCAGCAGCTTCTTTTAGCATATTGTGAACCCGAAAATGAACTCCTTAAAAAGATAAACCGGGAAACACAACTTAAAGTTTTGATGCCCAGGATGCTTTCCGGCCATTATCAGGGCAGGGTGCTAAGTATGATCAGTAAAATGATCAATCCAAAAACAATACTCGAAATTGGAACCTTTACAGGATATGCAACACTATGTTTAGCGGAAGGCCTGCACAGAGAAGGAAAGTTATACACGCTTGACATCAATGAGGAGCTTGAAGATATGGTTAGGGCCAGCTTTGCGGAATCAGAATATGACAATAGAATTTTTTATACCATAGGCGATGCTATAGATACGCTGAAAACTTTAGATGAAACTTTTGATTTGGTTTTTATTGATGCCGATAAGAAAAATAATGGCACATATTATGACCTGGTATTCGACAGAGTCCGCTCAGGAGGCTTAATTATAGTCGACAACGTGTTGTGGAGCGGCAAGATTCTTAGCAATGCGCAAGATAAGGATACAAAAAACATTAGTAGTTTTAACGATAAAATAGCAGCAGATATGCGTATTGAGAAATTGATCCTACCGGTTAGAGACGGGCTATTTATCATCAGAAAAAAATAATTGAATGAATAAATTCTTACTAACGGCCCTGCTGGTTACATTATTTATTTCATCCTGCAAAACCAGGAAATACAGCCGTAATAACAAGCAAATAGAAAAAGCAGCCACTAAGGCAAATCCGGACTATAAATCTAGGACTACATTGTCTTACATTGATGAGTTCAAGGCTGTTGCGATTGAAGAAATGAATGCTTACGGTATTCCTGCAAGTATCACACTCGCCCAGGGTATTATTGAGTCGGCCAGTGGCAACAGCAGTCTGGCCAGGTTTGCAAACAATCATTTTGGAATTAAATGTACGTCGGAATGGAAAGGCAAAGGCTATTACAAAGATGACGACCAGGCTAATGACTGTTTTCGGGTTTATAAGGACGCCAGAGAATCTTACAAAGACCATTCTGAATTCCTTAAACGAAAAAGGTACAGTTTTCTATTTGAACTGGATAAAAACGATTATCGTAATTGGGCGCTTGGCTTAAAACAAGCTGGATATGCTACCAATCCGAAATATCCTGATTTGCTGATTAATCTGATTGAAAAGTATCAGCTAAATCAATATGACCGACCTGAATCTGAAACTGAAAAATTAAAGCGCGAGGATAAAGTGTTTACCGAAATTAACGCCAACATCCCAAAAGAAACCAGGAAATTTACTCCCGTTGAGGTTCCACCGTCTAAACAGATCCTAAAAGTTCCCGATACTACACAAGTTAACCCAGTTAAGATTGTTGTTCCGATTACTCCATCCGGAGGGAAGCCCGCAATTGAGCCAATGCCTGCACAAAATACATATGTAGTAAAACAGGGGGATACCTTATTTAACATTTCTAAACGCTTTAACATTACCGTTGAAGAATTAAAGCGCTTAAATAACATTGTAGACAGCGGCATTAAAATTGGCCAAAAACTTCTATTAGTTAAATAATGTTAATATGGGCTATCTCAATTAGTTAACTTGTAGCTTTGTAATCCGATGAAGTTTTTCTGGCTGCTTATATTACTTTCTAGTTTCTCCTTACGGATGTCTGCCCAAACTGGAACAGTGCAGGGTTTCGTAATTGACAAGGACTCGAAAATGCGGTTGGCAAAAGTTTACATCTATAATTCTCATAACGAGGAAGGTATCTACAACACCACTAAAGGAGAGTTTCGAATAAAAGCAGTTGCCGGAGACACATTGTTTGCTATTTTACAGGGATATGCTGTTGATACTGTAGTAATGAAGGCTTCTCCTTCCATATATTTTCAACTGAAGTCGCTGGGGATAAATTTAAAGGAAGTTTCTATTTCCGGAAAGAAGTTGACGCCGAAAGAGCAGTATGATCAGAGGCTAAAAGACTATAAATATAAACTAGATAAAGGTAGCGCAAAGGATATGCTTACAATAGGTACAGGTGGAGTAGGTCTAGGTATTGATGCCATATACAATCTGCTAAGCAGGGAGGGGAAGAATGCCCGCCACCTCCAAAAAATTCTTGAGCGGGATTATAAAGAATCTATCATTGATTATCGCTTCCGTCCAGATTATGTTAAAAGCATCCTACAGCTAAGTGACTATGAGACAACGGATTTTATGGAACAGTATAGGCCAACATACGATTTCGTGCTTACTGCAACCGATTACGCCTTTGTTGTGTTTTTAAGGAATAGCTATGAAAGCTATAAAAGAAACCCCGCAGCATTCAGACTGGCTCCGTTAAAGAAGTTAAATTTGGAGGAGAGTAATCAAAAACCAAAATTAAAGTTTTAAAAAGTCACATTTTTGTTTTTCTTTGTAATGATGAAGCGTTTTAATATCTGCCTGTTGTTATTACTTTTCGTGTCTTTTGGCTTAGTTGCCCAGGAGATCGACACTGTTCCTATTAATACCAAGGGATTGGAAATTAAACTTAAACGCAGTCCCCTGCCTACCAGAACCGGAACTATAACTTATAAGCCTACACCAATTGCACCTCTAGTTTTGTCTGAAAAGATCAACTACTGGAAAACAAGTACGCAGATTGGTATTGATGTCAATCAAGGTGCTTACTCCAAAAACTGGAAGTTTGGCGGTGTAAATTCACTTGCACTTGGTGGATTAATTAATTACAGGGCATCTTATAGTAAAGAAAGCTATAGTTATACTACCGAATTGAGAATGGAGTATGGTAAAATCAGAAACAAAGATCAACTTCAAAAAAAGACCAGAGACAGGATTTTCTGGGATAATAAAGCCAACTTTCAGTTTTCAAAAAGCTGGTTTTTCTTTGGCTCCGTTACGCTTGAGACCCAGTTTGACAGAGGTTATGCCTATTTCAGGGACAATGCGAATGTTGAACAGCAGAGTTTGATATCAAAATTCATGTCGCCCGGTTACCTTACTGAATCCATCGGTTTCGAATACAGACCAGTGCCATACTTTTCAACAAGAATTGGTACAGGAACGGCTAAACAGACATTCATGCTGGATACAACGGTTATAAACAGGCGCTTTAATGATGGTAATTTTGGTCTGCGGAAACGTCAGGGAACGAGGCCACCTCAAACGTTTAGAAATGAGCTGGCTTTTCAGGTTACCAGTGAACTTCGTGATAAGCAGATTTTTAAGAATGTATTTTTATACGCAAGGTATAACATGTTCATCCCTTATGATAGGAAATTGGAACATGTAGATCATCGCCTTGATATGACTTTGAGATCAAGAATCAACAAGTTCATGGAAGTAAAAATCAACGCTGTCAGCTTATTCGATAAAGATTCTGATAAAGAAGTACAGGCCAGCCAAAATTTATCACTTGGGTTCGGATTCACCTTCCCAAGGTAGTTGGGTATCCGCTTCAGTTCACGAAATCCTAACTGTATTATTACTTCATTTTTGCACGGCTAGCTATTGTTTTGCTTGTAGCGTAAATTTCCGACAAAATTGTCTACCTCTTAAGCTCTTCCAATAAAGCTCAATCCCTTAAAGCAATTTCAAGCAAATTTGATAACTTTGTAGTTTACTACATTTAACACTAAGCATTAAAAGAAGATGTTTGATAATTTACAGGACAAATTAGACCGCGCATTTAAAGTTTTAAAAGGACAAGGCAGCATAACAGAGATCAACGTGGCTGAAACCATGAAGGAGATCCGCAAAGCGCTTTTGGATGCCGATGTAAATTACAAAACAGCTAAAACATTTACTGACGACGTAAAGGAAAAGGCGTTAGGAGCGAATGTGCTTACTGCGGTATCGCCCGGGCAACTCCTGACTAAGATCATGAACGACGAACTTACTGCGCTAATGGGCGGTGAGGTCACAGAACTTAACTTACAAAACAATCCAACTGTAATACTAATTGCCGGTTTGAACGGTGCTGGTAAGACAACTTTTACCGGTAAGCTGGCTTTGCATTTAAAAGGCAAAGGCAAGAAGCCATTGTTGGTTGCCGGTGATGTTTATCGCCCTGCGGCTGTTGATCAGCTGCAAATTCTAGGCGAGCAAGTTGGTGTTCCTGTTTACGCAAACAAAGAATCAAAAGACCCGGTTGCCATAGCGCTTGAAGGTATTGCAGAAGGAAAAAAGAATAACAACAATGTAATCATCATTGATACAGCCGGCCGTCTATCAATCGACGAAAGTTTGATGAATGAAATTTCAGAGGTAAAGGCGAAAACCAATCCTCATGAGATACTATTTGTGGTAGATGCCATGACCGGGCAAGATGCTGTAAATACAGCCAAAATTTTTAATGACAGGCTGGATTTTACCGGTGTTGTACTAACGAAACTGGACGGTGATACACGTGGCGGCGCGGCTTTATCGATTAAATCTGTTGTAAACAAGCCAATTAAGTTTATTGGAACAGGTGAGAAGATGGAAGCCCTTGATGTGTTCTATCCTGAACGTATGGCATCACGTATTCTGGGGATGGGTGATGTGGTTTCCCTTGTTGAGCGTGCACAACAGCAGTTTGACGAAAAAGAAGCCGCAGAGCTCCAAAAGAAAATCCGCAAGAATAAATTTGATTTCAATGATTTCTACAACCAGATTCAGCAAATTAAGAAGATGGGTAATATGAAGGATTTGATGGGAATGATTCCTGGTGTGGGGAAGATGATGAAGAATGTTGACATCGAAGATGATGCATTCAAAAGTGTTGAAGCGGTAATCCAATCGATGACAAAATACGAACGGGAAAATCCAGACAGCATTCAGCAGAGCAGGCGTTTGCGTATTGCAAAAGGATCGGGTACAAAGATTGAAGAAGTTACTAAACTTATCAAACAGTTTGAGGATATGAGAAAAGTTATGAAACAGTTTTCAAATCCTGCAGCGGCCGCAAAAATGATGCGCAATATGCCTAAAATGCCACAGGGTAAAATGTAGAAATCCTTCTTTTTTTCAACCACCTTTAAAATAAACCACTGAGTTTAGCTGATATGAATTTATCAGTTAACCAATGCTTGTAAAAACTTATGGAAGTGCCGTCTTCGGGGTTAATGCATTAACTATTACCATTGAAGTTAGCATAGGTAGCGGAAATCGATACCACATTGTTGGTTTACCAGATAATACCATTAAAGAAAGTTTACGACGCATAGAAAGTGCAATTCAATCGGCCGGACTAAAGATGCCCCGGCAAAAGATTGTAATTAACCTCGCTCCGGCAGATATCCGTAAAGAAGGCTCATCATACGACCTGCCCATCGCTATAGCCATACTTGTTGCGTCCGGCCAAATTGATACAGATAAAATAGCTCAATACTTTATTATGGGTGAACTTTCTCTTGATGGAGGTCTGCAGGCCATAAAGGGGGCTCTACCAATTGCTATTCAAGCAAAATCTGCCGGGTTCAAAGGTTTTGTACTCCCGAAAGACAATTCCAGAGAGGCCGCAATTGTAAGTGATCTTGAAGTGTTTGGTATGATCAATCTAACAGAGGTTATTTCCTTCTTTGCAAACACAGCAGCGTTTGAGCCTGTAATTGTAAATACGCGAGACGAGTTCTTTAGAAAAGTTAATAGCTATGACCAGGACTTTAGTGATGTTAAAGGCCAGGAAAATATCAAAAGGGCCCTGGAAATTGCTGCTGCAGGCGGACATAACCTAATTCTTATTGGCCCGCCAGGATCAGGCAAGACCATGCTGGCAAAACGATTGCCCAGCATCCTGCCGCCATTAAGTTTACAAGAGGCCCTGGAAACCACCAAAATCCATTCGGTGGCAGGAAAACTGGCCGCAGCGGATACGCTAATGACAGAGCGACCCTATCGCAATCCGCACCATACTATTTCCGATATGGCATTGGTTGGCGGGGGTGCTACTCCCCAGCCTGGAGAAATTTCTTTAGCCCACAACGGGGTTCTTTTTTTAGATGAACTGCCTGAATTTAAACGAAGTGTACTGGAAGTAATGAGACAGCCCCTGGAGGAAAGAAATGTGATTATATCTCGTTCCCGGTTATCCGTTGAGTACCCCGCAAGTTTTATGTTGATCGCCTCTATGAATCCCTGCCCCTGCGGATATTACAATCATCCAGACCGTGAGTGCACTTGCGGACCTGGCATAGTGCAGAAATACTTAAGCAGAATTTCAGGGCCATTGCTGGACAGGATTGACATCCATATAGAGGTTACGCCTGTTCAATTCAATGAGTTAACTTCCTCGACAAAAGCAGAAAGGAGTGAGCTAATTAGAAACCGCGTAATAAGTGCAAGAAATATTCAGAGCAAGAGGTTCACTACAAACCAGCAACTCCATTATAACGCGCAAATGAGTCCAAACTTAGTACGTCAAATTTGCGTGATAGGCCCCGCGGGTCAAGCTCTAATTAAGAAAGCAATGGAAAAGCTTGGATTGTCTGCACGTGCGTATGACAGGATTCTGAAGGTTTCGCGTACCATAGCAGATTTAGCCGGAAGTGAGGTCATTGAATTGGAGCATCTAGCCGAAGCAATTCATTACCGCAGTTTGGATAGGGACAGTTGGGCAGGTTAGTGTTCTTCCTGATCCTCATCATCACCTTCTTCTTCCTCTTCTGGAACATGTGCAAGAATTTCTTTGCCGATACTATTAATTTCGTCGTCAGTTTCAAATACCGGAGTGCCTGTTTCCGCATCAAGTTTAATCCATTGCAAATCGGTATCTTTTTGTATAGTTACATATTCCAAGCCATCTTTAAAGATCACATAAGTATCTTCCCCTTCCGGGAAAACAGCATAATCTATATTTTTAATATGAAGATCAAAAGGTTGTTGCATAAACTTAATTATTTAATAACATGAGGATTATAAAGTATAACTATTAATTTGCATAGTCGAACCACATAACCCGCAGACATGAAAAAAATCCTTTCAGGATTATTGCTCCTCACCGTAGCAACTTCCTGCTCAAACAAAGATAATAAAATGGAAACTTATAAATGGCCCGATGCCCAGCCTCCTGTTGCAGAAATTAAGCCTGTAAAACGCAGCTTGCATGGTGATACAATTACCGACAACTATTATTGGATGATCGATTATTTTAAAAAAGGTCCCGACAGCAATAGAGTTGTAGATTACCTAACTGCCGAAAACAAATACTTAAACACCATGATGGGTGCAACAAAACCCCTTCAAGAAGCCCTCTTCAAAGAACTTAAAGGCAGAATCAAAGAAAAAGACGAATCCGTTCCTGTCTTCAAAAATGGATATTTTTATTATACCAAAACTGAAGACGGCAAGCAATATTATAAGTACTGCCGTAAAAAAGGAAGCCTGAAAGCGAAAGAAGAAGTTTTACTGGATGTAGACGAGATGGCAAAGGGTCATCCTTACTATTCAGCATCAGGACTTAGCATTAGTCCGGACAACAAACTTCTGGCTTATGGCGTTGACCAAGTATCAAGGCGACAATATACCATCCATTTCAAAAACCTGGAAACAGGAGAAATCATGAAAGATGCGATCACCAATACTGAAGCAGACCCTGTATGGGCGGCAGATAACAAAACATTATTTTATACTTCAAAAAATCCGGTAACCCTTCTGAGCGAAAAAATAAAAAAACATACTTTAGGTTCAGACGCTACTGCAGATCAAACTGTTTACGAGGAGAAAGATAAATCCAACTATATTGGGGTTGGTAAAAGTAAATCTGGAAAATATATTTTTATCTATTCTTCAGCAACAATGTCTGACGAGGTTAGAATGATTCCTTCGGATAAGCCTAGCGAATCTTTTAAAGTTTTCACGCCAAGGGTTAAGGATGTTAAGTATGATGTAATCCCTCTTGATGACAAATTTCTAATCGTTACCAATTGGGATGCGCAAAACTTTCGCCTAATGGAAACCCCAATAGATAAAACCAGTCGCGAAAATTGGAAAGAAGTGATTCCAAACCGTAAGGATGTGCTACTGTCGGGTGTTGATGAGTATAAAAATTTTATTGTTCTATCAGAGCGAAAGAATGGACTGGCGCAAATCCGGATAAAAAGCCTTAGCAGTCTTGCTGAACATTACCTGGAATTTGAAGAACCAACGTATACCGCCAGAAATATGGGGAACCCTGAATATGATGCTAAAACTTTCCGTTACGCATATACCTCTATGATAACTCCTAATTCGGTTTTTGACTACAACATGGAAACCAGGGAAAAAACGCTTAAAAAGCAACAGGAAGTAGTCGGCGGATATAATAAAGAAGAATATGTTACAGAAAGGCTTTATGCCGCAGCTAAAGACGGCACCAAAGTTCCTATCTCGTTAGTCTATAAAAAAGGCTTGGCGAAAGATGGAACAGCTCCTTTATTATTGTATGGATATGGTTCATATGGTGCAACAATGGACGCAGGTTTTTCAAGCGGAAATCTTAGTTTGCTGAATCGCGGCTTTGTATACGCCATCGCACATATTAGAGGTGGACAAGAAATGGGCAGATATTGGTACGAAGATGGTAAAATGATGAAGAAAAAGAATACGTTCACAGACTTTATAGATTGTGGCCAGTATTTAATTGATCAAAAATTCACCAGCAAAGAACACTTGTATGCACAGGGTGGAAGCGCGGGAGGATTACTCATGGGCGCGGTTATCAACATGGCTCCAGACATGTGGCATGGTATTATCGCCCAGGTACCTTTTGTAGATGTGGTTAATACCATGCTGGATGAGAGCATCCCGTTGACAACTAATGAATTTGATGAATGGGGAAATCCTAAGAACAAAGATGCCTATACTTACATGAAAAGCTATTCTCCTTACGAAAACATTGAGAAGAAATCTTATCCGAATATGCTTGTAACCACGGGGCTGCACGATAGCCAGGTGCAATATTTCGAACCTGCAAAATGGGTGGCAAAGCTGAGGGCAACGAAAACTGATAAAAACATACTACTCTTAAAAACAGATATGGATTTTGGCCATGGCGGTGCCTCCGGAAGATTTGACTACCTCAAGGATGTAGCATTGAATTACAGCTTTCTTTTCGCACTTGAAGGCATAACAAAATAATTAAAACTCAAACTTTATTTTTAAACCTGTGCCCATAAGGCGCAGGTTTTCTTTTGAAATGTCTTTCATAGGAACCTTTAAAAACGGCTCTATCCCAATGGATTTGTCTTTAGTTATTTTTTGCTTGTAACCGAATGAGAAATTGTAAAAGCCGATTATCCCGGTTTGTTTTGTTTCGCTTGGCGAAGCGGCTTCAGTAACCTTCTCAGACACTAGAAAAGACTGTGGCTGCTTATCGCCATTCGGACTTATTGATGACGCCTGCACTACCCTGGATTGCTGATAAATGTTGTTGTTTTTCTGACTGATAACGGCGAAAGCTGATACTCCTGCATTCGCATATAACCTATTGCTTATTTTGTATTTCAACTCCAGTGGTATATCTATACCGGTAACGACTGTATTTACTGATTCAAGATTTTTACTATCGTTGGCAAAAGCAGTGTTGCTGCTTGAATATGCATTAACCATCGCGATATCCTTCGAAGCAGTCATTTCATTATATGACAAGCCAGAGCCTAATGCAATTTTCTCTGACACATTATACGCCATGCTCATACCGTAACCCATATTAAGTCGCTTGTTATTACCAACAGATGGCGCAACAACTACTCCCAGGTCCCATTTATTTGATTTTCCTGCCTGTACCACCGTGGAACTAGCCTGATTACGAATGGTCTCATTTGCCAGAAATTCCTCTAGTGTAACTGGTCCTGTTTTATCTGCCACTTTTTCAACGGTAGTAATAGGATCAATTACAGCAGCTTTAAATTCTTTAACGTAGGCATCTTTTTGAGAGTCTGGGGCCACTATTGCAATTTGATCACCCATTAGGATGGAACCGTTTATCGTTTTAACCGGCGTGGATTCTTGAGTATCATCCTCAATTGTTTTTACAGCAGCTTTTGGTGTTTCCTGTACAACGCCGTCAGATTTTTTGACCGTCCTGCTTATTTGGGGAACTGTAGTTTTATAATTAACTAACTGTGCCTTTTCTCCGGACAGTTTATTCCCTCTATTCAAATAAGAAAAAATTCCAAACCCAATCACGAGTAGAGTCGCAGCCGCACTTAATCCTCCCATCCAGAAAACTAATCCTCTTTTTTTCTTTTGCTCTTTTTTCTGAAAATTTTCCCATGCTCCGGGCACATACTGCAGCTCGTAATCGGCCAGTCCGCTCTTAATTTGAGAAATGAGTTCGCGCTCATCAGATTGATTTTGACGCTTAGTTGGCATACGACTGAATTAAAGTTTTAGAATACAATTCTCTCAATTTATTTTTAGCCCTCGTTAAATACACCCTGCTCGAGCTACCCGTAATACTTAATAGCTTCGAAATCTCATCATGAGAATATCCCTCTATTTCATATAAATTGAAAATAAGCTTTTGTGTTTCTGGCAGTGCATTCAGCAGGTTCAAAATATCTTGCACATGAAGTTCAGAAAGCACATTCACCTCTGTAACCGGTTGCTGGTAATCTTCTATATCATCTACGTAGATCTTAATCTTTTTGGTCCTTAAAAAATCAATGGAAGTTCGTGAGGAAATTTTCGCAGTCCAGCCCTTAAAAGCTTTTTGCAACTCATCGTTATGCTCCGGAAAAGTAAACGAGGCTAAGTGTTTAAATATTTTCACAAAGCAATCGTTCACCACCTCTTCGGCATCATTCCGATCATTTAAATACCTTAAAACTACTCCCATAAGATAGCCGTAAAATGATTTATAAATCATTTCCCTTGCTTTGTCTTTATTTTCTAAGCAGCCCTTTAATAGGTCATTGAGTTCCTGCATTCGTTGGGTAAGGCGCTGTTATTTGTGCTGGTAAACAGCCAAGCCGATCTTAGTATCATCTGTTGCCGCCTTCAATCCCTTCACCCAAATTGTATAAATTCTCCCAGCATCAATCTTTACATCAGCAAGCGTTGCTTCAGTTGCGCCGGTCTCCTTGTTTTTGAGGGTAAAGGTTACTTTTTCTGCAGCGTCTATCGATTCAAAGTTACTGTACTCTTTAAATAATTTGTTAGTAAAAATGTCAGTTTCTTTCCCCGCAACTGCCAGGTTCAGTGCCGGGGCATCCGGGCTCAGATTTACGAACCTTATTCTGGCTTTTCCTGTTGCCGGCGCGGTGAGATCATCTTTAAGAACAAGCAAGCTCAAACTTTCAAGGCTACCACCAATAAAAGCTGAATAGCCAGAATTTGGATCAAGAGTATGCGATTCTGATTTCAATTGTGTTTGCACACCTTTCCTGGTAACACTAAATTGTCTCTTTCCCGGAAAAAGGTTTAAATAGTCAATCTTATCGGTGTAGGAAAGATCAAAACTACTGTTTGCTTTATTGTTATCTACGTAAAAGTCTAGCTTCTCTGTACCTGGAATTGCATGTATGATACTCAATCCGGAAACAGGCTGAGGGGTAAAATCATCATCTTTCATGCAAGAACTTAAGGTAATGGTGACCGCCAGGGCAGTAATAATTGCTTTAATTTTCATTTTCTTTTAAGGTTAATACAACAATTGGTTAATGGCCATTAACACTTTTAAACTAATACGAGGCATGTTAGAGAAGTGCTACAATTGAGTAAAAGAAAATCTGCTTAAAAAATAAAAGGGCTCTTACATCATTTTGTAATGTAAAAGCCCTTCGTGAGCAAAAGTAATAAAACCTAATAAGTTGCTGCCAGCTTCAAAGCCTCATAAGCGTTTACAATCCCTCCAGAAACGCAAAGTTCAGATAAAGCTACTTCATCTCTGGTGCCTGGTTTCCTTACTTTATCGGCAGGGGCTACACAAGATTTTATGATAATCTCTTTAACTTGGGCGGGCTTCAATTTAGGATAGTATTCTAAAATTAAAGCAGCCAATCCTGCCACAACAGGAGCAGCCATGCTGGTTCCACTAGCATTTCCATAGTTATTACCACCCGGTACAGTAGAATATATCCTTACGCCTGGAGCGAACACGTCTACCATTTTCTTACCATAGTTAGAAAAAGAGGCAGTGAGTCCACCGATACCAGGATCGCCACTAGCACCCACAGTTATTACATTAGAAGCTTGTTTACCATTTTTTAGGTAAACTGGATTAGGAAAATTATATTCGACATCGACATCTTTATGATCGTTGCCTGCAGCATGAACCAGTAGCACACCCTTTTTTTCTGCGTATCTTATCGCTTCATCCACCCATTGCTTTTCAGGAGAATATGCCTTTCCAAAACTCATGCTAATCACTTTAGCTCCATTGTCAACTGCATAACGAATAGAAAGTGCAATGTCTTTATCATGCTCGTCTCCATCTGGAACTGCTCTAACCATCATGATCTTAACATCGTTGGCCACCCCGTCAATGCCCATACCATTTTCTCTTTTAGCGCCAATGATTCCAGAACAGTGTGTGCCATGAAATGAAAAATCAGCCATTACATCTTTATTACCGTAAAACTTATCGGCAAAATTGTAGTAATCGTCCTGTACAATTTCAGCACGAAAATCCTTTGGTGGGTTTGCTATAAATGCTTTTTTGGCCCCTGCAGGTTTTGCATCAACCATTTTCTGCAAGCGATTCCAGTTAGCTGTATCCTTATCAGAAATTTTTGTTTGATCTTTTAATTTGTGATATAGCCTTACTGCCTCTTCAGAATCCTTGTTAACATTTCTCCCATCTTTGCCTCCCAGGAAATTCCAACCGTAAATATCATCTGTATACCCATTCTTATCGTCATCAGTACCGTTTCCTGCAAGTTCCCTGGCATTTCTCCAAAGTACAGATTTCAAATCTTCATGTAAAGTATCTACACCTGAATCTATGACAGCAACGGTTACTGTTTTGCTCTTCTTATCCTTAAGCAACTCGTTGTAAGCCTTATTTAGGCTTATGCCATATATGCCATCAGTTTTTTGATCCAACAAATGCCAACCATTAGGAACTTTTACCTGCTGCTGCGCTTGAGCAGACACCGATATGTGCATCACAACCAATACAAATATCACTCTTGTAATCTTTCTCTTTAAATTCATGATCAATATTAATTATTATCTTGTCAATAATACAAGTGTCGAATTGAAATTGTGACATTTTAACATTTAGAAGAAGAATATATGATGTATTCTATAATATTACTTTGCCGCTTTCTCAACATTTTGCTTCTTTTCCAACTCGATACTGAAATTATTTGTAAATTGGAATCAGTAGTACTAAAATTTTAAAAGACATCTGGAAGGCTCCTATATTGCATAGTAATCCATAGGGGTCTCATACCACTTATATAGGACTTTGATAGGACTTGAGTAGGTGTTAGACACCTTTGAAACTCCTCTGTGAGCCCTATTTTAGTCCTATATGCATTACAGCCATATAAAACACTTGTAAAAGCCTGCCAAACGGCCTTAGTTGGATAATTGATGGTCAGTTATAACATTTATGAAAAACACCATAATTTTAATTGCTTTCATTTTAGCAAAGTTCTTCATTCAGTATTCGCTTATCGATTCTGGTTATGATCTGCATAGAGATGAGTATTTGCATCTTGATCAGGCCCATCATTTAGCCTGGGGCTATACATCGGTTCCACCATTTACATCCTGGGTATCCAGCCTGATCTATTTTTTGGGTAATTCAATTTTTTGGATAAAATTTTTCCCGGCATTGTTTGGTGCGCTTACAATGTTTTTTGTTTGGCAAGCCATAAAAACTTTAAATGGTAGCCTGTTCGCATTAATTCTTGGGGCTACTTCAGTTCTATTTTCAGTGTTGTTGAGACTCAACACCCTCTATCAACCCAATACCTTTGATGTGTTAAGCTGGACGGCCTTTTACTACGTGGTAATTGAGTATTTTAAAAACGACAATCCCAAATGGCTATACCTGGGTGCAATAATTTTTGCATTAGGTTTTCTAAATAAATACAATATAATTTTTTTGACTGCAGGGCTTTTTCCTGCGATCCTCCTCACCCAACATCGCACGATCTTTTTAAAGAAGCATTTTTATATAGCTGCATTTATTGGTTTACTATTGATATTACCAAACCTCATCTGGCAATATGTAAATGGCTTCCCGGTAATTCACCATATGAGGGAATTGGCAGAAACACAACTGGTTAATGTTAAGAGGTTAGATTTTTTCAAATCGCAGCTGATGTTTTTTATAGGGTCTTTTTTTGTAATAGCCTGTAGCCTTTTTGCACTTGTATTCTACAAGCAATTCATCAAACAGAGAGCCTTTTTTTGGTCGATGATATTTACCCTGGCAATCTTTAGTTTTTTGAATGCGAAGGATTATTATGCTATTGGAATTTACCCAATATATTTATCATTCGGGGCTGTGTTTCTGGAAAATGTGTTGAGTAAAGGATGGAAACGATATCTGCAGCCGGTGGCCATTTTGATTCCAATCCTGTTTTTCATTCCGATGTATAACCTGGCTTTTCCTAACAAGACACCTGAATACATGGTGAAAAATCAACAATGGTATAGAAATACCGGACAGCTGAGATGGGAGGACGGGCGAGATCATAAAATTCCACAGGACTATGCAGACATGCTTGGATGGAGTGAACTGGCAAGAAAAGTTGACAGTGCTTGCGCCACATTAGCACAACCAAATCACACACTTGTGCTTTGTGACAATTATGGACAGGCGGGCGCAATAAATTATTACACAAACAACCGACTCAGGGCGGTATCATTTAATTCGGATTACATCAATTGGTTTGACCTCAGTATGCCTTATCATAACCTGATAAGGATTAAAGAATATGAAGAGGCCGACAAAGAAATAGCGGAAACCGGGCAATACTTTACAAAGTCAAATCTTGCAGATTCGATAGCGAACAGTTTCGCCAGGGAATTCCGCACCAAAATTTATGTATTCAAAGGGGCAAAAATAGATATCAGAAAAAGGCTTATAAAGGAAATTGCCGAAAGAAAGCCACAATAACTTAGGCTACTTTCACTGTCAAACGGTTTCCTTTATATTGAAGTCCATCCACCCGGGAAATAGCCTTTTCGGCTTCAGATTCGTTTTCCATTTCAAGAAAAGCATAGCCTTTACATTTTTTTGTAATGCGGTCGCGCACAATTTTAATGGTGCTTACAGAAGCATAAGCACTTACAAAACTGACAAGGTCCAGTTCAGATATTTCGGAGGACAGGCCTCCAACAAAAATTTTGGTCATGTGGTGGGGGGGTAATAATAAGCAACTATTATAACGCAGATCCTGTGTAAATGGTATAGCTTAGATTTTATTTATTTCGTAAAGGCTTTAGTAGGTATTCTAAACCATTGAGCTTTATCTCATAAAGAGTGCCAATCATTTCCCCTAGTTTGCCCGGGGGGAATCCTTCCTGATGAAACCAAACGAGATACGATTCTGGGAGGTCGCATAATATTCGGCCTTTATATTTGCCAAATGGCATCTGCATGGTAACAAGGTCCTTTAATATTTGGGGATTCATAGGCTTTATTTGATAACCATTTCAAGCATTTCCACCGCTTCATCAACATTGTTAAGGTTATCGAATGCAATCCTCAAACTGTCTTTAACTTCCTTTAAATTACAAAGCCGGGGATGAATTTGCGCAAAGTGCAATATTTTATTAAACATTGTAGAGTCAAAAAACTTCGACTGTTTATCTGCAATGAAATAGCCTCTCAATGTACCTTTTTTGAAACTTAATTTTTCGAAAGCAAGCAGTTTGGCAACCCACTGTAACCTCAGCACATTAAGCATTGTTTTGACAGGTTTTGGCACCGGACCAAATCTGTCTTTCAAGCTTAGTTCAAAAGCTTTCAGTTGCGTTTCATTTTCAATCTTAGATAATTCTGTGTAGAGGTTATAGCGCTCTGTGATATTAGTTACATAATCATCCGGAATGTACAACTCCAAATCTGTGTCAACCTGAGTAAACGTCACAAATGGCCGCTCTTTTTCATCTTTAAACAGATCCTTAAATTCATCAGATTTGAGTTCCTGAATGGCTTCATCCAGAATTTTATGATACATTTCGAATCCAATTTCTGCGATAAACCCACTTTGTTCAGCACCCAAAAGATTTCCGCTTCCACGGATATCCAAGTCCCGCATGGCTATATTAAACCCACTGCCAAGATCTGAAAACTCTTCAATGGCACTTAATCTTTTCCGAGCCTCTGAAGTTAAGGTTGAAAGTGGAGGACTTAGTAAATAACAAAATGCTTTTTTATTGGACCTGCCAACTCTACCCCTCATTTGGTGCAGATCGCTCAGGCCGAACATATGTGCATGATTGATAATAATGGTATTGGCATTCGGAATATCAAGTCCGGCTTCAATAATTGTTGTAGCTACGAGTACATCCTTTTCACCGTTAATAAAATCGAGCATGACATCTTCAAGTTGATCGCCGTCTAACTGTCCGTGCGCGATACCAATTCTGGCCCTTGGAACCAGGGTTTGAATTAGACCCCCTAATTGCGGAAGATCGTTAACGCGATTATGGATAAAGAATACTTGTCCGCCCCTATCCAGTTCAAACTGTACCGCTTCCTGAATTAGCTTATCATTAAACACATGAAGTTCCGTATTTACAGCCTGCCTGTTTGGCGGAGGAGTACTCATTATAGAAAGATCCCTTGCACCCATAAGTGAAAAGTGCAGGGTGCGTGGTATAGGCGTTGCTGTAAGTGTTAAGGTATCAACGTTTACACGTAAAGCCCTCAATTTTTCTTTAGATGTTACGCCAAATTTCTGCTCTTCATCAATAATCATGATGCCCAAATCTTTGAATTTGACATCTTTGCTGAGTAGCCTGTGCGTTCCAATGATCACATCTACTTTGCCATCTGCAACTTTAGAAAGGGTTTCTTTAATTTGCTTATTGGTCTTAAAACGGTTAATATAATCGACAGTGCAAGGGAAATCTTTTAATCTGCCGGTAAATGTTTTGAAATGTTGAAGCGCCAAAATAGTAGTTGGAACCAATATGGCGGCCTGCTTTCCGTTTGCAACGGCTTTGAAGGCGGCCCGAATAGCAATCTCTGTTTTACCAAAGCCTACATCACCACACACCAATCGGTCCATAGGATGCGGCGCTTCCATGTCTCTTTTAACATCGTTGGTTGCCTTAACCTGATCGGGAGTATCTTCGTAAATAAAAGAAGCCTCCAGTTCGGTTTCCAAATAGCCGTCTGGATCAAAAGCGGTACCAACCTGCGCCTTCCTTAAAGCGTAAAGCTTAATCAGGTCGCGGGCAATGTCTTTAACTTTTTTTTTTGTTGTCTTTTTTAATTTGTCCCAGGCTTCTGTACCGAGCTTGTTCATTTTAGGCGCGGTACCATCCTTGCCACTGTATTTGGCAATTCTGTTCAGAGAATTAATGTTAACATAGAGTAGATCATTATCAGCATAAACGAGCCGGATCATTTCCTGTGTTTTGCCGTTAACTTCTACTTTTTCCAACCCGGCATACTTGCCGATACCATGGTCAATGTGAGTAACAAAATCGCCCGGTTTTAAGTCGCGTAATTCTTTAAGGGTTATTGCCTGACTGCGCTGGTAGCCCCGCTTTAGCTTGTATTTATAGAACCTGTCGAAGATTTGATGATCAGTATAAAAAGCTACATGTTGCTGATGGTCTAAAAATCCCTCCCTAAGCGGAATGTTTACCGGGGTAAACTTTGCCGTTTTATCAATGTCGTCAAGTATGGCATAAAGCCGCTCAGTTTGTTTAGGGGATGAGCTGAAGATAAAATTATGCGTTCCTGCTTTTTCGTTTTCTTTGAGATTATGAATAAGCAAGCTAAAATCTTTATTGAATGAAGGCTGCGGTTTGGTTTCGAATTGGAAAACATGCTCCGTTTTATAGAAGAACTGCTTGCCAAACTCTATGACCACGAAATCCTGAAAGATATCGGCCATCATTTTCTCGTCCGTAAATGCAAACTTAGGGTCAATCCAATCCTGGTTTTCCTGCTTTTCCTTGGCAGGCAAAGCCTTCCAAAGCTCTGCTGCTTTTTTATAGCCCGTCTTAACAATATCCAGTGTAAACTCTACATCTTTAAACCATACCTGTGTATCTTTCTCTATATAATCAAGCAGACTAATGTTATTTTCTGTCAGGTACTTAGATTGCACATTAGGTATGATGGTGAGTGTTTTTACATCATCGACTGAAAGCTGACTTTCAATTTCAAAGGTCCGGATGCTTTCTACAACATCACCAAAAAACTCAACCCGGTAAGGAAGGTCGTGAGAAAACGAAAATATATCTACAATACCACCACGGATGGAAAACT
The DNA here is from genome assembly GCA_040385565.1 of Bacteroidota bacterium. Classification (GTDB taxonomy): domain Bacteria; phylum Bacteroidota; class Bacteroidia; order Sphingobacteriales; family Sphingobacteriaceae; genus Pedobacter. The sequence continues at coordinate 232,669 of JAZKHD010000015.1, read as the reverse complement.
GTCCGGGTTCGTAAACAAAGTCTGTACGGCTAAAATCGTAGTCGATCAGGAATTCATTGATAAAATCTATCCCAAGCTTGGTATTAATACTAATCTCCAGGGTGTTTTTCTCGAGCATTGAGCGGTTAATTACTTTCTCTGCCAATGCTTCAGGATAAGAGACTACAATTTTACCAAACTCAGATTGGTGATTAAGTTCATTAAGAACTTCGGCCCTTGCCAGTACGTTGGCTGTATCTACTTGTGTAAAATCAAATGCCTTGCGAAATGATGAGGGGAAAAGCAATACTTCTTTGTCAATGATGCTCTCCAGATCAGACAAGAAGTAGGAAGCTTCTTCACGATCTGGCAAGATGAAAAGCATAGGTTTGTGCAGCAGAAAGTAAGAAGCAACTGCGATAGTGGCGTCAGCAGAGCCCACTAATCCCTTTAACTGAACCTTGGTGCCCTTGCCTAAGTTAAGCGCTTTCGCCAGGGCTACAATTCGCTCATCTGACTTATACCTGTTAATAAGGTCGCGTATATTCACAACACAAATGTAAGATTTATGATTAGCTTTAGATGTAACAAAGTATGCTTTAATGTATCTAAAATTAAAGGAATAAGGTGAAAATATTTAGTTATATCCCGTTAGAACTTACGTTTTGGGTAATGGCTTTAACAATGCTGGCATTAGCTAAGCCAGTGGAATATGGGCACGAAAACCATTTTACATTATGCCCTCTGGCCGTTATTGGTTTAGAGTGGTGCCCCGGATGCGGCATAGGAAGGTCAATTACCCAGCTGTTCCACGGCAATATCGAAGACAGCTGGAAACACCATTGGTTTGGAATGCCTGCTTTGCTAATCTTATTGTACAGGATTAGCACGCTAGTCCGGATTAACATTAAAGAATTTAAAAAGTTAAAAATTATATAGGAGATAAGGATATGTTTGATTCACCATTTATGTCATTGCCGGGTATCACACCCCAGGAATATTCGTACTTGCAAAGTGCAACTACCGGATTTAGTGAACAACAATTGAGGGGATTTTTGATGATTTATAGCAGCAAAAGGAGAAATCCGGATGACATGGTGCTGTATTGTATACTTGGTTTTTTTGTGCCGGGACTGCCACGATTTCTTGTGAACCAAATTGGAATGGGAATTCTCTACTTCGTAACGCTTGGGTTATGTTTTATTGGAACAATCATCGACTTAGTAAATCATAAAAACCTTGCCTTTGAATACAATCAGCGTATGGTTTTTGAAAGTTTGCAAATGGTTAAAATGACCAATCTTCAGTAAAAACCCATGGTTTGTTCGTACTTTTAAAAGATGAGACTATCCCTTTTAATTAAGCACCTGGAAGACTTTGCCCCATTAAATTATCAGGAAGATTATGACAACTCCGGTCTGCTAATTGGTAATCCGGAACAGGAAATACATGCCGCTCTGGTAGCACTTGATTGTGTAGAGGCTGTGGTAGATGAAGCGATTGAATTGGGCTGTAACCTCATTATTACCCATCACCCTATCGTTTTTAAAGGCTTGAAAAAGATTACAGGGAAGACTTATGTTGAACGTGTGGTTTTAAAAGCCATTAGGAATAATATTGCATTGTATGCCATACATACCAACCTTGATCATGTTAAGCACGGAGTGAATGGAGTGATTTGCAAGAGACTGGGGCTAAAGAATGTGACAATACTTAAGCCCAGAGAAAACCTTTTGAAGAAATTGGTTACATTTTGTCCGGCGGATATGGCGGATATTGTTCGTACCTCCCTATTCAATGCAGGAGCCGGTGCAATTGGAAATTACAGTGAATGCAGTTTTAATGTAGAAGGCACTGGAACTTTTAATGCCGGTGAAGGTACAGATCCATATGTAGGTGAGCCAGGCAAACTGCACCTGGAAAGTGAAGTTAGGATTGAAACCGTGTTTTTAGCTCAACAAGAAAGGAAGGTTATATTAGCCCTGTTGGAAAGTCACCCCTATGAAGAAGTTGCCTACGATATTTATTCATTAGAAAATAAAATGGCGACTGTTGGCGCAGGAATGGTAGGTTGGCTTGATGAAGGGATGGATTCGATAGAATTTTTAAAATTAGTTAAAGATCGAATGGATGCCACAGTAGTAAGGCACACTAAATTACTTCCAAAAAAGATTAGAAAGGTAGCAGTTTGTGGGGGTTCCGGGAGCTTCCTTTTACAACAAGCCATTTCGGTGGGTGCTGATGCATTTGTTACTTCAGATTTTAAATACCACGAATTTTTTGATGCTGATGCAAAACTGGTAATTGCAGACATCGGACACTTTGAAACTGAACAATTTACATCTGATTTGTTGATAGATATTATTCAAGAAAAATTTCCTAACTTTGCAATCCGTTTAACGGAGCATAATACAAACCCCGTAAATTATTTGATTTAATGGAACAAACTGTAGAGCAAAAGCTAAAGGCTTTATACGAATTACAAAACCTGCATACTAAAATTGATAAGATCCGCCAGATTCGTGGAGAGCTTCCAATGGAGGTTGCCGACCTTGAAGACGAGGTTGCTGGTTTAGAAACACGTATACAAAAATTTAAAGCGGAACTGGATGATACCGAAGATGCTATTGTAACTCGTAAAAACATGATTAAGGAAGCACAAAACCTGATCAAGAAATACGAAACTCAATTAAAAGAAGTAAAGAATAACCGTGAATATGATGCTTTAACTAAGGAAGTGGAAATTCAGACTTTGGATATACAGGTTTCTGAGAAAAAGATCAGAGAGTTTGGTTTTGATATTGCTGGTAAAACGGAAGTTTACGAAAAAGCTGCTCTTGACATGGAGTCTAGAAAGAGAGATCTAGATGTAAAGAAAGGCGAGCTTGAAACGATTACCGCCGAAACTGAGAAAGAAGAACAAGGATTAAATAAAAAAGCGGAAAAAGCAGAAACTCAAATTGAAGAAAGGCTTCTAACTGCTTATAGCAAATTGAGACGTAATGCCAACAATGGCCTTGCTGTAGTTACGATAGACCGTGATTCTTGCTCAGGATGTTTTAATCAGATTCCACCTCAGCGCCAACTGGATATTCGTCAGCGTAAAAAAATTATTGTTTGCGAACACTGTGGAAGAATTCTAGTTGATGAGGCATTAACTTTAGAAGTTGTACCAGCGTAAGCAACAACATACCATATTTAAAAAGGCCGGCTTAACCGGCTTTTTTTTGTTTCTGCTTTTATTTTTTCCCGGAAGAGGATATGCAAACTTTGACTTCAACGCCAATTGTTTAAAAGCATACGATAACATTTTTTCACTCAAACTTGGAGCGGCAAGGCAATTGATCGCAGCTGAAAAAAGGGCGAACCCGCAGAATGGGATTATTCCACTGCTGGAAAATTATGTCGACTATTTTTATCTACTTACGTCAGATAACAAGCAAGACTTTGAAAGGCTGGAGGAGAGAAAGTCCGAAAGGCTCAATGTTTTGGCAGATCAAAATGAAGATTCACCTTATTATCTATATTCCCAAGCCGAAATTAACCTTCAATGGGCGCTAATACGGGGGCGTTACGGTGAATATTTTACAGCAGCAAGAGAGATAAAAAAAGCAAATGGCTTACTTCAGGAAAATGCAAAAAAGTTCCCTGGATTTCACATGAACAATAAAGGCTTGGGCTTGATAAACGCTTTCCTGGGGAATTTGCCTGATGGAGTTTTAAAAAGCACGCTCGCTACTTTGGGTATAAGGGGTAATTTGCAACATGGTATATCAATGTTGGATAAGCTGGTCGAAAACTTACCACAATCTAAATTTGAGCCCTTTTACGAAGAGGTCGTTTTCTACTATGTATTTGTTTTAAATGATATAGCCCACAGTCCCTCTGCCTACAGTAAGACAATGAAATATACCGCGAGAATTACTAGTACGAGCCTTTTAAAAAGTTATTTGCAGGCTTTAGTATGTATGAAATCTGCGCATAATGATGATGCAATAACCATACTAACAATTAGGCCGGGCGGGTCTGCATATCAATCATTCCCTTACCTTGATTTTCTTTTGGGATGCGCAAAACTAAACAAGATGGATTATTCTGCCGGGCAAGAATTCAGCAAGTTTTTGCAAACAAACAAAGGAGTGAACTACATTAAGGATGCCAACTTACATTTGGCGTGGGCAGCACTTTTAAAAGATGACGCTATAGCTTATAATGGCTTTATTGGTAAAGTAAAGTCTTCAGGCTATACGTATCAGGAAAAAGATAAACAGGCCTTAACCGAAGCAAATGATATTTACCCTAATAAGTTTTTGCTAAAGGCCCGATTGTTATTTGATGGTGGTTACTATGTTAAAGCGCTCGACATACTCTCTAAGCAAGACGATCTAAGCTTCACGGCGGGTCGTGATCGAACAGAGTATTATTATCGCTTAGGAAGGATCCTGGACGAGACGGGCCGAGGTAACGAAGCGCTGACGATGTTTCAGAATGCGGTTAATCATGGAAAAAATCTTAAGTATTATTTTGCAGCTAATGCCGCCTTACAAGCTGGGAAAATTTGTGAACGTCAAAAGAACAATGCGAAGGCAAAAGCTTTTTTTACAACAGCTGTTCAAATGAAAAATCATGATTATGAAAGCAGTATTGAAACCCAGGCTAAAGCAGGCTTAAATAGGATAGCAGGAAACTAAAATCTGTAAACTACAGCATTAATGTGCATCCCGGCCCCAACTGACGCAAACACCGCATATTCACCCGGATTCACTTTATAGCCTTCCATTTTATTTTTTATCACTAAGTCTATTAAAGTTGGAATAGTCGCAACAGAACTGTTTCCCAGCCATGATATAGTCATAGGCACAAGTTTCTCAGGTATGACATCCACATCATATAACTTGAATAAACGTTTCATAATGGCATGATCCATTTTACCATTAGCCTGGTGTATAAAAACCGTTCTAACGTCTGTAATCCCTATTCCGGCTTTATCAATCGCTTTTTTCACTACTTGTGGGACATTTATTACAGCGAATTCATAAAGTTTTCTGCCATTCATTTTTAAGTAGGCATTTCCCCCAACTTCATTTGGGTTATTGCTTTTCCCCATTGTTAAAAGAGAACCGTAAGTAGTAGCAAAAGTCTGGGATTTATGCGCGATAATTCCAACAGGACTTTCGGCCTGTTGTGCCTCAAAAATAACAGCAGCCGCACCATCAGAAAAAATCATGCTGTCCCGGTCATGCGGATCTATAATCCTTGACAAAGTTTCAGAACCGATTACCATTACTTTTTTCGCATCGCCACTTTTGATGAGGTAGTCCGCCTGGATTACTCCCTGTACCCAACCAGGGCAACCGAAAATGACATCATATGCAACACAGTCGGGATTCTGAATCTCAAGTTTCTGTTTAACTTTCGCAGAGAGTGCTGGAATCATATCGGTACGATTTGTTCCCTTTGTGATGTCTCCAAAGTTATGACATAGGATAATATAGTCAATTGTCTCCTTATCTATGCCGGCGCTTATAATTGCCTCATTAGCTGCCATGGCGGCAATATCACTGTTCAACAGCTCATCATCGACATAGCGGCGTTCATTGATCTCAGTAATTTCAGAGAATTTCTTAATTATTTCGCTAATTTCCTTTTCAATTGGAACTCCATTCTCATAAAAAATAGAGTCCAAGAATGCTTCTCCAGAAACCACCTTATTTGGAATGTAACTACCTGTTCCAGTAATAACAGCTTTGATATTTGTTTTATTGCTCATTTTGAACCGCAGACTCTTTTGGTATACGGTATAAAATTAAGATAATAATGTTGAATAAGGAAATTTAAGAGAAATCTTCGACAAGGAAGACGAATAGCTCTTTCGGACCATGGGCACCCAGAACCAGCGTTTTTTCTATATCAGCGGTTCTGCTTGGCCCGGTAATAGTGCTAATCATAGAAGGGATTTGCACTCCATATTTGCTTTTTATGAGTGCAAAAGCATCTTTGAGGTCCATAACCATCTGACCAGTCCTGGCAATAACAATATGGTGATCTGGGAAAATACTCAACCTTCGCCCTGCAGCATTCTGATTTGAAACCATAACAGAGCCATTTCTGGCGATCAAGGCTTCGCACATTGTAATTCCTGCCTCTGCCAGATGAAAATCTTTATCCGTTTTATAAAAAGGGAACTCATAAGAAGAAAGTAGTTCCTGCAATTCTGGCTCCCAGCAATAGATTTTTCTCCAATTAAACTTGTCGGCGAGCTGTAGCAGGTTTTCAATAAATTCTAAACCATTTTCACAGTAGATGAAGTTTCCTGAAACTGCTGTGAGCTGTTCCGCAAATAGCACCTCGGGATATTCGCTGTTTTCAATATAGAGTGGGGTATCTTCTAAATTGGGATAAGGGCTGTCCCTCTTTTCCAAAAGCGCCTTTCTTATCTTTTTAAGCATTTGCTCTTTGGGGGAGATGTTTTCCTGCATACTAAATATTTTTGCTGCTATTCGAATGAATAGCAGCAAAAGTAAAAAAAATGTTTAAGCCTCTACTGGGGTGATTTGCCCGGTTCCTCCGCTAAGGAATTCATGTCCGCTCAAGGGAGCTTCAAATAAACGTTTACCAAATATTTCTTCAAGATCGTCTTTGAACAAGACCTCTTTTTCGATAAGGATGTCTGCAAGCTTTATTAGTTTGTCCTTATTTTCACTAAGTAGCTTAATTGCTCTTTGATACTGACTTTCAATGAGATTGGAAATTTCATTGTCAATAGTGATTGCAGTATCTTCAGAATAAGGTTTAGAGAAGTTATACTCTGACTGCCCTGATGAATCATAGTAGGTAACGTTACCCAATTTTTCGTTCAGACCGTAAATGGTTACCATTGCGCGGGCTTGTTTGGTCACTTTCTCCAAATCGCTAAGCGCTCCGGTAGAAATCATATCAAACATCACTTTCTCAGCCGCTCTACCCCCCATTGTAGCGCACATTTCATCAAGCATTTGATGCGGGCGAACAATAAGGCGTTCCTCAGGCAAATACCATGCTGCTCCAAGACTTTGTCCCCTTGGCACGATAGTAACCTTAATTAAAGGAGCTGCGTGTTCCAGTAACCAGCTTACCGTAGCATGACCTGCTTCGTGAACTGCGATTGCCTGTTTTTCCTTAGGAGTAACAATTTTGTTTTTCTTCTCCATGCCGCCAACAATTCTATCTACTGCATCTAGAAAATCTTGCTTGTCCACAGCAGGTTTATTCTTTCTTGCAGCAATAAGGGCAGCTTCGTTACACACATTTGCGATATCGGCACCAGAGAATCCAGGTGTTTGCTTCGCCAAGAACTCAGTATCTAAATTGCCGTCCTTTTTGAGTGGCTTAATGTGAACCTCAAATATTTGTTTACGCTCAATAACATCTGGTAAGTCCACATAAATTTGCCTGTCAAATCTACCTGCACGGAGCAGTGCCTTATCCAAAACGTCAGCGCGATTAGTAGCTGCCAGAATAATTACATGTGTATTGGTGCCGAACCCGTCCATTTCAACTAATAACTGGTTTAGCGTATTTTCCCTTTCATCATTACCCCCCATCATGCTGTTCTTTCCTCTGGCACGACCGATGGCGTCAATCTCATCAATAAAGATAATACATGGAGATTTGTCCTTGGCTTGCTTAAAAAGATCACGGACTCTTGATGCTCCAACTCCAACAAACATCTCTACAAAATCAGATCCTGACAAAGAGAAAAAAGGTACTTGTGCTTCTCCGGCTACTGCCTTCGCTAATAATGTTTTACCTGTTCCGGGAGAACCTACCAATAGAGCTCCTTTAGGGATTTTACCCCCTAAATCAGTATACTTCTTAGGGTTCTTAAGGAAATCTACGATCTCCATAACCTCTTGTTTGGCTTCTTCAAGACCAGCAACATCATTAAACGTTGCATTAACCTGGCTTTCTTTATCGAATAAAGTGGCCTTAGACTTCCCTATGTTAAAGATCTGTCCGCCGCCCCCACCTGCTCCACCACCCATCTTCCGCATGATAAAAATCCAAAACCCTATAAATAAGAGCACTGGGATAATCACAGTAAAAAACCATGAGTTAAATGAGCTTTGTCTGGTGTCTTTCTCAGCAAGGATTTGTTGATTGGGAGGCACATTCTTCTGTGATTCTCTCAGCTGTGTATCAAGCGCATCCATAGAACCTGCAGTGAAGTAAACAGTAGGCCCAGTGTTTGTTCCAAAATTACTTTTAGTTTCGTACTGCTTATACTTGCCTTCTTTTAACCGGTCCTTCTTAATGTAAACCTCAACTTTCACCAGATCCTCATGTTTATATGCCACAAGTTTTTCAACATCGCCTGGGGCAAGCATTTGAGTCTCAAAGGTTCGGTAAGGAATAGATTTGCTTCCATCCGAGGTGAATAGGAATTGCAGTAAAATTATACCTAGAATTATAGCGGCATATATCCAAAAGATGTTAAACTTAGGTCCCTTCTGAGGCTTCTTTGGAATATTAGGTAATTTCTTTATTAACTTGGGTTTTGTATTCTGGTTCTCTTCCATTATAATTCAAAAATTTGAATGTTAAGCGCTTTTATAAGAAGTGGTATGGGCATCACCCCAAAGATCTTCAATTCCATAAAATTCGCGTTTTTCGGTTTTAAATATGTGCACAACAATGTCAAAATAATCAAGGATGATCCAATCAGCCGACTCCTGCCCTTCTTTACGCCATGGGTCAGTTTGTGTGTTTTTATAAATTTCTTCCTCCACACTGTCAGCTATGGCTTTAACTTGTGTAGAAGAATTTGCACTGCAGATAATAAAATAATCAGAAACTGAGCTATTGAGCTCTCTTAAATCTAAACGGACAATATCATTTCCTTTTTTTTCCTGGATGCCATGAACGGCTATTTCTGAGAGGTATGTAGAAAGGTTTCCTATTTTCTTTTTTACCATTAAAATCTTTTAATTTTGATAAACAAATATACAATCAACACTTGCAAAATAACACTTTTTCCACATTATTTATTGCCCAAAAGCTTATTCACTTAGAGGCTGTTGATTCAACCAATAACTATTTAAAAGTACTGTTGTCAAAATCCGAGCCATTAGCAGAAGGCACTGTAATATTGGCAGACAATCAGTTTTCCGGTCGTGGCCAACGGGGCAACACATGGTTGTCAGAACCTGGTTTAAACTTAACTTTTAGCATACTTTTAAACCCAACACTCTTAAAAGTAGAACATCAATTTAAGCTAAACATGGCTGTTAGCATTGGCATAAAGAACGCTTTATGCAAATATGTACCTGAAGAGATAAAAGTAAAGTGGCCAAATGACATCTACTTCGGGAAGAAAAAAATTGGCGGTGTGTTGATTGAAAACACATTGCAGGGAAACGTAATAAAACATAGCATAATTGGCATCGGAATTAATGTTAATCAAAGGGAATTTGGAAGTTTACCTAATGGTCGTGCCTCATCAATAGCCGAAATTTTACAACAAGATGTTGATTTAAGAACCATACTGGAGCAGATTTGTCATTGCATAGAAGCACAATACCTACGGTTGCTAGCGGGATCTGGCAAAACACAACATCAAGAATATCTCAATTGCCTCTATTTATATGGTCTTCCTTCGACCTTCAAATCATCAGAGGGAAATTTTGTTGGTATAATTTCGGATGTCGCAAATACAGGTGAACTTTTGTTAAAAACCGAGGAAGGCGATCGGCACTTTGGTTTTAAAGAGATCGAATTTTTAGACTAGAATTGAAAATTATAAGTAATTTCACCCCTGCAACTTTATGTTCAGGTTTTCCTGTTGATTAAAGGACGAATTACATGCGAAAATGAATAAAATAAAAAATATAGGTGTATTAACTTCAGGAGGCGATGCTCCTGGAATGAATGCTGCAATAAGAGCTGTTGTTAGAGCAGCAATTTATTACGATTTAAAAGTAACTGGGGTACTTAGAGGATACGAAGGCCTTATCAATGGTGATTTTATTGAGATGGACAGGAAATCGGTCGCCAACATAATTCAACGTGGAGGCACGATCCTAAAAACTGCCAGGAGTGATGCATTTCGCACAAAAGAAGGAAGAGAGAAAGCACATCAGCAACTACAAGATAATGATATAGATGCGTTAGTTGTTATTGGTGGCGATGGAACATTTACGGGGGCAAATCTTTTTTCAGAAGAATTTGGGTTTCCTGTTTTAGGCTTGCCGGGTACCATCGATAATGACCTTGAAGGAACTGATTTTACAATAGGATATGATACGGCCATTAACACAGTTATAAACGCCGTTGACAAAATAAGAGATACTGCTGAATCTCACGACAGGCTATTCATTGTGGAAGTAATGGGCAGAGATTCTGGACTAATTGCCTTAAGAAGCGGTATCGGTGTGGGAGCCGAAGCAATTATGATCCCTGAAGCAAACATGGGAGTTGAGGGCTTAGTGACCAGGCTTGAAAACGGACGAAAAGACAAATCATCTAAAATTATCATAGTTGCTGAGGGTGACGAAATAGGCGGAGCATTTAACGTTGGTGAAGTGTTAAAGGAAAAGTTTCCGGCTTACGACATCAGGGTATCCGTTCTAGGGCACATCCAACGTGGTGGAAAACCAAGTTGCATGGACAGGGTGTTGGCAAGCAGACTAGGTGTAGCAGCAGTGGAGGGCCTGATTGCCGGACGAACTCAGGAAATGGTTGGATTAAAGAACCGTGAAATCATTTTTACCCCACTTGATCACGCCATCAAACATATTGATGCAAAAGAAATTAGTTCTGCCTGGTTAAAGCTGGTTGAAATTCTTTCACTATAGAATTTTATCGAGGACTTCCTGCCAGGTATCTACCCTTTCATAATCACTCAAAAGCAAATTGTGCGGTGATGTAAATAATAACTTTCGGCCATTAAATCCAATAAAATTCTTGGCCCTATCGTCAATGATCACATCAACATTTACGATCTTATCACCGCAAAACATAATATTGCGCCATCCTATGAAAGGGAAATGCTCGGCAAGCCAGTCTAATTTATCTTCTAAAGAGTTACGGAACTCCATAGCTGCTGAAACAATATAGACCTCATGTTTTTCCTGTAATTTTTTAACGGCCTCTACGCTTCCTTCTATCACAGGAAGATCCCGGAAGAAGCCCTTTTCATTAATATAGTCGTACCATTTATTATTAATGTGTTCAGGAACATGGTGATAAAACTCTTTGCCTGGCTCCATTGTTAAGTCTAAAGGGATGCCATAATCGCGGTTATAAAGCTGAATAAATTTATGTATCGGATCGGCCAGCACTTCGTCCATATCTATTGCAATTCTCATTTTCAAATATCCCGTTTAATAGCGTGAGTTATGTTAAATGAATTTAAAATTATTGCATCTTGTTAATCATTAGGATTTTACTTACTTTTGCATCCCCGCAAGCATGAAGCTCCGGGAACTATCGCTCTCCAAGAGATGGTAAATTTATTGAGCGTTTAGGTTCTTATAACCCAAATACCAATCCTGCTACTATCGAACTAAATTTCGATAAAACTTTAGACTGGGTAAACAAAGGTGCTGAACCTACGGATACTTGTCGCGCTATCCTTTCTTACAAAGGTATTTTGTACAAGAAACACTTAGAGGGTGGTGTTAAAAAAGGTGCTTTAACAGCTGAACAAGCAGATGCTAAATTTGCTGAATGGGTTGATGCAAAAGGCAACAAAATTGAAGGCAAAAAAGACAATTTAACTAAGTCTAAAGACGAAGTTAGAAAAGCTGCTTTAGCTGCTGAAGCTAAGAAAAATGCTGACCGTGCTGCTGCTCTTGCAATTAAGAACGCACCGGTTGTAGAAGTTGTAGAAGAAGAAGTTGTAGAGACTCCAGAGGTTGAAGATGCTCCAGTTGAAGATGCTCCAGTTGCTGAAGCAACAGAAGAAGCACCAGCTGCAGACGCTACAGAAACAACAGAAGAAGAAAAAGCATAATATTTTTATTATTCTGAGTAATAGCGAAGGGTCTTTCATCAGATTGAATCTTTCGCTATTTTTTTTGACAACAATTTAATTGTAATCAATCTTGAAAATAGAAGAAGCATTTTACATTGGCTACATCACCAAAACAAAAGGGTTAAAAGGTGAGGTTCAATTGTATTTTGAATATGATGAGCCAGAACTTTTAGACCTGGACGTTGTATTTGCTGAAATCAGCGGAAAACTAGTCCCCTATTTTGTTTCCTCTTACAAATTGCAGCCCAACAGTACCGGTAATTTCTATTTTGACGATGTTGATCATATAGACAAGGCACAGCCATTGTTGAAAAAGAAGATTTATCTGGCACTTGATAAAATGCCAGACAGGTCTGAAGATGAATTTCATTATAATGACCTTAAAGGCTTTATCGTCTCCGATGAAACTCATGGAGAGTTAGGGGAAATAATTGAAATCAATGAATATCCTCAACAATTTGTAGCAACAGTTCTTTACAAAAACAAAGAGGTTATGTTTCCATTAAATGACGATATGATTATCGAAATTGATGAAGAGGAAGAAACTATACTGGTTGATTTACCTGAAGGATTACTCGATCTTTATTTGAATACTTAATAATGTTAGCTTATGAGGTTTGATATCATTACTGTATTGCCGGCCTTGCTTGAAAGCCCTTTCGCACATTCTATATTGCAACGGGCGCAAAAAAAAGGCATTGCCGAAATCGTGGTACATAACCTTAGGGATTACGCCAGCAACAAGCAAAAAAGCGTTGACGATTATCCCTACGGTGGCGGAAGCGGCATGGTTATGTCTATCGAACCTTTCGCCAGGTGCATCGATTATTTGAAATCACAAAGATCATATGATGATGTGATCTTTATGAGTCCGGATGGCGAAACTTTTAATCAAACCATCGCCAATGAACTTTCCAGTCACCAAAACATTATTGTCTTATGCGGCCACTATAAGGGTATTGATCAAAGAATAAGAGACCTGTTTGTAACCAGAGAGATTTCAATTGGAGATTATGTGCTGTCTGGAGGTGAGCTTCCAGCCGCAGTGATGGTTGATGCCATTATTAGATTAATACCCGGTGTATTGAACGATGAAACTTCAGCATTATCAGATAGTTTCCAGGGCGAACTTTTGGATGCACCAATTTATACCAGGCCCGCTGATTGGAATGGTGTTAAGGTGCCAGATGTACTACTAAGTGGCCATGAGGCTAAAATTAATGAGTGGAGGCATGAGCAAGCCCTTATTCGAACGCAAACCAGAAGGCCTGATTTACTTGAAGATTGAAAAGTAGTTAAAGCCCCTGTAAGTAAGCGTAAACAGTCACGTATTTGTGGAAACAATAAAGATTGTGGAAAAAAATAAAATAGACTTTTATTTCTAAAATAAAATTCCTAATATTGCAGTCCGATTTTAAACAACAGAAAGTCGGCTTAATAGCTTAAAATCATGGATTTAGTAAAATTTGTTGAAGAGCAGGTAATCGCAAAAAATGAGTTTCCTGCATTCAAATCAGGAGATACAGTGAGTGTTCACTATAAGATTCGCGAAGGTAATAAAGAGCGTATCCAAATTTACCAAGGTGTAGTATTACAACGTAACAGCGTTGGTGCTAACGAAACTTTTACCGTTCGTAAGATGTCTAACGGTGTTGGTGTGGAACGTATTTTCCCGATCAACTCTCCTAACATCGCTAAGGTTGAAGTTAATAGCCATGGTAAAGTTCGCAGATCCAAATTATTCTATCTGCGCGAGCTTACTGGTAAAGCAGCACGTATCAAATCTAAAAGAGTTTAATCTTTTAGCATCAAAGATATTAACCTTCCCGATTGTATCGGGGAGGTTTTTTTGTTTGTAATATGAACAACGCTTTTTTCAATCAAGTATTCTGGGGCAATACCATTAAAGACTATTGCGTCTTCCTGGCAATCATTTTGTTAGGATTGCTATTTAAACGCATAATCTCCCGTGTCCTTAGCCTACTCCTTTTCAGGTTATTCAGAAACTTTGCTGCTGACGTTGAAGATGGCAAGTTTGTATCCCTGCTCTTAAAACCTATAGAGTTCTTTATTCAACTGTTTACCTACTATGCCGCAGTTAACCAACTAAAGCATCCGCTTGATGTAAAGGTCTTTAGCAATGTTGGGCAGATAGGCAAAACCAAACTTCCTATTGAAATTTATCTCGGTCAGGTTATCGATAAGATATTTCTGTTCTTAATCATCCTTTCCGTATTCTGGATTATTCTCCGAATCATTGATTTTGTTGCTCATGTATTGAAATACAAGGGAACAATTACTGAAAATAAAGCAGATGATCAGCTTGTTCCGTTCTTAAAGGAGCTTACAAAGACTATCGTCTGTTTCATTGGCTTCTTTGTGCTCCTCGGCTATGTTTTTGAAATTAATGTATTAACGCTTATAACCGGTTTAGGTATTGGTGGTATAGCGGTTGCTCTTGCGGCAAAAGAAAGTCTGGAGAATTTAATTGGTTCTTTTACCATCTTTTTAGACAAGCCATTCACCGTTGGAGATGTTGTGAAAGTCGACGGTATAGAGGGAACAATAGACAAGGTAGGCTTCAGAAGCACACGAATTATAAGCCCGGATAAGACAACCATTATCATTCCTAACAGAGCAATGATTGATGGCGTACTAGAGAACGTTACAAGACGTAATTATCAACGGATCATCTTTATGCTTGGGCTAAGCTATTCAACGAGCCAGGAAACTGTAAAAGCCATCGTCGCACAAATAACAGAGGTGCTCAAGTCTCATGAGCAGATACAGGATGGGTCAGCACGATTGGAAGCCTTTGGCGAATCCGGATTAAATATTCAGGTGATTTATCTGGTTCCCAATGACAGCCCCGCAATACCCTCAGAGATCAAGGAAGAAATCAACTATAAAATTATAGAAATAGTGCAGCAGAATGGTGCTGACTTTGCTGTTAAGCCAGTTCAGCTAAAACCGTAATACCGCCTTTAACAACCTGATTAAGCTCAAGGTTTATTTTCGTACCCAGCGGAAGAAAAATGTCTACCCTTGAGCCAAACTTAATAAAACCAAACTCTTTTGACTGTTCTACGATATCTCCTTCTTTAACATACCATACAATTCTTCTGGCTAATGCACCGGCTATCTGCCTGAACAAAATTGGCGTGCCGTTATCATGCTCCACAACCACTGTGGTGCGTTCATTCTCTGTGGACGATTTAGGGTTCCAGGCGGCAAGATATTTACCAGGATGGTACTTAAAAAACTTAACTACTCCAGATATAGGATTACGGTTGATGTGCACGTTAACGGGAGACATAAATATAGAAACCTGCAACCTCTTTTCTTTAAAGTACTCGCCCTCATCAGTTTCTTCAATTACAACTACTTTGCCGTCGGCCGGACAAATAACCAAGTTATTTCCTGAAATAAAAGATCGGGAAGGATTTCTGAAAAACTGTAAAACAATCAAAAATAATGCTATCGAAATGATATAGGCTGACCATCTTAGCCATGCAATATCTGCAAATCTGTAGTCAATAACAGCATTAAGGATAAATATGAATAGCAGTGAAATGGCAATAGTAGTATATCCTTCTTTGTGTATAGTCATTGGGCTTGTTTATCTAACAATGCAAAATTGGGAAAAATATTTGGATTAACCTGTTGCTTTAACCTACAGATTTGGCCCTATATATGTCTTTCAAATTTCTTCCGAGGCCATTATAGTCAAGCCCATACCCGACAAGGAAGTCGTTGGCAACTTCAAACCCAACATATTCCAACTCATCAATTGGAGCCTTAACCGCCTTTGGTTTTAAAAGCAATGAGCAAACCTTAACAGAAGCGGGCTTTTGCTTATAAATTTCTGCAATAATATATTCCAGGGTAAGTCCACTGTCAACAATATCTTCTACAAGGATAACATCCTTTTCGTTGAGGTCCGTCGGCAACCCAAAAGCTTGCTTTATTACGCCTGAACTCTCCGTCCCTTCATAAGAAGAAACTTTAATAAATCCTACTTCACATGAAACAGTGATTTCTTTTAAAAGATCCGCCATGAAAAGAAAACTTCCGTTAAGCACCCCAATAAAAATAGGGCAACGGTTCTCGTAATCCACATTCAGCTGTATTCCAATCAGTCGTGTGCGTTTACAGATGTTGTCGTTCTCCAACAGCAACTCAAATTCCTTATCTTCTATTTGAATGCTATTCATAGTTACCCGTTTTCTTTCTGTTGTTTTTCCAATTCTTTTGCCTGCTTCTTTTGTTCCCGTTTCTCCTGGCGGAGTTGCTTTTTAGTTTTCACAGTGTCTACCTTTTGCACCGCGGGTTTAGCAACAGAGTCTTTCTTTGAGCCGAATAGTCTATCAAACAAATTTTTTGAATCATCCTGCGTCTCTACCGGCGGCAGAGGATCTTCACTATCAAATGCATTAGTGTCTATCGTTAGCGTATCCGGTAAAAGGTATTGCCTCAAACCTTCTCTCAATCTCACATTGTAAAAACCATACCCACTAGTGTCAGGAGGCGTTAAACCTCTTCTGGCCATAATGTTACCGATGTACTGGAAGTAGTTGTACATATAGTCTTTCAAGCCGCCGTCGCCACCGAACTTGTACAGTGCGATCTTAGGTCGGGGCACAATGTTCGCAAGGAAAATCCCTTCTCCAATATTTAACTCCGCTGGCGATTTCCCAAAGTAATGGCGCGTTGCCTCTCCAATACCATATACGTTTTGGCCCATTTCAATAATGTTGAAATAAACCTCCAGCATTCTGTTCTTACTTACCAGCCCATTGTTCTCAATCAACCAAACTATCAGTATCTCCTCAGCCTTACGGGCCAGGGTTTTTTTCCTGCTAAGGAAAACATTTTTCACCAATTGCATCGAAATGGTACTTCCTCCGCGCACAAACTTCTTTTCTTTGAAATTCACTGCAAACGACTTACGGATAGATTCTTGTACAAATCCTTTATGAGAAAAGAAAGAGGGATCTTCAGAAGTTAATATCGCGTTCTTGAAGTTACTAGACACTTCAGACAATGGCGTATAATTTGGGTTTGAAGGGCCAATCATAATGTCGCGCATAGGCTTCCCGTATTCATAAGGCGTATAAACAAACGGACCGTTGATCTTCTGCAAATTTGTTTTTCCCCACTTAACAATCTTGAACTTGTATGGGGTAAGTCCTGAATCGAATTTCACGCTATCTGGTTGTGAGCTATCCAGGTAAAAATTAAGCGCATATTTAACTTTACCGCTTACTTTCAGTCCTTCCAGCGATTCAAATAATCCCTGCGGAAAAGCATTTAGTATTTCCTGTGCATCCTGCTCAGGCGCATTAAGTTTAACCTCATATATTTTGTTGGGACTAAGCGTATACTTCAGAAATGGGTGTATCTCCGCCTTTTTCAAGAACACCGTTGATGTGCTATCCAGCGCTACATAATTGGGGCCAACTAATAAATCAGCTTCTATCCTGGCATCCCGTACAACAATATCATTGGATGCGATCTTTGCATGATTAATAAGCAGATTTTTTACCGACCACGAGCCCTCGATCTTATAATCATCGCCACTATAATCGGCTCCTTTCAATACTGTCCGTATGGTGTCAAAGCTCAGCTTTGCATGCAGTTTGTTATTTAAATACGGAAGCTCTACTTTTTTATTATCAGCAAAAACCATTACATCAAAATGCTTACTGCCTGCACGTACTTCACCGTTCACATGCCAGGTAGATTCTGTGTTATTAACGAGGATGGTAGACTTTAGCGCTCCGCTCTTTATCGTAGCTGTAGTGGTAAGGAAAGAAAGTTTTGCTGTATCATTGTCATTTACTGATAACAATAGATTTTTAATTTCCATATCATCAGGAACCTTGTAAAGAATCTCATTTAACAGGTTGCTTGCAATTTCAGATAACTCTACTTTAGCCTTATCAGTGGTATTGTCTTTCTTTTTTCGCTTTAATATAAAATCTATATTGCTAACGGTGTCTTTAAATATTAAGTTGATGTGGCCATTATTCAACGCCATTTCCGATAATTTAACTGTTCCAAAGATTAGCGGAAAAAGTTTGACACCAATGGTAATATCGCTGATCGTTGTAAGTGTATCCCTGTCTTTCGGTACAACGGAAATATTTGTCATGTGAACAGTACTCAGCCCGCTAAAACCGGCCTCACCGATTTTTACCTCCAGGTCGTAGCTTTTGTCGGCTTTGGCAATAGCCTTTGCAATCATTTTTCTAAGCAATGCTTCACGCTTGCTGTATGCTATACTACCCGCTACTACAGAAAGAAGGATAAAAACCCCTAAAACCCATGCACCGATCTTTAGGTACTTTTTAGGGATGTCAATTTTTGGAAACCGCATGCTGTAAATTAGGTGTTTAATGCTAAACGTTCAATACAAACTAAAAGTTTAATTTGCGATAAAATTACAATAAAATGGGGCATATAAAATTAAATAAGGGCTAAATTTGCAGGCAATGATGATTAGTCCAGAACAAGTGCTTTCTGCACTCAGGAATGTAGAAGATCCCGATCTAAAGAAAGATTTGGTTACGCTCAACATGATCAAAGACCTGAAAATCGAAGGCAATAACGTTAATTTTACTTTAGAATTAACCACTCCGGCGTGTCCGATGAAAGACATGTTAAAGAATGCCTGCAACAATGCAGTCAAGCACTTTGTCAGTAAAGATGCTGAGGTGATCATTAATGTCACTTCCCGCGTTACTAAACCTATGGACACTACACAGCTTAAAGACATTCGGAACATTATCCTTGTCTCTTCGGGCAAAGGAGGTGTTGGCAAATCTACCGTTGCCAGCAACCTTGCTGTAACCCTTGCTGCAGATGGTGCTAAAGTTGGCCTGATTGATGCAGATATATACGGCCCTTCTGTACCTACATTATTTGACCTTGTTGGCGCCAAACCGTCTGCCAGAGAAACTGAAGATGGTAAAACATTAATCTTGCCTATAGAGAAATATGGCATAAAATTGCTTTCTCTGGGCTTTTTTGCTGATCCTGACCAACCCGTGCCATGGCGCGGCCCAATGGCGTCTAATGCTGTAAAACAACTATTTAACGATGCAGACTGGGGCGAACTTGATTACCTGATTGTAGACCTTCCTCCTGGCACCGGCGATATTCACATTACCATAACCCAAAGCTTTCCTATTGCAGGAGCTGTAATTGTTACCACACCACAACAAGTTGCACTCGCTGATACGCGCAAGGGATTGGCAATGTTCAAAATGCCTTCAATAAACATCCCTGTACTGGGTGTGATCGAAAACATGAGTTATTTTACACCAGAAGAACTGCCTGATAACAAATATTATTTGTTTGGTAAGGATGGTGGAAAACGACTCGCCAGCTCCTTCAATGTTCCTTTTTTGGGAGAGATCCCTTTGGTGCAGGGAATTTCAGAGGCTGGAGACAGTGGTGCACCTATAGCACTTAATATGGAAAGTGTACTCAGCAAAACCTTTTCTGCAATTGCAGGCAGGGTAGCCCAACAGATTGCTATAAACAATGCAATCGCCTAATTCATAAAAATTTACTATTTTTATACTTTAATATAAAACCAATGAATTTAACAGAACAAGTAGAGCAGGCACTTGAAACCATCCGCCCTTATTTATTAGCAGACGGTGGCGATGTTGCGATTGAAGAGATTACGGAGGATAATGTAGTTAAATTGAAATTGTTGGGTAACTGCGGATCCTGCAAAATGAGCTTCATGACTATGAAGGCCGGCATTGAGCAAGCCATAATGAAATCAGTACCACAAATCACTTCCGTTGTAGCAGTTAATCTTGCAGAGCCTGTTTAAGGTTTTTAACACAATTTAACTAGCCGTGTTGTTTAATACAGGTAAATTTGTATAATGAAGTACGCATTAACTGTCATATTTCTTCTTTTTGTGTCTTCGGGATTCGCTCAGCGTGTTACCGCAGAAAAGAAATTGATACAATTTTCGGGAATAATCACCGATGTGGACAGTAATTCTGTAGTGCCATATGTTACCGTAACCAACCTAAGTAATAAAGAACAAAAATACGCGGCAAACTATAAAGGCTTTTTCTCTTTTATTGCCCACCCGGGAGATACTATTCTCTACACTGCGGTGGGGTATAGAGACTTACTCCTACCAATTCCTACGGATGTTAATGACACCAAATACACTGCGTTAATTAAGCTAAAATCGGAGATTGTTAACCTTCCAACCGTTAGAGTTTATCCATGGGCTACTGTAGAAGACTTCACGCGCGACTTTATGACCATGAAAATTGCGGATGACGATTATCTTATAGCTATTAAAAACTTGTCAAAGGAGAGCGTTGCAGGCCTCATGGTGACGCTTCCAAGAGACGGCGGGGAAATTCAGAGTGCGAACTTCAGGTTAAACCACTGGAACTCGCTAAACAAGAACATGACGCAAACTAACCCTTTACTTAATCCATTTGCGTGGGGTAAATTGATGCAATCTATCTTCAAGGGCGATAAAAGCCGTACCAGCGACAACTAACGCTTTTTGCGCTGGTTTGGAAAGCGCATTTTGTAATCCGCCTTTACATTGCCTTTAGATATATTATCCAGCTTACTCTGCAACATTCTTTTCCGCAGCAACCCAAGCTTATCTGTAAATAAGGTGCCTTCAATGTGGTCGTACTCATGCTGAATAACACGGGCTGCCATTCCGGTAACCGACTCTTCATGTAATTCCCAGTTTTCATCGTAAAACCGAATAAGAATATCAGGTTTACGCATTACATCCTCTCTAATATCCGGAATACTCAGACAACCCTCGTTAAATGCCCAGGGCTCACCTGTTTCTTCTAGTATCTCTGCATTTATAAGGACTTTCTTAAAACGGGCCTTATCGTCACTTCCGGTATCCACAATAAAGAGACGTATTGGCAAACCTATCTGTGGAGCAGCCAAACCTACTCCATTGGCATTGTACATGGTCTCAAACATGTTACGGATCAATTGAGGTAACTCCGGATAGGTGTTGTCTATAGGAGCGCATACCTTTTTTAAAACCGGATCACCGTATGCTACAATGGGTAACTTCATGTCACAAAGGTATAAATATTAAGTTAAAGGATAAAAAGTTAGCGCACTCAAATTGCGTTCGTCTAACATTTCTGATGCAATATCCGCAACTTCAGCCTTCCCTACGGCTTCAATCTTTCTAAATACTGTTTGTAAATCATCTATTCTATCGTACTCAAGAAGGCTTTTTGCCATCGAAATTATTAGCCCAATCCGGTTTTCTTCACCTAGCGCAATTTGGCCTATAAACTTTTGTTTGGCCTTTTGAAGCTGGATTTCAGTAAGGGGATTTTCCCGAAGCTTCTTAAACTCTTTAAATATTAAGTTCAGTGCCTTATCCACCTTTTCAATATCGGTACCGAAATAAAGGGTAAAAATACCTGTGTCTGTTAATGGGCTATAGCCTGATTCAATTGTGTACGCAATGCCATACTTTTCCCTAATCTGCAGGTTTAAAACTGAACTCATCCCCGTTCCCCCAAAATGGTTATTTAGCAATAGCAAGCCTGTTTTATAGGGATGGTGCAAAGAATAAGCCTGGCACCCTAAAACTGTATGGGCCTGGGTAATTGGTTTATGCTGCAACTTGGTGAAAATCGGCTGAGGCTCAGGCTTAGTCCTTTGTTGTCCTTGTAAATTGGGGGCTACTTCACTGTAGTATTTAGCCCCGGTATTAATCACTTTTTTAAACGAATAATTACCAATAACGGCAACAACAATCTTATCTGTGCGATAGTTCTCTGAGATAAAATCCTTTATGTCATCCCGGTTTAGCGCAGAAACAGATGATGCTGTCCCCAATATATTCCTTCCAAGCGAATGACCTGCAAAGGCAAGGTCTTCAAAGTCGTCATAAATAGATTCCTCCGGTTGATCCTGGTAAGAGGCTATCTCATCCAATATAACTCCTTTTTCTTTTTCCATTTCGTCTTCAGGAAACGTGGAGTGGAATACAATGTCGTTAAACAACTCCAGGGTTCTATCCAAATAGGGATTTAGAAAAGATGCGTGTATACAAGTATATTCTTTTGTGGTGTACGCATTGAGGTCTGCACCTACACTTTCCAATCTATTCAGAATCTGGTTGGTGCTGCGTTTTTCTGTCCGTTTAAATATCAAGTGTTCAATGAAGTGGGCTAAACCAGATTGGCTTTCCTTTTCATCTCTTGAACCACTGTTTATGATAATGCATCCATGAGAAATTGTCGATGCAGACGGCACATGAAGCAGGCGGATGCCATTGGGCAAAGTATGAACGTTATATTCCATCAATGCGCAAATGTACGGAGAAAATTAGAAGTTGCTACTTGCTCCTCCGCCGCCAAAACTCCCTCCGCCAAACCGATTGTCTGCAGCTATTTGCGGAGCTGGATCAACAGTTTCTGAAATGACCAGAGACTCTCCAATCAGCTTGTCTAATTTATTGCTATCTGAAAGATCTTCTGCCGTAAGCCCGTGTCTTGGCTCCTTAAGGTATCTATGCGCCCAATATGCTACACCAATTAAAACTAGCCCTCCAATAGTCAAGGCCCATTCTATATCAATAATATGGTAATAATATCTTATCGTAAAAATCGTGACAGCAAGTAACATTAAACCCATTCTTAATAGAATAACATCTTTACGTTTAAGACCAACGGCAATGTAGCCTATAGGAATAAGCACTGTCCAGCACCAAAAGAATAAAGCCAAAGGGAGGGGTTTAATGGATGGCCCGCCTGTGATTGGTACCGATTGTGTAGCAGGGCTAAGTTTTTGCACTACAAAATAATTACCCGCAGCGTAGAATACAAATAGTGCTAATAGGATCACAATGGTTAAGCAATTTATATAGGCTGGTTGTTCCGTTTTCTTATTATAACTAACTGCGATGAAATAACTGCCTGCGGCAACAATTATAATCAGGAAAGGCATAGTATCCATCCCCCAAACGGGAATTCGTTCCCAGCTAAAAAATATAAATGATATGAGCGATGAGTAACATACTGCTGTCATCAATACATCTGCAAATCGGAGCGTTAAATAGAAACTCAGCAGCAAAACAAATAACGATATAACCGGCCCCTCATTACCTTTAATCAGGCTGTCTGTCAACAATACTAAGCCCCCTAGTATCAATCCGCCACTTATCCATAGCAAAGCATCATCCACGCCAGATCGGTAATGGTGATATTTTCTTACTGTTAGCTCTAAAGTGATGTAAGAGGAGATTCCAAGAAAAAACAAATAGAGAGAACTGGAGAAAAACAAGGCGCCAACCATCATACTTAAAAGGCCTATCACACTCAAAGCAATCACAATCGTTAAAAGAAGCAGCCCTGCACGAATAAATATGCTGGGCGAATAGTAAGCGGTAACCGGATTATTATAGATGATCATTTCCCTTAATTTTGCGGTTAATAGCAATTAACACTTTTATCAATACAAATGCAGAGATAATGAAATAAAGGAAGGCTATATATAGCAACCCATCTCCCTGGAGCTTGCTGAATGCTTTTAGTATCATCGCACTAAAGGCCACATAACCATATATGCAAACTAAAAGGATAAAGTAGAACGACCGATGCCTCAATGCATCAAAGTATAAAAGCGTAGCCAGGGTAAACAATGCCAGCGGCCATAATAACCCTGTAGCATCATCAAAATGAGAAAAATAACCTGATAATAGCGCTATAAAAGCCATGTGAACACCAAAATGCTGATAGGTAAAGCGGAAATGCTTTTTAATGTCTAATCGGTCTGACAAGTAGCCCAGGCCAATCAATAATAGCCCCAGCCCCAAATAGACATATAACAAAGTATCTTCCCGAAAGATTACCGCTCTGGACTCATAACCTGAAGAAGTAAAGAAATTAAATGTAGTAGCAGTTACACCTAGCCAAATACCAAGATTAGTAATGGCCATACTTAATACCCCAAGGTGGTCAAACCGATAGGCCATAAAAAATAAAACCACCATTGGAATAAAAGTAGAAAGGCGATAGTTGTTGCCAAATAAAGTGTATTCGGTTTGCAGGTAACCTATAACTGTTAAAAAACTAAGGCAACCCAATAGTAAGCTATAATCAAATAAAGGCCCTTCAGTCTTAACATGTTGCTTGCTAAACGGCAAACCATGTTTAAAGCAGTAATAAAAACATCCCGCACTTAAAGCGAAAACAAGCCCAATAATTACCTGATGACCAATTGTATCTATGTTTTTATAAATCAGAATGCCCAACCCGGAACTAAGTAGTAAAACGCCGAGATAGAGAAGCACTTTTAGTTCCCAATAAACAGAAAATAGAATGGTTTGATCAGGTTTATCAGTTTGAGAACTCATACATGTAAATATAACAAAATAGGGTGCCCAAGCAATGGACACCCTATTCTTTAAAATATAATGTACTTAGCGTTTAGATCAACTCAACGCTTCTGCTAACAAATGCAGTTAATTCTGCGCCGGTTAACATGCCTTGAGCCAATAAAGCCAAGTCTACAGCTTGTTTAGCCAATAAGCCTTTAGTTTCATCACTGTCTGATGCTAATATTTTGCCAATCAACTTATGATTCCCATTGATAGCTACTTTATAACTGTCTGGCATATTACCGTAAAAGCCCATGCCACCACCCATTGCTGCCATATCTTTCATACGGCGCATAAATTCGTCCATGGTAACAGTAACTGGAAGTTCTTCTGGGTTAAGTCCAACAATCTCAACGGTGTAGCCCGGTTTAGTAATTGCCTTTTCAAATACCTCTTTCACTGCCTTACTCTGATCTTCTGTTAAAACCGATTCTACATTCTCATCTTTATCAATCAGTTTGCTTGCAACGCTAGAGTCTACACGCTTCAATGCTGTTTTCTCTAGTTTTTGCTCTAAGTGTTGTACAAAGTGGTTATCTATTGGAGAATTCATTAACAATACATCGTAACCAATTTTATTGGCACTCTGAATAAAACTGTCCTGCTTAGCCGGATCGTTTGAATAAATATATACCGCCTGACCGTTTTTATCTGTCTGGAAATCTTTAACTTTTTCCTTGTACTCTTCAAGGGTAAAGTGTTCTTCCTTAGTATTGGTTAATAATGCGAAATCCTTTGCTTTATCATTAAACTTTTCTTCACTCACCATTCCGTATTTCACGAACAAACCTATATCGCTCCATTTCTCTTCATAACCCTTACGGTCTTTGTTGAAAAGCTCAGCTAGTTTATCTGCTACTTTTTTGGTGATGTAACTGTTAATCTTTTTAACGTTGCTATCTGCCTGTAAGAAACTTCTCGATACATTCAAAGGAATGTCTGGAGAGTCAATTACTCCGTGCAGCAACATTAAAAACTCGGGAACAATGTCTTTTACTTCATCGGTAATAAATACTTGTCGAGAATACAACTTGATCTTATTGCGTTGCATTTCGAAGTCGTTCTTCACTTTAGGGAAGTACAACACGCCTGTTAGGTTGAACGGATAATCAACATTCAAGTGGATCCAAAATAAAGGGTCTTCTGAGAAAGGATATAATTCTTTGTAGAACGATAGGTAGTCTTCGTCTGACAAATCTGCAGGTGCTTTCGTCCAAATCGGGTTGGTGGTATTGATGATGTTGTCTACCTCAACACTTTTGGTTTTCGGCTTACCTTCTTCATCTTCACCGTCAGGAGCCTGCTCTGTTTTGGTTCCAAACTTAATCGGGATAGGAAGAAATTTACCATATTTATCTAGTATACCTTCAAGTTTACTATTGTCTAAAAACTCTTCAGACTCTGCATTTACATGTAAGGTGATAGTTGTTCCGCGTGTAGTACGACTGCCTGCAGATATTTCAAATTCGGTACTGCCATCGCATACCCAGCGTGCCGCTTCAGCGCCTTCCTGATAGGATAATGTTTGTATTTCTACCAAATCTGCAACCATAAATGCAGAGTAAAAACCTAACCCAAACTTACCTATAATCTCATTTGCATCTTTCGCATCCTTAAATTTCTCTACAAACTCACTTGCTCCTGAGAAGGCAACCTGATTAATGTATTTCTTAATCTCCTCGGCAGTCATACCTAAACCATTATCAGAAATGGTGATGGTTTTTGCCTCTTTGTCTACTGCAACTTCAACTAAAAGGTCGCCCAGTTCGCCATTGTATTGTCCAAGGGCTGCAAGTCTTTTAATTTTTTGTACCGCATCTACGGCATTAGACACAAGTTCTCTTAGAAAGATCTCATTGTCTGAATACAGGAATTTCTTGATGATTGGGAAAATATTTTCGGTGTGTATGGAAATACTTCCTTTTTCTTCTATGCTCATATTGTTAACTGATTTTTAAGTACATAACCATACTATCAATGTATATTCCAAAGTGCATTAGGTTGTCAAATTGACAGGCTAATCTTAAGTCAAGATGTTTATTGCTCTAAAATGCATTACAGTGTCCGGGTGGTTCGGGGTTTAAAGGCTATTTGCCCACCATTTATTCGGGTTTATGGTACCTGTACCCCAACAAACCGCGAGCAAACCCCGAAGGAACTGCGAATAAACCCAAAACAGCAGTTAAACAGAAGTAGGCTCTACATTAAATTAAACGAATTGATCTTATTGATAGAGCTGATTAAAGAGCAACTTAAAGGTGCCGTGAGTCTGCGCCCGAAAAGTAATCTCTGGCCCAAATGCGAGGAGTTTACCTTTCCCTTGCTTTGCTTCAAATGCAGCAACGCCATCTTGTAAGTAAGACTGCCCCCAGGCCCATCCACTTTTTAACGGTGTCGCTGTGCCAAACCAGGCCAGTGGTTTAACTATTCCACTTGAAACGGCATATGGCGCAATCTTAAAAACAGGACTATTGTCGAAATATACATCTGCTACTTTTCCCATGCCAAAATTGGCAGGTTGGGTGGTATCTATATTGGCGGTTAACACACTGCCCGGCACATAGTATTTTTCAGCAGGCAAACGTTTCTCCTCCCCTTTTTCTCCCATCTCAACCATTGCATTTTTAACAGGTAAACCCAAATGATAAGCAAGATTAGTACTGCTGCCAATGGTAACGATATTTCCTCCGGCGTTCATAAACTCTTTTAACTGCGGAATCGATTTTTCCTGTGTTATTCTGCCTAGTCTGCCACGATATTCTTCAGGTACGTCTTCTGGTTTTGGGCCTGAAAACCTGCCAGCAGCTGCAGTTGGAACAGCAGGCGTCGTGGTAACAACAGCAGGAGTTAAAGTTGCCTGATAAGCTGGAATTGCCCCGCCAACAAAAACAATCACATCATATTTAGATTTTAAATCTCCTTTATCAATATCCTGAGGATAAATAACTGTAGCATCAAAGTGATACTGTTCCATAATCCAGCGTACCCATCCTGATGGCATTGAACCACCATACATATCCCATATTGCTATCCTTGATTTGCCTAATCTTGCATAAGATTCTGGTTTCTTACCTGCGGTAACTTGAAGTCCTGTTTCTACAGATGATTTGCCTAGTATCTCTTTAGCTTTTGCTGATGATGCGATGTAAAAAGATCCATCTCTAACATTTCTCAATACTGGAACTCCGGCTTTTAGTGCATCATTCACTACTATATAGGATTCGTTTACAGTGCCGTTTAAAACATAACCTGAAGCGGAAGGAACTTTCCCCGGATTCAATTTAATTTCTTGTCCGTAAGGCAGTTTCTTAAATGGCCCATCAACGGCTTCTGTAATGCGGTCAAATTTTAACCCCATCGTGTATGCTAGTGTCCACCCGGCTGCATCATAAGGAGGGATAGGAGCGCCGCCCTCATATTTAAAATCATTTGGATGGTCCTGGGGTTCAAACATATCTAAAACGTGCGGCCGAAAAGCCTGATCTGTCTTAACTATAAAGGACCCCTTTGGGTACTTTTTATTATTTACAGTAAAATTTTCCGTAGCCTGCTGAACTTGTACACCTGTTTTGATAAGTGCATTTAGAAATCTGGCTGCGGTAGTCAGCTCTGCTTCGTCAGCCGGAATAATATATGCTCTTGCATCTTTTAAAGCTGGCGACTTCATTACGGTGTCATAATACTTCGCTGGCATTGATCTGCCAAATTCCGCAACAGAAACAGTAGCTTTCTGGTCCTTTGCATAGGCTGAATTGATTGCCTCAAGTTTCTTTGGTGAAAATGACCATGAATCTTTGCTGCCTTTTTCAATAGAGTTTTGCCCCATTAGGTAAATGTTGTAAAGCAACTCGTCTTTGTATCGCTGTGCATAATTGAGCACGGCGTAATTGAGCGATACAGAATAGTCTATGGACTGTCTGAATTTCCACTTTTGCGGGGTTACAGGGTTGGGCGAGTCACTGTTTGGTAACAAACGGGAGGGCACCAATGGAATTTCAGAAGGCGTTGGACTTCCTACAATTTCTGTCAACAATCCAATTATATTATGAAAGTATGTAGTAGTCCTTAAGCCTCCATTATACCATGTGGAAAAACTAGAGCCATTTCTTTGTGTGTATCCCGGCTTTCCCTCGGTATTTAGCCTATTGTGCATCGCTGCGCCTACAGCATCAAGGCTGGTCATCAATACGGGATCAAATACGTAATTGAAAGGATCACGGTAAGGGGCACCGGCTACTATAGTACCTGCTGGTCCGGCCTGATGGTGATTGTACATAATTTGTGGTAACCATTCTACGAAAAGCTGGCGACAAATATTCTGAGTTTCTTTCATGTTCAGCATAAAGAAATCCCTATTGTTGTCATGCCCAATGTATTTTTGATACAATCTTGGAACCCCTGATAGTGTTCTTTTAAGAGGATCTTTTTCACGCATGTACCAGTTGCTTATCAGTTCCTGTCCATCTGGGTTAGCATGTGTCATCAATATGATTACATCGTTAAGTATCTTCTTTGTTTCTGCATCTTGCTTGGTTGCAAACTGCCAGGCACTTTCAATCAGCTGATGAATCCCCACAGTTTCGTTGGCATGCAATCCTCCATCAATCCATACCACCGCTTTACCCTCTGCTGCCAATGCTTTAGCTTGTTCTGCCGACAGCCCCTCTGCATGAGCAAGCTGTTGAGAAATTTGTTGATATCTATCAAGCTTTTTAAGGTTTTCCGGCGAGGAAATGACCATCATATACTGTGATCTTCCTTCTTCAGTTTTGCCTATATCAACTAGTTTAACACGGTCTGAAGTAGCTGCTAATTTTTTAAAGTATGCCTCTGTTTGTGTAAAATTAGCCAGGTTATAGTCATCACCTATATTAAAACCAAAATGTTCTTTCGGACTAGGAACTTGTTGCGCACTGGACACCTGACTTGCGGAAAGTAAAAGACCTAGCGCTATATGGCGAATATAAATTTTAGCAGACATATTAGTTTAATATTAGGTAGACATATGTGTATACAACTGGGGCGCCAAGTAATAGTCCGTCGAAACGGTCTAACAACCCACCGTGGCCCGGGAGGATGTTTCCTGAGTCTTTAGCATTAAGGCTTCTTTTGAGCATTGACTCAACCAAGTCGCCCAATGTTCCGAACGTAGCGATTAAGACTGCCATTCCGGCCCAGAGTAACGGGCTCATATCCTGGAAGAAATAAGATAAAATGTAGGAAACCAATGCGCTTGTAAACATCCCGCCAAAGAAACCTTCCCAAGACTTTTTAGGCGAATGGCGCTCAAACAATCTTGTTTTACCCCATTTAGATCCAAATAGATAAGCACCCGTATCATTTGCCCAAAGCATTAGCAAAAAAGATAGGGGAATATGGAAATTGTAGGTTTCATTAACCATAAAACCTAACGAATAAAAGAAACAGAATGGCGCGGTAACATAAATGAACCCAACAAAAGTATAGGAAATATTAGCAAAGGGAATCTTTTCCTTTTTATAAAGTTCACTGATAAATACAGAAAATAGGAGTGGTACGAGTAACAACAAATACTTGGTTTCGAACTTCAGATAATGGTATCCGGCAGTCATCAAAAAGATAAGTGTTGCTGCTAATAATGCTATATTTCTATGGGGCCTTATTCCTGCAGTCTTAATTAGTTTAAAGAATTCGAACAGGGTAAAAAGGCTCAGAATAAGATAGAAGACGGTGTAGGTATAGCTTCCTAAAAATACGGAGCCTAACATCACAATTGTAAAGAAAAAAGCGGTTATAGCCCTGGTTTTCATTTAGCTTGTTTTTTAAATATTTGAAACGCGAGTAGCGTAAGTATGAAACTGATGAGGTAGCCATACCACGCAAAGTGTGCCGTATTATCTGCCTCTGTTAAGGGTATGTTATTTCTTTGCATGTACCAGGCCTGGCAAACTGCAACCGCATTGTTTAAAAAGTGAGCAATTATACTGTACCACAGGCTGCCTGTCCACACGTAAAGGTATCCAAATCCTACGCCCATCATGAATCTCGGTAAAAAACCATAAAACTGCATGTGTATGGCACTAAATACAAATGCAGAAACCCAAATGGCAGCATGTGAGCTTCTAAAAAGGCGTGTTAGGGTACGCTGTATCGCGCCTCTAAATATAAATTCTTCAGATACTGCTGCAACCAGTGCAACCAAAAATAAATTAAGCAGGAAATCTGCTATCGTATCCATCTTCAGCAAAAGAAGTGTAGTCTGTTTTAGCGCTTCTTCACTCTCCTTCATCCATTGCTCTAAACCTTTCAGGAATCCTGGTAATGCCATCTTTTGATTGATCAATGCAGACCACTCCATGAGTGGCGCACTAACTACCATAATTATTACTACAAGCCCAATCATTTTAATTGAAGGCGCCTTTAATCCATAAAAACGATTTAATGGCCTGCCTTCTGTTAAGGACAACAAATAGGCGGGGACAAGGAATAAACCCACAGACTGGGCAAAAAGAAAAAGTTGAAATATAGGCCTATACTCAATGCTGGTAAATTGTAAAGCATCAGGGTTGCTAAACAATTCCTTTCCATAAATGGCGAAAGCAACACCAAAAGCAATAATTATACAAACTAATAAGCCTAGTAGCGCATAAAAAATGATCATTAACAACTGCAAATACGGACTGTTCTCTTCCCTATCTTTTTGTATGAAACTCATTATTTGTAAAGTTTGTACATTTGTAGTGTGAAATTTGGTTTGAAGATATAAAAATGTCTGTAAAGATAGGAAATATTGATCTGGGGGACTTCCCTTTGTTACTTGCACCAATGGAGGATGTGAGCGATCCGCCATTCCGTTTTGTGTGCAAGCAAAGCGGAGTAGACATGATGTACACCGAATTTATCTCTTCTGAAGGATTGATAAGGGATGCTGCTAAGAGCAGGGCTAAACTGGATATTTTTGAATATGAAAGACCTATTGGTATCCAAATTTTTGGAAGTGAAATAGACCATATGAGAGAGGCTACCGAAATAGCTACTGCTGCAGGGCCTGATCTAATGGACATTAATTATGGTTGTCCGGTAAAGCAAGTTGCTTGTAAAGGAGCTGGTTCTGCGCTATTGCAGGACATAGACAAAATGGTTAAAATGACCGAGGCTGTTGTAAAAGCTACTCATTTACCTGTTACGGTAAAAACTCGCCTGGGCTGGGATGATACGACAAAAAACATAGAGGAAGTTGCTGAAAGGCTGCAGGATATAGGCATCCAGGCGCTTACAATACATGGGCGTACTAGGGCTCAGCTTTATAAGGGACAAGCAGATTGGACGTTAATTAGAGAAATTAAGAGAAACCCCAGGATAAAGATTCCAATTTTTGGTAATGGCGATGTTGACAGCATCCAAAAAGCCGCAGACTGGAGAATGGAGTTTGAAGTGGATGGCATTATGATTGGTCGTGCCGCAATCGGTTACCCCTGGATCTTCAGAGAAATAAGACACTTCTTCAATACCGGCGAAATCCTGGAAGGCCCCACTATAGCTGAACGGGTGTCGGTATGCCGCACTCATTTTGAGAAATCAATTGCCTGGAAAGGACCTAGAGTCGGCATTTTTGAAATGAGACGCCACTATGCAAATTACTTCAAAGGTATTCCTGACTTCAAAAATTACAGGATGCAACTGGTAAAAGAAGACAATATTGAAACAATTCACAGTATATTGGACGAAATAGCTGATAAATATCACGAACTATGGTTACAGCAATAACCCAAGGCATTAAGATTTCTGTAGAAACAACTTATCAGGATGAACAGTCTAATCCTGCTAACGATTATTATTTGTTTGCATACCGCATTACTATAGAAAATCTTTCTGACTATAGCATACAACTTAAGAGACGCCAGTGGTTTATATTTGATTCCAGTGGCACAAAGCGGGAAGTGGAAGGAGAAGGTGTAGTTGGTTTGCAACCAATAATGCAGCCTGGAGAAAGTCACTCCTATGTGTCCGGCTGTCAATTGGGTACAGAAGTAGGCAGTATGAAAGGAAATTATCAGATGACCCGTTTAGCAGACAATATTTCTTTTGTTGTTGATATTCCTGAGTTTGAATTAGTCGTACCTTACCGTTTAAACTAGTCGCGGTTTCTTCCAAACAATATAGAAACATAATATACAAGATTAGTCATTGCGCCCAGCGCAGCTACAACATAGGTCATGGCTGCCCACCAAAGTGCGTCCTTAGCTTGTGCATGCTCTTCTTTTGTATACAAAACAACCTGATTATTTTTTAGCCAAATCAATGCCCTCCGGCTGGCATCAAATTCTACCGGAAGCGTAATTATGCTAAACAACGTTATTACTGTTAAACCAATTACGCCTATAGCCAGAACAGTAGGATTGAATGTAAATGCAATTAGTAAAACACCAATTATTAAAACCCATTGAAGCAAATTAGACGTTAGGCTAACCAAAGGAACCATACTTGTTCTCAAGTTTAACCAACTGTAAGATTTGGTGTGTTGGACAGCATGTCCGCACTCATGTGCTGCTACTGCAGCAGCAGCAACACTTCGTCCGTAGTAAACGTCGGTGCTTAAGTTTACCGTTTTATCCTCCGGATTGTAATGATCGGATAGTTGTCCGTCCGTACTCATCACTTTTACATCAAATATTCCGTAATCGTGCAGCATCTTTTCTGCTACCTCTTTACCTGAAAATCCAGAGTTCAGTTGCATCTCTGCGTATGTTGAAAATTTACTTCTAAATCGCCATTGCACAAACATGCTTAATATTAGAACCGGGATAATCAAAATTAAATAGATTCCCATTTTCGTAAGTGTATGTTTTTCAATGTGAGTAACTCAAAAAGCGTTCCTCTTTACAAGAATTGAGAAAATACATTAAATTTAAACCATGGCAGTGAATCAATCCTATTGGGAAAAAGAGCATTTCTTCAAGTTTGACGTCATCATTATTGGCAGCGGATTAGTTGGTATAACTGCCGCCCTTTCTCTTCGATCAAAAAGCAACAAGTTAAAAATTGCCATACTGGAAAGGGGATTTTTACCTTCAGGTGCAAGCACCAAAAACGCAGGATTTGCTTGCTTTGGAAGCATATCTGAATTGATAGAACAAGAAATAAGCTGCGGAACAGACGCCCTGCATGCCCTTATTAAAAGAAGATGGAATGGGTTACAAAAACTTAGGGGATTACTAGGGGACGAGGCTATTGATTTTCAAAACAACTGTGGTTATGAGCTATTCAAAAAGGCAGAAAAATTAGCTTCAGAAAAGTCCACGGGCAAGATCAATCATTTCAATAACCTTGTAAAAGACATCGTTAATAAAGAAAATGTATTCAAAATTGCCGACAATAAGATAGGGTCCTTTGGGTTTCAAGGTATTGACACACTTATAGAAAATGAATTGGAAGCGCAAATAGACCCAGGCAAAATGATGCAGGTTTTAATCCAAAAAGCTGCTTGCGAAAATATCCAAATTTTCAACTCCTGCGAAGTAACGAGTATCGAGGATAACAATAAGTATCAAAGAATCATAACTAATAATGGCACATACACCTGTTCTAAAATATTAGTTTGTACCAATGCTTTTGCCGGCGATCTTGTACCCGGACTTGATTTAAAGCCGGGTAGGGGACAAATCATTGTAACTTCAGCTATCCCAAACCTAAAAATTAAAGGCACATTTCATTATGATAAGGGTTTTTATTATTTCAGAAACTTAGACGGCCGTCTACTTCTGGGTGGTGGTAGAAACCTTGACTTCTTAACGGAACAAACTGATAAATTTGGACAGACTGAAACCATACAAAATGCACTTAAAAGTTTAATTAGCGAAGTTATTTTGCCTGGTATATCTTTCGAAATTACACACAGTTGGAGTGGTATTATGGCATTCGGTAATTCAATTTATCCAATTATTAAAAAAGTAAATGATGCTACTTACTGTGCGGTGAGGTGTAACGGAATGGGTATAGCTATGGGTGCACAGACAGGAGAAGATGCTGCAGAACTATTATTTGCTGATCTATAAATAATTACTGATTTTTGTTAAAAAAGTTAGTATGGAAGTTATAGCACTAGGCTTATTGATCATAATTTTAGTATCATTCATGGTATTCAAATCTATAGATATGCTCAGGAAAGACAAAGAACAATTGTTGGATGAGGTGAACGCCCTTCGTATTAATTACATGAATGAACGGGATAAAGTGATAAAAGCTGAAGAGAATATCCTGGCCCAGCAGACTCGTCATATACAACAGGAAAAGTATATTACTGAACTTCAACAGCGTTTCAAACTGGAGTTTGAAAATATTGCCAATCGAGTACTTGATGAGAAGAGCGCAAAATTTACCGAGACGAACAGGAATAATATTGATTTGATTTTAAACCCGCTCAAAGAAAATATCAAAGCTTTTGAGGATAAAGTTGAAAAGGTTTATAAGTCAGAATCTGACGAACGAAATGTGCTTAAAGGCGTTATCAGTCAACTGATGTCTCAGAGCAAATTGATTAGCGAAGAGGCAGGGAATTTGACCCGTGCGCTTAAAGGAGATAGTAAAAAACAGGGAAACTGGGGAGAAATAATATTAGAAAGAATATTGGAACGGTCTGGCCTGGTCAAAGACAGAGAATACAGAATTCAGAGCAGTCTAAATAATAATGATGGCAATAGGTTTCAACCCGACGTAATCCTTGATCTTCCGGATGATAAACACATCATTATTGATGCTAAGGTATCCCTTGTTGCCTACGAGCGTTTGCTTTCTGCAGAGACCGACGAGGTAAAAGATCTTTATTTGAAGCAACACTTACAGTCAATAAAAACTCATATTCTTGGTCTTTCTGGTAAGAATTATCATGACTTGTATCAAGTCAATTCTCCTGATTTTGTATTGCTTTTTATCCCAATTGAATCGTCTTTTGGTGTAGCTGTGCAACAGGATGCGGATTTATTTAATTATGCATGGGACAGGAAAGTAGTTATAGTTAGTCCCTCAACATTATTGGCAACACTCAGAACCATTGCAAGCATATGGAAACAAGAACGACAAAATAGAAATGTATTGGAAATTGCCCGGTTAAGCGGAAGTATGTACGATAAATTT
This sequence comes from Bacteroidota bacterium, assembly GCA_040385565.1. Lineage (GTDB taxonomy): Bacteria > Bacteroidota > Bacteroidia > Sphingobacteriales > Sphingobacteriaceae > Pedobacter. The sequence continues at coordinate 197,144 of JAZKHD010000015.1, read as the reverse complement.
GTCGGATTTTTAACAGATATGGAAAGTATAGGGAAAAACATTAAACAAAGTCAGGAAGCGTACGACAAAGCATTAAATAAATTAAGTACCGGTACAGGCAATCTATCTAGTACGTCTGAGAAGATCAAGAAACTTGGTGCCAAAGCTACAAAGCAGATTGACACCAAATTTTTGGATTAAAATGCTTTCCAGCCTTGTGCTTTAATATCGTGAACTACATTAGATTTTGATATCATTTTACACCCCGAAGCCTTTTCAGTAATGTGCCCAATAATGCTGATATCTACATCATTTTTCAATTTAGCGTAGTCTGATTGTTTTATTGTAAAAAGTAATTCATAATCCTCCCCACCGCTTAATGCACATATAGTAGGATCCAGACCTAATTCTCTGGCAGTTTCATAAGTAATAGGATCAATAGGTATTTTCTCTTCATAAAGGTTACATCCTTTGTCGGATTGCTGACAGATATGTAAAATTTCTGAAGCCAATCCATCCGATACATCTATCATTGCAGTTGGCTTTATTTCCATCTGCGCAAGTAAGTCTACTATATCCCTTCTTCCTTCCGGTTTTAACTGCCTTTCTATAATATAATCTTTCCCTTCCAGGTCTGGCTGGATATTAGGATTTTCTAAATAAACAAGTTTCTCACGTTCTAATATTTGTAAACCCACGTAAGCACCTCCCAAATCTCCGGAAACACATAACAAATCCCCTTCTTCCGCTCCATTCCTATAGGTAACGTCTTTTTGCTCAGCATATCCTATACTTGTAACGCTGATCACTAGTCCTTGCTTACTTGTTGAAGTATCCCCTCCAATTAAATCAATGTTAAACTTGTTGCAAGCCAATTCAATTCCTTTGTATATTTCCTCAACTGCTTCAAGAGGAAATTTGCTCGACAAGCCTATACTTACCGTTATCTGAGTAGCAATGCCATTCATCGCATAAATATCACTAAGGTTAACCTGAACGGCCTTATAACCCAAATGCATTAAAGGCACATAGGCAAGGTCAAAGTGTATACCTTCCAATAAAAGGTCAGTAGAAATAAGTACTTGCTTATTCTCAAAATTAAGTACTGCAGCATCATCACCGATTCCTTTGATACTGCTTTCGTGTCTAATCTTAAAATTATCTGTGAGGTGCTTAATTAAGCCAAATTCACCAAGTTCCGCTATATCTGTACGCTCTTTATTTTCAAACATATTTTCTATTTTAAACCTGTACAATTCTTATTTATACAGGGTAATCTTATAATCCTAAACTCGCAGAAATCTCCAGCATTCTTTCAATAGGTTTTCGTGCTTCTACAATTATATGCTCAGGAACAGTAACTTCCGGTGTTCCATTTTTTAAGCACAGATATAACTTCTCGAGGGTATTTCTTTTCATGTAAGGACAATCATTGCATGCACAATTGTTATTTGGCGGGGCGGGAATAAATGTCTTACCAGGATTTGCCTTTTCCATTTGATGAATAATTCCGCTTTCTGTTGCTACAATAAATTCCTGAGCGTCACTGTTCATCGAATATTTTAACAGACCAGTTGTGGATCCAATGTAATCTGCCATTTGAAGCACAGCTTCTTCACACTCCGGATGGGCTATAAACTTAGCTCCCGGGTGCCGCTCCTTTAATTTGGTAATTTTCTCCCTTGAAAATATTTCATGAACCATGCAGGCTCCATTCCACAATACCAGCTCTCTACCAGTCTTCTTTGCTACCCAGGCCCCTAGATTCTTATCCGGACCAAAAATTATCTTTGTGTCTTTCGGTAAGCTTTCTACTATTTGAACGGCATTTGTAGATGTACAAACGATATCACTTAGGGCTTTAAGTTCTGCCGTACAGTTTACGTAAGTGATCACTACATGATCCGGATATTTCTCTTTAAATTTCTTAAATAAGTGCGGCGGACAGCTGTCGGCCAATGAACATCCCGCCTTTAAATCTGGCAATAATACTTTCTTTGACGGCGAAAGGATTTTTGCTGTTTCTGCCATAAAATGAACTCCGGCAAATACTATTACATCAGCTTCAGTTTTAGCTGCTTCCTGAGATAATCCTAAACTATCACCTATATAATCCGCAATATCCTGAATATCAGGTTCCTGATAGTAGTGAGCCAGGATAATTGCATTCTTCTCCTTTTTTAACTTTTCAATTTCATCAAACAGGTCAAGGGTAGGATCTATTTTCTCATCCACGAATCCTTTTCTGTTCAGCTCTTCTAAAGTCTCCATTTCCATTAATTTCTATTTTTTATCGGCTGTTCGGTATTTGTAAAGGTAAGCTGTTTCAACACATCAATAATTTATAATTAATTTATATAAATAGATTTCTATTGTTTATTAGTGTGTTGGTATTGTTTGTAAGTATTAAATTTTTGTGGTGTAAAGTGAGTTACTAGTTATTTACCAACAATTAAAACGCATTTAATTTTCAAATGTTTACTGATTTACAACGTGATATTATTACATACATAAACTTATCAATACCTATATGTGTATTCTTATTAGTTGTGTAAAACGTTAATAAACTATACAAAGTTGCTTAAAAATAAGTTAAAATATTACGGTGAATTATCATTTTAGAGTAGCTTTAAACAATGGAATATATTTGTTCTATTTGTTTAGACACTAAATCCACACTTGTTATACAGTTGTTAACATAGTAATCTAATTAAGCGTTTTTAATGAGAAAAGTCGATTTTCTGGTAATAGGGTCTGGTATTGCAGGTTTAAGCTTCGCTTTAAAGGCTGCAAAACATGGTAAGGTTCTTATAGTTACCAAATCAAACGAAGATGAATCTAATACCAAATATGCCCAGGGTGGTGTTGCCGTTGTTGTTGATAAAGACGATTCTTTTGAGAAACATATAGAGGATACACTTATTGCAGGTGATGGTTTATGTGATGAGCAAATCGTTGAAATTGTAGTTAAGGAAGGTCCTCAGCGTATACAGGAGATCATCGACTATGGTATCAACTTTGATAAAAATCCCAGAGGCGTGTATGATTTGGCGAAAGAAGGTGGTCATTCTGAACACAGGGTTTTGCATTATAAAGACATCACAGGATATGAAATTGAAAGTGTCTTATTGAAGCAAATTCATCAGAATGAGAATATAGAGATATTAACACACTACTTTTGTCTGGAGCTAATTACCCAGCACCACCTGGGAGTGCATGTTGATAAGAGTAGTCAGGATATCAACTGTTATGGTATATATGCCTTTAACACAGAGCTTAATGATGTTGAAAAGATTTTGGCGAGTGTGACTATACTTGCTTCCGGTGGTGCCGGACATATCTATTCCAGCACAACTAATCCAGTAATTGCAACCGGCGATGGAATGGCGATGGTATACCGTGCTAAAGGCAAATTGAGAAATATGGAATTTATCCAGTTTCATCCAACAGCTTTACACCATCCTGGTGAGTATCCTGCATTTTTAATATCTGAAGCCGTTCGTGGCTTTGGTGGGGTACTCCGCAGGAAAAACGGTGATGAATTTATGTATGAATATGATAAACGTGGGTCTTTAGCACCCCGTGACATTGTAGCCAGGGCAATAGATTCTGAAATGAAGAAATCTGGTGAAGACTTTGTTTATCTCGATATAAGGAACCGCAGTAAAGCCGATATATTAACTCATTTTCCCAATATTTATGCTAAATGTTTATCAATTGGGATTGATATGACCAAGGATTTAATTCCTGTAACTCCAGCTGCTCATTATATGTGCGGAGGTATATTGGTCGATGAATATGGGCGGTCTTCCATTAAGAATCTGTATGCTTGTGGTGAATGCTCTTCTACAGGCTTGCACGGGGCTAATCGTTTGGCATCAAATTCTTTGCTTGAGGCACCTGTATTTGCTCATCGCATTTATCTTGATGCTATAGCCCAATTTGTTAAGAATACCATACCGGATAATATTCCTGACTGGAATGCCCATGGTGTTACACAGTCAAATGAAGATATTCTCGTTACCCATAATCTCCGCGAAACACAGAAGCTCATGAGTGATTATGTCGGAATTGTCAGATCTGATTTTCGCCTGGATAGGGCAATGCGCAGGTTATATTTGCTGCATCAGGAAACTGAAGATTTTTATAAAATGAACAAAGTTTCCGTGAAGCTCTGCGAGCTGCGGAATATTATTCAGGTGGCTTTTGTAGTTATCAAGTCTGCCATGGCCAGAAAGGAAAGCAGGGGCCTACACTTTACTACCGATTATCCGGATCATGCAGCGGAATTAACAGATACAGTTTATTAATATTATGCCAGTTATACTTCCAGTAAAAGATAAGCATCCTTCTTGGGGCGACAATTTTTTTGTAGCTCCTAATGCCACTATTGTTGGCGACGTAGTTTTGGGTAACAACTGTTCGGTTTGGTTCAATGCAGTTATCAGGGGTGATGTAAATAGCATTACTATTGGTAATGATAGCAATATTCAGGATGGAGCTGTGCTACATGCAACTTATTTAAAAGCTGCCACAGTTATAGGTAACAGGGTCTCTGTAGGGCATAATGCGATCGTACATGGTTGTACACTCCATAACAACATTTTAGTGGGCATGGGCGCCATAATAATGGACAACGCCGTTGTAGAGGACTATACCATTATTGCTGCCGGAGCTGTAGTTTTAGAGAATACTCAGTGTGAAAGTGGCTATATTTACGCTGGTACTCCGGCTAAAAGGATTAAGCCCATTAATGATGCGCAACGCGAATTGTTAGACAAACTCCCCGACAATTATATTATGTATGCCGATTGGTTCAGGTAAATTACTATTCCTTCGGTATCGTAATAATTTCATTTCTTTCCCAGTTTGCCCTGATTGACATTTCTTTAGGCTCATTCCATACCTTCTCCGGTTGTAAGCGCTTTAGTACGTTTCCGGTGTCCCATAAGCCATTTTTATTTCTGTCATATGTTATCCTTAAAAAGTATTTACCAGCCTTATAGTTCTTGAAAGTGACCGCCGTATCTTGCCTTACTACCAGTGTATTTACCACAACGTTACTCCCGTTAAGCACCTCAAGTATGTAACTCTTATCCTTTTCCGGAACAACAATTTTAGTACTTAGTGTTCCGTAATCATCTTTACTTGCGAGTGAAAAAGCTTGCAGTATTTCTTTATTCTTAGTATTAAATATGCCTGTAAATGTTCCTGGTGCATAAGTTATATCATATGATCTCTTTGTTCGCCATGGATATCTAACATAATAAGTTAAGAAATCAACACTATCTTTTGTTATGGTAAAATTGGTTACTGCTATTGAGTCTTCCAGTATAGTAACTTTACTGGAATCAATCTTATCTATTGGGAAATTGAAAGTTAGTCTGAGCGGTTTATTTGGGTTTAATACGGAACCTTCCAGATTGTCAGTGTAAGTCAATGCTCTTGTGTAGGTTTCTTTTTTGCCTCTCGTGATGTTCACTGTTTGCAAAAGTTTCCCTTCGTCTCTAATGCTAATTTTTGTTGAATCGAAGCTTAAATCTGTTAGCCAGACTTTTAGGGAATCATTGTATTTACTAAACCTGTATTTTTTTGAAATATCTAGCGCAGTAGGTTCGAGGACAACAACTTCCGGCTTTTTTAATTTTTGGTTGAAGGTAAAATTAATACTTCCATCTTTATCAAGTTTTCGGTCCAATATCCGGAAGTTTACTGCGTCTTCTTTAAAAAGCGCAATATTCATACTGTCTAAGTTTTTTGTAAGCTCAACTGAATCTTTAATGAACCCAATTTCATCTGTAGGCTGCTGATAAATCTTGTCTCCGTTAGTTTCCTTTAGTGCGTAAATTTTATAGGTGTCCTTTCTTAGGTTGCCAAGTTTGTATACGCCATTGCTATCTGTGCGCGTATATATTGCTGGCTTACCTTTCCCAAATAGTGTATCACGATTTAATGGCAGAATAAAGGCCACAGCATCAAGTTCTGGTTTTCCTGTTTTGGTATTTATAACCCGACCACCTATGCTTAGTGAATCCAACTCAGGACCTGTGGAAAAAACATAAGTGAAATTTTTCAGCACGTTACTTTCATTGATGTCTACAATCGATTTTCCAAAGTTTAAAGTATAAGTGGTGTTTTTTTCAAGTGTATCTGTAAAGGTAATTTCTAAACGCTTTTGTTTTACTTTAAGGGTAGGGGCAATGTTTAGCTCTGGTGAAATTGAAAATTCCTTTACTTCGTTTGCAATTTTAAAGTACTCATCAAATTCAATGATTATTTTCTTTGCATTAAAATTGGTTGTTAGGTTTTTTGGTGTCATTTCAAGAACCTCCGGAGGAGTCGTATCTCTTGGCCCCCCTTGTGGTTGCTGTATGCTGGCGCAGCCATAAATTAGCAACGATAACGCAATAACGTAAAAGAATTTTTGGAATAGGGTAGAGGTTGTCCTAGTGATCATTTAAATCGTGTGTAATGCAATTATGTTGCGTTTTAATGAATACCATTGTTTTTTTATGAAAGTAGCTTAAATCGCTTTAAAACAGGCTAATAATTTTTATTTCATTTTTGAGGTTAACTAATTGGTTTTTAATTAGTTAAGCATTATTTTGCAATATGAACCATTAAAACAGATATATCTGATGGCGAAACACCTGAAATCCTTGATGCCTGACCCAAGGTCCGGGGTTTAATTTTAAGTAACTTCTCTCTAGCTTCTTTTGAAAGCGAACCAAGTTTAGAATAGTCAAAATCTGGATTGATATCTTTATCCTCCATCTTCTGCATTTTATTTACTATCTCTTGTTCCTTCTCAAAGTAGCTCTCGTATTTAATTTTAATTTCAGCTTGTTCTATTGTCTCCTGATCGTATTGAGAAAGCATTTCATTCAAAGGAGCACTTACCTTTTTAATATCAGAGATTCCTACCTGAGGCCTGCTCAACAAACTAAAGATCTTAACATTTTGATTCAAAGGCGATGTGCCTAGCTCTGCTAGTAAGTCGTTGGCTGCGGTCATTTCAATTCCTTGTTTTCTGGTGAAATCGACAATCGCATCGGAATTTTGAACTTTTTTATTTACTATTGCCAACCGCTCATCGCTAATTAGTCCTAATTTATGACCAATACGGGATAGGCGGATATCAGCATTATCCTGTCTTAGCAATAAACGGTGTTCTGCTCTTGAGGTAAACATGCGATAAGGCTCTTCAGTTCCTTTAGTCACTAAGTCATCAATTAACACCCCTATATAAGATTCAGAGCGCTTCATGATTAGCTCTTCTTTATCCCATACTTTTTGATGCGCATTTATTCCTGCTATGAATCCTTGACTTGCTGCTTCTTCATATCCTGTCGTGCCATTGATCTGCCCTGCAAAATATAAGTTGTTAACTAATTTCGTTTCTAACGTTAGTGATAACTGGGTAGGTGGAAAGTAGTCGTACTCTATGGCATAGCCGGGGCGAAACATTTTGGCATTCTCAAATCCTGGTATTTGAATCAGTGCTTTATATTGCACATCTTCAGGAAGAGAGGTTGAGAAGCCATTAACATATATTTCACAAGTTTCCCATCCCTCTGGTTCTACAAATATTTGGTGTCTGTCGCGCTCTGCAAATCGATTTATTTTATCTTCTATCGAAGGACAATATCTTGGTCCAAGGCCCTTAATTCGTCCGGTAAACATTGGGGATTTTTCAAATCCTTCTTTCAATGTTTCATGGACTGCTGAATTGGTATAGGTGATCCAGCAACAACGTTGTTGCTTCGGAATCTCAACGTTTGTGTAAGAAAACCTCCCTGGATTTTCATCCCCCCATTGTTCTTCCATGAGTGAGTAATTGAGAGACCTGCCGTCAACGCGTGGGGGGGTGCCAGTCTTCATCCTGCCTGCCTCAAATCCATAGGCGGTTAATTGTTCCGTTAATCCTGTAGCTGACTTTTCACCTGTTCTGCCACCACCAAATTTCTTCTCTCCTATATGTATAAGACCATTTAAAAATGTGCCGTTAGTTAACACAACAGACTTACTTCTAATTTCAACTCCAATGGAAGTTTTTACTCCTCTCACAGTGCCTTCTTCAATAATCAGGCTACTAACCATATCCTGCCAGAAATCCACATTTGGTGTTCTTTCCAAAGCAAGTCTCCATTCTTCTGCAAATCTCTTTCTGTCATTTTGACTTCTCGGACTCCACATAGCCGGCCCTTTGGATAGGTTCAGCATTCTAAATTGAAGCGTTGTTTTATCAGCAATAATGCCTGAGTAGCCGCCCATTGCATCAATCTCGCGAATAATTTGCCCTTTTGCAACGCCGCCCATGGCAGGATTGCAGCTCATTTGCGCTATTGTTTCCATGTTCATGGTAATCAATAACACCGATGAACCCAAGTTCGCGGCAGCGGCAGCCGCCTCACAGCCCGCGTGACCGGCACCAACAACTATTACATCATATTCTTTAAACATCTTCTATTTTGGCAACGTTTCACGTGGAACAAAAGCACTGGTTTCACGTGGAACATGTAATATTATTCTGCTTATAATTCTGAAAGCTCTAGCCACCGACTAGTAATGTCGTCGAGTTTTATCTTACTACTTTCTATCTTGTCGCTTAACTCTTTTATCTTCTTGTAATCTGAGCTTTCTGTCTCTAAAATCAAATTATTAAGATTAGCTATTTCCATTTCTAATTCCTGGATCCTAGCTTCTGCATCCTCCAATTCTTTTTGCTCTTTGTAGCTTAATTTTTTAGCAGGGGTCTTTTCCTGTACAGTAGGCTTAATGGTTTTTTCAATAGGCGCATCTTTCGCTGCTGCGAGGCTTAACCTATGTTCCGAATAGTTTCCATTGTATATCGTCACTTCTCCATCACCTTCCATTATAAATAGTTGCTCACTCATTTTGTCAAGCAAATACCTATCGTGAGAAACGAGGATCAGAACGCCCGGAAAGTTCTCTAAGAACTCTTCTAAAACATTAAGTGTATCTATATCCAAGTCATTCGTTGGCTCATCCAATATCAGGAAATTTGGATTTTGCATGAGCACTTTCATTAAGTGTAATCGCTTTTTTTCACCCCCGCTTAATTTCTCAACCATGCCATGTTGTTTCTTTGGCGGAAACAAGAATAACGTTAACAATTGAGATGCAGAGATGGTAGAACCATCAGCCATCTTAATGTATTCAGCATCAGATTTTACAATGTCAATAACCCTTTCTTTTTCGTTGAAAGCTAGGCCACCCTGTTTGTAATACCCATAAACAGTAGTCTCTCCCGTTCCAACCTTGCCCTTTTCAGGGGCCAGGTTTCCGGTAATAATGTTTAGTAACGTTGATTTCCCTGTACCATTCTTACCAGCTAAACCTATCCTGTCGGCACGTTTAAATGTGTAACTGAAATCATTGATGATTTTTTTATCGTCAAATGACTGACCAATATGGTCAAGCTCAAGGATCTTATTTCCTTGTCTAGCCATCTTAACCTTAAGTGTAATGCTTTGATTATCAGTTCTTTGTTTAGTTTTACTGTCTAAATCATAAAATGCATCAATTCTGGCTTGAGATTTAGTTCCTCTTGCCTGAGGCATCCTGCGCATCCACTCTAACTCCTTTTTTAATAAATTTTTATTCTTATGGAATGTACTTTCATCAGAAGCTTCGCGCTCCGATTTCTTCTCCAGAAAATAAGCATAGTTTCCGCTGTAATTATAAATCTTTCCGCGATCCAGCTCTACTATCGTATTACAAACATTGTCCAGAAAGTACCTGTCGTGGGTAACCAATAAAATTGTTTTATTTCCTGACGTAAGCAGTTTTTCCAACCATTCTATGGTGTCTATATCCAGGTGATTGGTTGGCTCATCCAAAACATAAATTTCTGGATCTTCAATTAGTAACTTGGCCAAGGCCAAACGTTTCTTTTGGCCACCAGACAACGTTGATATTTGTTGTTGTAAACGCGTGATGCCCATTCTGCTGAGAATAGTTTTTATCTCATGCTCATACTCCCAGGCATTGTGCTCACTCAATTCTTCGTAAAGCCTGTTTAGCTTCTGCTCATCAGGGTTAGGATCTTCTATCAATTCTTCATATTCCTTGATTAGCTGTTGTTGTTTATTTTCAGTGGAGAATATAAAATCACTTATGGAATAACCATCAGGAAATGAGGGTTCCTGATCTAGGAAGCCTATTTTCACAGATTTATTTTTAACTATCTTTCCTTCCAGAGGCGAAAACCGTTCTGCAAGTAATTTTAGAAGCGTACTTTTCCCGGCTCCGTTGATCCCTACAAGGGCAACGCGCTGACCGGTTTGGATCCCAAGCGTAAGGTTTTTAAATAACCATTCATCATGATAAGCATGACCAAGGCTTTCGGCGGCAATTAATGTGCTCAAAGTGTTTTATTAACGTATTTATTTATAAGAAATTGCCACAAAAGTAAGCAATAAATGGCAAACTTAATTCCCGGCCTCAGCTGTAGATGCCATACTGGATAGATAGAAGTCCTCCTTCTGCGTCATTAATGTTTTATCTGCCTTAGATTTGTCTTTGTAGCCTAGTAAATGCAAAGTACCATGCACCATAACGCGCCGTAATTCTGAAGCGGTCGCAACGCCTAAACCGGCAGCATTTTCTGCAACCCTGTCAATACTAATGAATATATCCCCGGTAATCATTTTTAAGCCCTCAGAGTTATCAAAAGTGATCACATCGGTATATGTGTCATGAGCAAGGTATTCCTGGTTCATGCGCAGTAAATATTCATCAGAACATAGAATGAAATTCAATTCGCTAAGCTCAAACCCTTCGGAGGCAATTACCAACCTGATCCAATCTTTTAAAACCCGCTTTTGTTTGAGTTTATATTTGGTTTCCTCAGTAAAATAATTAATTGTACCTCTCGCCATTTGAGTTATTTTTTCGGCGAATTTAGTAATTTAAAATATTCTGCAACTTTGTTCTTGTAGTAATAATTCAAGTCAGGAGGCAGTTTTTGCAGCCATTCGCTTTCAGATTGTTGCGCATTCTTAAACTTATCCAACATCTGTTTATAGGAGGGAGGGAAATCTTTTGCGGATTTTGCTTCTCTTCTTTCATCCTCTTCTTCTTCACGCTCGGCTTTTTCAGCATCAAGCATCTTATCTAAAATCTTTTTCTGACGGTCCAGGGTCTGTTGCTCAATACGTTTATTAACTAAATCATTTTCAGTAGCTTTCATGTCCTCAATTGATTTACTGAGGTCACCCGCGCCGTTTTTACCTTCCTTATTTTGCTCCCGACTCAGCTTTTGCATCGCTTCCCTGATCATTTGCTGTTGCTGAGCCATTTTTGAGAATTCCTGGCTCATCTGTCCCTTGGGCACTTTTCCATTGTTGCCGTCTCGCTGCATCTGCTCCCGGGCCTTTTGCATGCTATTATTTAGCTGCTGCTGCATTTGCTGAAGTTGTTTCATGCTTCCTTTTTGCCCCTTGCCGCTTTGAGGATTTTTCTGTGCCTTTTGCAATTGATCAAGAGCCTCACTCAACATTAATGATAAGTTGTTGATTGAAGTCATTGCATATTGCTGATTCCTGTTGGCCGATGCTGTGTTCCGCTCACCCAAATTCTCAAGCCCCTTGTCAACGTTTAAATTGATTTTCTGCATTTCCTCATTAACCACACTTTCAATTTGTGGTACCCTCTTGCTCAATGCAAAGAGACTATCAGCAATTGTTTTCAGATTATCTTTTATTCCTCGCTGCTTCTGAACATTTGCAGTATAAAGAGGATCATTTGCATTCATGGTCTTCAATGCCAGCATAACCTTTTCCTGGTCAAACGATGTCTTAAGCAAGTTTTCCAACAACTGCCTAAGCTCCTGTGCATTCACCTTTGCCTCTGTTTCTGAAGATTGCTGCTGCATTTCTTCCATCTTTTTAGCCATTTTCTCCATCTGCTCTCCAGCCTTCTGCTGGTCTTTGGAGGCAGCTTTTTTATCACCTTTATCTAGTTTGTCTTTGCTGCTTTCCTGTTGTCTGGATACTTCTTTTGACTCTTCTTTCGGATTCTCGAAATTATTAGGGCGCTCAAGTTGCTCATTCTTTTGAGCAACTTTTTCCAGGTCTTCTTTTAGCTTTTGGAAATCATCAGCAAGTTTTTCTTGCTGGGCTTTCAAATCGCCAGCCTTACTTTCTTTATCCTCACTTTTTTTGCCAAGCTCTTTTTGTTCTTTGGCCAGGGCTTTTAATTGATCAATATTGTTTTGCAGGTTTTGTTCAAACTCAAGTTGCTTGTAAAGTTCAAGTATTCTGTCCAATTCGTTTTTTAGCGACTTATTGTCCATCTGCATTTTAGAAAGCTCATTACGCGTCTGGTCTTTGTTATTCTGATCCATTAAGTCCTGCAGTTTTTTTAGCAGATCTTTGGTTTTTTCATCCAATACATTGTTAAACAGTTCGTCAATCTTTTTCTGTTTCTCTGCCAGCTCATCATTAATGGCATTATTTTCCTCTTTTTGGAACGTATTCTTCTCGTTTTGCTGTTTAATGTTTTTAACGGCTTCGTCTAATTGTTTTTGCTTATCCAGCAACTGCTCTACCAATTTTTTATCTTCAAATGTCAGTTGTTTTTTGTCTAACAGGTTTTCACCGAGCTTTTTCGTTTCTTTTTCTACTTCTCCAGCCAGTTTGATCGCTTTTTCCATCTGCTGTTTGAGGCTCTTACTGCCTTCATTCAACTGATCATTTATCTGTTGTGCCGTTGGGACTTCAAAAATCCGGATGTCTGATTTTGTGCTTTTGGCACCATTTACTCCGTCATTATCCCATACCTGGAAATAATATTCCAATGTTTGTCCTCCTTTTAGTGCGTCATTATTCGCATTCCAAACAAAGAAGAATTGATTTTCAAGCTGGTTTTTCTTTACTGGAATATATTTCTTGGTAACGCTTTTAACCAGGCCATTTTCCTTAACGTTAATGATGAAGGCAAGGGAGCTAAACCCATGATCATCGGCAATCTTACCTGAAAAATAACGAACCCTGGTACTTATAGAGTCAGGCTTTTCTTCTGCAGAGACCGACGGAAACTCGTCTTTAATAGTACTTATTTGATGACGGATCGCATCCTTGCCTGATGAGAACTGATTTTCAGGAGTGAACATGTAAGCCACATCTGTTTTGATGATCTTGGTAACACTATAAGTATTATTAGCCGGCCTAAGGCTTTCCGTATGATTTCCGATAGCAAAAGTTAGCCCAGAGCTGTTTTCAGTATTAATTTTCCAGGTAACAGTTGTGCCTTCAGGCAACAAAAGGTCTCCGGCATTTTGGACTGTTTCTGCAGATTTGTTCAAATAAGCAGGATACTTTAATTGAGCAGTTAGACCTGAAATTGAGGGTTTGGCTTTAACTTCAATGGTATAAGTTGCAGAATTGAATCCGCCTGCATAAAACTGTATCTTTTTATCGTTCTGGATATTTTTGAAGGTGTAGCTGAAATTTATGCGGTCTTTTTTATCAAGTTTATAGCTGTTAACCCCATCAGAAATATACACCTCCTGCGGTATCTGATCGCCAGTTAATTTAACGCTGATCGTTGCGTCATCACCCTGTGAATATCGCATCGTGCGGTTAACCACATTGAAGTTAAATGGGGCAACAGGCAATATTTCCTTATTATATTGTACAAAGCTGCTAGAGCCTTCTCTTAATACCGAAGGCGCTAAAATGCCTATGAAAAGAATGATTGATAAAGGTATAATGACAAACCGAACATACTTTCGGTTATCGCCCAGGCGAATTGCACTTGCGAAAGGGATGGGCTTTAGGTCATTTATTTTTTGATCGATACCTGCCAGTATAAGGCTGCTGTTTTGCGGATTTTGATCTGCAAGGGCTTTCAACTGTAACGTGTTCAAAAGTTTATCCTGTACATTAAAAAAGTGATTTCCTATTAGGGTAGCAGACTCTTCAATGGTTAGGGTTTTTCTGAGGTTAAAATATAGCAATGAAGGTTTTACGATCCAAAAAGCGATCATAAGCACGTCGGCAACAACAAAAGCAAAGAACAAAAATGTTTTGATGCCTACACCAGGGTTAAGGTAATAGGTTAACACGAAAAGAATAAGAAACAGGGCAAGAATTACGGCAGCTGCGTATATGCTTCCCCTCAGAAGTTTGTTGAGATAGAACTTCTTAGTAAAATCATTGATTTTGGAAACAAGAAGAGAATAATTGCTATCCATAGGGCGGGATGAATTTTAAAGTTAAAGAATATTTTTCTTTTTTGTGATGTTGAATACAGGGTAAGGATAAAGAGGAGTTGAGTTATGGTTGGGTTATAGGCATATTCTCACCTTCTGCACACCATCTCCACACTTTCTTCACAAGAAAGTACCTGTTTGTGTGTTTGGTGTGAACGAGGTGTGAACAAAGTGTGAAGACGCCTAAAACCTGTGAGCATCTTGAATCGAACTCAATTACTGGTGTGTAAAGAAATGATTGGGAGAAATTCGGGCACAAAAAAAGAGGGTAACCGTTAAGTTACCCTCTGGACAATTTATGTTTTTAATAATCTAGATTACTTTAACATTAACCGCGTTCAAGCCTTTTTTACCGCTTTCAACATCGTATTCAACTTTGTCGTTTTCGCGAATTTCATCGATAAGGCCTGTTGAATGTACAAAAATTTCGCTATCTCCATTTGCTGGTACGATAAATCCGAAACCTTTAGTTACATTAAAAAATTTTACTGTTCCTTCTTGCATTGTATTGTTTATTAAAAAATTAAGTGTGCAAGGTACATAATATTTTTATATAAAAATACAAATGCAATATTTTTTGATTTATATAAGGTTTTGATGCAGAGGGCCTTATTATTTCTTTCCTACTATAACAATCTTCACTTCGGTAGAATGAGGCATTCCAAGTGTTCGTCCTGGAGTTACTTTAAAGAGGTTTTTTACATACACATCCAAGATTCCCTGGACTGTCTTTTTTCGTGATTCCAGAAATTCTGGTTGTATGAAGTAAAGCGTGGTCATTACAATATTTCCTTTGGTATCAATGACAGCCGAAATTTCATATGCAAAGTCTTGATAAGCTTTTTTAATTTCAAGCCGATACTTTGGGAATAGATAGTCGTAAGCCTCTGTTCTGCCCATTAAAGTATTAACAGTAGATATCTTTTTTGCGGAAGCTATTGGACTTAAGGGTATAAAGCTAGCTGGAAGCCGACCGGCAAACGCCAGTTTTGGATTGTGCGGGGCCGCGTTAGACTTTGCTATTAGGCCTTTAACATATGCTGTATCGGCAGAAGTAGGCCTTTGTAATATAGCAGCGGTTGTTTTCAGCGTATTTTTAATATAATCATCACTGTAGTAGACGATGTTGACATCTGAGCGGATATCACTAATTATTTCCTTTCCTTTTAAGTATAAACGCTGGAATATTAGGCTGTCTTTGCTAATTTTTTTGATGCGAAAATATTCTTTGGCAAAGTTGTAGACATTGCCGTGATCAAAAGTTAGGAAGAAGGGCTGCATACGTAGCTTCTGTGGGCTCCATGCCATAACGGTGTCATTGGATTTAAATTCAATGATCCACGTCGGTTCCTGCTGAAATCCCATTTCGTTAAATGACAAGCCAGAACTGAATCGTCTTTTAACTTCAGTGTACCTAATGCCAAGAATGGATGTAAAATCCAGCTTCTTGCCGATTTTCTTCTCTTTTATTTGAATTTGTTCTTTATCTCTCTCTGCCTGACTTGTACATCCAACCACCATAACGGCTGCTGAGCATACAAGAATGAATAGCTTTTTAATCACTTGGAACTGCTGCATAATTCCAAAACTAAGGCTTCTTCTTTAAAAGGATCACATTTGCTACATTTCTTTCGCCACTATGGTCCCACTTTTTATTGTCGGTTGGATAGTTTATAACCCCATTCTCAGGAAATCCGGTCACCCAGAGGGTTGTTGATCCGCCCCCATCCAAATTAATTGATGATACACAACCTAACCATTTTAACGTATTTTTAAGTTCAAAAAGATTCATACCTGCAGCGTTTTCATTTCGGCCATCCACAGTAAGCAAGACAATATTGCCGTTTCGTTTTATTCCAATAGCTGTTCGGGGATGTCTGGTAATATTAAATGAACTTGAATCTAGTGCCTCATCTTTTTTATTCAGCGAGAGTAATGGTCCGCTAACCATCAAAGATTCGTCGCCTAGATTGCTTTCCCAGTCTGCCTGCCCATTCCATTTCAATATTGTCATTTTACCCTTATTGATTGCTATTGCGGCTTGCTGGTGCGCCGATCTGGAATTGTCAGGATTCAGGCGATTTGGAGAAATTATAGTATCGATAACTTTAATAAAATCTACAGATCCACCATTTTTTACATCGAAGAAAGTACCGTTGAGTGATACAATCGCATGATTGTCCGCGCCAAATTTACTTGTAGGTTTTAGTATTTTGACCTCACTGCCTAACGAGAAAACTGGCGATTTGCCTCTGTTTTTCACTTCTATATAGCTGATGTTCTGGTTTGCCCCAAACAAGTCTTTATTGTTAAAATGATGGGTAACCAGCTTTGTTTTTTTAAAGACCTTACTTACCGTCCATTTAGTTTTTACGATAGCGAGTGAATCTGCATTCTGGCTAAAGGCGTTTTGGAATAGGAATAGCAGAAAGACAACAGGGAAAAACTTCATATACGGCGTTTCAATTTTATAAGTTTAAAAGTTAGCTGGCCATTTCGGTTGATCGTTAGAAAAAGGGTCTTGCCATCTTGAGATCTAAATAACCGGCTAATGTCATCAAGTTTCATCGTCTTCGTGTCCATAAAATTTACAGCAATTATTTCGTCGTTCTTGCTTATGCCGGCTTGCTCTCCCGGTGAGCCCGGCTCAATTCTCACCACAAAAAAACGATTGTTATCGGCATTGTCAGTAAAAATCTCGAGACCTGACATGTCGTGCTCAAAAGGTAACTTAAAATTCCTGTTTTTAACAATGTACATAGCATTGCCACTATAGTCAAATGTTATGTTGAACCGACTCAACAGGTCTGCTCCAAGGTTTCCATTTCTGTTTAACAGAAAGGTTTTCGCGGCTGCATCGTCATAAACAGGAAAAGAAGAGATTACGTTAGCAAGTACATAACGTCCAATTTTTAACGATGCTATCCGGCCAACTTTCCCACTGATAGGCCCACTCAGACCGTTACCCAAATTTGCTTCAAAGGATTCTTTCGGTGCTGGAAATGGCTCATTGTTATACATCTCCAAAGATATCGCATGTCCGGCTCCATTGTCTACAATTACTTTATTTTGAGTGGCTCCAATACCAGGTATCACGGTTTCAATATTTGCATATGGCTTATTATTGATGAGTTCGATTGGCACACGTTCTCCTTTTATTCTGGTCTTTTTTGATTTCACCTCAAATGCCATGGTTTTTGATGGATAATTGATTGATACAATAAAGCTTTTGAAGAAATAGTAGCCAATCAGGCCATGTATCTTAACTCCAAGATAATTAGATAGGCCAAGCAGATCACCTTCCAATATGGCTGTGGGAATGTTATTGATCGACGCTTTTCCTATACTAGCACTAAGTTCGCTGGTGATGAGCGCATCGATCTCCGGACCTTTTCCCAGACCGTTTATCTTTGTGGGCCGGAGGTTCTTCAATCCAAGTCCTTCAATTATTTTGGGATCAGTAATAATAAGGGGGGACACACCTGTGTCAAGAATAAAGTTAAACGGCCCCGTTTTGTTAATGTACAGAGGAACTATAACCAGATTTTTGATCATGTCAAAATTAATCCTGTGTTTAGTTCGTTTGCCGATGAACTGAAACTCCTGCGCTTTAGCCATAGTCGCAAAACAACAGCTGGTTACAAAAAGTAGCCTTATAGTAAGTATATGTAACTTATTAGCGCGCTGTGTCAGAATCATTGAACTAATTTAATAGATTAGTAACGGGTAAAATTATTTATATGTCTAGAAACGGTTTACGCATTTTACTGAGCTTTTGTGTTCCTTGTTTATTTCTTTTCTCATGTGCTTCAGATCGCCAAATGGCGAATAAGTTAGGAAAGATTTTTAAAAAATCAGAGGTGCTTAAACAGTATTATTCGGGTTTCGCCCTTTACGATATGTCTGCCGGACATATGGTTTTCGAAAAGAATGCAGATAAATATTTTACGCCAGCTTCTAACACCAAACTATTTACTTTTTATGCCGGATTAAAAATGGTCCCGGATTCTATCCCTGCTTTAAGATATGTGGAGAAAGGTGATTCGCTCGTTTTTTGGGGAACAGGAGATCCTTCATTTTTACAGAGTCAGCTTAAAGGGACAAAAGCTTACAGCTTTCTGAAAGCAAGTGGCAAGAAATTGTTTTTTGCGGCAGGAAGATATACCGGTGACTTTTATGGTAAGGGCTGGCAATGGGACGATTATAATGATTACTATCAGGCTGAAATTAATGAACTGCCTCTGTTCGACAACTTGGTTGATTTACGCAACAGCAACGGAAAACTTCAGATTACACCAAAATATTTCAGTAACAAACTAACGGCAGACAGCACATCTAAATCAATAACATTTTCTGTAAAAAGGGCTTTCAATGATAATGCCTTTAGCTATCCGTTGGCGCCTTTGCCTGCTAACTACAATCAGAAAGTCCCCCATAAAGTTGGTCCTGAAATTACCATTGCCCTGCTTTCAGATACCTTGGCTAAGCCCGTTAACCTAATAAGTATGGCCATGCCGGCCAACGCAAAGACCCTTTATGGCATAAAGTCAGACTCTGTGTTTAAAGAAATGATGCTGCCCAGCGATAACTTTATTGCTGAGCAATTGCTATTGGTATACTCAAACCAATTGGGGCAGGAGTTGAGTTCGGAAAAAGCAATTGTACACATCCAAAAGGAATACTTGACGCCTTTGCCAGACAAGTTTATTTGGGCTGACGGATCGGGCCTGTCAAGGTATGACCTGGTTACCCCACGCGCAGTTATTAAATTACTTGATCTGATATATAAAGAAGTGAATGATCCTAAAAGGCTTTTTGCTATGTTGCCTGCCGGAGGGATGAGTGGAACATTAAGGAATGCTTACCCAAAAACTACTGAGCCTTTCGTGTTCGGGAAGACAGGCTCTCTTGCTAACGTACATAACCAAAGTGGTTATATTGTAACCAAAAAAGGAAAAACTTACTTTTTTTCTTTCCTAAACAACAACTTTGTTTTGCAAACTGCGGAGGTTAGGAAAGAAATGGTAAGGATAATGACCTACATTCATGAAAAGTATTAGAAAAGGTTATTGATTGGAGACAACCAATAGTTCGATGTCTTTATAAGATATATTAAACCTGGTGGCCAGGTCTTTGTTGGTTAGGTGGCCCTGATAGATATATAAGGCTTCTCTGATACCGGGCTTGTTCCAAACTACACCCATCAGCCCCCCCATATCGCCTATGTCTACCAGTATTGGCGTAAATATATTAGTAAGCGCATACGAAGCCGTTCTAGGCACTCTGGAAGCGATGTTTGGCACACAATAATGAATCACATCGTGCTTTCTGAAAATAGGCTCTTTATGATTGGTAACTTCTGAAGTCTCAAAACATCCTCCCTGATCAATACTGACATCGATCACGACAGAATTAGGCTTCATCCGGCTTACGGTCTCTTCCATAACTAAGCAAGGACTTCGGCCATGGGACGCCCTAATTGCACCTATAACAACATCACAGGTAGTAATAGCTTTCTCCAGAACAATGGGTTGCATAACAGAAGTAAAGACCCTGCTGCCCAGGTTATTTTGCAGGCGCCTTAGCCTGAAAATAGAGCTGTCGAACACTTTAACTTCTGCACCTAGAGAAAGTGCGGTTCGAGCCGCATATTCACCAACAGTACCCGCGCCTAAAATCACGATTTCTGTAGGCGGCACACCGGTAAAACCTCCAAGCATCAGCCCCTTGCCCCCGGTAACACTACTGAGGTATTCGGCCGCAATAAATATCGAGGTAGCACCCACAATCTCGCTCATGGCACGCACAACGCTAAGGATGTTTCCTTCATCTCTTAAATTCTCGAAACAAAGGGCGTTTATTTTCTTATCCATTAATGCTTTCAGGCTGGTTTCCTTTAATCCACCCATTTGAAGGGCGGAGATTAAAGTTTGCCCTTTGTGCATAAGCGCAATTTCTTCAAGCGTTGGCGGTGCAATCTTGACTAAGATATCGGCATTGAATATTTCTTTTTTATCGAAGGATATTATCGCCCCTTGTTCGCTATAATCGTTATCAGAGAAATTAGCACCGGTTCCCGCTCCGGTTTCAATAACAACTTTATGCCCATTGTTTACAAGAAGGGCAACGGATAATGGGGTTAGTGCAATCCTGTTTTCCTGAAATGATATTTCTTTTGGAATGCCTATGTAAAGGCTATTACTTTTTTTGCTTAGTTCTGATAAGGTTTCTTTTGGCTGCAGCAAACCTTTTTGTGCTATATGCGCCATACCCTCGCGTAATCCAGTGGCCATTTCTGTGGGATAAATTTCGGTTTTAATTTACGCAAATAACTGGAATAGACCAAGTGTGGTCTAGACATTTGTTAACTCTAAAATGCGCTTGTTTTCATCGACTGTTGTGATCTTTATTTCAACGCGCGGGCTTGGGAGCAACTCCTGAATCTTTTCAGGCCATTCAACTAAACAAATATTTCCGGAATAAAAATACTCTTCGTAACCAATATCGTAGGCTTCCTGAATAGATTTAATTCTGTAAAAATCAAAGTGGTAAATAGTTTGTCCACTACCCTGATACTCGTTAACAATAGAAAATGTAGGGCTGGAAACTGTTTCAGCTATGCCTAAAGTTGAGCATATAGATTTAATAAATGTAGTTTTTCCCGCACCCATGTCTCCATAAAAAACAAAGATCCTATTCGCGCCGGCGAAACTCAGCAAGCTGTTTGCCGCCGAATCTAATTCGCTAGTGCCATTTATTTCAATGGTCATAATTACCTGCTGCTGTATGTTGCTATGGGAATGATCATTTCTTCCAGAGAGATACCTCCATGCTGGAAAGTCTCATTGTAATAATTTACAAACTGGTTATAGTTATTCTGGTACACAAAATAACGGTCTTCTTTAGCAAATATGTAGTTAGAACTTATGTTAATCTTGGGCAACTGGGCTTCATGCGGATTCTTAATTAAAAACACTTCTTTGGCGTTGTAGTTAAGGTTTCTTCCTTGTTTATAACGCAGGTTTGTATTCGTATTTCTATCGCCAATAACTTTACTGGGGTGCTTTACGCGGATGGTGCCATGATCTGTTGTGATAACTACTTTGACGTTTTTCTGAGAAATCTTTTTTAACAGCTCCATTAACGGGGAGTGCTCAAACCAGGAGAGTGTTAATGACCGGTATGCCGCATCATCATTTGCAAGTTCCCGAATCATTTGCATATCGGTACGTGCATGAGAAAGCATATCAACAAAGTTGTAAACGATTGCATTGAACTCATTTTGCATCAAGCTGTTAATTTGCTCATTTAAAGCCTTACCATCATCATAGGTCAGGATTTTATTGTAGCTAAACTTACAATCTTTTCTAATGCTCCGTTTAATCTGGTCAGCCAAAAATGCTTCTTCATGCATATTCTTTCCACCCTCATCATCGTCATTTTGCCATAGTGAAGGGAAACGTTTTTCCATTTCCAGCGGCATAAGGCCTGAGAATATAGAGTTTCGTGCGTATTGAGTTGCAGTTGGCAGAATGCTTGTGTAGATATCTTCATCATCCAATCGGAAATGCTCAGTTATAAGAGGGTTGATTATCCTCCACTGGTCATACCGTAAGTTATCTATCAGGATAAAAAAGACAGGGGCATTGGGACTAATTAAAGGGAATGCCTTTTTCTTTAATAATTCATTTGACAGCAGAGGGGCCTTCTCTTTACCATTAACCCAGCCAAGGTAATTGTCTTCTATAAATTTGGAAAATTGTGTGTTTGCTTCAGACTTTTGCATGGTAAGAATTTCATGCATTTGAGGGTCATCAAGCTTCTCAAGTTCCAGCTCCCAAAAAACAAGCTTTTTATATACATCTACCCATTCTTCATAACTAAGTTTATCATTTAAGGTCATGCCCAGCCTTCTGAAATCTTGTTGGTAAGCCATTGATGTTTTTTCATTAACCAAACGTTTATTGTCAATGATCTTTTTGATGGTCAGCAAAACCTGTTTTGGATTAACCGGTTTGATAAGATAGTCGTCTATTTTTGAACCTATAGCATCCTCCATGAGGTTTTCTTCTTCGCTTTTGGTAATCAACACAACCGGAACATCATTTCTTACATTCTTGATGGCCGTTAGCGTTTCCAGTCCGCTCATTCCTGGCATATTCTCATCCAGGAAAACAAGGTCAAAGTGTTCCTTTTGAAAAGCTTCTAGCGCATCGTTCCCGTTTGTAAAGGTGGTAACGTGATACCCTTTTTCGTTTAATAATAATATGTGTGGTTTTAATAGATTGATTTCATCGTCGGCCCAGAGGATCTTGGTTTCCTGCATTATGCTATTTATATAATGTAAATTAAATCTTCAAAATAAACTAGATACTTTCCTAGTATCGATAAAAATAGCAATTTTTGTACCGTATAATTTATTTTTGAAGATTGAACAAAAAGAAAATAATTAATGATCCGGTATATGGCTTCATTACTATTCCCTCCGAGCTAATTTTTGATCTGATATCACATCCGTATTTTCAAAGACTAAGATATATTAAGCAATTGGGCATGACTCATTTGGTGTATCCCGGTGCTTTGCACACGCGTTTCCATCATGCGTTAGGCGCTATGCACTTAATGGGTTTGGCTATTGATGTGTTACGTGGCAAGGGACATGAAATCAATAAAGCGGAAGAGGAGTCGGCCAATATTGCCATTCTATTGCATGACATCGGCCATGGTCCGTTTTCACATGCGCTGGAGCACTCTTTGGTAAATGGGGTGAGGCATGAAGATATTTCCATGATGATGATGGAAAAACTAAATGTTGAGTTTGAAGGGAAGTTAACCCACGCGATAAGAATATTTAAGGGCGAATACCATAAGAGTTTTTTGACGCAACTGGTTTCCGGACAGCTTGATCTGGACAGGATGGACTACCTAAACAGGGATAGCTTTTTTACTGGAGTTAGCGAAGGTGTAATAAGTTTCGACAGGATAATTAAGATGATTAATGTACTGGACGATAACCTGGTTATTGAAGAGAAGGGCATATACTCAATTGAGAATTTCCTGATTTCCAGAAGACTAATGTACTGGCAAGTTTACCTGCACAAAACAGTTATAGCGGGTGAACAGCTTCTTGTTAAAATATTGAAACGTGCAAAGCAATTATCAATTAATGAGACTTTTGTTTTTGCCACACCAGCGCTGGCACATTTCCTGAAAAACGAGGTTTCTGGCGATGAGTTTTTTATGTCAGAAATTCATTTGCTCCAGTTTTCCAGATTGGATGATCAGGATATATTTGCTTCAGTAAAAGCCTGGAGGGAGCATCCTGACAAAGTATTGTCTTCTCTGTGCAAGATGTTAACTGACAGAAACTTGTATAAAGTTGAGATAACGATGGAAGCACCGGATTGGGAGCGGGTTGCAAGGATAAAAGAAAATACAGCCAATGCACTGAAGTTAGCCCACGATGAAGTGGATTTCTTTGTATTTACTGATTATATTACCAATAGAGCGTACAATGCGGGGGATAGCAACATCAATATTTTGCTGAAGAACAATACTACAATAGATATTGCGAAAGCTTCAGATTTATCTAACTTAGAATCTCTGGACAAAACAGTGAAAAAATACATCCTGTGTTACCCCAGGGTGATTTAGCATTATTTAACAAAATAAATAGATTTTATTCTCGTTTTTAGCGTTCTGAACATGTTAGGCTGGAAAATGTACCAAAATAGGTTTATTTGTTCATATCAATTTAACATATAACTTTGTAAAATGCAATTTACTGCCAAGCAGATAAGCGAATTTATTAATGGTACCATAGAAGGAGATGAAGAGGCAAAGGTTGAGGAGCTTTCTAAAATCGAAAGCGGTAAGCCTGGCTCATTGTGTTTTTTATCAAATCCTAAATATGAAAATTACCTGTATACCAGCAGTGCTTCAGTAGTCATTGTTAGTCAGGACTTTGTTCCTTCCCAAAAAATTTCAAGCACGCTTATTAAAGTTGCTGATCCATATAGTGCTTTTTCTATACTGTTGGAAAAATACAATGAAGCCATTAATTTAATGAACGTTCAATCTGGAATTGAGCAGCCGAGCTTTATTCATCCCACAGCAAAAATTGGTAAAAACGTGTTTATCGCCGCTTTTGCCTATATTTCTGAGAACGTAGAAATAGCCGACAATACCAAGATCATGTCTCATGTTAGCGTTGGTCCTGATTCTGTAATTGGTAGCAATTGCACCATTTACCCGGGTGTTAAAATATATAACCGGTCAGTTTTAGGCAATCGTATCATCATTCACGCGAATACTGTAATTGGAAGCGATGGGTTTGGGTTTGCACCTCAGCCGGACGGGACTTATTCTAAAATAGCCCAAATAGGCAATGTTGTGATTGAAGACGATGTGGAAATTGGCGCTAATACAAGTATTGACCGGGCAACTATGGGCTCAACCTTTATTAGAAAAGGTGTGAAATTAGATAACCTGATTCAAATTGCACATAATGTAGATGTAGGCGAACATAGCGTTGTTGCTGCACAAACAGGTATTTCAGGAAGTACAAAATTGGGAGAGAAATCGGTAATAGGCGGCCAGGTAGGTATCGCCGGACACCTTTCCCTAGCTAAAGGCACTCAAATTGGCGCTCAGGCAGGGATAAATTTCAATACTACAGAAGAAAATAAACAGTGGCATGGTAGTCCTGCCCAACCTTTGCGTGATTGGATGAGGGCTTCGGTGTTGTTCAAGCAATTGCCGGCCATAGTTAAAAGAGTGTCTGCAATTGAAGGGTCAATTAGCGATATAAACCAAACAATCGAAAAGGATAACAGCACTTTAAATCAATAATGAACGTTAAGCAAAAAACCATAAAATCTGAGGTTTCTGTTCAGGGCGTAGGTCTTCATACAGGCGCAAATGTAACATTGACATTTTGTCCGGCTCCAGAAAATCACGGATTTAAATTCCAAAGGATTGACCTGCCGGGAAACCCCATTGTTGATGCAGATTGTGATAATGTAACAGATACTGCCAGAGGGACTACAATTTCTCAGAATGGAGCCAGTGTGAGCACGGTAGAGCATGTAATGGCCTCGCTTGTGGGGATGGATCTTGACAATGTCCTTATTAAACTTGACGGGCCTGAAACACCTATTATGGATGGCAGTGCCATTTTGTTTTTGGACGCACTAGAAAGTGCAGGGGTGCAGTTACAGGACATAGATAGGGAGTATTTTCAAATTCCTCATAACATAACCTACACTGAACCAGACCGTAAGGTTGAAATTGTGGCCATGCCACTGGATGATTACAGGTTTACCTGCATGATTGATTATAATAGTCCGGTTTTAGGTAGTCAGCATGCCGGGATATCCAGTATAGCTGAATTTAAGAAAGAGATAGCTTCATGCAGAACATTCTGTTTTTTGCATGAGTTGGAATATCAACTGCAAAATAACCTGATTAAGGGTGGAGATTTAAACAACGCCATCGTTATTGTAGATAAGGAAGTAACAAGAGAAGAACTGGATCATCTGGCGAAGATATTCAAGCGTACGGCAATGGAGGTAGCGCCTCAGGGTATCCTAAATAATATGGAGTTGCGGTATCAAAATGAGCCGGCAAGGCATAAACTTCTTGATATGATAGGCGACCTTGCTTTAGTGGGGGTTCACCTGAAAGGGCATATTATGGCTGCAAGGCCTGGGCATGCGGCAAATGTTGCCTTTGCCAAAAAGATAAAAGCAGCCATTAAAAAGGAAAAGAATAAAAAAATCCAGCACGTTTATGACCCATCAGTAAAACCATTATATGATGTGGTGCAGATTATGGAGATATTGCCGCACAGGCAACCCTTCTTATTTATAGATAAGATATTGGAATTGTCCAAAACCCATGTTGTAGGTGTGAAAAATGTAACGATGAATGAGGAATTTTTCAAAGGACATTTTCCGGGCGCACCTGTTTTTCCGGGTGTGATCCAGGTAGAGGCTATGGCACAAACAGGGGGCATTCTCGTATTGAGTACGGTGCCCGATCCAAGAAATTATCTTACCTTGTTCTTGAAGATAGATAATGTGCGTTTTAGGGCGCAGGTTTCTCCCGGAGACACAATTGTTTTCAGATGTGATTTAATGGAGCCTATTCGAAGAGGGATTGCCCAAATGAAGGGCGTAGGAATGGTTGCCGGGAAAGTTGTAGTAGAGGCAGAGATGATGGCACAAATTGTAAAAGTAAAAGATAGCGAACCAACGGCATGATACAACCACTAGCATACATACACCCACAGGCAAAAATTGCTGATAATGTGGTTATTGAGCCCTTTGCCGTAATACACAAGGACGTAGAAATTGGAGAAGGCACATGGATAGGTTCAAACGTTGTAATCATGGACGGGGCGCGTATCGGAAAGAATTGCAGGGTATTTCCGGGATCGGTTATTTCAGGTGTTCCTCAGGATTTAAAATTTGCCGGAGAAGTTACAACGGCTGAAATAGGCGATAATACGACAATAAGAGAATGTGTTACCATAAATAGGGGAACTAAAGATAAGTGGAAAACTGTTATTGGTAGCAATTGTTTAATACAGGCCTACTCACATATTGCACACGATTGTGAAGTTGGAGATTACTGTATTTTTTCAAATAGTACCACATTGGCCGGTCACATTACGATAGGTAATTATGTTGTTTTGGCTGGTTTGGTAGCCATCCACCAGTTTGTAAAAGTAGGTGCGCATGCCTTCGTTACCGGTGGTTCACTGGTAAGAAAAGATGTACCCCCTTACGTAAAGGCAGCGCGGGAGCCACTTTCTTATGCTGGTATCAATTCGGTAGGATTAAGAAGGCGAGGTTTTTCATCTGAAAAGATAAATGAGATTCAGGAAATATACAGGGTGTTGTTTGTCAAGCACAATAACGTTACTAAGGCCCTCGACATGATAGAGGCGGAGTTCAAGCCCACAGAAATAAGAGATGAGATCGTTGATTTCATTAGAAACTCCAACAGGGGTGTAATGAAAGGATTCGGTTCAGGTAGTTAGGCGCTCAGCATGATAATTACTTTAAATCAGGCTGGCCGTCGATTCAATCAGGACTGGATATTCAGGAATATTAACCTTAAATTCACTTCGCCAGGAAAGTATGCGGTACTCGGCCCCAATGGGTCCGGTAAATCAACACTTCTAAATTTATTAATGGGATGCCTTTCTCCTTCGGAAGGCGATATAAAATTTGAAGAAGGGGTAGCCATTCCCATAGATCAGGTATACAAACACATAAGTTTTGCAGGCCCATACCTTGATCTTGTCGAAGAGTTTACTTTGTTGGAAACGATTGACTTCCATTTTAAGTTTAAGGAGTTCTATCCTGGTGTTGATAGCAATGCAGTCCTAGACATTCTTGGTCTGGGAGCATCGAAGGATAAAGCTCTAAAGTATTTTTCATCGGGAATGAAACAAAGAACCAAGCTTGCACTTGCCTGTTGTTCAAACACCTCCATGCTGATTTTAGATGAGCCTACATCGAATTTGGACAGGCAAGGGGTATCATGGTATCATGAATTGATTAAAGACTTTACAAATAACAGACTGGTGTTTGTGGGATCCAACCAGGAAGAGGAGTACGCATTTTGTCATGATTTTATACAGATCACGGATTTTAAGTGACAAAAATTACATGTTAGCAATACCCAGCGTTGAGGAGATTGTTTGGTTTTTCCGACACTCAAAAATATTTTAATATTAGTGTTGTGTAAATAACAATTAGTTTATACCTTTGCGGCACGAAAAAGGGCTGTAGTTATAAGCGCAATTTCAAAAATAATGGCAAAAGCATCAGAAGTAAAAAGCGGTAATATTCTTCGATTTAATGGAGAGTTGGCACAGGTGGAAGAGTTTCTTCACCGTACCCCAGGTAATTTACGGGCGTTTTACCAGGCAAAGATGAGAAATGTTAAGACCGGAAAGTTGGTTGAATACAGGTTCCGTGTTGATGAAGAAGTAGAGATCTGTCGTGTTGAAACTAGTGACTACCAGTATTTATACGAAGATGGCGATGCCCTTGTGGTAATGGACAATGTTACTTACGAGCAGTTTAACATTCCGAAATTATTATTTGGGAAAAGTGTTAAATTCTTGAAAGAAGGAATGAATGTTATTATCGCATTCGAAAGTGACGAGCCTATCATGGCCCAAACACCTTCACACGTTGAATTGGAAGTTACCTATTCAGAGCCAGCTGTTAAAGGAGATACATCTACTAACGCACTGAAGTATGCAACTGTTGAGACAGGTGTAGAAATTAAGGTGCCAATGTTTATAAATCAAGGAGATAAAGTTCGAATTGATACCCGTACAGGTGATTATATAGAAAGAGTTAAATAAGAGTTTTCATAGTTTAGTTTTAGGTTTAGGTTGATTGTGGCTTCGGAGTGGTTCCCGAAGCCATCTTTTTTATATGTTTGTTTGAAAGGTGACAGCGCATGCCATTTTGAAAATTAGGTAAATGAATAAAAAGCAACTCAGGGAGCTGGTAAAACAAATGAAAACAACAATGTCTAACGAAGACATTGTCGTTTTAACTCATAAAATGCTAGGTCATTTTACATCACTCAGTTTTGCAGGAATAAAGACCATTCATATATTCCTCCCCATTTCTGAAAAGAAAGAACCAGACACATTTCTGTTTATAGACTGGCTTAGGCTTAACCATCCAGAAATTGACATCATAGTGCCAAGGGCGGATTTTGATACTTCTCTTATGACTCATGTTGTGTATGAAGGCACAGAAAGCCTTGTTAAGAACATCTTTAATATCCTGGAACCTCAAAGCGGAACATTACACACAGGTGATGTCGATTTAGTACTAATACCAATGCTTGCATTTGACAAAAGGGGCTACAGGGTTGGGTATGGTAAGGGGTTTTACGACCGCTTTCTCCAGAACATTGAAACAAATAAAATTGGCCTTTGCTTATTTGAACCTACGGCAGACATTGATGACGTAAATGAGTTTGACGTTAAACTCGATGCATGCATTACCCCTTTAGGAGTTCATCGTTTTTAAGTGATGACGCTTAGGTATTAATCATTCAATTCCAGTAAAACCGGACAATGATCTGAATGAATGGCATCGGGTAATATTTTTACGTTCTTCAATTTGCTGAGCATCGGAGTGGTTGCCAAATGATAGTCAATCCGCCAACCAAGGTTCTTAGCCCTTGAATTTGCCCTGAAGCTCCACCAGGTATAATGGTGAGGGTCTTTGTTGAAATATCTGAAAGTATCAATAAATCCGTTTTTAAGAAACAGTTCCATCCACTCCCTTTCTTCAGGTAAGAAGCCTGAAGAATTTGCGTTAGACTTAGGGTTGTGAATATCAATGGCGGAGTGACAGATATTATAGTCTCCAGATATAATTAGATTAGGGAAGCTCTTCCGCAAATCATGAATATAGCCATCAAAAAATCGCATGAAATCATATTTTTTAAGCTGCCTCTCATCGCCGCTGGATCCTGAAGGCATGTAAAGGCTCATTAGCGAAAACCCGTCAAAATCCGCCCTTAAAATTCGGCCTTCTTTATCAATCCATTCTTCTCCGCAACCATACGCTACGTGATTTGGTTTTATTTTACTAAGGATTGCAACACCACTGTAGCCTTTTTTTTCTGCCGGAAACCAATAGTGATGGTAACCAAGTTGCTCAATTAGTGCTAAGATCTCTGGTATTTGAATAGGCAGAGCCTTAACCTCTTGCAGGCAAATCATGTCGGCATCTGTTGCCTGCAGCCAGCCAAAGAAGTTCTTTGTTGATGCAGAACGAATGCCGTTTACATTATACGATATGATCTTCATTTTTTCTGATTAATCCGTTTCAATTGTTTTTCAAGCCTCCTGATTTCCCGCTTTTTCAATATGGTTACCGTCATCTTTATATCGGTACTGGGCCTGTCTTTATCATCTTTAGCTACCTCAGCAATTTTGTCTATCATTTCAATACCCAATACTACTTCGCCATAAACGGTGTACTTGTTGTCCAAATGAGGTACCCCGCCCACGGTTTGATAAACATTTCTTTTCCATTCAGGAATTTTGTACTTCAACCGGTTAAGTTCTAAAGAATCAAGTTGTGGATCAGTAAGGACTTTTCCCTGCACAATATAAAATTGACTGCCACTTGAAGCTTTTTCAGGATTATCGTCCCTGGCTGCGGCAAGAACACCTTTTTTATGAAACAGGCTGTCTCTAAATTCTGCAGGAACGGTATAGCCAACGTCTCCATTACCTAGTGCGGCCCCACTTAGCGCAGTTTTTGAATCAGGATCTCCACCCTGAATCATAAATGTTTTGATAACCCTGTGGAATAGTGTCCCATCGTAGATTTTACTTTTTGTAAGCTTTAAGAAGTTATCCCGGTGCAGTGGGGTTTCGTTATACAGCATAATGATGCACGCACCCATGTCTGTCGTTATCCGAACGTACTGATGCTTCGGTTTAGCAGCGAATCCTGGTAGAGAGAGCAAGCAGAGGATTAGGACAATTAGTCTTTTCATTTGACAATACATTAGTCTTGCTAATATAATATTTTTACCGCCATAGACGGCTACGGAAAGGGTATGGATAAAAATAATTATCTTTGCAATGTAGCTGGCGCGATGTATAGCCGGGCGACAACGAAGAAAATGAAATTCAAGCAAAAAATAGCGTTGGGACTTTGTGCCTTTTATCTGATCACCGTGATCGGACTTGCTATTAATATGCATTTCTGTGCTGGAAAGCTTTCTTCTGTAATGCTGACTGAAATTCCTAAGTGCCCTGCCTGCAAGGATGAGAAGAAATCAGCTAAAACCCATGACTGTTGTAAAGATAAATCGGTACAGGTTAAAATTAAAGACAACCATCAGGCTGGCTTTAAGGTCTCGTTACCAAAAGATTACAGTGTCCAGCTATTTCTACAACACGAATTTGCCAGCCTTCTTCTTCCAGTTCAGTCTAAATTTCTATTCAAAACCTTCAACAAGGCCCCGCCACTCTCCTCTATTATTTCACTTCACGTTTTTAACTGCGTTTTCAGGAATTAAGCCTGCAATAAATTTTATATCCGAAAGCCTGATTGGCTAATTCATTTATTTTAAAATTTATTCAGTTCATTATTATGAAAACTATAAAATATATTATGCTTTCTATGCTTTTAATTATGGCAGGAAACATATCCGCACAACAAATATCCTCTGCAGAATTACAGGTTAACGGTCTTACATGTTCAATGTGCTCACAAGCGACAGAAAAGGCTTTAAAAACGCTCGATTTCGTCGAGTCTATCAAACCAGATCTAAACACCAATACTTTTATGATCAGGTTTAAAAAAGAAAAGTCTGTAAACATCGACCTCATTAGAAAGAAAGTTCAGGATGCAGGTTTCTCTGTCGGAAACTTAGCCACGGTATTTAATGTCAGCAATGTTAAGATTGATGCAAACGGACAGGGACAATTCGGACCTGCGACCTTCAAAGTCCTTAATGCTAAAAGTAAAACGCTTAATGGAGAAGTAAGGGCGATTGTGGTTGATAAAAATTTTATTCCCGCAGCAACATTCAAGAAGAAAGCCGCTCAATATCAATCTGATACCTACACCACGGGCTATGGTATAGTTAATGGCGTTAAAACCAGGATATATCACATCACCATTTAAGCGCCAAATGAAATCTCTTTTTACATTAACTGTATTGCTCTTATTGGGCAATACAGTTTTTTCTCAGGAGCTATATGTTTTCTCAGAACCGGCAAGCAATATGCCCGCTAATTCTATGGGCATTCGATTAACAAACGAAGGAATGTCAACTAGTGGGTTTGTGTCCAGAACAATACCTGAAGTAATGGTTGGCTTTAATAAAAACCTGATGGCCCACGCACAGGTTTTTTTCTCAGATATGGATGGAGGGTACCGGTTTGAAGGAGGAAGCCTTTATGCAAAATACAGATTTATTTCTCATGACAACCTAAAGCGCCATTTCAGGGCGGCAGCATTTGCAAGGGTGAGTAAGAGTAACAGGCCAACTTATACGCAAGATATCAATCTGGAAGGAGACAACAGTGGTATTCAGGGGGGGTTAATTATTACCCAGCTTTTGCACAAGCTAGCACTTTCCGGATCAGTCAGTTATAGTAAGGCGGTCAACGGCAATCAGAAGCAAATTGTCTTATATGATGAACCAGACCATATGCTTGGTTATAGCATATCCTCCGGATACTTGCTGCTTCCTTTTGTTTATAAAGACTACAATCAGCCCAATTTTAACTTATACTTTGAAATGCTTGGGAAAACCAATCCTGCAAATGGAAGGTCTTATCTGGACTTTGCACCGGCAATACAAATGGTATTAAACAGCAGAACAAGAATTGATTTGGGTTATCGGTTTCAAGTAACAGGTAATTTATCAAATCGATATTTGAAGAACATGTATTTGGCACGAGTAGAATTCAACCTGTTCAATGTATTTAACAGGAACTGATTTTTCTTATCATACATCAACAGCTGCTGAGGTTATTCATTGTACCTTTATTTAAAATCAAAATATTGAATATGAAAAAATTAGTATTATTTCTTGTTGCTGTTACAATTGGTACAGCTTCTTTTGCGCAAACAAAATGGACTGTAGATCCTGCGCATTCTTTCATGAATTTCTCAGTTAAGCACTTGGGTATATCTTTCGTTGACGGAACATTTAAAAAGTTTGATGGAAGTGTTACTGCTACAAAGCCTGATTTAACCGATGCGAAAATCAGCTTTACTGTTGATGTAAATAGTATAGATACCCACGTTGAACAGCGTAACGGGCACTTGAAATCTGATGATTTTTTCAATGCAGAGAAGTATCCAAACATGACTTTTGAAAGTACATCATTTAAAAAAGTAAGTGGAGACAATTATGAATTAAGCGGGAAACTTACCATAAGGGATGTAACCAAAGATGTGAAGTTTGCAGTAATTTATGGCGGAACCGCTGTTGCCATGGGAACAACAAAAGCAGGTTTTTCTGCAACAACAACAATAAACCGTTTGGATTATAATGTTAAATATGATCCTGCCGGAGCTGGAGTGGCAAAGGATGTGAAAATTACCTTGAACCTTGAATTTGCGAAAGCAAAATAGTTTAGCAGGCTCTCCAGCAAATATGCTGGAGAGTCTAACTTAAAGTATGTCTGGTATCTCATCATTTAAAGCGTTAGCAGAAACCTTTCCTATTCAGGAAAAGCCAATGCCTGTTTTATTTATTGGTCATGGTTCGCCCATGAACGGAATTGAAGCAAATGAGTTTAGCAATAACTGGGCGCTCATGGCTAATGACATGCCTCAGCCAAAGGCAGTGCTCGTTGTATCCGCCCATTGGTTTACCCGGGGGACACATATTACTGCCATGGATTTTCCAAACACGATTCACGACTTTGGCGGGTTCCCACAGGAGTTGTTCAACATAAACTATGCGGCTCAGGGAAGCATGGAGCTTGCGATCGAAACGAAGAAGTTAATTACGAGTACGGACGTGGGGTTAAACCATGATTGGGGCCTGGATCACGGTGCGTGGACTGTAGTTAAGCATATGTACCCTAACGCCGAAATTCCTGTCTTACAGTTAAGCATAGATTACACAAAAAATGCCAGGGAACACTATGACCTTGCCAGGGAAATTTATCAGCTGCGCAAACGTGGTGTTTTGATATTGGGCAGCGGCAACATGGTTCATAATTTAAGAATAATGAACTGGGAAATGATTAATGGTGGAGGGTATGACTGGGCGTTGGAAATTAACGATAAATTTAAAACGCTTATCTTAAATAACCAGCATTTGCCGTTGATGAATTACCAAACTTTGGGCAAGGAGGCTATGCTTGCAATCCCGACTCCTGAGCATTATCTTCCGCTGATGTATACGCTTGGACTAAAAAAGGAACACGAACAAATAAGTATCTTTAATGACAAAGCTGTTGGAGGTTCTTTGACTATGACCTCAGTAAGAGTAGGTTAAATTTCGAATGAATAACCTCTACACCTCACATGATTTGTTAAAATAGGTTAAAATAATATTGTCGTATAAGAAAATACCGTAAATACCTCGAATTTAGAGGATATTGTGACGTTAAAGGATTTTAGGATGAAAAGGGTAATTTTAGTCGGGTTTATTGGTTTGTTCTGGTCTGCAACAATGGTCGCGCAAACTGTAAAAACAGGGATCTTAGTTGTTGGAAATGGAAATAGTGCCCTGGGGGCAGGAATACAGGCTGCTAAATCAGGTGTGAACACAGTGATACTAATGACAGAGCCGGGATTTAAAATATCCCCTGATCAAATTATTACCTCAGGTTTGCAAAGGGAATTTCTTTCTGTGCTATCTGCGAAAAATCCGAATCAATCTCAGCAGTTAAATGGTAATGATCTGTTAAAACTGTGGACAGATAGCATTAAGAACCTTACGATCATAAAGGCTGGAATTTGGACAAAGTTTAAAAGATCTGGAAGTGGCTGGGGTGTAGAGTTAAAAGATGGAAAAACCATCAAAGCGAAGGTACTAGTAGACGCAGATTTGTCGGGTAAACTCACAGAAGCTTTACAGTTTCCAAGTCAATCGGCATTTTGGCAACCCCTTGATTACACTACGAATGTTTATCGGACCAGTATTGCTGCTGGCAGGGGGGCAAATCCAGAAATACTTTCGCTTTATAAATTTCTCAACCCTTTACAAGATAACCTTGTCTCTCTGGACCCTAAAGACCAGCGCTTTGTTATTGGACAGGCAGCTGGAGCTACGGCAGCTTACGCCGCTTTCTTTGACAGAAAAACATCTCAATCTAATTTAAAGAACATCCAGGGAGAATTAGTTAATTTTAAGTTATCGTTGATTCCTTTTGAGGATGTAATTGAATTGGACAGTAACTGGAAGGCCGTGCAATTTGTGGGCCTTAGCGGCATTTTAAAAGCAGATGTTAAGGAAGGCAAAGCTTTTTTTAATCCTGAGGCTAAGGTTTCTGCTTTGGAAATAAAGCAGCCATTTAAAGATTTTTTTTATAAAGCTCAAATCTGGTTTGATGATCATAAAGAAGAACAAATTAGTATTGGATCTGCGTTGGACTTAATATGCTATACTGGTGGCAAAAAGCTGGAAACGACAAAGGCTGAAGTAATAAAAAACTGGAAAAAGCTGTATAAGTTCAATTCTGATTTCGACGAGAAGAGAATAATTACCAGACGAGAATTTTCAGTCTTATTACACAGTTATAATAATCCATTCAACGTAAATGTGGATGTTACAGGAAGAGTTTCCAGGTAAATCATTGTAACAATCATAAAATCTTTCATTTCGGGATTACTTGGGGTGTGCATTTTATCTAAATTGCGTATGATAATCCGTACTTATGAAAAAATGCTCCTTGTTTTACCTGTTTTTTCTCGTTTTGCCAATTTATGTACTTGGACAGGCCCAAGGTAGCTATACTAGTCAATCTGTTCTGGCAAAAAGGATAAAAAACCTGACAGACAAATTCCCGCAATTGGCTAATTCTAGGGTTCTTACCCAAACTCTTGGTGGGAACGATATTTATCTGCTTACAATAGGATCGGGCAAGACGGAAAGTAAGCCGGCAATTGCGGTAATTGGAGGTGTTGAAGGCAAACACTTATTGGGTGTTGAAATGGCCATCGGTTTTGCAGAGAAATTACTTGCTAGTGCTTCAGTTGATAGTGTTAGGTCGTTGTTGGAAAGACAAACTTTTTACATTTTTCCAAACATGAGCCCTGACGCCAGCGCTCAATACACTGCTGCATTAAAATTTGAACGTAGCGGTAATGCAAATAGTACTGATGACGATAGGGATGGGCGGATAAACGAAGATGATGCGGATGATCTTGATGGTGATGGAAAAATTACCTGGATGCGTGTTGAAAGTCCTACCGGAAAATATAAACTAAATGCTGATGATCCCCGGTCCCTCATTCTTGCTGATCCTACTAAGGGAGAATCAGGAAAATATGTGCTTTTACCAGAGGGAATTGATAATGATAAAGACGGACTCATAAATGAAGATGGCAAAGGCGGTGTAGCTTTCAATAGAAATTCGAGTTACAATCATAAACCTTTTCTGACCGGCGCAGGCGAATATCCAGTGTCAGAAAAAGAAAACCGGGCCCTATTTGATTTTCTTTATGATGCCTTTAATATCTATGCAGTTGTAACTTTTGGCCCGGTGAATAACCTGTCGACTCCCTTACAGTTCAATGCTTCCGGGGTAGCTAAAAGAGTGATAAGCAGCTGGTATGAGTCGGATATCAAGGCCAATGCCCTAGTGTCTGATAAATACAATAAAGTTACCAGGACTAAAGATGCCCCCAAAACTCAGGCAGAAAATGGAGATTTTTCACAATGGGCATACTTCCACTATGGGAGGTTTAGCTTCAGCACACCGGGGTGGTGGGTTCCAAAAGTAGCGCCGGATAGCGCACGCAAGGAAAAGAAATTTGTTAATGACGATCCTGCTGCCTCTTACTTAAGATGGGCATCCAGTCAGGGAATCGCTAATACATTTACTCCATGGAAGGAAATTAAACACCCTGATTACCCTGGTCAGAAAGTAGACGTCGGTGGCCTTGATCCTTTTGTATTAATCAATCCACCATTCAAACTTGTGGATGATATTGTAATTAAACATACAGATTTCTTGATTGGTCTTGCCAGAATGGCTCCTAAAATTGAACTGGTTAACCTCAGAACAGAGAAAGTAGGAGAAGGCTTAACCCGCATTACATTGAGCATTTTCAATTCAGGGGAGCTGCCGACTTATACAGGGGTTGGCGACCGCAGCTATTTTTTAAAGAAGATCGTTGTGAAGTTGAATATGGGTGGAAACCAATCTGTAGTAAGCGGTCGCAAAACACAAACTGTTGAAAGCATACAAGGCAAAGATTTTAAGGAATTAACATGGCTTATTAATGGTAAGGGGCAGGTTACTATAGATGCCGGAAGCCCAACGACAGGAAACACTTCAGTGAATGTGACACTATAATCAGGTTTAGAGAATATGAAAATTAAAAATGCCCTTCTTCTGACCGCAATGATTTTGTGTTCGGGAATATTAAAAGCGCAGCAACCAGAAAACATACTAGCTGCGGTAGGCACACCGCCCAACCCTAAGGTACAGATTAGCTGGAACAGGTATAATGATCATGCGGCAATCACAGATATTTGTAAGAAATTGGCTGCGGCTCACCCTAACTTAATTAAGTTGGAGTCTATGGGGAAATCTTTTAAAGGTAAAGACCTGTGGGTAATGACTATAACTGATAACAAAAAAGGTACTGCAGATAGAAAACCGGCAATGTACATTGATGGTAACATTCACTCTAATGAAATTCAAGGAAGTGAGTTTGCGCTTTATACGGCCTGGTATCTGGCTGAAATGTATGCTTCAGGTAATAAGGCAGTGCAGGAGCTTCTGGCAGATAAAACCTTTTACATCGCCCCAACCATCAATCCCGATGCACGCGATAATTTCATCCATCAGGCCAATACTGCTCATTCACCCCGTTCTGGTTTAATTCCTATTGATAACGACAGGGACGGTGTATCTAATGAAGATGGCTTTGATGACCTCGACGCTGACGGTCATATTGTAATGATGAGGAGGAAGAGTGTAAATGGGCGTTACAAAGTTGACCCGTCAGATTCAAGAAGAATGATCATGATTGGTAATGATGAAAAAGGAGAATATGAACTATTGGGATCCGAGGGAATTGACAATGATGGAGATGGTTTTGTAAATGAGGATGGGGAAGGAGCTTACGATCCTAACCGCGACTGGGGTTGGAACTGGCAACCCAACTACATCCAAAGCGGGGCCTATAAATATCCTTTCTCGTTACCTGAAAACAGAGCTATAGTTGATTTTGTAATGAAACATCCCAACATTGCTGCTGCACAATCCTATCACAATAACGGGGGAATGATATTACGAGGCCCTGGTGCGCTGGAAGATCTTGATACTTATAACGCGCAAGATATTAGCGTATATGATGCACTAGGACAAAAAGGAGAAGAAATGCTTCCGGGGTATAAGTACCTGGTTGTGTACAAAGATCTGTATTCTGTTTTCGGTGGAGAGTTGGATTGGTTCTATGGCGGAAGGGGAATTTATACCTTCTCTAATGAATTATGGACCGGCTATTCGATGTATAATAAAACAGAAGGAGATGGTAGTCAGATGCAGTTATACACGTTCGACAAAGATCTTTTAATGAAAGATGCTTTTATAGACTGGCATCCTTTTAAACATCCACAATATGGCGACATAGAGATTGGGGGCTTCAAAAAAAGCTATACCAGGTTACACCCGGGATTCTTGCTTGAGAGTGACGCACACAGAAATATGGCATTTAGTGTTTATCATGCTTATAACACTCCAAAACTGGATATAGGTGAAATAGAAGCCAAAGATCTAGGCCAGGGATTAACCCAGGTAACGGCTGTGGTAACTAATAAACGGATGATACCCACTCACTCCAGTCAGGATGTAAAGAACAATATTGAAATACCTGATATAATTACCCTAACGGGACCAACAGTAGTTGCGGGAATGATTGTAACAAACAGAGACATGAACTTCACATCCGAGCAAAAATTGGATCCCTCAAACATAAAAGTTAACAACATTCCCGGAAATGGATTTGTGACTGTCAGATGGATAGTTACAGGAGGCGCCAAATTCACTGTAACCGTTAACAGTAAAAAGGGTGGTGTTGCCACAAAAACAAACTAAATCAGAACTATGAAAAAGTATCTACTCTTTCTTTCCTTCTTTATCTCGATTGCAGCACAGGCGCAATTGGCTCCATTAACTGTTGAAAAAATAATGAGGGACCCCAAATGGATGGGTATTGCTCCATCAAACTACAGATGGTCTTCGGATAGTAAGAAACTGTTCTTCAACTGGAACCCTGAAAGCAAGGAAAAAGATCAGCTTTATAGTGTTGGTTTAACAGGTGGTAAGCCCCAGAAGGATGAAGAAAAAGCTATGGAGAAAGCAATTGGGGCAACCTATATGTACAATACTTCTGGTACATCCGCTCTGTTTGAAAAAGGAGGTGATATTTACCTGTTTAATCCTAAAACGAAACTGGAACAGCGTTTAACTAATACCGTAGAGCGGGAAAGTGGGGCCAGGTTTATGGCCAATGGCAGCATTGCTTACCAAAGAGGTGATAATATGTTTCTGGTTGATCTAAAAACAAATGAAATCAAGCAGCTCACTAATTTCATAAAAGGCAAAAAAACCGCCAGTCCAGAAAAAAAGAAGGTGTCTGAGCAAGACGGTTGGTTAAAAACTGATCAGGCACAACTATTTGATGTGTTAAAAAAGGAAAAGAGACCTGCCACTCCTCCGCGTTTTGGGTTAGGCAGAGCAGCCGCATTTACTCCTGAAAAAACCATTCAGGCAATTTATCTGGAAGACAAAGCCTTAACAGGTCTGGTAGTTAGTCCGAATGGTAGGTACGTCTCCTATCGGTTGATCAATATGGCAACAACCGGCCAAAATACAGTTGTTCCAAGTTATGTTACCGCTTCTGGATATACTGAAGATATTCCTGGAAGAACAAAGGTTGGCGAGCCTGCCACTACATACGAAAACTACATATACGACAACCTAAAAGATACGGTTTACACTGTTCATGTGGAGCAGATACCAGGAATAAAGGACCTACCTGACTATGTTAAAGATTATCCAAAGCAGTTAGAAGAACGCAAAAAGAAAAATGAAGACAGGAAGGTAACACTGGCAG
Organism: Bacteroidota bacterium; assembly: GCA_040385565.1. GTDB lineage: Bacteria > Bacteroidota > Bacteroidia > Sphingobacteriales > Sphingobacteriaceae > Pedobacter. The sequence continues at coordinate 157,100 of JAZKHD010000015.1, read as the reverse complement.
GCCCTTTCTGGAATGATGCCGGCACTACAGCAATTGTTGTTGCAGACGCATTGGACAATAAGGATCTTTGGATACTGAAACTTGATGCTTCCACAGGTAACTTAAGCTTGGTTGATCGTCAACGTGATGAAGCCTGGATAGGTGGGCCAGGAGTAGGCGCAAGAAACCTTGGCTGGTTGAATGATAGTCAGATTTACTATCAAAGTGAGGCAAGTGGGTACTCACATTTATATCTGGCAAACATTGCTACAGGTGAGAAAAAGCAGTTAACCTCAGGTAAATGGGAGGTTCAGACACTACAGCTTTCAAAAGATAAAAAGACTTTCTTCATCACGGGCAATAAGGAACATCCGGGTATTACTCACTTTTATAAACTCAATGCGCAGAATGGAGTTTTGCAGCAGATTACGAACATGAAAGGCGGTAATGAGGTTACGCTATCGCCAGATGAAAAATGGCTTGCAATAAATCATTCCTATATGGACAAACCCTGGGAGTTGTATGTGCAGGAAAATAGGGCAGGCGCTAAAGCAGTTCAGGTAACTAGCTCTACTACAGCAGAATTCGCTTCCTACAAGTGGCGACAACCAGACTTGGTGTCTTTCAAAAACAGGTATGGTTCAGATGTTTACGCCAGGGTTTATCCTGCAGCCAATCCACATCCCAATAGGCCTGCTGTCGTTTTCGTACATGGGGCAGGCTATCTTCAAAATGTGCATTATTGGTGGAGCCAGTATTTTAGAGAATATATGTTCAACAACTTGCTTGCCGACAATGGGTACACTGTGATTGATATTGATTACACTGCCAGTTCCGGCTATGGCAGGGACCACCGTACAGGTATTTACAGGCATATGGGCGGCAAGGACCTCACAGACCAGGTGGACGGCGTTAAAATGCTTGTAGAGAAGTATAATGTAGACCCAAAACATGTTGGGTTGTATGGAGGTTCTTATGGCGGCTTTATAACGCTAATGGGATTGTTTACAGAACCTGAAGTTTTTGCAAGTGGAGCCGGACTGCGGTCTGTTACCGACTGGGCGCATTACAACCATGGGTATACGTCCAATATTCTAAATGAACCTTATAATGACGAACTGGCTTACAAGAGAAGCTCGCCAATTTATTTTGCGAACGGGCTAAAAGGCAACCTGCTGATGTGCCATGGTATGGTCGATGTGAATGTTCACTTTCAGGACATTGTAAGGCTGTCGCAACGCTTAATTGAGCTGGGTAAAAACAATTGGGAACTTGCAGTATATCCGGTAGAGGACCATGGATTTGTTGAGCCAAGCAGCTGGACAGATGAATACAAGAGAATATTTAAGCTCTTTGAAACCACTTTAAAGAAGTAAAATAGAGAAAATCTAACGGCAGCAATGGCCGTTATAGTTTTTGTCTATGTCCTTATCATTATTAAGTATCTCGATTTATCGCTTGTTGATTGGTAGTAACAGGCAATAGGCTTACATTTGCTTTGGTTATAAATTAAAAGAAATACGATATGGCAATAGTAGGTAAAAAATTCCCGAGCGTTAGCATTGATGCAATGTCTGAAATGGGTGATGATTTAAAAATTAATGTGTTTGAAGAAGCGGTGAATAAGCAAAAGAAAGTTTTGTTATTCTGGTACCCGAAAGATTTCACATTTGTTTGTCCAACAGAACTTCACGCTTTCCAGGAAGCATTGCCTGAGTTCGAAAAAAGGAATACGATCGTAATTGGCGCTTCATGCGATACAAACGAGGTCCATTTCGCATGGTTAAACACACCTAAAGATAATGGTGGTATTGAAGGCGTAACTTATCCTATTTTAGCTGATACGCATAGACAACTTTCAAATCTGCTGGGTATTGTTGAACAAGATGTTGAGTACGATGAAGAAGGAAACGAAACTTTTTCCGGATCAAACGTTACTTATAGGGCAACTTATTTAGTAGATGAAACCGGTAAAGTATTCCACGAAAGTGTTAACGATATGCCATTAGGCAGAAACGTAAAAGAATATTTACGTCTAATTGATGCCTATACTCATGTACAAACACATGGTGAAGTTTGCCCGGCTAACTGGGAAGAAGGAAAAGATGCGATGAACGCCAACAGAAGTGGTGTTGCGGAGTATCTAAGTGCTCACTAATAAACACCTGATCATGTTTTTAGAATTAACAGAAGATAACCTGCAACAACATCTTGCGGATAACAAAAAGGTGATGGTTCAGTATGCTGCATCCTGGTGCGGCAACTGCCGGATCATGAAGCCAAAATTTAAAAAGCTGGCAGCAGAGAACGAAGACGTTGCTTTTTTCATTGTTGATGCAGAAAAGCTACCAGATTCACGTAAACTGGCAAACGTAGATAACCTGCCCACTTTTGCTGCCTTTGAAAATGGCGTGCTTGTGCATCAGGTACAAACTAACAAGGCAGAATTGTTAAATGAATTATTTGATAAGATAAAATAATGAAGATTCCGGTAATCAGACAATTATTCCAGAATAGTACTCCAGAAGATCTTGAAGCAACCTTAAATGTGCTGGAAGCATTTTGTGAATTCAGGGGTGTGCATGAAAACGAGATTGACGTAGCGGGAGAATTAATCACTAACATTTGCGGCGCACTTGAAGTGCACGCAAGTGTTAATGCAGGTGCAGTTGAAAAAGATGCATTGAACGCATTCGCACAAAAAGTAATGGGTTCTATAGATAAATAGAACCCATTACTTTTTAAGCTAAATTCCGTCCGGCATTAACAATGCCATAAACAGTCCTTATAGCCAGCTTTTCCAGCGATTGTTGTTCTTGATCAGGCAGCTCACTTTGCAGGCGCTCTAGGGCGTAATGCTGTATTAGCACCAAAGGCAATACAATCTTTTCCCTTACAGCAATAGACCGCTTTTCAGCAGGATAATTCTCCATTAATGTTTCATGACCCGATAATTTAAGTAACATCTGTTTAGATAGCTCAAACTCATCGTGTAGTACCGTCCAGAAATTGCCATATTCCTTGTCGTTCGCAAAATGTGCCGTAATTGCGAAATCTGATTTGCTCATAGACATCATACAATTTTCTACAATAGTCTTAAAGTATCCGGATTCATTGTAGGTTTCCACAACCTTATCCCAGTTCCCTTTGTCGGCCTGATTTTTCAATGCAGTACCCACTCCATAAAATCCCGGGATATTCTGTTTTAACTGGCTCCAGGCAGTTACAAAGCTAATTGCTCTTAAGTCTTCCAATTTCAGCGCCTCACCAGAATTCCTTTTAACAGGTCTGCTGCTGATGGTAATTTTAGATAATAAAGTTAATGGAGAGAATTTTTCCAGGTAACTTAAAAACAAGGGATGTTTTCTCAAAGCCACAAAAGATTCGAAACTATCCTCAGCCATTTCATCCAATAAACATTTGTGTACAGGATCTAAAAGAATGTTGTGTTTTTCCCTTATGCCCGCAGAGATACCAGCATTGATAAGTTGTTCAATATTGAATTCAGCACTATCTATAGATCCGTATTGTGAACTTATTGTCTGACCCTGTATCGTTAACTGTATATTCTTATTAGCTATCTCTTTACCCATTGACGCATAGAAACGGTGTGTTTTACCGCCGCCTCTCGATGGTGGACCACCGCGACCATCAAAGAATGCCAATTGTATATTGTGCTTGTTCGCAGTCTCTGTAAGACCTACTTTTGCATTAAAAATAGACCAGTTCGCCATCAGATAGCCTCCATCCTTTGTACTGTCAGAGAAACCAAGCATAATGTCCTGCTTGTTACCACGACTTTCAAGATGCTTCTTGTAAAAAGGATGCGAGTAAAGCGTCTCCATAATCTCAGAAGCTCCGGCCAAATCGTGTACAGTTTCAAATAATGGCACAAAGTCTATTGATAGATTGTCTTCTTCCCAGCCATTCCATAAAAAGAGTTCAATTAGTTGTAAAATATCACTTGCTTGTTGGCAGTTACTGATGATGAACCTATGGCATGCCAGTTCCCCGTTACTTTCCTGTATTTGTTTAACTTCAGCAATGGTTTGTAAAGTATCGTCAATTAAAGAGTCACCATCTTCACTGTAAATAACTTTCGCGCTTTTAAAGGAAAGGGTTTTTATTTTATCATCTTCAGACAAGTGGTCATAGTTTTCAGGGAAGAGAGATATAATTGGCTTGTGTTGCCTGCAATAGCTATGTACGTCTCTTAAAACTCTACTGTCTTGCCTAATGTCTAGTGAAGCAAAATGACAACCATATAATTCAACTTTACGGATAAGCCCCGATACCAGATCAGCAAATAAGCCATCATGGTCATTGTCAAGTGTAGTCTTGATATCCGATAAATGTTTAATCACCTCATCAGAAATGTTTTCATAATCTACGCTGTTATCGAAAGCATTCTTATATAAAATATCTTGCACAATCGCGATAGAATCTTCTACCCCTCTAAAGGTGATCCGGCGTTTTATGTCCCTAAAGTCTCTGTAATAGCAACGGAAAAGGATTTGCCTCAACATCTTCGAGACCTGGATGGTAGAGTCTGCATGGACGTTTGGATTTCCATCCCTATCGCCCCCTGGCCAAAAGCCAAGCTCTACTATTTTTTTAGGGGCTAAGCTAAATTCATTTAATGTTTTGTCTATGCCAGTTTGGATGTTTGCTGCGGCAAAGTAAAATACGTTCTCTAAATACCACGCTAAACTCAATGCTTCATCGACTGGCGTCGGCGACTTTTTATTGAAGAATGGCGTTTTGCCCAACTGCTGCAGTAAAAGATGTATGGTAGAGATTTCATTTGTTTTAATTGCAGTTGTCAGGTCAGTTATTATTGATAAAACGCTGCCTGGGTAAAATTGGGTGGGGTGAGCGGTTAGCACTAATCGCAATGAAAAATCTTCAATCAGGGCAGCAATTTTCTCACTTAACGGGTTATTGTCAACGCCTTTTTTTAGATATGAAAGCAAAGCATTTTCTTCATCATCAGCATTCAGTTTATTGAATGATGCATCTTCAACAGCATCAAACAATACCACCTGCCTTTCAATATACTGTATAAAGCGGAAAAGCAAATCAATGATGTCTTTGTTGGTATTGTGCTGAGTGTATTTCTTGAAAAACGATGTTATGATTTTGTCAGGGGTATCATGATTGGTTACACCTTCTTCGCAATATTTTATAAATAGAGGAAGCAGGGTGCCTGTATCTTTAATCTTATAAAAAGGGAGCGTAAGGAAAAGGCTGTTGTAAAGTTCAAACCTGGAGACTACCTCGTTGTTAAAAACGGATTCTCTCTGACCTTTTGCGCGTTGTTTCTGCATCATATTTGAATAGTAATTTTTCGCGCTTAAGCTACCAAAAATCACGCAAAAACAGGCGTAATAGTGTTAATAAATTAATTTTGAATTTTTAGAGATATTAAGTAACTTAGTTTTATAGAGGTTCAACAAATCCTTTTTAAGTCTCTTGCTTGTTAATGCTTTAAGCTGCAACAGCCAGGCAAGTTAATTGTAAAAATTTTTTTGGGTAAAAAAGGCGTTAAGTTTCTTAACGCCTTTTTTTATTAGTGTGAGTCTACAGGAAGCTGTACATTCTTTTTAAATTTCTGTAAATACAAGAGGGGAATAGAACATAGCATAATCAATCCAGCAACCCAGTACGCGTCGTTATAAGTTAACAGCATCACCTGTTTGGTAAGTGCTCCTTCTATTGCTTTTGCCGCTAAACTCTTAGCATCAAGCAAAGTGTAACCCCTGGCCATAAAGTTATTTATTAAGCCATTGAAACGCTCAGTAAAAGCAGGGTTGTATTCATTAATATTAACGAGCAAATTACTTCTATGAAAACCCTGGCGAACGTGGATCATGGTAGTTAAAGCAGCGATACCAAATGAACCACCAAGTTGCCTCATCATATTGTTCAAGCCAGAGCCTTGCCCAATTTCCGGGCCCTTAAGATCCTGGATAGCCAGTGTAGTTAAGGGAACAAATAACAGCGCCATTCCAACTCCTCTTATCATCAGTGGAAGAAAAAAGTCGTTAGTGCCTGATTGCAATGTAGAATTGCTCAGCATTGCACAGAACACAAAGAACAAAAACATGCCTATGGTAGCCATAAATTGAGCAGGGATGTTTTTCTTTAACATGATACCGATGAAAGGCATCATTACGATCGTACATAACCCGCCCGGGAACAACAGCTCCCCAGTTTGTAAGGCAGAAAACCCAAGTAAATTCTGACAGAATATTGGGAATACAAACACAGATCCGTACAATCCAAAACCCAAAATGAAAGAGGTAAACATACCCACAGCGAAACTTCTGTGCCTCATGATTTTAAAATTTACAATTGGATGGTCTGTACTCATTTCCCTCCAAATAAATAGCAGCAACCCTACCACAGATGCTACCGCTAAAGCGGTTATGTAAGGTGTTGCAAACCAATCCTCACTTTCGCCTTTTTCAAGCAGTGTTTGTAAACTTCCGACAGCAATGGCCAATAGCGCAATACCCCACCAATCAACCGGCATTCCCTTCCCATCTTTGGGCGTTTCTGTTACGAATGTCCAGGTACAATATGCTGCCAGGATCCCGACGGGAATATTTACATAAAATATCAAGGGCCAGGAACTTATCTCTAACAAATATCCACCAATTGTTGGTCCCACAGTTGGCCCCACTACTGCACCTAAACCAAATAAAGCAGTAGCGATACCTACATCTTCACGCGGCCAGGTTTCAATTAAGATTGCCTGTGCCGTTGATATTAAACCACCGCCCGCAAGACCCTGTAAAATCCTGAATGCTATTAATTCTTCCAGATTAGTGGCGTTACCACATAAAAAAGATGCTATCGTGAAAAGGATAATAGAGAACATGAAATAGTTTTTCCGACCAAACCTGCTGCCAAGCCATCCAGACATGGGCAGGATAATCACATTGGCCACAGCATAGCCAGTAGATAGCCAAGCCACGTCCTCAAGAGTTGCGCCCAGGTTGCCCTGTATTTGAGGTATGGCCACATTAACAATGGTTGTATCAATCAGCTCCAATAAAGAAGCAGTGATCACCGTAAACGTGATTACCCACTTTTTTAAACCTTGTTCGGCCATTACCTAGTTTTTTATAGAAACAGAAACCTTAACACTCATTCCCGGACGCAGCTTTGCCATCATATCCTTAGGTGCCTTGGTAATTTTAATTTTAACAGGAACCCTTTGTACAACTTTAACAAAGTTACCTGTTGCATTATCCGGCGGAAGTAAAGATCCTTTTGCTCCTGTTATTGGTGCAAAATTGTATACCTCTCCTTGTATATCTTCATCAGGGTAAGCATCAACTTCAACCTTAACTTTTAAGCCGGGTGTTATCTCCTCAAGCTGTGTCTCTTTAAAATTAGCAGTGACGTAAATGCTGTTTTCATTAACAATTGAAAACAAAGCCTGACCCGCCTGTACCAATTGTCCTTTTTGTACATTCTTCTTTGAAACAATGCCTGAAGATGGTGCTTTGATGTCTGTATAAGAAAGCTGAAGCTTCGCAAAATCTACTTCCGACTGCCGTTGTGATACACCTGTATTACTAACCGCTAATTGGGATTGCGTTGTGCCTACCTGTTTAACTGCCGCTACATACTGATCTTTTGCAGCAGTAAAGGCTGCCTGAGCAGATTCTTTCTGCGCCTTGGCCTGATCAAATTGTTGCTGGGTAATTGAGCCATCTTTTACCAGATTTTCATAGCGATCATAATCTTTCTGTGCAAGCATTAATTGCACTCGTGCAGCTTCTATGTTTGCTTTAGCAGTACTCGTATTGGCGGATGTTGCTGCAATTTGTGATTGAGAAACCCCTACACCAGCACTTGCGCCTAATTGTCCAGCTTGCGCTTGTTCTAATTTTATTTTATAGTCGCTATCGTCCAGTTTTACTAAAACTTCACCTTCTTTTACACTAGTGTTTTCTTCAAACTTGATCTCCTGTACATAACCACCTACACGTGCAACAACAGGACTAATATCTCCATCAATCTGTGCATCATCCGTATCTACATGTTTGCTGTAGTAGATGTATTCTTTGGTTCCAAAAATGGCTCCTATTACTAAAAGCACGCCTAATATTATTGGTACTACTTTGTTTTTCTTTTTCTTTTCAGTGGTCATTATGGTATTTATTTAGCGTATTAGTTAGAGATTTTTCCGGTAGATTTTAGTAGTGTGTAATAGGCAAGACCTGCATCTGCCTTGGCAAGCTCAAGATTTATTTTGGCTTGATATAATAGCGTTTCGGCATCAATGCGGTCAATTGCTGATGCAACATTGTTCCTGTATTTAGAAGCCAGTAGATTATCATTCTCCGTAGCCTGTGCAATAGAGGTTTCCAGTACCTTGATCTTACTAACCGCCAATTGGTAATCCTGGTAGTTCTTATTGATCTCAGTTTTTAACTGATCTGAAACAATGTCCTTTTGGATCACTACATTTTGCTGCTGAATCCTGGCTTCAGAAATCTTGTTCTTATTAGTCCAAAGATTTCCGATATTCCAGGATACATTGGCGCCTAATGTAACAGGCATCAAGAATTGATTACCCGGGGGGATAAAGCTGCCACTAGGATTGATATAATACAAGTTAGCACCAACGCCAACCGTAGGTAAAGTATTTGCTTTGATAGATCTGATGTTTAGTCCTGCTACATCATTCTGTAGTTTAAGCTGTTGCAACTCTTGTCTGTTGCTCATGGCCAAATCTATATAGGTGCCTAAATTGCCTGTGGGTTTTAAACCATTCTCAGGATCAGAAATTAATACCGTTGTTGTCTCATCCAAACCTAATAATACATCAAGGTTGTAATTAATGATCTTCCTGTTGTTCTCAATCTCCATATCCGTTAGGGATACATTCGCCTGTTGTAGCTGAAACCTCAAAACATCGTTTTTGGTTACAATGCCCTGGTCAAAGAACCGTTGCGCTTGTTTAAGCTGACTTGCTATAGATTCCAGATTCTGGGCAACTACTTTTTTGCTTTGAAGCACCTTGAATAAGGAAAAGTAAGTATTGATCACTGCGTAGCTAATCTCCTCTTTACTTTTATCGGCATCCAGCTTCGCAACTTCAGTTAGTAATTTGGTAGATTCCTCTGCGTACCTAAATTTTCCTCCAGCGTAAATCAGTTCTTCAACAGCAGCTGTACCTACGAAAGCATCAGCCCGTCTGGGTAGATGAATAGGATCGTTACCACCGATAACTAAAGTATTTGTTGGAATTTCTGCGTGGTTGTATAGAAAAGATGCGGAAGCAGATGGCAATGCATTATCCTTTACAATAGCCAGTCTGGAAATGGACTCCTCTATTTTATTTTGAGACAATTTTAAGTTTTTGCTATTTGCTACACCAAGTGAAATTGCCTCTGTTAATGTCAGCTGTTTTACCTGCTGTGCGTATAAAAAACCAGGTAAAATAAGCGCAGACAAGGTTAATGTAAATTTATTGCGAATCATTTTGATGGTGTTAGATAAATGGTAACTAGTTCTTTTAGATGTATAATCAAGCGTTCTGTAATTAGTTTTCGATCCTTAGGTTTATCGATATCAAGGTTTGTCCCGGATGTAATCTTAGCAGGCGAAGTGGCCACGGCACTTATTGTACCCATTACAGAGGCAATTAACATTCTTACATCCACCTTTCTAAAGCTGCCTTCTGCAATGCCGGCATTTATAATATCTTCAATGATCAGCATATTGGCCATCATCGCATTTTTTAATGTTGTAAACATTTCTGGCCGCTGCGGTAAACTCAATTCGCGCTGCATCATTTTGTGAAAAGTGTGATTACAAAGAATCCTGTTGGCATAGCGTTCAACTACAATTAGTAATTTCTCCATAACAGGAGCATCCGTTTTGCTGATGTGCGTTAGTTGCTCCGCAAAATCCTTAATCCTCATGCTCATGATTTCAAAAAACACACCTTCTTTAGAACCAAAGTAGTAATTAATCATGGCCATATTGGCACCTGCTTCTTTTGCAATTTGACGAGTAGAAGCACCCTCGTAGCCCAATTCTGAGAAGAGCTTTTCCGCTGCTTCTAAAATGCTGGACCGTTTATCTGCTTTTTCAATTTTCATTTGTGCGACAAAACTAATCAATCGATTGATTAGTTTTGAATGTTATATATTAATCATTTGATTAATGACAAAGTGGTGACGATAGCGTACAATGTACACTAAGCCTAAAAGGCAATTGTTTTCACTTTTTTTTCGCTTCCAATAATAATATGCTAAGGGATGGTATAAAAATAGTTGAACAAAAAAAGCCAGACATTTTGTGTCTGGCTTTCATAGTTCTGAGAGAAATCAGAACATATATTTTTAATCTATTTGATCGTGATAGGTAAAGATACTGAAGTTGTATCCCATCCGATAACTAAGTTAGCACCACCAGCTGCTTCAGTAAAAATAATTGATAGTGCCTCCACTGGTGCTGCTAGCATTTTTACAGGAACGTCAGCTCTTACAACATCTTTTGTAACATCGTAAGTATATGCACCCCAGCTGTGGATTTTGCTGTTAATAATTATTGTCCATTTATCCTTGTTAGGAATAGCAAATAAGCTGTATGAACCTGCTGCAATGGATTTTCCGCCAATAACAACTGGCTTGTAGAAAGTGATTTCATTAGATTCGTTAGCACCAAGGCGATATACAGCACCGAATTTTTCCAGCTCTCCAATTACAACACGCCCTTTTTTCTGTGGTCTTGCATAAATCAATCTAATTGATGGAGGCGTGTTCTTCTGGGTTGCATTTGCAGGGAAATACGATAGATCTGCAGGGCTGCCATCTAAACCCGGAAATTTTGGATCCTGTGCATTGGCGGCAATTGTAAATAGGGCAAATAATGCCACTAAAGCTAATTTTTTCATGGTTATATTAGGTTAAATTAAATTAGTAATGACGGTCTTTAACGATCGAATTTAGGAATACTGCAGCAAAGATAAACCCAAGCAGGCCTCCAAAAAGTAACCATCCGAAGTGCAAAGTAATAGCCGCTGTAGTTAGTATGCCCGCAAGCAGTCCTAATACATAATAAACCCAATCAAAACTGTTGTTATTTTCCTGTGAAGTCATTTTTTTTATACTTAAAGCCCAAAGATATTGATTTATTTCTTTTTAACTGAATTAATGGCTGCCTTAAAAATTGTATTACACCTTCACGTACTTAAAAGACAACAGGTTCTCCACTGAATCGATACAAGGACCATACAGAGCCGATAGTTGTTCGCAAAACAGGTACCTCTTACCGAACAAGTATCGGCTTTGTATCGAAGAAGTATCGAATGAGTTCTTGTTAATTCATCAGCCTGCATAATCGCAATAGTTCATAACAGCAATAATGTTAACAGGAATTTCTCGGTTTTCTACTGGTTATTTTTTAAATTTGAACACCAGATAACTACCCCTTTTATGAGAACCCAGATTAATGCCGTTACTATAGCCGCCTACGACTTGCTCAAACTGAAAAGTTTTTATGCTACTGCTTTTGGATGGGAAATTCATTCTGAGAGTACCGAAATTGTAATGTTCAGATTAAAAAACGGATTGATTTTTAGCATTTACAAACAAAACGACCTTGCAAACTACATTGGTTATCAGGAAGCGGGCAATGGCACTACACTTAAATCTTACCTAACTATTAATACCAACTCACTAAAGGAAACTGATGAAGTTTTTATGGAGCTCGAGCGGAAATCAGTACATATTATTAAAAAACCGGAGAAAGTGTTTTGGGGAGGATATGCAGGTATTGTGGCTGATCCCGAAAATAATTATTGGGAAATTTGCTTTAATCCTATGGAGTAAAATTTTAGTAAAGGTATCTGTCCTTTATCACTGCAGCATGGTGCATAATATGTCCTGCAAGTATATATACGATCGCCCGGACAGATATTGTCCTGTCAGATGCAGTTCCCATATTATCCAAATCCCGCTCGGTTAATGATTTAATGAGAAATAGGTTTGCTTGTCTGAGCAGTCCAAACTCTTCACTGAAACTCAATAAACTTCTATCAGAAAAGTGAGCGTTAGCCACGTAATCGTCTTCCTCAAAGCCGGGCAGATGCTGCTGCTCGTTTCTGGCAAAACAAGTTAAGCGATAAACTAGAATACGTTCAGTATCAATAATGTGGCCCACTAGTTCTTTGATGGTCCACTTCCCTTCCGCATAGGCATAATCGGCCTTGTCTGTCAGACTATTAATAAAATCTGGAAACTCTTTTACCTGTCTTTCCAAAATTTCAATAACATCCCCTTCAACTAATTTGATATAGGTTTCTCCCCAGGCGGGGTACTCATGAGTTTGTGGTCGGTTCATAGGTTATACTACTTTTTAAGACGATCCTGAAGGTAGTTCCTTTTCCTAATTCAGAATCTTTTACAAATATTTCACCACTATGATAGTTGTCGATAATACGTTTGGTTAGAGAAAGGCCAAGGCCCCATCCGCGTTTACGGGTGGTGTAACCGGGTTGAAACACCGCATCAAATTTCGATCGTGCAATGCCTTTACCTGTATCAGATACATCTATAAAAACCTCTTCTTTGGCTAAGTTCTCGACAATGTTTATTGTGATCTTTCCTTCGTTTTCAATAGCATTGGCAGCATTTTTAAGTAGATTTTCTGTAACCCAGTCAAATAGGGGAACATTTAGCATCGCCCTCACCTGCTCGTCGCCTGTAATCTTAAAATGTATTTTGTCAGAGGTTCTCAATTTAAAATACTCAACGAAATTATAGATTACTTTAAATACCGTGTGATCTTCCAAAATGGGCTTTGAACCAATCTTTGAAAACCTGTCGGTAATCACTTCCAGCCTCTTGATGTCATTCTCCATTTCGGCAATGAGTGGATCATCTTCTGCATTAAAGCGCGATTTCATTAATTCCACCCATGCCATTAATGACGATATAGGGGTGCCGAGCTGATGCGCGGTTTCTTTTGCCATACCTACCCAAACCTGATCTTGTTCTGCCTTTCGGGCCGAACTGAATGCTACGTATGCCGTAAGTAAAAACAAGGCAATAACACCCAATTGAATATAAGGAAAGTATCGTAGTTGAGTCAATGTAGGAGAATCCTTGTGGTACAAATACCAATTAGACCCATCCATGCCCAAACTCTTTATAGGGATTGGAGGATATTGGTTTCTCATTTTTCGAAGCTCCCGCTTAAAATACTCCGGGTCATAAGAAACACCCTTTCTAACGCCTGCTTCTAAATAGGTTTTCGTTGTATCTAAGCCTTGAGAAGCAAGAAATTCATCTTTCGAGTCGGTTAGGATAACCGGGAGTTTAGTGTTTGCCCTAATGAGGTCAATCAGGCCTGTATAGCGGTCATCATCGTACATGGAAAGGGCCTGTTCTGTTACTTTAACATAGAGTTGAAATTGTAGGCGCTCTTCACGCTCCATTTTCTTTACAAAGAAATCACTGTAGAAAACTGATGCACCACCAATAACTATGGCAAAGATTAACAGGAAGAATTTCCAGCGCCGCTTTTTCTCGTAGGGATTCATAGATTATGTAGGCAAATTACAAAAATATATCTTTGCCGGCAGTAATATGGAAAAGAAAGTAAGAGTAAGATTTGCACCCAGCCCTACAGGTGGCCTGCACCTTGGTGGTGTTCGCACTGCGTTGTTCAATTATTTGTTTGCTAAACAGCATAATGGAACGTTTATTCTGCGCGTGGAAGATACAGACCAGACAAGGTTTGTAGAAGGCGCAGAGGAATATATAGTTTCATGCCTCAAGTGGTGTGGCATCTCGCCTGATGAAAGTCCGCTTTTGGGCGGGTCTTTTGGACCTTATCGTCAGAGCGAACGCAAAGCAACATACAAGCAATATGCAGATCAGCTCATTGCAGATGGTTACGCCTATTATGCGTTTGATACTCCGGAAGAGCTGGATGCCAAACGTAAAGAGGTCCCAAACTTTACCTATGGTTTGGCAACCAGGGCGCAGATGAAGAATTCATTGACCCTTACTAACCAAGAGGTTGCCGGATTAATGGAAGCAAATATACCATATGTTGTAAGAATTAAAATGCCGGCTGACGAATTGGTATCCTTTACAGACATGATAAGGGGCCACGTTAGTTTTGATACCAATTTAGTTGATGATAAAGTGTTGCTAAAAGCAGATGGAATGCCTACCTATCATTTAGCAGTTGTTGCAGATGACCGGGCAATGGAAATTAGCCACATTTTTAGAGGTGAAGAATGGCTGCCTTCAGCACCAATTCATATTTTACTCTGGCGGTACCTGGGCTGGGAAAATGAAATGCCGCAATGGGTCCATTTGCCGCTTATTTTAAAACCGGATGGAAACGGTAAGCTAAGTAAAAGGGACGGTGACCGTCTTGGTTTCCCTGTGTACGCACAAGATTGGGAAGACCCTAAAACTGGCGATATCACAAAAGGTTTCAAAGAACTTGGTTTCTTGCCTGAAGCTTTTGTGAATTTGCTGGGCATGTTAGGTTGGAACGATGGTACTGACCAGGAAATCTTTTCACTGTCTGAACTGGTTGAAAAGTTTTCTATCGACCGCGTTAGCAAAGCGGGTGCAAAGTTTGATTTTGAAAAAGCAAAATGGTACAATCACGAATGGATTAAAAATTCTTCTGCTGATTCATTACTGCCAGCGGTGAAAGCTGTTTTTGCTGAAGAAAATATTGCTGTACCAGGCGATGATTATCTTAAAGTGGTGATTGACCTAATAAAAGATAGATGTAGTTTACTGACGGATTTTGTTACGCAAGGAGCATACTTTCTTCAAGTTCCTTCGCAATATGATATTGATGCGGTTAAACCAAAATGGTCTCCAGAAAAGGCTGTTTTCTTTACAGCTTTTGCATTGTCGGTTGTTGGCCTAAACACCAGTGCAGCGCTTGAAGACAAGTTCAAGGAACTCGCTGTCGCGAATAATTTTAAGCCAGGAGAGCTTATGCTTCCCCTAAGGATAATGCTGGTTGGTGGTAAATTTGGTCCCGGCATCTTTGACATTGCTCTTGCGCTTGGAATTCCAGAAGTTCAAAAAAGAATTAGTGTTGCCGTAAAAATATTTAATTGACCAAAATTATTTAGTTCGCTATAACAATTGTCTTTGACTTTTGTTATATCAATAAACAGTTTTATATGCAATGGTTTGGCAAGGGTAGTGGTAATATCGATGATAGAAGAGGTATGAGTGGCGGTGCCATAGGTGGAGGAATTGGTGTTATTGTAGTTATTTTAGGATTAATATTTGGGCAAGATTTCACAGGGCTTGTAAGTCAGCTTCCTGTTGGAGATGGTTCCACGGTAGAAGGCAAAACCGGGGATCCTACCGATGCTGAAGGTAAATTTGTTGACGGTGTTTTTGAGTCAACTAACCAGGTTTGGGAAAAACAGTTTCAAGAAATGGGTAGTACCTATCAGGAACCAGAAAAACTCACCTTATTCACGAATTCAATAGAGTCTGCCTGCGGAAGCGCAAGCTCTGCAGTAGGGCCGTTTTATTGTCCGGGGGATAGAAAAATCTATATTGACCTTTCTTTTTACGATGAATTGAAAAATCGTTTTGGTGCAGCCGGAGACTTTGCGCAGGCATATGTTATTGCACATGAGGTGGGCCATCACGTTCAAAATTTACTAGGTATTTCAGGTAAGCTTGATAGGGCTCGGGGAGAACTTAGCGAAACGGAATACAATAAACTTTCGGTAAAACTAGAATTGCAAGCAGATTTTCTGGCAGGGATGTGGGCGCACCATGCTCAAAACTTAAAAGATTTCAGACTGGATGAAGGGGATATAGAAGAAGCGCTAAACGCGGCCAATGCAATTGGTGATGATAAGTTGCAGAAGCAAAGCCAGGGACAGGTTGTGCCGGATGCTTTTACCCATGGAACTTCAGAACAACGAATGTACTGGTTTAAAAAAGGATTTGAGACCGGTGATTTTAAACAAGGAGATACCTTTAATACTAACGAATTGTAATATACTTGTTTGCAAGTTTTTGATATGATATGAAATTATACTTACAATATTCTCGGGAGTTGTATAACTTTAAAAATTATATTTATTCTTAAGAATGATTTTAATTGTAGATGACACCCCCGAGAATCTAATTTCCCTAAAAAAAGTTCTTGAGCGGCATAACTTCGAAGTTGATACAGCATCATCAGGTGAAGAGGCCTTAAAAAAGGTTCTTAGGAACGAATATGTGCTTATCATCCTGGATGTTCAAATGCCAGTAATGGATGGATTTGAAGTTGCCGAAGCCATTTCCGGATATAGCAAAGCAAAAGAAACAGCAATTATTTTCTTATCAGCGGTAAACACAGAAAACAAGTTTATCACAAAAGGATACTCTTCGGGAGGGTTAGATTATATTACCAAGCCTGTGGATATGGACATTCTATTGCTAAAGGTTAAAACTTTTTATCGCATTTATGAGCAAAGCAGAAAATTAATAGAGATTCAGAAGGCGCTGATGGACGAAATTGAGTTCAGAAAACAAGCCGAGCGTAAAAAGGATGAATTCATTAGCATAGCCAGCCACGAGCTAAAGACACCGCTAACAAGTGTAAAGGGGTATGTTCAGCTTTTGGAACGGAATCTTGACCGCGGGGATATTGAAACTGTAAAACGACATTTAGGCAAAGCACAGGTACAACTTGAAAAGCTGAACGATCTGATCGCAGATCTACTGGATATTTCTAAAATTGAAAGCGGAAAACTAAAGTTTAATAAAAAGACATTTGATTTGGATAATATGCTTGATAATGTGATGGAAATCATACATCAATCTAATCCGGATTTTAAAATCACTCTTAATAACCGTATTTCTACAGCTGTTTTCGCAGATGAGGCACGTATTGAGCAAGTAGTTGTTAATTTTCTTACCAATGCAATCAAGTATTCACCGGGTACTAGTGAAGTACAGGTAAACGTAAAGTTAATGGGCGAAAAAGTTTATGTTGGTGTAAGAGATTTCGGTATCGGTATTGCCCCGGAACTGCAGAAGCATGTTTTTGATAAATTTTATCGTGTAGAGGAAACGGCCATCCATTTTCAGGGACTTGGAATTGGTTTGTACATATCCGCAGAAATAATCAAGCGGCATATGGGAGAGATTGGTGTGAAAAGCGAGACAGGAAATGGCTCGGAATTCTATTTTATAATACCAATAAATGAAGTGATCGAAAAAGAATAATAATAAGTTTTTATGAATTCATCATTGAAAAACAACCTAAGAATTGGATTAGGACTTTCGTTATTAATATTATTTATTACCTCACTGGCTTCCTATTTAAGTATAAATAACTTAATAGAAAGCTCTGATCTTGTAGCACATAGCAATAAGGTGATGGCCAACCTCGATGGAGTTGTTTCAACCTTAAAGGATGCAGAAACTGGTCAGAGGGGCTATTTGCTTACAGGAGACAAGTCCTTTCTGGAGCCATATAATGGCGCAAGAGATAGAGTGTCGGAACTGCTAAATCAAATCTCTCTTGAAACCGTAGATAATCCGTTCCAGCAGCAGGGAGTTAAACAGCTGCAGGAGATTGTTTCAAACAGGCTTACCATTATTGATCAAACAATAAATATCAAAAGCAGGGGGGGAAGTGTGAGTGTTGATGAATTACTTAAAGGTAAGACATATATGGATGACTCCCGCAACCTGATAAAGAAAATGCAGGCGGAGGAAAAGCGGCTTCTGACATTAAGAACATCAGAACTCAACAGGATTTCTTCTTACACACCTGCACTTATATTAATTGCAGCGGCACTTGCGATACTAATCACGTTCTTTTTTTACAGGAAGGTCTCTACTGATTTTACTGTAAGGATGAAGTTGCAAAAGGAGCTGGAAGATAAGAACCAGGAAATAGATAACAGAATAGAGGTTATCCAGAATATTGCTGGCAGGATTTCTAAGGGCGACTATGATATCCGGTTGGACGAAAAAGAGAAAGATGGACTAGGTAGCCTTGCTGGGTCGCTGAATGCAATGGCCGAGTCGCTTCAGTATTCATTTGCGCTACTGGCCGATAAAGAGTGGCTGCAATCTGGTATCGCCAGTTTGAATGATAAAATGGTTGGTGAAAAAAGTGTTGAAGTGCTTGCTGATGAGATACTTGAGAATATTGTCGGCCACACTAAAAGTAATGTTGCTGCACTTTACCTTTTAGGAGAAGATAAGAACCTTCATTTGGAGGGGAGCTATTCCCTTCTTGAAAGTGAGAAAAATAGGGTAATCAAAATAGGTGAAGGCGTTTCCGGACAGGTTATTAAATCAGGAAAACCTGCGCTGATTACAGAGGTTCCTGAAGATGAGATGACCATTAGTTATGCTATTGGAAATACCAGACCCAAAAGCATTGCTGCATTCCCGATATTAAGAAGTAATATGGTTGTAGGTGTAATGGAGTTGGGTGCATTAACTGTATTTACACCCCTTCAGCTCGACTTTTTAGAAAGCGTTTCTGAAAACATAGGCATTGCAATCCATGTTTCACAAAACAGAAAACGCATGCAGGAACTTCTTGAAGAAACGCAGGCTCAGACTGAAGAACTCCAAGCTCAGCACAGTGAGCTGGAAGGCTTAAATGCAGAACTCGAAGCACAGACTCAGAAAATTCAAACTTCAGAGGAAGAGCTAAGAGTACAACAGGAAGAGCTGCTTCAAAGTAACCAGGAGCTGGAGGAGCGAACAAGTCTTTTGGAGGAAAAGAACCAGCTTATACAAGAACGGAATCTTGACATCCAGCAAAAAGCGGAGCAACTTGAATTAAGCACTAAGTATAAATCGGAATTTCTGGCCAACATGTCTCATGAACTAAGGACTCCACTGAATTCAATTTTGTTGCTGTCTAAGCTGATGTCTGAAAATAAAGACCTTGATGAAGAATACATCGAATACGCTGAAGTAATTCAAAGCTCTGGTCAGGGTTTGCTGGGATTGATTGATGAGATTTTGGACTTATCTAAAATTGAATCTGGGAAAATGACGCTTGAATTTGCAGAGACTAACATTACCGAAGTTGCAACTGATATGAGGTCTTTATTCAACCCTATCGCTAAGAATAAAAACCTTGAACTCATCATCGATCTTGAAGAAGGGCTAGCCAATATGGTTACGGATAAGATGCGCCTGGAACAAATTTTAAAGAACCTGCTTTCTAACGCAATCAAATTTACAGCTCAGGGCAAGGTTACATTGACAATTAAAAAACAGGAGCATGAAAACGCTGTATTATTCAAAGTTACAGATACAGGTATTGGAATTCCGCTTGATAAGCAGGGGTTGGTATTTGAAGCTTTTCAACAAGCAGACGGTTCTACCAGGCGCAAATTTGGGGGGACAGGGTTAGGCTTGTCGATCAGCAGGGAACTTACAAAGCTGCTTGGTGGAGAGATCGAGTTAACGAGTAAGGAACACGTTGGAAGTGAATTTTCATTTTCTTTACCAACGGACTATTCAAGTGTTCCTGAGGTGATAGCGCATACAGCAATTGAGCGGGAGCCCGTTTATTATGCAAAGCCAGTTGAGCAACCAGCAAAGTCGTTTACCGTTGAACATATACCCCAGGATATTGAGGATGATCGTAATAGCATCAATCCCGGAGATAAGGTAATTCTGATTATAGAAGACGACACTTCTTTTGCCAAGATTCTGTTGAATTTTACACGTAAAAGAAATTACAAAGGTATTGTTGCGGTTAGGGGCGATCTTGGAATTGAACTCGCCCATTTATATAAGCCCATAGCGATATTGCTGGATATTCAGCTTCCGGTGAAGGATGGATGGCAGGTAATGGAAGAGCTTAAATCCAATCCGGAGACCAAACCTATTCCTGTACACATCATGTCGTCATTGGAGGTGAAGAAAGAAAGTTTACTAAAGGGGGCGGTAGATTTTATTAATAAGCCGGTAGCAATAGAGCATATGCAGCAAATTTTTCAAAAGCTGGAACATGCGCTAAGCAGACACCCTAAAAAGGTGCTGATTGTTGAAGAAAATAAGCAGCATGCAGAAGCCTTGAGTTACTTTCTTAGCAATTACAACATCAATACTGAAGTTGCAGGAAACGTAAATCAGGGAATTGATGCACTTCAAAAGAAAGAGGTAGACTGTGTGATTCTTGACATGGGTATCCCCGATAAGAACGCTTATGAAACGCTGGAGACCATTAAGAAAAGTGAGGGACTTGAGAATCTGCCCATTATTATTTTTACAGGCAAGAATCTTTCAAAAGGAGAGGAAAGCAAGATTAAGCAGTATGCTGACTCTATCGTGGTTAAAACAGCGCATTCTTACCAAAGGATATTAGATGAGGCCGGCCTGTTTTTGCATCTTGTTGAAGAGAAATCAGGAGATAAAAATAGAAAACATGCCTCAGAGCGCCTTGGCGGTCTGTATGAAGTACTCAACAATAAAACTGTGCTGATTGCAGATGATGACGTCCGTAATATCTTTTCGTTAACTAAAGCACTTGAACAGCATAAGATGAAAGTGCTGGCTGCAACCGATGGTAAGGAGGCACTACAGATATTAAAAGAAAACCCACTGGTGGATATTGTGCTGATGGATATGATGATGCCTGAAATGGATGGTTATGAAAGTACAAAGGAAATCAGGAAAATTCCCGCATACAAACAATTGCCAGTTCTGGCTGTTACAGCCAAGGCAATGATGGGTGATAGGGAAAAATGTATAGCCGCAGGGGCGTCCGACTACATTTCTAAACCAGTAGATATAGATCAGTTGATATCATTGCTCCGGGTTTGGCTTTATGACAAGGTTTAGTATGGCAAATAAAGTATTAATTATAGATGACGACAATCGTAACATTTTTGCCTTAACAGCAGTACTTAAGGCAAAAGGATACCGCTGCCTTTCTGCTACTGGAGGAGAGGAAGGAATTGAATTGTTAAAAAAGGATAAAGAAGTAGCCGTTGTATTGATGGATATGATGATGCCGGGCATGGATGGTTATCAGGCCATGGCTGAGATGAATAACATACCAGATCTTAAAAACATACCTGTGATTGCGGTTACGGCACAAGCTATGCTTGGAGATCGTGAGCGCTGCCTTAATGCGGGAGCAGTGGGCTATGTTTCCAAACCGATAAATGTTGATGTGCTGACAGGGTTGCTTACCAGGTATATACTTTGATTTTGGATATTCCGGCAGTGAACGACGAACAGGTAGAGACCTTGCTTTCAGATCTCCTTGAAAACTATGGTTACGACTTTACGGGCTACTCGAGAGCATCTCTGAAAAGAAGAATTACCCGATTGTATGGTTTAGACAAGGCGCTTAGCTTCGCTGAGTTCAGATACAGGATCAATAATGACAATGTATATTTCAAACGTTTTGTTGAGCAGATTACCGTCAACGTAACGGAAATGTTTAGAGACCCTTTTTTTTTTAAAACACTAAGGGAATCTGTACTGCCCGCTTTGGGTACTTACCCATTCATTAGAATCTGGCTTGCAGGTTGTTCAACCGGAGAGGAAGCTTACTCAGTTTCAATTATTCTTAAAGAACTTAACCTATTAAGCAAGTCACTTATTTACGCTACGGACCTTAATCCTGTAGTTTTGGAAAAGGCCGGACAGGGAATGTTCGGAATGAGCCAGATGAAACAATACTCAGAAAATTACATAGCCTCTGGTGGTACAAAAGATTTCTCAACATACTACACAGCTAATTACTCTCTGGCTAAGTTTAATGATGACCTGAAAAGCAAAATTATATTTTCAACACACAATCTGGTATCTGACCATTCCTTCAATGAGTTTCAACTGATATTGTGCAGAAACGTGCTGATTTACTTTGACAGGGACCTGCAACATAAGGTGCTGAACCTTTTTGACGATAGCCTTGAAGACCTTGGTTACCTGGCGCTAGGCACAAAGGAGACAATAGATTTTTCTGGTATAACCAAAAACTACAATCGTTTGCCGGGAAATAAAATCTGGAGGAAGATGAAATAATGAACAGGTGTGACGCATTCATTATAGGTGGTTCTGCAGGCAGCCTTGAAGTATTATTAAAGGTATTACCAATACTTGATATAAATTTATCCTTCCCTATTATTGTCGTTATACATCGCAAGCATGGCGCGGATTCCTTGTTACCAGACCTGCTTTCAAGTAAGACGCTGTTAAAAGTTAAAGAAGCAGACGAAAAAGAACATATTGCTGCGGGCAGTATCTATATCGCGCCATCAGATTACCATTTGCTTATTGAACAGGACAAAACCTTCTCCCTGGATTATTCGGAGAAAGTTAACTATTCGAGACCATCCATCGATGTTACTTATCAGACCGCGGCGGAAGTTTATAAAAATAAACTCTATTGCCTGTTGCTGTCTGGGTCAAATACTGATGGAGTAAATGGGTTAAAAAGTGTAAAAAATTGGGGAGGAACGGCTGTTATACAAGACCCTGACAGCGCGCAAGTGAGTTACATGCCAGCACAAGCCAGGTTGCAGGTAAAAATAGATGAAGTTCTTGGAATCGAAAAAATAGGTGAATTCATAAATTCACTTAAATAATTTATAGTTTTGTTTAATAAAACCTGATCATTGTTTAATAAAGCATTATCCCTAAATGAAAAAAGTATTTGTATTTGATGATAACACAGACATCCTGGAACTATGTACCATTATATTGGAGGATGCCGGCTACGAGATTAAAACATCATCAACATCTAATAACATAATTGATCAGGTAAATGGGTATACACCGGATATTATTTTTATGGATAATTGGCTTCCAGACGTTGGGGGTATTGAAGCCACGCGTGAATTAAAAAAGCACAGTGTATTGAAATCCATACCGGTAATCTATTTTTCCGCAAACAATGATGTAAAATCTCTTGCTCAGGAAGCCGGAGCGGATGGATATCTTTCAAAACCTTTTGATATCCAGGAGCTGGAAGATATTATCAAACAACATCTTCCCTAAATTATTTTACGCCCAGTACATCGACACCCTGTTCAAATACAATATCAACAGGTATTCCCTTTTTGGTTAACCTATCCAGGTCTGCTTTCAACTCAGCAGAAATTATGGCTTTTTCTTGTTGGGTTTTTTCTACAGCCTTCTTATCACCATTGCCCTGAAGTGTTAAAATCAAATTACTCAACTTATTAATTGAGTCTTCAAATTTCGTGAAATCTACTTTATAATTCCCTTCCTGGGTTCTAATAAATGCGCCGTTCTCTTTAAAGAAATTAAAGCATTGCATATTCGCTTTTCCATGTGCACTGGAAGCCCCAAATCTAACAGATCTTAATATGCCAGCCATATAGGTGGTGTAATACTTTTTGATATCTCCTTGAAGTTCATTCTTTCTCAACAGACCAGTTACCATATATAGCCCCAATACATCAGCTTTTCCTTCTTCCAGCCAGGAATACTGTTCCTGGAGCGCTTCTTTTACGAAGCCTTTTCCAGTTATGGTTTTTTTTATTCCCAATCCGTGTGCAACCTCATGAAACATTACGTTCGCAAAAAAAGCGTCAAAATCTATATATTGTTGTTGATCCTGGGCAATGAGTTCTTTAGCTATAGGAACAAGAATCTTCTCAAATTTGGCTCTCATAGCATTTTTGAGCTGTGAACGCCGGGTTCCTTTCTTTTGCTGTATAACCTCGTCATTGGGTAAGTTAACAGCAATTGTTTTAGACCCTGCATTACAATCGCCGGCATAGTAAATAACGTCATAAGCATTGAGTTCAGAATCAGTGCCTGGCTTTTCTTTTTTGTATTTAGCCGCAACAGGTAAGCCGCTTTGTAATGCAGGCAACATGCTTACGTATTTTGCAAGCCGTTTACTCCACACTTTGTCTTTTACCAGTACATATGCCTCATAAGATGCCCTTGCATTGAGCAATTTGTCTTCATAATTTTCAATAGGCCCTAAGATAATGTCAAGCGTGTTGGTTTTCATGTCCAGCCAAGCATAATCACTGGCTGTGTAGTTATCAGATGTAAGTGCATCTGCACGCAGGTTTAGGTATTTTTTAAAGCCAGAATCTTCAGCTACAAGGGCAGCTTGTTTTAACAGTGCCGATGCTTTTTGTAGTTCTGCAGCATAGAGAATATGGTAAGGAACGGAGATATATTTCCCGGGAGTATCCTCCCTAACTACAGAATACAAACCATATTTGTCTTTTACGTCAGATTTTTCTAGTGTAGATTTAGTCATACCTGCGGGGTAAAAGTTTAATGCATCGGGCTTAGGGCCTACTCCATTAACGAACGGCTTATCTCCATTTAGGCGGTCCCAAGGCCCATAATTTATCCAGATAAAAGTTTTTGTTTGTTCATCTTTTATGGTGTTAAGCAAACTGTCGCGCTGCGGATAAACTTGTTTCCAGTACAGTTCATCCATCACTTGAGCTGCCTGGATAAGGAGAGGCAGTATTTGGCGCTCACTGGAACTTAACGCATTAATGTTGGTTGTGAGCTTTACTTTTTCGTAAATGCCCAGACGCTCATCAACATACCGTTGAAGACTGTCCCTCCCTGCAATTGCTTTGCTTTGTTTCTTAGATGTTTTTGCTTTTGGATTATTGCAGGAAGTACTGCTAATTAGTGTTGCTAAGGTTATAATAAAAATACCAGTTCTGGTAACAATTTTCATATGGCTTGGTTATAAGTGCATAATTAAGATGTAATGTCTCTCCTGCAATGCCCCTAAAAGTAGTAAAAAATAGTAATTTCACGCATTCAAAGCACCCTATATGAAATCTCACAGCAAATTTTTGGTTGGCATTGTGTTAACTTCAATGTTACTGCTGGCATCGTGTTCTTCAAACAAATATGCTGCCACTAATAAGATATATAAAGCACAGGCAAAGTTGTTTTCTAAAACGATAGGAATGACGCCTCCAGCTAACCAGGGGATTGATTCGTTAGCTGTTGATTCTCAAGTATGGGTTGGCTCGATCAACTTCGGGATACGCAAACCCAACTTTGTGATCCTTCATCATACTGCGCAAAAATCAACAGACCAGACCGTTCGCACATTTACTGTAAAAGGTCAGAGTGAAGTTAGTGCCCATTATGTTGTTGGAAGAGATGGCAAGGTTGTTCAAATGGTAAACGATTACCTTCGGGCACACCATGCTGGAATTGGCCGCTGGGGGAACGATACCGATCTGAACTCATCGTCAATCGGTATTGAAATAGACAATGATGGTTTCGAACCATACACCGCTGCACAAATTCAAGGGGTAATCAAAGTGCTGGCTACCTTAAAAAAGCGGTATAAAATACCCACTGCAAACTTCATTGGGCATTCAGATATTGCGCCTGGCAGGAAACCTGATCCGCATGATTTTCCATGGAAAATGTTGGCAGGGAAGGGTTTTGGGTTGTGGTATGATGAAGAATTAAAAATGCCGCCTGTAGAATTTGATACCAAGCTGGCACTCCGAATCATCGGGTATGATACAAGCAATCTATCAGCGGCAATCGTTGCCTTTAAGCGCCACTTTGTGCAAACCGATATTACTCCAGTTTTGACTGCCGCAGATAAATTGATTTTGTATAATCTATATCCTAAATATCTTTAGGTTACTTATTCGTTTTCGACCACGCGTCTTTTAAAGATACCGTTCTATTGAACACTAATTTTCCCGGTTTTGAATCACTGTCAAGAGAATAATAGCCTTTTCTGATAAACTGATAGCGCGCGTGTTGGTCAGCGTTTTCAAGATAGGGTTCTATGTATGCATTATGAATGATCTCAATACTGTTTTTATTTAAGTAATCTTTAAAATCGCCTTCTTCCGAATCAGGTGATTCTACAGAGAACAGACGATCGTACATCCTTACTTCCGCAGTTTTAGCATGGGAGCTACTTACCCAGTGAATTGTACCTTTTACATTAATACCACTGGTGTCTTCTCCACTTTTTGATTCCGGAACATAGGTACAGTGTATCGTGGTAACGTTACCAGCTGCATCTTTCTCAAAATCTTCACACCTAACAATGTAAGCGTGTTTCAACCTAACTACCGCACCGGGAGCCAACCTGAACCACTTTTTGGCAGGTTCTTCCATAAAGTCTTCGCGCTCAATCCAAAGTTCGCGGCTAAAAGGTATTTCCCTCGAGCCACCTTTATCTTCTGCTTCGGGATTATTCTCGCCAATCAGAATCTCTTCTTTGTTTTCAGGATAATTGGTAATAATCAGTTTTATTGGATCCAATACAGCCATTACCCTGGTAGCAATTTTATTAAGATGCTCACGTACACAGAACTCCAATAAACTGAGTTCAATTAGGTTTTCTCTTTTTGCAATACCTATCCTGTCACAAAATTCTCTAATACTTTCTGGTGTGTAACCCCGTCTGCGTAAGCCGCTGATGGTTGGCATTCTTGGATCATTCCATCCCGAAACTACGCCATCATTAACTAATTGTAATAACTTCCGCTTGCTCATGACGGTGTATGTCAGATTTAATCTGGCAAACTCGTATTGTTTGGATGGAAAGATGTTTAGTTTTTCTATAAACCAATCGTAAAGTTCTCTGTGAGACACATATTCTAATGTACAAATTGAATGTGTAATTGTTTCAATGCTATCACTCTGCCCATGCGCAAAATCATACATTGGGTAGATACACCATTTGTTTCCGGTTCTATGGTGATCAGCGTGCTTAATGCGATAAATGATTGGGTCCCGCATCAGCATATTTGGACTTGCCATATCAATTTTAGCACGTAACGTACAAGCGCCATCTTCAAAAGCTCCAGCCTTCATGCTGTTAAAAAGAGCCAGGTTTTCTTCAATACTGCGGTTTCTGTAGAAACTGTCTGTGCCAGGTTCTGTTGGTGTACCCTTAAGTTCGGCAATTTCATCGGCTGTACTATCATCTACATATGCAAACCCATCATGAATAAGCTTTACAGCATAGTCATATAAAGTATCAAAGTAATCAGAAGTATAAAGTTCATTTTTCCATTGAAAACCAAGCCACTTAATATCTTCCTGTTGGCTGTCTACATATTCTGTTTTTTCAGTAACCGGGTTAGTGTCATCAAATCGGAGATTGGTATAGCCACCATATTTCTTGGTAAGTCCGAAATTAAGGCAGATTGCCTTTGCGTGGCCAATGTGCAGATATCCGTTTGGCTCAGGGGGAAAACGCGTAATTAAAGTCTCGTATTTTCCAGTATTTAAATCGTTTTCAATGATCTCTTCAATAAAGTTCAATGATCTTTCCTCACTCATAAATTCAAATAATTTAGAATCTCAAAGTTAACATAAAACGGCTAATTTACTTACATTTACCCTACAGTAACTGTAAATATGGGCAATTCATTAAACAGACCAATAAGGGTTTTAGTGGCAAAAGTTGGGCTGGACGGCCATGATCGCGGCGCTAAAGTAATTGCTACTTCTTTACGGGATGCTGGCATGGAAGTCATCTATACCGGACTCAGGCAAACTCCGGAAATGGTGGTTAATGCTGCATTACAAGAGGATGTGGATGCCATTGGCATTTCCATACTTTCTGGCGCACACATGACGGTTTTCCCTAAAGTTATGGAGATAATGAGACAAAAAAACCTTACTAATGTACTGGTTACCGGAGGGGGCATCATTCCTGAAACAGATGTTCAAAAACTCAACAGTATTGGCGTTGGCAAACTATTTTCTCCTGGAACTACAATGAGTACAATAGTGGAGTACATTGAAGACTGGGCAAATGCACACAGACAATTTTAATATGGACTATCAAAATATTCTTACTGAAATTAAATCGCAAATTCTATACATCACCATTAACCGCGAGAGTAAGTTGAATGCACTAAATAAAGCTACTCTTTCTGAACTTGCTGAGGCTATCAGGGAAGCTAATGAAAGCCTTGAGATAAGGGGTGTGATCGTTACGGGGGCAGGGCAAAAGGCTTTTGTTGCAGGTGCAGATATTTCAGAGTTTTCTAGCTTTAACAGTAAACAAGGGGAAGATTTAGCCAGAAAGGGTCAGTCTGAAGTATTCGATGCAATTGAGGGATGTAGTAAACCTGTTATTGCGGCCATAAATGGTTTTGCACTAGGTGGCGGCCTCGAACTTGCAATGGCATGCCATATCAGGATTGCTGGCGAGCATGCTAAAATGGGTCTGCCCGAAACAACCTTGGGGCTAATTCCCGGATATGGTGGGACCCAAAGACTACCACTATTAGTGGGAAAAGGACATGCAATTGAAATGATCATTACTGCCGAAATCATTACTGCAGCTAAAGCAGAACAAATAGGTTTAGTGAATTATGTTGTCGCTGAGGAGAACCTTATTGCCAAGTGCGAGGAATTACTTGAAAAGGTTAAACTAAAGGCGCCATTGGCTATCAAAAGTGCTATTAAGGCTGTGAATGCGGCTACTACGGATGGAATCAACGGTTTCCAAATTGAAATAAATGAATTTGGACAATGCTTTAATACTGACGACTTTAAAGAGGGTACTTCCGCATTTATGGAAAAAAGAAAACCGCTTTTCACAGGGAAATAACGCTTTACTAATATTCATTTACATCTCTTTTGAAATTGGTACAATTTTTTTAACATAATCTATTCCTAATTTCATAGAATAGTGTAGAAATTATTGCCCATATTAAAATAATCTGTTTATATTTATTTCCTAATTGAGCCTCAGCCCTTTGTTATATGAGAAAAATTCTAATTGTAGATGACGAAGTAAATATTGGATTATTATTATCTAAATTCTTAACCAGAAATTCTTTTAGTGTCTCTACTGCCACTAGTGGATCGAGTGCCCTTGAGTATCTGGCAAAAGAAACCTATGACCTGGTATTGTGTGATTACAGACTAGAAGATACGGATGGTAAGGAAATGCTCATAAAAATTAAAGAGCGCTCCCCCGGTACCGGCGTTATTATTATTACAGGTTACTCCGATATCAAACTGGCGGTAGAATTAATTAAGCTTGGGGCGTACGACTATATTACAAAACCGCTTTATCCTGATGAGATTTTAAATACAATCAATAAAGCGATTGAGACCCAGATTGCCTTAAATTCCACGCATAATGAAGTGGTAAATGAAGCACCTAAAAAAGTAACCAAACAAAACTATTTCCAGGCAGACAATTTTGTGGCTGGTCAAAGCCCTGCATCAAAAGAACTGCTTAAGCAGATACAGCTTGTGGCGCCAACTACCTATAGTGTAATTCTCACCGGCGAAAGTGGAACAGGTAAAGAATCTGTAGCTAAAGCGATTCACTTGAACAGTCCCAGAAAGGATAATCCATTTATTGCGATGGACTGCGGGTCCCTAACGAAAGAGTTAGCCGGAAGCGAATTCTTTGGTCATGAAAAGGGATCTTTTACAGGTGCTCTTTATACAAAAATTGGTCATTTCGAAATGGCGAATGGTGGGACGCTTTTCCTGGATGAGGTAGGAAATCTCTCCTATGAAATTCAGGCTGCTTTGCTCAGAACTGTGCAAGAGCGCAAAATAAAAAGAATTGGCAGTACTAAAGAAATTGATCTGGATGTTAGAATAATTGTGGCCACGAACGAGAATTTGGGCCATGCTATACAAAAAGGTAAATTTAGGGAAGATCTCTATCATCGTTTTAATGAGTTTTCAATCGATTTGCCACCGTTAAGTTATAGGGGTAAAGACATCATGGTTTTTGCAAATACCTTTCTTAATGTAGCAAATCAGGAATTAAACCGTAATGTTCAAAGTTTTTCTGATGAGGTAGTAGAATGCTTTCTAACATACAATTGGCCGGGTAACGTAAGGGAACTGAAAAACGTAGTGCGAAGGGCAACTTTGCTTACCGAAACACAGGAAATTCAATTGAAGGCGCTACCGCTGGAAATTTCTACCTATGCTAAAGCATCTGCGATAGAAAATTCTATTATCAGAACTGAGAAACCCCGCGACTTAAAAAATGCTGCTCTTGAGGCAGAATATGATACAATTCTAAAGGTATTGCGGGAAGTGAATTTTAATAAAACAAAGGCGGCTAAAATTCTTAATATCGACCGCAAAACGCTGTATAATAAAATGAGGGCCATTAATCTTGATACCTAGTGCTGTTTATTGTTGTTATTTTCTTTTTATTATCATTAGTACTGGGATACTCCCTAAAGAAGAAAACGACTGCAATTGAAAAGTTACAGCATGATTTTGGCTCGTTAAAAGAGCAAAGTAAACAAATTTCCGAAAAAATTGGGCTGCTTAGTCTGGCTGAACACATCTCCAAAATCGGCACCTGGGAAGTTTCTCTTATTAGTAATCAAATTAGGTGGTCGGCTGAGCTTTTTAGTATTTATGGATTTGAGAGCAATAATTTCCAGCCAACAAAGCAAATAGATGATGATCTGATTGCTCCGGAATACCTGGCGAAAGTCCGTAAAGAAATTGAGGCGGCTATAAATTCTAAATCCGCATTTGCAGTAGAATATCAAATTATTCAACCGTCAGGGCTCCGGAAATATGTCTTGAACCAAGGGTATTTTATAGAAGATTCACAGCGATTGGTAGGTACAATTCAGGATATCACACCAATGAAAGATGCCGTACTAAAATTGAAGATTAACGAAACGCTTTTAAGAGAGGCTGAAGCCGTATCCCACAGTGGAAGCTGGGAATGGGTTGTGGGTACTGAGTCAATTCTATGGTCTGATGAAATGTACCGAATTCATGGATTTTTACCCCATTCCGTATTTATTAGTCTTGATTTTTATCATAATCTTATTCATGAAGAAGATCTTGAAAGATGCATAACTGCCAGCAGGCATGCGTATAAAAATCAATCCCCACTTAAGATCAGTTATCGGATTAAAACTCCTGCAGGTGAAGTAAAACATGTACTATGTACTGCAGAATATAAAAGAATTGGCTTGAATGATAAGTTTGCTTACATCGGGAATACTCAAGACATAACCGAGCTACGGGAGGCACAAGTTCAGTTGGATCAGAGAATGTTAGAGCTAAGAAGATCGAATCAGGATTTAGAACAGTTTGCTTATGTCGCATCCCACGATTTGCAGGAACCGCTTAGAAAAATACAGGCATTTGGCTTAATTTTGAAAGAACGTTTTTCGAACGATCTTGGCGATGAGGCTATAAAATATCTGGATAAAATTTCTGATGCATCAGGCAGAATGAGAAAGCTTATCGACGACCTTCTTACGTTTTCAAAAGCAACCAGAGATGACAACCACTTTGTCAGTTTACAAATTAAGCATGTTTTTAACAAGTGTATCCGGGAGCTCGACTACGCAGTTGAATCGAAAAACGCGATATTAAAAGTTGATACAAGCGAAATCGTAATTGACGGGGTAGAAACGCAATTGGTGCAATTATTTTTAAATTTGCTGGGAAATTCACTGAAGTTCAATGATAAAAATATGCCCGTAATTTCCATCACAACGAGGGTTGTATACGGCAGCGAAACCTCTTTTCCACAATCTGTACCAAGTCAGAAATACTGTATAATCGAAATAAAAGATAATGGAATTGGCTTTGATAATTCAGATTCACTAAAAATGTTCGATATATTTCATCGGCTTAATTCCAGACTTGAATATGAGGGCACCGGAATTGGTCTGGCCCTTTGCAAGAAGATAATAGAGAACCATTCAGGATATATAGCTGCCAGCGGCGTAAAAAATGTTGGAGCAACTTTTACATTGGCGTTGCCAGAAAAGCATAATAAACAAAAAAATTTTAACGAATGAGATTAACGAAAGTTTTGTTGATTGATGATGATGAAGATGATTACTTTTTAACGAAAGTTGTTTTTGACCAGCTCCCTACTTATGAGCTTTCATGGGTTAGCAATTATAATAAAGGAATTACTGCTATAAGAAGAAATCAGTTTGATGTTTATCTGGTGGATTATAGATTAGATAATACTACAGGGCTCGATCTTCTAAAAGAGGCAATTAATTCTGGCTGTAAGCAGCCAATTATTATGCTTACCGGGAAAGGAAATTCCAGAATAGATCAGGAAGCAATGGAAATTGGTGCGGCCGATTATTTAATTAAAGATCAGCTTGGAGTTTCAATAGTTGAACGGAGTATTCGATATGCAATCAGACAAGCTAGCGTCTTAAAAGAACTTCAGTACAGTGAAGCTAAATACAGGACGATTTTCGAGGAAGCAAATGATCCAATGATTATCACCGATCACACCGGAAAAATTATTGATATGAACCCTGCAGGATCCAGATTCTTCGGGTATGAAAGCAACTTGATTCTTAACAAGAAGAGCGAATTCTTATTTAAAAGTAAAGAGGAAGCCACTCTATTTTTTTCTTCGCTGGAAGAAAAAGGCGCCCTGCATAATTTTGAATGTTTAATGCTTACAAAAACGGGTACAGAGGTTAGCTGCAACCTTTCTGCTTTTATTTATACAGATATGAAAAGTGTCTCCGAAGTTTTTCATATCATGATTAAAGATCTTAGCTATAGAAAAAGTGTCGAAAGGGAGTCAGTTAACCTTGGCAAAATGTCCATATCAGAACATATAGCAAGAGGTTTAGGAGAAGAGGTCAGAGATCCTTTGTCGACAGTCAATCTTACGCTAGACGAATTGGCCGCCGAGGATTGCATAATCAGCAGCGAGTCAGCGCAAATTTGTATTGAAATTATCAAAGCTAATTGCGATCGTATTAATCAGGTAATCAAAAATTTTATATCTAGCACGGAGACCAAATCTTTAAATATGCAGAAGGCAAACGTCGCGGTTATTGTCGATCACGCTCTTGAGGCTGCGGAAGACTTATTTGCTGGACAGGATGTTCAACTTACAAAACAGTTGACGCCCAGCGATGTTGAGTTGCTTCTCGACGTTGCTAAAATAAAAAATGCAATTGTTAATGTGATTAAAAACGCATTGGAAGCCATAAATGGTTTTTCAAAGGAGATCAGTATTGTTACTGAGATTAACAGCTACGCCTTCGAGATAACAATTTCAGATAATGGCACTGGTATTGAACCTCACATTCAGGACAGGATTTTTGAACCTTTTTTTAGTACAAAATTGAGAACGGTAGGCCTTGGACTTACACACGCCCAACGGGTATTTGTAAGTCATGGTGGGGGTATTATATATAAGCCACAAAGAAAAGGCAGTGCATTTGTGCTGCATTTACCGTTGGATAATAAAGGCAACATATGAGTATTTAAATAACGTATAATATGTCAATATTTAGCTATAAGCAACGGAATAATATCACTTTACTTATCATTATAGCTTTAGGATGTTTAATACTTTATTCAGTACAAGGAATCTTTGGTTCACTACTCAGCACACTGGTGCTTTATACCATTTTAAGGCCAGGGTTTATTTACCTCACTGAGGTTAAGCACCTAAATAAAAGTGTTTCAGCAGTTTTACTCCTGTTGCTTTCGGTAATTATTCTGGTTCTGCCCTTCTATGCACTCAGTAGTATGGTTTTAGAAAAAATTGCTGAAATACAAGGTAATCCAACTTACTTTAAGAATACCCTTATAAAGCTCCAACATTTAATTCCTATCGGCGGAGATTCTCAAAACCTTGTCGAAGAAGGTATTCAAAAGGCAAGTGATTGGGCCACCGCGTTATTCCCTTCAATCATTTCAGGAGCCTTTAACATTATTCTGGGTCTTTTACTTATGTACTTCCTATTGTATTTTATGTTGGTTCAAATGGAAGTTTTCGAAAGAGCACTAATAAAATATGCACCATTCAGAGAGCAAAATGTTCAGCGATTTGCTGAAGAGATGAGATACACCACTTATGCCAATGTTCTAGGGCAAGGTTTTATAGCTCTTGTGCAAGGAAGTCTCGTAACGCTGTCCTTCTACATTCTTGGCTATACCGAGCCTGTATTCTGGGGTGTCATAACTACTTTCATATCTTTTGTTCCCGTTCTTGGTCCGCCAATTATATTTGTTCCTGCTGCTTTAATTCAACTTGCAAATGGCAACAATTTTGCCGGCTGGGGAATGCTTATTTTCGGATTTGTTGTGATTATTAACATTGACAATGTATTACGATTTATCATTGCAAAAAGAGTAGGCAACATACATCCTATTATCACTGTTATAGGGGTGGTAATTGGGATTCCGCTTTTCGGTATTTTGGGACTGGTGTTCGGACCATTGCTTTTATCGTGGTTTATCCTTCTTGTGAAAATATACGAAACAAGTGCTATGGCCTCTGAAAGATTGGAAAGAATTAAAACAATTTCTGATAATGATTAGTTATAAATACATAAATTCCCAGTATTAAAAATTAATGTTAACTATATAAATTAAATGTTATGAATGATAATTCAAAAGTATTAATAGGACTATTAGCAGGTTTAGCCGCAGGTGCTGCATTAGGATTATTGTTTGCGCCTGATAAAGGTACTGAGACGAGAGATAAGTTAAGCCAATCGCTCAAGGATCTTGGAGATTCTATTAAGGATAGAGCAGCAGATGAAATTAACAATTTGTCAAGTCTAAAAGATAAAGTTGTAAATTCGGTAAAAAGCAAGATTAAGCAAACAGAAGACGAGTTTGCTGATGACATTGAGCACGCTTAATACAATCTCACAAAACACACAATGCAGGATAACAAAGACAAGGATATAGAGGATCTTTACGAGGATGCCAAAGCTTATCTGGATACCAAGGTAGAATATACAAGGTTATATCTCGTTGAAAAGGTGTCAAAGATCTTTGCCGATCTGGTCACTAATGCAGCTGTGATCATTTGCTTCGTTCTGGCATTTTTATTTGGAACGTTTACACTAGCCCTTTTCCTTTCTGATGTGTTAGGAAGCTACACCCAGGGTTTCGGTTGTGTAGCTATAATCTATATTTTACTGGCGCTAATTGTTTATTTCACCAAGGATAAATACATTGAAAAAGCTATAATAAACTTTACAATAAAAAATTATTTCAACAAACTAGCGGATAAGGATGAAGACCAAAAAGTATAACATCAATAATCTTGACGATCTGCATGCTATGGTTGCCAGTTTGAAGGCACAAAATGACATTCAGGGACAAGCCCTTATTAAGGATGCTAAAGTGTATCTGCATCAGTTTACTTTAGGAAACATTATTAAAAAATATGCAACTCCTTCAGCCTTTCTAAAGGCCGATGGTAAGTTCAACATCAGTAGTAGTGTGATGTCACTCGTTCTGCCTTTACTAATGAACAATACAATTTTCCGGGGATCTGGAATAATTACCAAAGCTTTAATAGGCCTTGCTTCCGGGAAGGTTGGTAAATCACTGGATGCTGAACACTTATCTGGGATGTTTAATGCCGTAAAGTCTTGGTTCGGAGGGGCGAAAAAGAATAAGTTAAAACCGCAGGGTTACGTGGATTACGGAATCCCACCTGATAGCGAGACATATTAAAAAAAGGGAGCTGAATGGCTCCCTTTTTTTATGCAGTAGTTGCTATTTTAAGTTCTTTCAACTGTTTGTCGTCAATGGTTGAGGGGCTGTCAATCATTACATCTCTTCCAGAGTTATTTTTAGGGAAAGCAATCACGTCACGAATGCTATCCAATCCGGCGAAAATAGAACACAGCCTATCGAAACCGAAAGCAATGCCTCCATGCGGTGGTGCGCCAAATTCAAATGCATCCATTAAGAATCCAAATTGCTTTTGAGCTTCTTCTGCAGAAAATCCAAGATGTTTAAACATTAGCGCCTGCAACCCTCTATCGTGAATACGAATAGATCCTCCCCCAATCTCAGTTCCGTTTACAACCATGTCATAGGCATTTGCCCTAACTTCTCCAGGGTTGGTGTCAAGCATAGAGATGTCCTCTGGTTTTGGTGAAGTAAAAGGATGGTGCATCGCATGATACCTTTCAGATTCTTCATCCCATTCCAATAGTGGAAAATCCAGCACCCATAAGGCGCTAAAAATGTTTTTATCACGTAGGCCCAATCTTGTGCCCATTTCGAGGCGTAACTCACTTAACTGTTTTCTGACCTTGTCAGTAGGTCCGGCCATGATGAGTACTAAATCGCCCGGCTGGGTCTCAAATGCCCTCGACCATTTTGCCAATTCAGTTTCATCATAAAATTTATCAACAGAAGATTTAAGTGTATTATCATCATTGTGCCTTAAATAAATCAACCCTGTTCCGCCAATTTGTGGTCGTTTAATAAAGTCAGTTAGTTCATCAACTTGTTTGCGCGTGTAACCTGCACACCCTTTTGCATTAACACCAATTACCAATTCTGCGTTGTCAAAAACAGGAAAACCTTTACCTTTTACCACGTCAGTCATTTCTACAAACTGCATTTTAAAACGCGTATCGGGCTTGTCAGAACCGTATAGCCGCATGGCATCAGCATATTGCATTCTCGGCACTTCAGGTAAATCAATATCTTTAATTTCCTTGAACAGCGTTCTGATTAATCCTTCAAACGTAATTAGTATGTCTTCCTGCTCAATAAACGACATTTCACAATCTATTTGCGTAAACTCAGGTTGCCTGTCTGCACGTAAATCCTCATCCCTAAAACATTTTACAATTTGGAAATACCTGTCAAAACCAGAAACCATTAGCAATTGCTTGAAAGTCTGTGGAGATTGCGGAAGGGCATAAAACTCACCTGCGTTCATTCTACTTGGCACTACAAAGTCCCTTGCACCTTCAGGCGTAGATTTAATTAGTACAGGCGTTTCTACCTCAATAAAGTCCAGACCATCCAGATAACGCCGTACGGACTGAGCCATTCTATGACGCAACACCATATTATTCCGGATAGGATTTCTACGAAGATCCAGGTAACGATATTTCATTCTAAGGTCATCTCCACCGTCAGTTTCGTCATCGATCATAAAAGGTGGAAGTTTTGCGGCATTAAGTACCTCAAGCGCTGTGATCTTTATTTCTACCTCGCCTGTTGGCATTTTTAAATTCTTGTTAGAACGCTCAACTACTAAACCGCTGGCCTTAATCACAAATTCACGACCCAAGCCACGGGCGTCCTCACACAACAATTTATTATCGTCCATATTGAACACCAATTGTGTAATCCCGTAGCGATCCCTTATGTCTATAAAGGTCATTCCGCCAAGATCCCTGGATTTCTGTACCCATCCGCACAAGACTACATTTTCCCCTAAGTTCTTTATAGTTAAAGCTCCACAAGTAGTTGTTCTTAACATTTTAAAATTTATTAAGCGGCAAAAATATTGATTTTGAACCACATATTTCAACAGCACATGATTTTACTTGCTTTATTAAAATTGGAGTAACATGTAAATTTATAAATAAGTCTACCTCGTAGCTGGAATTAGGAATGAGTAATTTCCCGTATCAAATACAGAAAAGCCTGTTCAGTATTTCAAGAAGCTTTTTTTATATTAGCCGACTACAAACTTATATTATGGAATTTTTAAGCAGTCCTGAAGCCTGGATATCTCTATTAACACTGACTGTACTGGAAATCGTACTGGGAATTGATAACATTATTTTCATATCTATACTTTCCGGTAAACTGCCTGCGAATCAGCAAAAAAAAGGACGGCAAGTTGGTTTAGGCCTTGCTATGATCACCCGTGTATTGTTACTGCTTTCCTTAACCTGGGTAATGACCTTAACCACACCGCTATTTAGTATGGGTCCATGGCTGGGACTTACTGATATTGAATGGCTCCATAAACTGGAAATTTCAGGGCGCGATTTAATTTTAATAATCGGTGGGCTATTTTTAATATACAAAAGCACCCACGAAATACACGACAAGCTAGAGAGTGAAGAGGAAAAAGAGCTTAAAGGCAAGGTATATTCATTTACAGGTGTAATCGTACAGATATTATTGCTTGATATTGTATTTTCTCTGGATTCTGTAATTACTGCTGTAGGTATGGCAGAACATGTTGAAATTATGATTGCTGCCGTAGTAATTGCCGTTATAATAATGATGTTCTCTGCAGGTGCAATAAGTAATTTTGTAAATAACCACCCAACAGTAAAGATGCTTGCGCTTTCCTTTCTACTATTGATAGGTGTGTCATTGCTGGCAGAGGGTTTTGAGCAGCATATCCCTAAAGGCTATATCTACTTTGCAATGGCATTTTCAATATTGGTAGAGATGCTAAATTTGAAAATGAAAAAGAATACTCAGAAGCCCGTTAGTCTAAGAAACTCTCCCAAAGATTCGCAAAGTAAATAACCTACATGATCTCTTTTTTTGAGGCCTCACTGGCCGAACTATCCATTCATCGCATTGGAAATAAGTCGCTGGATGAACATTTCGTATTATCTGAAGAGTCTATTGCTATAAAAGACAATTTTCTCAGTAATTTACTTCAGCAGTATTTTCTCAAACCATTCGAAAAAGTCAACGAGACCTATAAATTCTTCCATCCAAATGCAGACCTAAATCTCAACGAAGTTTATCATTTCGCCGAAGAAATTTTCACAGATGGCACCCGATTTCATGAGCATAGTAAAGAACTGGCCAAGCACTTGTACGAAGTTTCGGGTCACCCTAAAATCAAATCCGGAGAGCTTTATGTGGCCTTTTTCGAAAACGTTCAGATAGATGGCGAACTTCATGATGCCATTGGAATTTTTAAATCTGAAACAAAGGAAACTTATTTAAAAGTCTATCCTCAAAACGATGGATTTGGCCTTAGCTACGAACAGGATGCCATCAACATCAACAAATTAGATAAAGGATGTTTAATCTTCAACACCGATAGAGAAGACGGTTTTCGTGTTGCCATTATAGACCAAACAAATAGAAGCGCAGAGGCGGTTTACTGGAAAGATGAATTTTTAAAGCTTAGGGTTAGAAATGACAGCTTTAGTCAAACTAATAACGTGCTCGGCGTTTACAAGAATTTTGTAACTGAAAAGCTGGACGATGAATTTGAAATTTCTAAGGCAGATAAAATCGACTTGCTCAATAAATCAATGAAATACTTCAAAGAGAAAGAAAGTTTTGATTTGGATGAATTCGCTAATGAAGTAATAGGTAACGAAGAAGGCATTAAATCTTTCAAAAGCTACAAGCAAAACTATGAAGAAGAGTTTGATGCACCCATTCCTGATAGCTTTGATATTTCTGGTGCAGCAGTAAAAAAGCAACAGCGGGTCTACAAAAGTGTTTTAAAACTTGATAAGAACTTCCATATATATATTCATGGGAACAAGGACTTGATAGAAAAGGGATTTGATCATGACAAGTCAATGAATTATTACAAAGTTTATTTTAAGGAAGAAGAGTAGCTTTTTCATAATAAATTGTAGATTTATTATTATAGCCAAATCTCCTAAACCTGAATGAGCACGCAACCTCAACACAATAGTATTTTTAAAGTAATTGGAGCCTCGTCCCTTGGAACCTTAATCGAATGGTATGATTTTTACATCTTCGGTAGTTTAGCCACTATCATTGGAAGTCAGTTGTTTCCGGCAGATGCTGGAGCCTCTGCATTGATCAACACGCTGGCCATCTTCGCTGCCGGATTTATTGTAAGGCCTTTTGGGGCATTGGTGTTTGGTCGCCTGGGCGATCTTATTGGAAGAAAGTATACATTCCTGCTGACACTCGTATTAATGGGCGGCTCTACTTTCCTCATTGGGCTCATACCATCTTATTCTAGCATAGGTTATGCTGCGCCGATTTTGGTGCTTATCTTAAGACTTGTACAAGGCCTGGCTTTAGGTGGAGAATATGGCGGCGCTGCAACTTATGTCGCTGAGCATGCGCCAGCAAATAAAAGAGGCTTTTTTACCAGCTGGATCCAAACAACAGCAACAGGCGGATTATTTTTATCATTGGGAATAATTGTGCTTACTAAAAACATGCTGGGCGCCGAAGCATTTGCAGACTGGGGATGGAGAGTACCCTTTCTATTGTCTATTGTCCTGGTTGGTGTTTCCATCTATATCCGGATGAAAATGCATGAATCACCAATGTTCACCAAGTTGAAATCGGAAGGCAAAGTGTCTAAAAACCCACTTAAAGAAAGCTTTAGCAATAAAGCTAACTTTAAAATGGTATTACTAGCGCTTTTTGGTGCCACAATGGGGCAAGGCGTAATTTGGTATACCGGCCAGTTCTATGCGCAGTCCTTTATTGAAAATACATGTAAAGTAGACTTTAATGATTCCAGATATATTCTTTTATGGGCAATTGCGTTTGCTACCCCATTCTTTGTAATATTTGGTTCCTGGAGTGATAAGGTAGGTCGGAAATGGATTATGTTAACAGGAATGCTGTTGGGTATAATTTTCTACCGGCCAATATATCAGGAGTTCCTTAACAGCACTGATGTGAGCAAAGTAACAAGCGAACAGATTCTGAAAACTGATCAGCCCGTAATAACACGTGTTCCGGCAGACGGGACAACCAATGTTTTATACACAACATCTACCAGGATTACACTAAAAAGTGGCATGTCTTATACTGATATTAAAACGGCAACAAGATATGAAGATGGATCACCAGATACGTTGGTTACGTCCTATAAGGATAAAATATTATCTACAGGGATATTCTGGAAGTTTGTCGGCTTAGTTTTTTTTCAAATATTATTGGTAACAATGGTTTATGGACCAATTGCGGCCTTCTTGGTTGAATTGTTCCCTACTAAAATCAGGTATACTTCTATGTCTCTTCCCTACCATGTTGGCAATGGTGTGTTCGGGGGCCTTGTACCTTTTATCGCAACACTTATTGCCAGCTTTGCAGGGGCAACGCCGCTATCAGGCTTATGGTATCCTATTGGAATAGCCTGCCTGAGCTTTATTATAGGTGCAATCTATTTGTCTAATAAGAAACCCGACCATGGAGAGGCCGGTAATTAAAAAAACACATGAATTCAATTAAGAAAATTCTGGGATTGCTTTGGATGATTTTGGGGCCAGCCTCAATTATACTAATGTTTATTCAGGCAATGGAAAAAATTGGACTTGCTCCGGAAGGCGTAGCCAAAACTAACACTGCCCTTCAATGGGGCATTATCCTATTTATTTTTATTCCCATAAGTGCAGGCCTGGTTATTTTTGGCTATTACGCTTTTAAGGGTGAGTACGATCAACTGCCTGAAGAATAAATTTAAAGAATGCGCAGCAGAAGACCTTTTAAATATTCGCCTTCAGGGAAAGATGTCCGCACCGGATGATCCTCAGGCTGGCTGAATTGCTTAATAATCTGCACTTCTTTTCCTGCATCCAATGCTGCCCACGCTATGATTTGCTTAAATGTTTCCATATCAACTGCGCCCGAACAAGAATAGGTAGCTAAAATCCCCCCGCTTTCCAACAAAAGCATGCCCAAGCGATTCAAGTCTTTATATGCACGGGCAGCACGGTCAAGTGCAGATCGTGACGGCGCATATTTCGGCGGGTCCAGTATAATC
The DNA here is from genome assembly GCA_040385565.1 of Bacteroidota bacterium. Classification (GTDB taxonomy): domain Bacteria; phylum Bacteroidota; class Bacteroidia; order Sphingobacteriales; family Sphingobacteriaceae; genus Pedobacter. The sequence continues at coordinate 115,691 of JAZKHD010000015.1, read as the reverse complement.
ACATCAAATTTTCTACCTTCTTCTTTAAATAAACGGAGTTGCTTATTAACATCAGATTGGATGCTTGTTTGCTTGTCTTCAGCAAAATTGTTTAGTTTCAGGTTGTGCTGCAAGGTTTCTAAAGCAAGCGCAGAACTGTCTACACTGGTCACTTCTGCAGCTCCTTTAGCTAGACTGTTCAGCGTAAAACCGCCACTATAACTAAAACAATCCAATACCTTTTTGCCATTGGTATAGGCGGCAAGAATTTGCCTGTTGTCGCGCTGGTCACAATAAAAACCCGATTTTTGTCCGTCGGCTATGTTTATATGGTAAGTAATACCATTTTCTTTCACCGCTACAAACTCTGGAGGTTGTTCTCCCCATAGCAGCCCTTGAGCCGCTTCTAGGTTTTCGTGTTTTCTGGCGCCTGTATCACTCTTATCAAAAATACCTTTAGGGTTTAGTTCAGTTCTTAAAATTTCAATGATGTCATGTTTTACAAGGTCGATACCTGTGCTCAAAATTTGCAGAGATAGAAAATCAGCGTATTTATCTACAATCAGTCCAGGCAGCAAATCTGCTTCACTAAAAATCAACCGGCATGTATTTGTTTCTTCATTAAGTAAGTGCTTGCGCGATGCGATGGCTTTTTTAATTTTCTCATGATACCATGAAGTGCTAATATTTACGCTTTCATCCCACTCCAAAAGCCTCAAAGCTACCCTGGATTGATCGTTAAAATAAGCGTAGGCAAGAAATTCTCCACTTGCTGACTTCACAGTTACCACCTCTCCGTTTTCTGGCTTACCTTTTATCTTTTCTATTGCTCCCGAAAATATCCAGGGATGATGTAGCATTGCTGCTTTCTCTTTTCCCTTTTTTAGAATAATGTCCATCATACTGCAAAAGTAACGGAAAAATTGGGCATTCACTGCGATGAGCGTTCACATAGCCAACATGTGATGGAACTTGCCTGATACTTTATGGCTATTAAACAGATCAAAATGTTTTAATCGTATCTTTGGGGAATGAGCTTTTATAATTTTTCAGATGAACAAAGCCCTGATGCAGATGATGAGCATTTCATGCGTCTGGCCTTGCATGAGGCACAAAAAGCCTTTGAAGCAGATGAGATTCCCATTGGTGCTATCGTAGTATGTAAAGGAAGAATAGTTGGAAGAGGATATAACCTAACTGAACAGCTAAATGATGTTACCGCACATGCAGAAATGCAGGCTTTTACTGCGGCAGCTCAAACACTTGGGGGTAAGTATTTAAGGGAATGCACGCTTTACGTCACAATAGAACCCTGTGTTATGTGCGCGGGCGCGAGTTATTGGACACAAATTGGTAAAATTGTGTACGGAGCTAACGAACCAAAAAGAGGCTTCATTGGCAAAGGGGTTAACCTTTTGCATCCAAAAACTATCCTTAAAGGGAATGTCCTGGCAAATGTATGCGGCGAACTTATGACAAGATTTTTCCAGAACAAAAGAGCATAATTTCTTGTTATATTTGTTATGAACAATGCACGCAAAGCTTAACTTCGTTTGCATAAACATTAATATTTTAAACTAAAACATATATTATGGCTTTTGAATTACCTGCGTTACCTTACGCAACCGACGCATTAGAACCGCATATTGATAAATTAACCATGGAAATTCACCATGGCAAACACCATCAGGCGTACGTTACCAATCTAAACAAGGCTTTAGAAGGCAAACCTGAGGCTACTCAAAGCATCGAGGACATCGTTAAAAATATTTCTAAATTTCCTCCTGCTGTTAGAAATAATGGAGGGGGTCACTATAATCACTCCTTGTTTTGGGAAGTTATCGGTCCAAATAAAGGAGGGGAGCCAACTGGTGATTTAGCAGAGGCTATTAAATCAGCATTTGGTTCGTTTGCGGACTTCAAGACCAAGTTTGCTGAAGCTGGTACCACCCGCTTTGGTTCAGGATGGGCTTGGTTAAGTGTATCTGGGGGTAAATTAGTGGTTTCATCAACTCCAAACCAAGACAATCCCTTAATGGATATTGCTGAAGTTAAAGGCAGTCCGATTTTAGGTATGGATGTTTGGGAACATGCTTATTATTTAAAGTATCAAAACAAAAGACCTGATTATATAGCAGCTTTCTGGAACGTTGTAAACTGGGATGCAGTTGCAGACCGTTTTAAGAAAGCAAAATAAATAACTCTGTTTTACTAAAGCTGCTGCAAAATTTCTTTGCAGCAGCTTTTTTTGTAAAATTTTATAATTAGGGCTTTGGCAGTACCTGATGCCTAACTGCCCACTCGTCCCACATTTTACTTAAGCGGATAACTTTCTCAGGATACTTTGCCGCTAAGTTGGTCGTCTCAGTCCGGTCATTGCTCATATCAAACAACCGCCAGTTTTTATCAGTACCTGCTACAACTAGTTTCCAATTCTCATAGCGTACATACTTGCTTCCTTCGTGCTCATTAAAAAGCGCCCTTTTTGCATTTAACTCTTTTCCTTGAAAAGTTGGTGAAAGGCTTTGGCCCTCCAAAGGAGAGATTTTATTCCCATCATATTCCGAAGGATACTTCGCTCCGGCAACATCAATAAATGTTGCCATGAAATCCATTACATGACCAACCTGATCAGTTTTTGTCCCCTTATATTTTATTCCCTTAGGCCAGGAGATCATCATTGGCGTATGGATACCTCCCTCCAGTGATTGATATTTCCATAATTTAAAAGGTGTATTGGCAACATTGGCCCATGCTGGTCCAATTGAAAAAAAAGTAGTCTGAGGGCCTGGCATTACGTCCTTTTTTCTTGAATATGAGACCGGTCTTCCGTCTCTCGTTTGTCCCGGACGGTCAAACCCTGGACCATAAGCTTCGCTTAGTTCGGCACTTGCACCGTTGTCGCTTAAAAAAACAATAATTGTATTGTCAAGCCTGCCAGTCTTTTCAAGCATTTTCCAAATTTTTCCAACACCCTGGTCCATTCGGTCTATCATTGCCGCATGTACCGCCATTGCTCTTGCATCATATTCTTTGTCTGGATTATTTGCCCAGGTGATATCTGCTGGGTTTCTGCTGGATAGTTTGGTTATACCTGTATCTATTATTCCTAAAGCCGCCATTTTTTTATACCTCGCCTTTCTGATAGCTTCCCAGCCCACTTTATAAGTTTTCTTGTACTTTTCAATGTCTTCAGGGAGTGCCTGCACCGGCCAATGTGGAGCATTGTGTGCTACATACAGAAAGAACGGCTTTTCAGTTTTGCTAAATTCTTCGATATATTCTGCTGCCTTCTCATTGATTGCATCGGTATGGTAGTAATTTGCAGGAACATTTCTAACTGGCTTTGTTCCTTCCACTAAACTAAATGGATCGAAGAAATCTACCACCCCCCAAATTGTTCCATAGAACCGCTCGAATCCACGGTTAGTTGGATATTGGCCAATTGGCGAAAACAATGGGTGCTCAGACTGATGATGAAGCCATTTTAACTGATCATCCGCATTTTTTTGAACTATAGTGTTTGAAACGTGCCACTTGCCTGTCATTGCTGTATGGTACCCGGCTTGCTTTAAAACCTCGGCGATAGTGACAGTATTTTTTCCCAGGTAACCCTTGTACCCCGCATCGTTTTGAGGGGTAGTCATGTCGCCAATTCCAGCATCGTGGTTGTACAGCCCCGTTAACAATGAGGCCCGCGTTGGACAGCATCTGGATACATTATAGAACTGCTTAAATTGTATTCCTTGTTTCGCAATACGGTCAAGGTTCGGTGTACTTATTTCACCGCCATAGCAACCTAGATCGGAAAACCCAAGGTCATCCGCCATAATAACAATAATATTTGGGCGCTTGTCAGCTTTTGGGAAAGGTTTTAATCCCATGAAAACTATTGGTACCGCAGCAGCTAGAATAAAAGTGCGAACAAGTGAGAAGGGAAAGAATGCTGCTTTAATTATTGGTAGATTATTCATTTTAAAATAAATTATTTAACACATCTAAATCCAGTATGTTCAAGGCTTGTGTCTCTCGAACTACTCATTTGGTTATCAATCTCATATCCCTCACAATACGATTCATTGCATAGAAACGAACCACCTTTAATTACTTTTTCGCCATCGCTACCATCGCTGCACCATTCCCAAACATTTCCTGCCATATCATATAAACCATAAGAATTGGCGGCGAAAGACTTTACTGCTGCAAGGCCCATATAGCCATCTTTAGTAGTGTTTTTGTAAGGGAAGTTACCTTGCCAGGTGTTAGCTTTTATTTTCCCCTTATCAATAGCCTCATTACCCCATGGATATTTTGCATGTTCAACTCCCCCTCTTGCCGCAGTTTCCCATTCTGCTGCTGTAGGTAGCCGCTTTCCGGCCCATTTGCAATACGCTAAAGCATCATCCCATGATAAATGGACAACCGGATAGTTTTCTTTGCCTTTTATACTACTCTTCGAACCATGAGGATGCTGCCAGCTCGCGCCCTTCTGCCAAACCCACCAGCTGCCCGGATTATTTATATCTACAGGTATAAGCGGAGAAGCAAATATCAGTGAAGCGGGCACAAGATCGCTCTCAGCCGGCTTTGCAGTTCCCGGAGGAAGCTGTTTTTGCAATTCTTCCCAACTTGGTTTTAGCTCTGCTGTTGTAATATAATTCGTTTCTTTTACAAATTTTGCAAACTGCGAATTGGTAACTTCTGTGCGATCGATAAAAAACCCCTTAATTCCATTCTGCGGGGGAATCCAGGCCATTCCTTCAGTATTTGTAGTACCATCCGTTACAACTGAAGTGTCAATCGATTCGACATATCTGTTTGGTACTTCTGTTGTACAAATTGCGGCTCCGGTTAATAATTTTGGACCTTTCACCTCAACAGGCTTTTCCGGACTGTTGCAGGCCGAATACACCACACTAAAAAAGAGAAACACGTTACGTATTTTCATTTAAATCCCAATTACATCCTTCTTTTTCTTCTGCTTCATCGCTTTAGGAATTACACTCAATATCTCATCTTTAAGGGCGTTGAGCATTCTTTTTTTAATAAAGTTCTTGTGGGTCACAATGCTTATTTCCCTAACCGGTTCAGGCGATTTAAAATATCGGACCTTGCTAAGTTGCTTATTGCTAAGGTCCTCAAGTGCCAATTCCGGTAAAAGAGTAGCACCATTATTCATGTCCACCATTCTAATTAGCGTTTCAACACTTCCCGTATTGTACGTAAGACCCTGAATTCTATTTTGCTTTGTAGACCGGCATATGTTAAGCACCTGAGAACGCATACAGTGTCCTTCATTCAGCAACCAGATGTTCTCATCTTCCAGGTCATTTGCATCAATTGTTTTTTTCTTATACAGTTTACTGTTCTTACTAATGTAGGTTACAAAGTTTTCGTAATACACAGGTGTTTCTTCAATTGCGGCGTCTGCAAGCGGCGTGGCCAATATACCGCAATCAAGCACCCCAGTTTTCAAATGATGAATGATATCTTCAGTAGTATATTCCCAGATCATCAGCTTTAAACCTGGATATTTCTCCATCATTGCAGCTATAACCTTTGGTAATAGATATGGTGCAACAGTGGGTATTATACCTACTTTTAGTTCTCCGGCAATATCCTGCTGCTGATTATTTATCAGTTCTTTTATCTTGAGACCTTCCTGCAAAACAATGCGGGCCTGCTCAATAACCAAAGCACCAATTTCTGTAGGTGTAACCGGTTGTTTACTTCGGTCAAAGAGCTTAACGTTGAGCATTTCCTCCAGTTTCTGTACCTGCATACTTAGAGTTGGCTGCGTCACAAAACATTTTTCTGCCGCACCAACAAAGCTCCTGTAAGTATCTACTGCAACAATGTATTCCAATTGTACAAGTGTCATATAGTTAAACTTGATGTCATCAATCAAATATATAATAACTTCCAATATTTATTAAGTTTGCAATAAATACTTAAACCGTGGGTAAAGACAAATTAAGAAAATTTGCAGAGATAGATACTTTCTCGAATGTCTATCAGATGGAGGAAGGGAAGGCGTTAAAAGGCAATTGGGCTTCAGCACACTTTAAAAATCATCAACCGATTGTACTGGAACTCGCTTGTGGTAAAGGAGAATATGCAGTTAATCTGGCCAAAATGTTCCCTGCAAAGAACTTCATCGGTATTGATCTGAAGGGTAACCGGATTTGGCGTGGTGCGAGAACAGGAATCGATGAAGGTATTAGCAATTTGGCGTTTCTAAGAATTCAGATCGAAGACATTAACGACTATTTCGATACCGATGAAGTCGACGAAATTTGGATAACATTTCCAGATCCCCAGCCGCAGGAAAGCCGGGAAAAGAAACGTTTAACTTACCCTGGCTTTCTGGCTAAATATAAAAGATTCTTAAAGCCGGAGGGGAAGATTAATCTTAAAACTGATAATGACGGATTGTATTTATACACCAGAGAAATAATTCAAGAATTGGGTTTAACTTGTTATAAAAATACCGAGCAGTTGTATAAATCTGAATATTATGACGAGGTACTTCAAATCAAAACACATTATGAACGTATTTATTTAAAACACGACAAAAATATCAACTACATACAGTTCTCACTCGACAAACTTTAAGTAATGGATGATTCGTTTTACGACCAGGTTTTTGAATTGGTAAGACTTATTCCAGAGGGAAGGGTAACATCTTATGGTGCAATTGCGAAGAGCCTGGGTGCAGGTGGGTCTGCCAGAATGGTAGGTTATGCAATGAGCAATGCCGGCCTTGCACAATTGCCGGTTCCGGCACACCGGGTGGTAAACAGCAGCGGTTTGCTCACAGGTAAATTCCATTTTTCCCCACCCGAGCTCATGGAGGAGTTGTTGAAAGATGAAGGGGTGGAAGTTGTACAGGATAAAGTAAAGAATTTCAAAAAGCTTTTTTGGGACCCTCTAATTGAATTATAATATATGGAAAGTAAAGTAAGATGCAGCTGGTGTGGAACAGATCCCCTGTATATTAAATACCACGATGAGGAATGGGGCAAGCCGGTTTATGACGACAAGACATTGTTCGAATTTTTAATACTTGAAGGCGCTCAGGCTGGATTAAGTTGGATCACCGTACTCAGAAGGAGAGAAAGTTACCGCAAGGCTTTTGCTAATTTTGACGTTCAAAAAGTAGCGGCTTTTGATAATAATGACGTGGAGAGGCTGATGAATGATGCCGGCATAATTAGAAATAAGCTGAAAGTGAATTCGGCAATCAACAATGCCAAGCTCTTTATAGAGATCCAAAAGGAGTTTGGTTCATTTTCCGACTTTATCTGGGGTTTTCTGCCAGACAAAAAACCACTTCAGAATCAGGTGTATGGCATGGGAGATATACCTGTGAAGACAGAAATCTCAGATGCTATAAGTAAGAATATGAAGAAACGGGGCTTCAAATTTTTTGGAACAACAATTTGTTACGCTCACATGCAGGCAACAGGTATGGTAAATGATCACAGGATGGACTGTATCGCACGGTAGCTATTTTTTCATGGTGTTATAAGCAGTTATAAAAGAAACCAATAGTTTAGCATCAAAAACTTCAGTGGCTCTAATCCGTTCTGCAAGATCTTCGTCATTAGTCAGTTTTTGTAACAAGATTGACTTAATTACAGGCGTTCTTGCTTCCAGATTTCCTTTGTCTACCATCACTTCCTGCATTGGGCCGGTTCCGACCTTTTCAATAAAATAAGTTGTTGGCATTGCAGCTTTTACTGCTGCATTGTCAGCACCCCGGCCTCCGCCAATAGAAATCCCGCCGCCCATTCCGACACCGCCAAAACCACCGGTTCCGGCCCCAATTCCAAATGAAGGTCTAAATTTTGCCCTTTTTTGAACTGGCTCATCCACCTGTCCTGTACCGCCTATCGCGTAAAGGTTTACAGCACCAAGCGCTATCACCTTAAAGAAACGATATTCAAGGTCTTTTTTTATCAAAATAGGTTTACTCACATAGGTTTCTCCGTTCCAGAGGAACTCCTTGATGTCTTTAGCCTTATATTCTGCCAGGGCGTCGTTTTCGGTTTTAAGTACAACACTTGAAAAATTAGTGCCCTTTATGGTACCCCTGATAAAATTACCTTCCGAGATAACTACTGCGTCCTGAGCTAGGATGTCTAACGTTATCGTTATTAGGAAAACAAAAATGAAGCAGATGCGAATTGATTTATGCATGCTCAAATAACGGAATTTATTGGCAAGTTGTATTCTGAAGTTAAAACTTATTTAAGGGTATCTTTCAATGAGCCTGATTTAACCTCAGGATAGCGCGCTGAAAATTTAATGAAGTTATCCTTCATCTTTTTTGTAGCAAAGTCTTTTGGGTCCTTCATGTTTTTGGCATGGGCCAGAAACTTACTTACAACATATGTTTTAATAAGATATCCACCAAGATCCTTATCCAGTTCCTTATCGCTTACTATTGGAGTTAATACATCAGCATCGACAAACAGCGCTGTTCCAATCTGCTTTTGAATTGCACCAACAAGTTGTTGGGTAGACTCTTTAAGGGTAGATGCGTCTTGGGCTGCGTAAAATTCTTCTGACATTTTCACCACCGGAGCAAGTACCTTCCCAAGTAACGGACTGGTTAGTGCAACCAACCCTTTTGGCACAAAGTAAGCTGCCGAAGTATGATATGGGTCTACAAAGATCTTTACGGTATCTTTTCCATTGCCCATCGTATACATGTCTACTATGCCATCTTTGTTTCTCATGCTTTTTCTTTTTGAAAAATCTAATGCTGAGCCATCAGGCCATCTATAGCTATTTTGAAGCTTTCGCATTTGAGTTTCCATGGCGGCGCGATCGCTTATGTTCATAAATGCGCCTGAAAGTATTGGATTGTCGAGTGTACCGTAATCTGATTTAACCTCGCTTTTTAAATTAGCGAAAGTGAGGTAGTTTACCAGTTCGGCAGATGGGGTTTGTGCCTGGACTGCAATGCCTGCGGCAATAAAAAGGAGCGTGATAATTTTTTTCATTTTAACAATTGTTAACGTATATCTGGTTTTTAAGGATGATGCATGAATGTAAGGATTTCCATAAGATTATCGAGGCAGTATCTTACCTTTATATTCCTTAATGATTAAAATAAAATGAAAAAACTCTTCCTCCTTGATGGCATGGCGCTTATTTACCGTGCACATTTTGCGTTAAGTAAAAACCCGCGTTTCACGTCTACTGGCGTCAATACCTCTGCTGTTATGGGTTTTACCAATACGCTGCTGGAAGTACTGAAAAAGGAAAAGCCATCACACATAGCGGTCGTCTTCGATACCGATGCGCCAACAGAAAGACACATCGAATTCGAAGCGTATAAAGCCCACCGCCAAGCTATGCCTGAAGATCTTTCTGCCGCCTTGCCATATATTTTTAAATTGATTGAGGGCTTTAAAATCCCCGTTATTACTATGGACGGGTTTGAGGCAGATGATATTATTGGTACAATGGCAAAGGAAGGAGAGCGACAAGGATTCCAGGTGTTTTGCATGACGCCCGATAAGGATTTCGCTCAGTTGGTATCAGAAAATATTTTTATTTACAAGCCCGCCAGGATGGGTAACGATATGGAGATCCTCGGTGTTCCGGAAGTTCTGAATAAATGGGATATCGAAAATGTGGAGCAGGTAATAGATATTCTGGGTTTATGGGGAGATGCGGTAGATAACATTCCAGGTGTTCCGGGTGTAGGGGAGAAGACCGCGAAGCTGCTTATAAAGCAATATGGCTCCATTGAAAATATTATAGCCAATGCCCACGAACTGAAAGGCAAGTTGAAAGAGAATGTGGAGAACTATGCAGGTCAAGCCATGGTTTCGAAAAAACTGGCTACAATTATTTTAAACGTACCGGTTGAATTTGATGAAACAGCGCTTATCCTGGAAGAACCAAGCCGGGAGTTATTAGAACCTCTTTTTGCCGAATTGGAATTTAGAACAATTGGGAGACGTGTTTTTGGCGAAGAATTTAGCGTAAACGATGTAAGGGGTTCCGCAACTCAGCAGTTTGATCTTTTCGGAAATACAGCTGAACCTGTAGAGAGCAGTACAAAAATATTTGTAACAACTCCTGAAATGTATGAAGAGGCGCGCGAGGCGAAAACTATTGAGAACACCCCGCATGATTATAAGTTGGTTGATTCACAAGAGTCCAGAAAAGCTTTAATCGATCTTTTATTACTTCAGGAAAGTATTTCATTCGATACAGAAACAACAGGTACTGATGCCAATCTTGCTGATCTGGTAGGCCTGTCTTTCAGCATTAAACCAGGAGAAGGTTATTATATTCCATTGTCTGATGTGCGGGAGGAGGTACAGCTAATATTGGAAGAGTTCCGAATCGTATGGGAAAGCGAAAATATTGTTAAGATCGGTCAGAATATAAAATATGATATGTTGATGCTAAAATGGTATGGCATCTCCATTAAAGGCAGATTATTTGATACCATGCTAGCGCACTACTTGATAGATCCCGATACAAGGCACAACATGGACGTACTCTCAGAAAATTACCTGTGTTATTCGCCCATTAGCATTACCACACTGATTGGATCGAAAGGCAAAGCACAAGGAAACATGAGGGATGTTCCGGTTGAAAAGGTAGTTGACTATGCTGCAGAAGACGCCGACATTACCCTGCAGCTTTCGAATATATTTGTTCCCATGTTAAAGGAACTCAATGCAGACCAATTGGCTACCAATGTAGAAAACCCATTAATCTATGTGTTGGCCGACATCGAGAAAGAAGGTGTTCGAATCGACATGGATACCTTGATTAATTATTCTAAAGAGCTGGAAATAGATATTAGAAAATTTGAGCAAAGTGTATTTGATAAATGTGGTGTTAAGTTCAATCTAGCTTCTCCTAAACAACTTGGAGAAGTGCTGTTCGACAAGCTTTGCCTTGATCCAAAAGCTAAAAAAACTAAAACTGGTCAATACCAAACCGGCGAAGATGTTTTACTGGCACTTGCCAGTAAAAGTGATGTAGTGCAGGATATATTAGATTTCCGTCAGTTGCAGAAATTAAAGTCCACATATGTAGATGCGCTTCCCTTGATGGTTAATCCGAAAACCGGCCGCGTACATACCAGTTATAATCAAGCTGTGGCAGCAACTGGCAGGCTAAGCTCAAACAATCCAAACCTGCAAAATATCCCCATTCGTACAGAGCGCGGCAGGGAAGTTCGCAAAGCATTTATTCCAAGGGACGAAAATCACGTACTACTTTCCGCCGATTATTCTCAAATTGAATTGAGAATTATTGCTGACATCAGTAAGGAAGAAAATATGCTTGATGCGTTTAATAAAGGAATTGACATCCATACCGCTACAGCAGCCAGGGTATATGGCATCACTATAGAAGAAGTTACATCCACCCAGCGCCGCAATGCCAAGGCTGTAAATTTTGGTATCATTTACGGACAAAGTGCTTTTGGCCTTTCTCAAAATCTTGGCATCCCCCGAAAGGAAGCTGCAGAAATTATTGAACAATATTTTGCACAGTACCCTGGTATTAAGCGTTACATGACAGATACAATGAATTTCGCGCGGGAAAATGGCTTCGTGGAAACTATCCTGGGCCGCAGAAGGTATTTAAGGGATATAAATTCAGCTAACCAAACTGTAAGGGGTTTTGCCGAACGCAATGCAATCAATGCACCAATACAAGGCTCAGCAGCTGATATGATTAAAGTCGCTATGATCAATATCCATAGAGACATTCAGGAAAAAGGGTTGCAATCTCGAATGACTATGCAGGTGCATGATGAGTTGGTATTTGATGTGCTTAAATCAGAAATCGGGGTGATGAAAGAAATTATTGCCTACAGAATGAAAACAGCTATTAAAACATCTGTTCCAATTGAAGTGGAAATTGGAGAAGGAGATAATTGGTTGGCTGCGCATTAAAGGTCACTCTTAAGTAAGCTATTCAAATTTTCAAAATAAAAGGGCGGCAGTTATCCTGCCGCCCTTTTAAAATCTGATAGTGATTGCTTGTTTATTTTGCGATTGCCAGTGCTGACCTGTCGGCTTCCATAATAGCTTCAGTAGCATATTGTGAAGTTCTTGCGCTAGCGAAGTTGTTGAACTTAATATTTTTCATGTTGTTGGCAACTAAAGTGTGTTGCTCTGCTGCACCGCTAATTTTAAGTACTGCTTTGTCATTTATTACAGTGTATAAACTTCCAGTGGTTGTCTTAATTTTGGCTGTAGCACTTTGGCTTAAAAACAACTGAAGATACTTTACATCAAAGTTATTACTGGTAACCACAACCGATTGTCCATACGCTTCAATTCTTTGTAGGTCTTTTACCGAAATGTTGATCGTTACTTGCGAAGCTTCCATTGAGTTGATGTACAATGTTTGACCTTTGCGGAGCACCGACGTTTTATCAGCGTTAAAGTTTTCAGTTCCTTTAATACTTTCCTGATCACCTTGCGTTAATACAAGTTTAACGTTTCCGCTAACCCATATTTTGTTTACACCAGCCTCAGATGAGACTACAGTTGTTGGCTCGGCAGCAGTCGCTGTGAAAGCTGATGAAGTAAATACTACTGCTGTTAATAATGCTGCGAATAATGTGTTGGATAGAGTTTTCATAATGCTATATTTTTTGAGGTTTTTATTATTGTTTGTTATTAAGACGCAGTCATTCCTAAAACGTTGCACGGCATTTCTGGTTACTATACCAGTTTACGGTAACTTACGACGAACGCCCGTAATATCTCGACGAACAGGAATCTATCAGAATGCTTTTTACGTATGTTGACTGTGCGCCTGAAAAGGCAATCATTTACCTATGATCTCTAGCGGCATGCTTAACAGCATGCCGCTTTTTTATTTTGTCGCCGCATTTAAACCAAATCCTCGTAATTTCGTTTTATATAAAAACCCAGAAAATATGTTTGATAAATTGATGGCCGCCCAACAAAAGGCCGATGAAATAAAGGCAAAATTAGATACCATTCCAGTATATGGTGAGGTAGAGGGTGGCGCAATCCGTGTCACCGCAACTGCCAATAAAGCAATTACTGCTATTGACATTGATGAGGAATTCTATAAAAGTGCTGATCGGGAAGAAATTGAAGAGCTTTTATTAACCGCAGTTAATAAGGCACTGACACAAGCGGAACAAGTTAGCGCATCTGAAATGTCGGCAATGACTAAGGATATGCTTGGGGGTCTTGGTGGAATGTTTGGTGGTTAAAACGCAATCACTTATCCAACTGTTTTGTAAATGTTTTATATGTGTGGTACACAATAAAGGGTCCTGAAGGAGTATAGTAGGGGTTTCATAGGTGTCCAACACCTATGGAACTCCTACCATACTCCTATGAAACCCTAATTAGAGTCCTATTTGTGTGCAACTCAAATAAAACAATTCTATAACGAAAGAATAACTTTCTATCTCGTTCGCCTTGCACGATCGTACTGATTCGGCCAATCGACCTTATCGCTCAGCGCAGCCGCAGCATGAAGTGGGAAGTATGGATCTCTTAGTAATTCCCTGGCCATAAAAATTAAATCGGCTTTTGCTTCCTGTAAAATATCTTCTGCTTGCTTCGCTTCTGTAATCATTCCTACCGCGCCTGTTAAAATCCCGGTTTTATTTTTAATCTCCTCGGCAAAACTTACCTGATACCCAGGGCCAACTTCGATTTTCTGATATGGTACAAGACCTCCGGAAGAACAATCAATCAAATCAATACCTTTATCTTTAAGAATGGCTGCTAGCTTAACCGATTCGTCAATCGACCAGCCACCTTCGGCCCAATCAGTAGCAGATATTCTTACAAACAAAGGGTTTTCGCTTAACCAAACTTCTTTTACTGCTTCGATTACCTCAAGCAATAACCTAATTCTATTTTCAAAGCTGCCTCCGTAATCATCTTCTCTTTTGTTGCTTAGGGGGGATAGAAATTGGTGGAGTAAGTAACCATGAGCAGCATGAATTTCAATCACTTCATAGCCAGCTTTGATTGACCGCTCTGCAGCAACCTTAAAATCTGAGATTATTTTTTCTATTCCTTTTAATGAAAGTTCAGCAGGGGTTTCATCACTATCATTAAATGGAATTGGACTTGGTGCAACCGTTTTCCACCCACCTTCAGCGGCTTTTAAATTTTTGCTGCCCTTCCAGGGTACATCAAAGCTTGCTTTCCTGCCGGCATGCGCCAATTGTATACCGGGAATGGCTGCCTCGTTTTTGATAAAATTTGTGATGCGCTTTAATTCAGGAAGGTGTTCGTCTTTCCAGATACCAAGGTCGCCTGGAGAGATCCTTCCTTCTGGTGAAACTGCTGTAGCCTCTTGCATAATTAGTGCCGCGCCACCTACAGCCCTGCTTCCAAGATGCACCAGGTGCCAATCGGTAGCAAAGCCATCCTCACAAGAATATTGGCACATTGGTGAAACAACGATTCTATTTTTTAAGGTGATGTTTTTTATTGTTATCGGAGAAAAAAGATGTGACATATTTACTGTTTATTTTATGAACATTCTAGACTGTGAAGTTGTTTAAAATATGCAGAAGATGGGTTGGTGTATTGTAAAAAATCAAAAATGTATTGCACAACTCAATATTTATTTAAACCTTTGCGCCTCAACTCATTTAAAGATATATTATAAACAGAAAATGATCAATCACCAAACACATAAACTTTGCACCATGCAGTCAAATATTTTTGCTGCGGGGACTGTGTTTATTGAGCGTTTGCAGCCCATATTTTTTGTGATCACAAACCGGCATAATTACACGCCGCGCATTTGAGTAAATCTCTGGAAACAACCAGCAGATTCCACAGAGGATTGCCTCTCAAAAAACAATTAATCAGAACATTTATTTTTTTTCGTTAACTAATTAATGAATACAAACGATTTTATAGTGCAGGTTGCACTTCCTGAACATCGTGTCTTTGCAGAACAAATCTGCGAGGAAATGGCAGAATCGGCCAAAGCCCGTGGTACGGGTATCGCTAAACGCTCGCCAGACTATGTTGCAGGTAAAATGGTTGATGGAAAGGCCGTAATCGCATTTCATAAAGACGGTACATGGGCAGGCTTTTGTTATATCGAAACCTGGAGCCACGGACAATTCGTTGCCAACTCTGGGTTAATCGTTAGTCCGCAATACCGCAAAGCCGGCCTGGCACACGCCATTAAAGAAAAGATCTTTGAACTTTCCAGACAAAAATATCCGAAGGCGAAAATCTTCGGTTTAACCACTGGATTGGCAGTAATGAAGATCAATTCTGATTTGGGCTATGAGCCGGTAACCTATTCTGAACTTACACAGGATGAAGAATTTTGGAAAGGTTGCCAGAGCTGCGTTAATTTCGAGATATTGAAGATGAAGGAGCGTAAAAACTGCATGTGTACTGCTATGTTGTATGATCCAGTAGTGCAAAAGCATGATGCCGCCAAGAAATTTGCCGAGGAACTGCACAAGAACCCCACTTTATATGAGCGTTTTATGAGCATCAAGCAGAAGCTTGTTGTTAAATCGAAACCTCAGAGCAAAGGATTAAAATCCTTGTTTTTATTGTTTACCATATTTTTTAAATAGCTGTTATATTAAGATGAAGAAGAAAGTTGTTTTAGCATTTAGCGGAGGTTTGGATACCTCATTCTGTTGTATTTACCTGGCTCAGGACCGAGGTTTAGAGGTTCACTCTGTTATTGTCAATACCGGTGGTTTTTCTGATGAAGAATTACAGGAAATAGAAAAACGTGCTTATTCTCTGGGAGTCGTTTCTCATGCTGTGGTTGATGAAACTACAAATTATTACGACAGCTGTATCAAATACCTGATTTATGGTAATGTACTTAAAAACTCAACCTATCCGCTATCTGTAAGTGCAGAGCGTGTTAGTCAGGCAACGGCAATTGCAAATTATGTTAAGAAAATTGGTGCCGACTACGTTGCTCATGGAAGTACCGGTGCGGGTAACGACCAGGTGCGTTTTGATATGATTTTCAATATCATTATTCCAAATGTTGAAATCATTACCCCAATTAGGGATTTAAAGCTGTCACGCGAAGCGGAGATTGAATATCTGGCTGAACGTGGTGTAGTGTACAGTGCTGAAAAAGCAAGGTATTCTATTAATAAGGGTTTATGGGGGACTTCAGTGGGTGGCAAGGAAACATTAACTTCTAATCAAACGCTTCCTGAAGAAGCCTGGCCAACTCAGATTACGGAAACGGATGCCCGCAAGGTGGAACTTACTTTTGAAAAGGGAGAATTGGTTGCGATAGATGGCGAATCGTTTGAGCCGGTAAGGGCCATACAGAAATTGCAGGCAATTGCACAACCTTATGGTATAGGCAGAGATATCCACGTTGGCGATACCATTATTGGTATTAAAGGACGTGTTGGATTTGAAGCTGCAGCGCCTATGGTTATTATTAAAGCGCACCACACCTTAGAAAAACATACGCTTACTAAATGGCAGTTGTCGTGGAAAGAACAGTTATCGTCTTTCTATGGTAACTGGTTACATGAAGGTCAGTTTCATGATCCAATAATGCGAAATATTGAAGCTTTCCTAACTGACACACAAAAAGTGGTTAGTGGTAAGGTGTTTGTAGAATTATTGCCTTATCGTTTTAACATTATTGGAATTGAGTCTAATCACGATTTAATGAGCAACAAGTTTGGCAGCTACGGCGAGATGAACAATGCCTGGAGCGGTGAAGACGTAAAAGGATTCTCAAAAATTTTCGGTAACCAGGTAATGATCTGGCACAAAGTGAACAATGATGAAAATTAGGGCAGGTATAGTAGGCGGAGCCGGATACACTGGAGGAGAGATGCTGCGTTTGCTGGTCAATCATCCTTCTGTAGATATCGCGTTCGTAAATAGCAGTAGTAATGCGGGTAACCTCATTTCTGATGTGCATACCGATTTGTTGGGTGATACAGATCTTCGTTTTACTTCTGAACTGTCTGACGATATTGATGTATTATTTTTATGCGTGGGCCACGGTGATGCAAAGAAGTTCCTGGATGCAAACACAATTTCAAAAAGCGTTAAGATTATTGATTTGAGTCAGGATTTTAGACTCAAAGAATATGCTGGTAGCAACTGGGTATACGGCTTGCCTGAGCTAAACCGCGACTTGATAAAGGACGCAAGTTATATAGCCAACCCCGGTTGTTTCGCTACGTGTATTCAGCTGGCATTATTGCCTTTGGCAGCAAAAGGTTTGCTGAATTCAGAAGTTCATATCAACGCTACTACAGGTTCTACAGGTGCCGGACAAAGCCTGGCCACTACTTCTCACTTTAGTTGGAGAAACAACAATCTGTCTGTATATAAAGCTTTTGGGCACCAACACCTTAATGAAATTGGAGAGAGTTTAAAACAGCTTAGCCCCTCATTTGACAGTGATATCAATTTCATCCCGCAACGCGGAGACTTTACAAGAGGAATTCTGGCGGCGGTGTATTTAGATAGTGATCTGCCTGAAAACGAGGCACATCAGCTTTACGAGAATTACTATTTAACCCACCCCTTTACACATGTTAGTAAAAAGAACATTGATTTAAAGCAGGTAGTAAATACGAATAAAGCATTGGTGCATGTTGAAAAGCATGGGAGTAAGCTTTTTATTGTGAGTATAATTGATAATTTATTGAAAGGTGCCAGCGGACAGGCAGTTCAAAATATGAACCTCATATTTGGATTACCTGAAAGCGAAGGCTTACGGCTTAAAGCAGCTGCTTTTTAAATGCCTTCAGGCATTCATCTGCAGCAGCTGTATTTTACCACACCTGCCATCTCGAAACAAGACAGGTCTCTAGACTTACATAAATCAGAGACCTCTCGATACTTCAATATGACAGGTGAGCCTTCGGAGTAAGACCGAAATCCAATATATAAACTATCGATATTAAACACTTAATTTGAAAACAATGAACTTATTTGACGTTTATCCATTAAACGATATAGAAATTACAAAAGCATTGGGCAGCACGGTTTGGGATGCGAAAGGACATGAATACCTGGATTTATATGGTGGTCATGCGGTGATTTCTATTGGCCATACGCATCCGCATTACGTATCACGATTAACCGATCAGTTAAGCAAAGTTGGGTTTTACTCCAATTCTGTACATATTCCGCTGCAACAGCAGCTTGCTAAAAAACTAGGCGAGGTTTCTGGAAAAGCAGATTACCAATTGTTCCTCTGTAACTCTGGTGCAGAAGCGAATGAGAATGCACTAAAGCTGGCATCTTTTTATAATGGCAGAAAAAAGGTAATTGCATTTAAAGGTGCTTTTCACGGCAGAACATCACTAGCCGTTTCTGCAACGGACAACCCAAAAATCATAGCCCCGGTTAATGAGACAGACAATATTATATTTTTGCCGTTTAACGATGAGTCCGCTCTAAATCAGGCATTTTCGGACAATGGTAATGATATAGCTGCAATTATTATTGAAGGAATACAAGGTGTAGGGGGTATTAAGGAAGCCTCAATCCCTTTTTTACAATTGATACGTTCACTTTGCGACGAACATAATGCCGTTTATATTGCAGATAGTGTACAATGTGGTTACGGCAGAACGGGTACATTCTATTCACACGATTATGCGGGCGTTGAAGCCGATGTATATACTATGGCTAAGGGTATGGGCAATGGTTTTCCTGTTGCAGGAATTTCTATAGCTCCAAAATTTAAACCATGGCACGGTATGCTGGGGACCACTTTTGGCGGCAACCACTTGGCTTGCGCAGCTGCACTGGCGGTTTTGGAAATTATAGCACAAGATGATTTGATGAAAAATGCAAGGGAAGTGGGAAGTTATATCATTGCTGAACTCAAAAAAGTCCCAGAAATTGTTGAAGTACGCGGGAGAGGTTTAATGATCGGAATTGAGTTGCCTGAAACGCTTCCTAACGTCAAAAAGGATCTTCTATTTAAATATAAAATATTTACCGGTGAAGCCAAGCCGAACGTGATCAGGTTATTGCCTGCACTCAACTTAACAATGGCCCATGCAGATCAGTTTTTAAACGAATTTAAAATAGCTTTAAAAGGATGAACCAGTTTACCTCAGTGCATGATGTGAGAGACATCAAACAATTGCTAAAGGATGCCTTGACCTTGAAGGAAAACCCTTACAGCTTACAGAATCTTGGAAAGAACAAGACTTTAGGGCTTGTGTTTTTAAACCCAAGTCTCCGTACCAGGTTAAGTACCCAAAAAGCAGCCCTCAATTTAGGGATGAATGTTATGGTAATGAACATGGACAAAGAGGGATGGGCGCTGGAAACTCAGGATGGCGTAGTAATGAACGGCACAACTGTAGAACATATCAGGGAAGCTGCCGCGGTAATGGGCCAGTACTGTGATATTTTGGGCCTGCGGTCATTTCCTAAATTGTTAAATAGGGATGAAGATTACAATGAAGATTTCTTTAACAAATTTATCAAATATTGTGGGGTGCCTGTTGTAAGCCTGGAGAGTGCAACACGGCACCCGCTTCAAAGCCTGGCAGATTTAATAACAATTAAGGAAACCTGGAGTGGTGAAGGTAAACCAAAGGTTGTGCTTGCCTGGGCGCCTCATATTAAAGCGTTACCTCAGGCTGTGCCAAACTCTTTTTCTGAATGGATGTGTAAGGCTCAAGCGGATAATATGATAGATTTTACCATTGCACAACCTAAGGGCTATGAACTTAATGAAGATTTTACATCTGGGGCTCAGATTACCCATAATCTTGATGAGGCATTAAGTGGTGCGGATTACATATACGTAAAAAATTGGTCCAGCTATAAGGAGTATGGTAAAGTACTTACCTATCCGGAAGGGTGGATGCTGACCAACGAAAAACTCAAAGGCACAAACGATGCAAAAGTTATGCACTGCCTTCCGGTAAGGCGTGATCTTGAACTTTCGTCAGAAATTCTGGATGGGCCAAATTCACTTGTTATCCATGAGGCAGGTAATCGACTCTGGGCCGCGCAAGCTGTTTTAAAGCAAATGTTGGAGAAATTATAGTAGTTTTGTATACCACATGAGCAAACTGAATATTATAAAAATTGGCGGAAACGTTATTGATAATTCGGCAAAACTGCATCAGTTCTTATTGGACTTTACTGCAATACCAGGGGATAAGATACTTGTTCACGGTGGAGGGAAAATTGCTACGGAACTGGGAGATTCTTTGGGCGTTACAGCCAAAATGGTTGATGGGAGGCGTGTTACTGATATTGAAACACTACGGATAGTTACCATGGTTTATGCTGGCCTGATTAACAAAAATATGGTTGCCCAATTACAGGCTAAAGGCTGCAATGCTATCGGCTTAACCGGCGCTGATGGGAATGTTATAAGGGCAATTAAAAGGCCAGTCAAAGAAATCGATTATGGCTTTGTAGGAGATTTATATGAAAATTCTGTATCTGTCCAAACTTTGACAAGTTTGTTAAATGCCGGCCTTGTCCCGGTTCTCTGTGCGATAACTCATGATGGAGATACTCAATTGCTCAACACCAATGCTGATACGATTGCATCTGCCGTGGCTGTTGCCATGTCATCTTCTTATGATACCTCTCTTGTGTATTGTTTTGAAAAAAGAGGTGTTCTTAGGAATGTTGATGATGAGGAATCACTAGTTCCAGAAATTAAAATGGATGAACTTGAGCGCTTGAAAGCTGACGGTATAGTTTCCGGAGGGATGTTGCCAAAACTTCATAACGCATTTGAAGCAATAAAAAGCGGCGTTACCGCTGTATACATAGGCAAAGCTGACGAGTTGCCGCAAATAGATAATCAAAACTTTGGAACGCGTTTAATTAAGTAATTATGAGTCATTTTGGTGGGAGGATAGCAATTTTAGGAAGTGGTAACATCGGTATATCATTGGCTAGGGGTCTTGTTAAGGCCACATACGCAAATCCTGATCAGATCAGTTTGACGAGGAGAAACCTGACTAATCTCGAGGTGCTTGCTCAACAGGGGTTTATCATTAGTGCTGATAATGCTGCGGTAGCCTCGCAAGCAGATATTGTTGTTCTTGCGGTACTTCCGCAACAGCTTAATCAATTGCTTGAACAAATTAGGCCTGTAATTAATGGGGAACAGGTTTTTATTTCTGTTGCATCTGGTGTTAGCTGTGCTGATATCCGCGCGAAATTGGGAGATGAAATTCAGGTTGTCCGCGCTATGCCGAACACAGCTATTGCTATCGGCCAATCGATGACTTGTGTAGCAACCGATAGTGCATCAAAAGAAAATATTGAAGAAGTTGTAAGGATGTTTGAGACTGTTGGATCTGTAGTTAAGATCAATGAAGATTTGATGACCTCGGCTACGGCTTTATGTGCCTGCGGTATTGCGTTCTTTCTGCGTGCGATAAGAGCGGCCTCTCAGGGCGGTGTTGAGATTGGTTTTCATGCAGATGAGGCATTAAAAATGGCTGTTCAGACGGCCAAAGGTGCTGCCGATTTATTATTGCAAATGCAGTCACATCCAGAACAGGAAATAGATAAAGTTACCTCACCCAAGGGCTGTACCATAGCAGGGTTAAACGAAATGGAGCACAATGGTTTTAGTTCTTCTCTAATCAAAGGCATTAAGTTATCGGCAATAAAGGCCGGTGCATTATATACAAAAGACTAATTTTTATGATAGCTAAACTGCAGGAAGATTGTTTAAACCTTTTAAAGAAACTCATCAGCATACAATCCTTCAGTAAAGAGGAAGACAAGACTGCTGATGTAATTGAACGGTTTCTGCAGGAGCGCGGCATAGAAACCAATAGAAAACTTAATAATGTATGGGCTTATAATAGGTATTTTGATGAGTCTAAGCCTACTCTTTTGCTTAATTCTCATCATGATACGGTTAGGCCTAACTCTGGCTATACGAGAGATCCTTATGACGCAGCAGTAGAAGAAGGTAAACTGTTTGGACTAGGGAGTAATGATGCCGGCGGATGCCTGGTTTCGTTAATCGGGACTTTTTTATATTTCTACGACCAGGAAGATTTAAAGTATAATATTTGCCTTGCAGCTACCGCTGAGGAAGAAATCTCCGGGAATGACGGTTTAGAGTTTGTTTTGCCGGATCTTGGTGAATTAGAATTTGCAATTGTTGGCGAGCCAACGCAAATGAACCTGGCAATTGCTGAACGGGGCTTGCTGGTATTAGATTGTACTGCTACTGGAAGGGCAGGCCATGCTGCCAGAGAAGAAGGAGAAAATGCGATTTATAAGGCACTAAAAGACATTGAGTGGTTTAGGAACTATCAGTTCGCAAAGGTTTCGGATGTTTTTGGGCCACTTAAAATGACTGTTACAATTATTAATGCCGGGTCACAACATAATGTGGTTCCCGCCACTTGCACTTTTACAGTTGATGTGAGGGTTACTGATGCTTATACAAATGAAGAAGTCCTAAAAATAATTCGCACCAATGTAGACTGCGAAGTCACTCCGAGGTCAATCAGGCTTAAGCCTTCATCCATTGATAAGGAACATCCACTGGTTCAGTCGGGGATTGCACTGGGAAGGACTACCTACGGTTCCCCTACAACGTCAGATCAGGCATTATTAAGTATCCCATCAGTTAAAGTAGGTCCAGGAGATTCAGGACGGTCACACATGGCAGATGAATTTATTTATGAAGATGAAGTTGCTGAAGGAATCGAACTTTATATTGCCATGCTTAGGCCAGTAACGGGCGGTAAATGATCTATTCCAGGTCAGACCTGTCTATCCTGGCCGAGTAGTTTCCCTTAGCTATCTTTTCAGCAATATCGCTAATGGCTGCTATCTGATTTTGTTTCTTTTCTTCCTTAGAAATAAGCTCATTTTGCAGAGCGATTGCCAACCGTGAATCACGCTCGACCCTGAAATAAAATATAAAAGTGATGATCATAGCTATGAATGCTGCAATGCCAATCATAGCTGGTGAGTAGGTAGCAAAGCGGTTCATTCTTGCACTTCTTGTTATCATTAATTTTTGTTCTCTACTTACCATCACCTTCACCACATTTCTTATGGAATCCATAACTGACTTGCCCCAAAGCAATTTTGATACGGTAGCCGGAATTCCTTTTTTCTTGTCGGAAATGGATTTGTCAATCATACTGAATTTACGATCAATTAACTGTTCAAGCCTGTAGAAATCATTTTGTTGTGATTTATTATCTCTGGTGAGAATTTGGGCCGTTGTGAGGTAAGAGGCTACATCGGAATTAGCTCCTGTATAGGGGTCCAAAAAAGCCTCATCTTCTGTTAACAAAAATCCACGTTGCCCGGTTTCAGCATCTTTCATTCTTGAAATTATATTTTCCAGATTTGACTCCACAAGGGCAGTATGTTCCACCCACTGTTGACTGTCCACCAGCTGATTGATGCTTATATATGATATTCCTGAGCTAACTATGAGAATAATCAGTGAAAAGCCAAATCCAATTAAAAGGTTTCTTTTTGATCGACTATGGATATTTTTCATAAAAGTAAATATAGGTTGGGCATAAATATAAAAGTATTATGTTTGTAAAGGGGTACTCGATTAATGCTTAAATCTCAAATTCTCTCATTCGACCGGTACTGGCGAGTTTTAACTGGAACAACCGAACGGTTTTCCATGGAAGCCCGTATTTTCCACAGCATTTCTGTAATCATCTTCGTTGCCCTAATTACCCTAACAGCCTATAATCTTTCTACGACGCTGCTGTTTTCTGCGATAGCATCTATTTCTGTAGGAATAATACAAGCATATTTATATTATCTAAGCCGTTTCAGAGATAAGTTAAATCTCGCACTGTTGCTCTCAGCAATTGAAATAAATGCGTTCATATCCGTAACTTACTTTTACAACTCAGGCATCACCGGCAGTATTCTGTTACTTTTTGCGCTAACACTTTTTTTAATCATTGTTGTTATACCAAAACAACAAAGATGGTTTTGGTATGTCCTCAACCTTTTACTTGTAATGGCAGTTGTAGGTTCTGAATATTTTTATCCTGATGTTGTGCAACAACACTATGCAAACCGCTCGGAATTATTTGCTGATGTAATTTTCACCTATATTATTGTTGTAACCTTATTGTTTATCTGCACAGTTCAATTAAGGAAAAATTATGAAGAACAAAAGCTTCTGGCCGAAGAAAAAGCAAAGAAACTGGAGGAAATGAATGCTCAAAAAGACAAATTATTTTCTATAATTTCTCATGACCTTACCGGGCCACTTGCATCCTTAAAGCAATATTTAAATCTGTTAACTGATATTGATCTGACGCCACATGAACGGCGTGTTGTTGAATCCGACCTGACAAAGTCATTAGGAGATGCTCAGTACTTACTTGAAAATTTGCTCCACTGGACAAAGAGCCAAATGGAAAATAATCAAGTATACCTTGAAAGCCTTACATTGAGGCAGCTTCTAGATCCTATCATCTTAATGTTCAAGCAAGTTGCCGATATTAAAAAGGTGGACTTTATTGTGGATATTGAAGAACTTTCAACGATAAGGGCAGACCGAAATATGTTTCAGTCAGTAATACGTAACTTGCTAAATAATGCGGTTAAATTTACTTATGCAGATGGACGGGTGGTGCTAAAAAGCCGGGTCAAAGATGGTCAGTGTATCATCTCTGTCCATGATAATGGCACTGGAATATCTCCAGAAAAGCAGGCGAAGATATTTACAATGAATATTGTTTCCAGTTACGGTACTGATCTGGAGAAAGGCACCGGACTTGGATTAATGCTTTGTAAAGATTTTGTGAACAGACAGGGTGGAACAATTTGGTTTGAAAGCGCAGCAGAGTCTGGCACTGCATTTCATGTTTCCATGCCCGTTGTTTAGTGATTCTCTTTATTTTTATGATATTTGCAGAACACCTCAACTCCTCAGTGCAACCGGAGCTTGAAAATCGAATATTAAATGAAAATCTGGCAAAAGAGCGTAACCGTAAACAAAGATATTGAGTCCTTTACCGTTGGAAAAGATCGGGAACTAGATTTGCAAATGGCAGCTTTTGATGTGCTTGGGTCTCTTGCCCACGTGCAAATGCTAGAAAGTATTAACCTGCTTACAGCTGATGAACTGATTCTTGTTCAAAAGGAACTTAAACACATCTATGCCGAAATTGAGCAAGGTAAATTTGTTATAGAGGACACTGTGGAAGATGTACATTCACAAGTGGAATGGCTGCTAACCCAACGAATAGGCGAAGCAGGTAAAAAGATCCACAGCGGCAGATCCAGAAATGATCAGGTATTGGTAGATCTGAAGCTTTTTTTCAGAAGCTGTATTGAAGACATGGTTGGCAATACCTCTGTTCTTTTCGGTCAGCTAATAGAATTGAGCAATACACATAAAGATAAGCTGCTTCCTGGGTACACGCATTTACAAATAGCCATGCCATCTTCTTTCGGTTTATGGTTTGGTGCTTATGCAGAGAGTTTGGTTGACGACATGGAACTTATGCTTGCTGCATGGAAAGTATGTAACAAAAATCCATTGGGATCAGCGGCAGGGTACGGATCTTCTTTTCCTTTAAACAGAACCATGACAACTGAGCTGCTAGGATTTGAACGATTAAACTATAACGTTGTCTATGCGCAAATGGGCAGGGGCAAAACAGAAAGAATACTGGGGCAAGCTATGTCTTCAATAGCTGCTACATTAGCAAAAATGGCTATGGATGTATGCCTATTTATAAGTCAGAATTTTGGTTTCATTTCTTTTCCAGATGAGCTGACAACCGGCTCAAGTATTATGCCCCACAAAAAGAATCCTGATGTATTTGAATTGATTCGTTCCCGCTGTAATAAAATACAGGCCTTACCGAATGAAATAGCAATGATGACAACCAATTTGCCATCCGGTTATCACCGCGATCTCCAGTTGTTAAAAGAAAATCTTTTCCCTGCCATGGAATCTTTGAATGAATGTCTTGAAATGGCCACATTTATGCTGCAGAATATCACAGTTAAAGATCATATACTCGCCGATAAAAAATACGACTATCTATTTAGTGTTGAAGTAGTAAATGATCTGGCATCAAAAGGTACGCCGTTTAGAGAAGCATATAAAATTGTTGGTGAAACCATCGATAATGGAACCTTTGCACCCAGTGCTACTGTTCACCATACACATGAAGGTAGCATAGGAAATCTCTGTAATGATGAAATAGAAGCAATGATGATTGATGTACTTTCACAATTTTCTTTTGAAAAAACAAGAAATGCTATCCAGCAGTTGCTTCGATAATTATTTAAATCAATATTTACCATTAAAAATATAGCAATGAAAGTATCGGCATTAGCCAGCACGCTTATTGGATCGGAAATCATTAAAATCGGGAACGAGGTTAATGAGATGAAAAGGAAGGGGGATCAGATTGCCAACCTAACAATAGGTGATTTTGATCCGTCAATTTTTCCCATACCGGATGAATTAAAAGATGGGATCGTGAGTGCTTACAATGCACACCAAACAAACTATCCCCCGGCAGACGGTATTTTGCCTTTACGCGAAACTGTATCGGAGATTTTAAAGGAGCGATTCGGATTGGCGTACAATACCTCTGAGATATTAATTTCAGGTGGATCAAGACCCTTGATCTATGCAACTTATCTGGCACTTATAGATCCGGGAGATAAGGTAGTTTTTCCAGCACCATCCTGGAATAATAATCACTATTGCCATCTTACCTCGGCTACTGCCGTTGCTGTTGAAACTGATGCTGAGAGTAACTTTATGCCCACCGCCGAACAGCTTAAGCCGCATTTAAAAGGAGCAACTTTGTTGGCGTTGTGTTCGCCATTAAATCCAACAGGAACCATGTTTACTGCTGATCAGCTTGCTGAAATCTGTGATGTTGTTATTGAGGAAAACCATTCTAGGGGCTTAAACGAAAAGCCGCTATATATGATGTACGATCAGATTTACTCTTTGCTAACATTTGGCGTTGATCATGTTAACCCAGTTAGTTTAAGACCCGAGATTCGTGATTATGTTATCTTTGTAGATGGAAGTTCAAAATGTTTGGCTGCTACCGGTGTGAGGGTAGGTTGGGGATTTGGGCCGGCAGATATCATAAACCGTATGAAGGCCCTTGTTGGTCACATGGGTGCATGGGCACCTAAAGCAGAGCAGGTTGCAATGGCAGATTACTTTAAACGCAAAGATGTGCTTGATGCTTTTCTGACGTCTTTTAAAGCTAAAGTGCAGGCTAGTCTTGAAGCATTATATATTGGGTTTTTAAACTTAAAAGCCGAAGGATATGATGTGGATGCTGTTCAGCCCATGGGCGCCATCTACCTGACTATCAAAATAAATTATTTAGGCAAGACTACTCTGGAAGGCGAATTTCTTAAAAACAGTGCCGACGTTAACTTTTATCTTATTAAAACGGCAAAAGTAGCTTTCGTTCCTTTCTCTGCCTTTGGCAATGAAGAGAATATGCCTTGGTACAGGGCGTCAGTGGGGGCATGTACATTGCAGGATATCTTAGAAATGATGCCTAGAATCAAAGCGGCACTGAAAGGTTTGAAATAATTTTATTTTAATTAGAACCACTAATAATCAAAGCGGCCTTATAGGGCCGCTTTGATTATTTAAACTCTGATGTTTTGTGAAATTCAATATCGGGGTAATCCCTCATTGTCATATTAATCATAAAATCATTGTCGGCAAGAAAAACAGGATTTCCATCCTTATCTTCTCCAATATGCTGTTGCTTGCGTTTTAAAAACTCCTCAAGTTTTTTCTTGTCTTTTGATGTAACCCAATTGGATCTTCCGTAGCTAAGCATTCTGAAATGAGCCTTTGCTCCATATTCATGCTCCAGTCTAAAAGCAATAACCTCAAATTGTAGCTCACCAACGGCACCAATAATTTTCCGGTTTCCTGGCTGTTGTGTAAAGAGTTGCGCAACCCCTTCTTCAGTGAGCTGCTGAATGCCTTTCTCAAGCTGTTTTGTTCTAAGGGGGTCTCTATTCTCCACCTCTTTAAATATCTCTGGAGAGAAGCTTGGAATACCTTTAAACTGCAGCTTCTCACCCTCAGTTAATGTATCGCCAATTTTAAAATTCCCACTATCATAAAGGCCTACCACATCTCCTGGCCATGCCTCCTCAACAATGCTCTTTTCATTCGCCATGAAATCCATTGGGTTTGAAAATTTTAGCTTCTTTTCCTGACGGGAATGATAATAGAACTTATTACGTTCAAACTTACCTGAACAGACCCTGAGAAAGGCAATCCGGTCTCTATGTTTCGGATCCAGGTTGGCATGGATTTTAAAGACAAAACCTGTAAAATTCTTTTCATCTACCAATACCTCACGCTGCTCAGCTTCCCTGCTTTTAGGGCTGGGGGCAATATTGATGAAGGTATCCAGCAGTTCTTTTATACCAAAGTTATTAATTGCGCTTCCAAAGAATACTGGAGCAAGTAGTCCCTCAATGTACATGCTTTTGTCTAGCGATCCGTAAACGCCTTCAACCAGTTCAAGATCGCCCTTTAGGCCATTTAGTTCTTTAGGTTTTAAGAAGTTTTCAAGGTTAGGGTCATTTAAGTCGCCAACTTGAATGACAGGCTCGCTAATCTTTGTCTTGTCTGGTTCAAACAAATTGAGGTGCTTGTTGTAAATGCTATAAACACCTTTAAAGGTGTGGCCCTGACCAATTGGCCATGAGAGCGGGCAAAGACTAATGTTAAGTTTATTCTCAATTTCGTCCAGCAAATCAAAGGCATCTTTACCCTCCCGGTCCATTTTATTGATAAATATAATAACAGGAGTGTTGCGCATTCTGCAAACAGCCATAAGTTTTTCTGTTTGCTCTTCTACCCCTTTAACGCAGTCCACAACCAGAATCACGCTATCAACAGCTGATAAAGTACGATAGGTGTCCTCAGCAAAATCCT
Organism: Bacteroidota bacterium; assembly: GCA_040385565.1. GTDB lineage: Bacteria > Bacteroidota > Bacteroidia > Sphingobacteriales > Sphingobacteriaceae > Pedobacter. The sequence goes on along the minus strand of JAZKHD010000015.1, from coordinate 86,777 downwards.
TGTGCCCCGGCGTATCTAAAATGTTGATTCGCTTTCCATTATATTCAAAGCCCATTACAGAAGTCGCAACAGAAATACCACGCTGCTTCTCGATTTCCATAAAATCTGAAGTGCTGCTTTGATTGGCTTTATTACGTTTTACAGCTCCGGCAGTATTTATTGCTCCCCCAAAAAGAAGGAATTTCTCTGTTAAAGTTGTTTTACCGGCATCGGGGTGACTGATTATGGCAAATGTTTTTCGTTTTTCTATTTCTGGGTGAATCATAAAGAATTAAGCCTCTGCGCTTTTGCAAAGCTGCAAAGATAATAAAAAAGCCGGCTGTGTGCCGGCTTTCTTGCTATGGTTAAATGTTATCCAATCCAGTTTTATCCTCTTCCGCCTCTTGCAGACCTTGCAGAAGAACTGCTTCCACGACTTTCCCCTCCTGATGATCTGCTAGGTGCAGAACGTTCAATTCTTTGTGGCGCCTGCTGCACATCGGGTCTACGCTCCATTCGTTGAGGCTGTTCCTGACGTTGTTGCGGAGCCTGCCTTTCAGGTTGAGCTTGACGTTCAGGCTGGGCTTGTCTCTGAACTTGTTCCTGTCTTTGAACTTGTTCTTGTCTTTGAGACGCTTCAGGCCTCACCCGAGGTTGATCCTGCCTCGCTTGAGATTGGGGCTGGTCTTGTCTTCCCACTCTTTCAGGACGCCCTTGCTGAGCTATTTCAGTACTTTGCTGGCGCTGTGGAGGTGCTTGTTGAACATTTCTATCAGTTCGGCTCTCTACATTTTCTCTAGTTGCCGTAGACCTATCATTATTTCTGGCCGATCTATAATCTGGTCCATCTTGTTTTCCCTGCTGATTTGTACGGTCAGGCCTGGCAGATGCGTATCCTTCGCCTCTAATGGATTCCCTTGGCCCAACAACTCCGCTGTTTCCAGATCTGCTGCTGCGGCTAGGCGTATACATGTTGATGCGATTACCGTCCATATTTGTTCGACTTGGACGTGCCGTTCTGTTTACGCTATAAACAGGAACATCGCGACCAGTATAACGCCTGATGTCATTTGCTCTGGGGCCGCTTGAGTAATAGCGGTTATTGCGCACATAGGTGTTGTTAATTATAGTAGTGTTATTAATGATCACTACGTTTCTACGGGAATAATAACGCGGGAAACTATTGTAGTAGATGTTTCTCTGCGGTACAAATACCCATAATAGATCAGGAATGTTGATATTAACATTTACATTCATGCCTGGTCCCATTGGTGCCCAGCCATAATAACCACCACCACTTCTCCAGCTAACCCATGCCGGTCCCCAAACTGTGTCGGGAATCCAAACCCATTGGCTATAACGGTTGTACACCCAGCGTCCATAATGAAAAGGAGCCCAGCCCCAATCATAGTCAGATACCCAGGTATTACCGTATTCTGTCATAGCCCATCGGCCATTTGTATAATACGGTCTAAATTCTCCCTGCCCAACATCCGGCCGCCATACGTACCCGTATTGGGGATCCTGAATCCAGGTTCCATAAGGAGACAATTCATCGTAGAAGGACTGCATGGAAATGTCCTCGTCTTGTGCCATAACCCTTTCAGTGGTTCCGGCCAGAAGGAGCATAAGCCCCAGCACAATAGCCGGTAATTTGATCATGTGTTTCATTTGTGTGTGTGTTTAATTTACCTAACGCTCTTTTTATATCCATATGAGTTCTAACCAACCCAAAAGTTTAATGTCTTAAAAAATATTACATTATGACTATGCATGATAACGTAATTAAATTAGTTTAAGTGTTGCCCCTATATACATAATATGTTGTCCGGGTAGTATACAAGTTACAAAACCTTTTTTGTAATGACGAGAATTAACCTGATAAGGTTGCACTAGCATTACAATATTTTAGCACCTTTGCATAAATCGCCACATTTAATCATTTTGAAGAGGATGATGAATCAATTTTTCATCAACATTGCTCTATCGCGAAATACTTCTGGAAATGACCTGGCTGAGATATTATAAATAACATTATGGAAAAAGGAACACTTTTTTTAATTCCTGTCCCTTTGGCAGAGAACGCGTCTCATAAATCGTTTACCGCTTTCCTTAGCGAGACGATTAACTCGCTAAATACTTATATTGTTGAGAACGAAAAAACTGCCCGTAAATTTCTTAAGGAGGCAGGAATAAAAATACCGCAGCAGGAACTTGTAATTCATGACTATGGAAAGCATAAAAGAAACGACTCTATGGTGCCATACTTTAAAGAACTCATGACAGGCAAAGATGTTGGTTTAATGAGTGAAGCAGGTTGCCCTGGGATTGCGGACCCTGGAGCAGATGTGGTATCTGAAGCACATAAGAGAGGTATCAAAGTAGTTCCACTTGTTGGACCCAGTTCATTATTATTAGCTTTAATGGCATCAGGGTTTAACGGACAAAGCTTTACCTTCCATGGTTATCTGCCAATTGATAAAGTAGAACGTGTTAAAAGAATTAAAGAACTTGAGCAAACTGCTCAGCAAAAAAAGCAAACACAGTTGTTCATAGAAACACCTTTTCGTAATAATCATCTTTTTGAGGACATTATAAAGAATACGGCTGCTCAGACATTACTTTGTATAGCTACGAACGTTACCGGCGAGGATGAGTTTATTAAGACACTTTCTGTAGGACAATGGAGGCAGGAGCGGATTGACCTCCACAAAAAGCCTACAATTTTTTTAATATACAGAAACTAACGATACATATTTTTACTTTCTATAAAAGCCAATACGTTATCTGGCAGGAAAAATTGTACATTTTTTCCATTTGTTATCGCCTTACGGATAAAAGTTGATGAAATGTCCATCTGAGGAGTCTTAGTAACTATAACTGAAGAGCAATCCTTCCATTCTGTCAGGTCTATTCCCGGTCTGGGGTAGACATATATTTCATAGTTGTTGAGCAACACTTCAAAATTTTTCCATTTTTTAATTGAGGAAAGATTGTCTGCTCCCATTATCAATACAAATTTTCTTGTGGGATATTTCTCATGAAGATAAGTTAGGGTGTCTATAGTGTAGGAAGGCTGAGGCAAACCGAACTCAATATCACTAACCTTAATTTGGGGCGCATGTTCTGTAGCCAACCTGGCCATCTCCAAACGGTCGTACATGTTGCTCAGGCTGCTTTTTTGTTTCAGTGGGTTGTGAGGCGACACTACTAGCCAAACTTCCTCCAGTCCGCTAAAACTCGCCATGAAGTTTGCGATAACGAGATGTCCGGTGTGTATAGGATTAAAAGAACCAAAAAATAATCCCGTTTTCATATCATTATTTGCGCCCAATAAAATCTGCGATTAGTTTTTCAGCTTCGGCACATGCAGTAGTCAGGTCATGATTTTTCAAAATCACATCAAATTTATCTGCGTATTCTAATTCTTTCTCTGCCTTTACAAAGCGTTCCTGTAGCTTTTCTTCACTATCAGTACCCCTTCCACTCAATCTTGCTTTCAAGACTTCCAATGACGGTGGTTGTACAAAAATTGCAAGGGCATCTTCTTCATATTTACGTTTCAGACGCAGACCTCCTTCTACATCAATGTCAAAGATGACATGCTTTCCATTGTCCCAGATTCGTTGAATTTCTGATCTGAGTGTACCGTAAAAGGTTCCGTTATAAACTTCTTCAAATTCAACAAACTCCTGACGGGCGACTCGGTGTAAAAAATCTTCTTTTGTAATAAAATAATAATCTTTTTCATTTTGCTCGTCACCTCTTGATTGACGTGTGGTGGCAGAAATAGAAAAGTTCAAATCAGGAAATTTTTGGAGCAAATGCTTTACAATTGTTGTTTTGCCCGCCCCTGATGGCGCTGAAAAAATAATGAGTTTGCCTTGTGTCATTTTATATATTGGGTCCCGAGGCAAAGCCTATAGAACGTTTAATAGTTGCTCTTTAATTTTTTCTAGTTCTTCTTTCATGCCCACCACCAATTGTTGAATCTGGGCGTCATTTGCTTTTGCACCCATTGTGTTGATTTCGCGCCCAATTTCTTGAGAAATGAAACCCAATTTCTTACCATTAGCGTCCTTGCTTTTAAGTGTTTCAGTAAAATAGTCGCAATGACTACGTAACCTAATCTTTTCTTCAGTAATGTCCAATTTGTCAATGTAATAGATCAGTTCCTGTTCCAAACGGTTTTGGTCTACATTAACCTTCCCAACATTATCTTCCAGAAACTGATTTAGCCTGTTTTTAATTGCCGGAATCCGCAGGGGCTCCAGTACCTCAACCTCGGAAAAAAACTGCAGTATATTTTTAATTCTTAATTCAAGATCATTCTTTAGCACAGCGCCTTCATCTGTTCTAAACTTGTTGAAGTTGGATAGCGCCTTATTAAAAGTATTGTTGAGTATATCCCAGTCGCCTTCGTTAACCTCTTCTTCAGCATAAGTAATCACTTCAGGAAATGCGAGTACGGCCTGTAATAAATTGGTTGAATCTGCTCCAAGGGTGTTATTGATTTGTTGTAGCTGCTGATAATATTTAGTAAGCAGCCCGGCATTTATTGTGGCTCCTTTTACACTTTCCTCGCCCCTTTCAATGTTAATGCTTACACTCACTTTCCCTCGTTCAATGTCTTTACTACATAAATTACGAAGCAGCAATTCCTTCTCAGAAAACGCACGGGGTAGTTTGAGGTTTAACTCTAAGAATTTGCTGTTTAGGGATTTGATTTCAACAGAAAACTTGGCGTTTTCGTGATCAGTTAAGGCCAGGCCATACCCTGTCATTGATTTTATCATGTGCAAAGATATAATTTATTGCCTTTTCAAAACCATTTAACTTTTTTTAACTTATTGCATAGTAAACATTACTTAAGTTTACAAATTAATAATTGTTGATGGCGAATATCCATAGATATGTGTTTATAAGCGTACTGACTTTAATGATGTCGGTCACCACAGTTTTTGCTCAGCAAGATTTTTTGTTGAAGGGTGCGCTAGGGGAACTTGGTACTCCAAACCGGATTGCAGGAGCTCGGATATATAACAAAAGAACCACGTTCACTTCTACTAGTAATACTTTAGGGCTTTTTGAAATTAAAGCTATAATTGGAGATACCCTACTTATTTATGCTGCTGAATATTCAGATTCTACCGTTGTAGTGGCCTCTCAACAGGATTTAATTGTAAAATTAAGACGTGGTACGATGTTGCGGGAAGTGAATATTAACATACAGTCCAAGAAACAGGAACTGACGGATATGAAGCAGGATTACCGTAAAAAAGGGGCATTTTATTCAGGTAAGCCACCCGTTTTAGCATTTTTCTTTAAACCCCTCACTGCTTTATATGAAACTTTTGGGCGTACCCCAAAAAATGCACGGCGATTTGGAAAATACTATGAAACCGAAATGCAACAAACACTGATTGACGGGTTCTTTAATGAAACCATTATACAGCAAAATACTGACCTGAAAGATAAAGACCTGGAAGATTTCATGATTAATTATAGGCCTGAATATGAAAAAGCTCAAAACTGGGCAAACTATGATGCCATCAAATACATCAAAGAGTCCTATAAGAGTTTTAAAGATAGCCTAAAGAAATAGCTAGATTGAGAGGGCCTCGCAAGCTTTTTCTGCAGCGAGTTTCTCGGCATTTTTCTTGTTATAATCTCGGCCAACGCCGAAACTTTCGCCTTCAATTACGGCATTAATGGTGAATAGCTTTACGCTTTCACCTTCACCATTTTGAACCATATCAAAAGAAATGTCTTTGCCATGCCGCTGACACCACTCGATAAGTTTGCTTTTGAAATTTGTCTCAGTTAACTCCAGTGTGTGAACGTCGATGTAGGGCTTTACAATTCTTTTTAGTAGAAAATCTTTCGTGAAATTATACCCCTTGTCAAGATAAATGGCTCCAATTAATGCCTCGAAGGCATCTCCCAACATGGAATGGTGTTTGGTTTGGACATTTACAGTCTTTTGGTCAAACACAATCAATTGATCGAAACCCATTTTTCGTGCAAGTTGATTAAGATTAGCCCTGTTAACAATTTTGGAACGCATTTCAGTAAGGAATCCCTCCTCTTTATATGGGTAGCTTTTGAAAAGTAATTCTGCAATTACGGAGCCTAATATTGCATCACCTAAAAACTCTAATCGTTCATTGCTACTTCTACTGCCATTCTTCAAAATCTTTGCCACAGACCTATGTCTGAACGCCATTTTATACAAAACGGTATTTCCAGGCACGAAGCCTAAAATATTGTTCAACTTTTTTATAAAGACTTTGTCTGCAGACAGATAAAGCTTATACAGGTCAATTATTGACATTAATTGGAATAAGGACTGTTACTCTTCGTATTTTTTGAAAATCACAGACGCATTATGGCCACCAAAACCAAACGTATTGCTCAATGCAGCACGTATAGGTCGTTTTTGTGACTTATTGAATGTGAAATTTAATTTTGGATCAAAGTCAGGATCATCTGTAAAGTGGTTGATGGTAGGAGGTACAACATCATTCTTAACAGCCAGAATCGAAGCAATTGCTTCAATAGCACCGGCTGCCCCCAATAAATGGCCGGTCATTGATTTTGTTGAACTTATATTTAATTTGTAAGCATCTTCACCAAAAAGATCAACAATGGCTTTACTTTCAGATATATCACCCAATGGAGTGGAAGTACCATGCACGTTAATATAATCGATATCAGCGGTAGTAAGTCCTGCATCTCTTAGTGCGTTTGTCATAACCATTCTGGCACCAAGGCCTTGTGGATGTGGTGCAGTAATGTGATTTGCATCCGCACTCATCCCGCCTCCCACCAGTTCAGCATAAATTTTAGCACCGCGTTTCTTTGCATGTTCCAGTTCCTCCAGTATGATAGTACCGGCGCCTTCTCCTGCAACAAACCCGTCACGGTCTTTATCAAACGGACGGGATGCAGTGGCGGCATCATCATTTCGTGTAGAAAGAGCATGCATCGCATTGAAACCGCCAATACCAGCTTCATTTATGATTGCTTCGGAACCTCCACTGATGATTACGTCACACATATCCAAGCGGATGTAGTTGTAAGCATCAATCATAGCATTAGTAGAAGAAGCACAGGCAGAAACTGTAGCGAAATTCGGTCCGCGTAACCCATATTTGATAGAAATATGACCCGGGACGATATCAATAATTACTTTAGGAATAAAGAACGGATTAATGCGTGGCGTACCGTCACCCAAAAAAAAGTTCTTCATCTCATCTTGAAAAGTTTTAAAACCGCCTATTCCAGAACCCCATATTACGCCAATGCGGTTGGTGTCTAGTTGTGAGAAATCGAAGTTACCGTCTTTAACGGCTTCATCGGTAGATACTAAGGCGTACTGAACAAATGGATCTAATTTGCGAGCTTCCTTTTTATCCAAAAAGTCTTCGGGGTTGAAGTTTTTAAGCTCACAGGCAAATTTAGTTTTGAACTTAGAGGTGTCAAAACCAGTAATCGGACCGGCGCCGCTCACACCATTTAACAAGCCATCCCAAAACTCAGGGATAGTGTTGCCAATAGGAGTGAGCGCACCTAACCCAGTTACTACAACTCTTTTTAATTCCATTTATACGGATTATACGGAGACCGTATTTTACTTAACGTTTTTTTCTAAGTAAGCAATTGCTTGACCAACTGTACCAATGGTTTCAGCCTGATCATCAGGGATTGCTACATTGAATTCTTTTTCAAACTCCATAATAAGTTCTACTGTATCTAAAGAATCCGCACCCAAGTCGTTAGTGAAAGAAGCTTCCGGTGTAACTTCGCTTTCGTCCACACCTAATTTTTCAACGATAATAGCCTTAACTCTTGAAGCAATATCAGACATAATGATTATAATTTAATGGTTAAATAATTCAGTGCAAAGAAAAATAAATTCTTACACATTTCAAATGTTTTTATTTCTCTATCAATTTTAATGTTTTTATTCCGAACATTAAAGTAAAATTAGTTTTATAATTTCGTATTCCGTAATAATCTCTGTTTTGAACAAAACTTATTTAAAACTATCCCTGGATCTTGATTTCGTCCTAATTGCCATCACTGCATCACTAAAAGATTACGTTCTATGTCACAAAATAAATACCAGTCTGGATTTCAATTTTGAAAAAATTGAGGACCACGAAGTATATTTTAATATTGACGAAGCACCACTTTCCTTCTCAAAGTACTTCTTTTTTGTTGAGCAGGGTGAGATCGAATATTATATAATTAACAACAGAAATGCTGAAGGGTTTTTAATACCCGAAATGAATAAAGTTGATTTTTTTATGGTCATTCATCAATATATTGATAAGGACGATTTGAATTACATATTAAGCGGACTGAATAAACTGTCTGATATTCAGGTAGCTGCGCAGATTGATCCAAAGCGTTTACGCTCCAGGGAAAACTTGGTAATGTAAATTTTATATTGCAGGTGTATTAAATACACTATATTTGAATTTAGTATATCAGACAAAAAAAGAATAATAACCTAATGAAACCATTTCATTCAAGAACAAAAATTGTAGCCACCTTAGGTCCTGCATCAGCCAAACCTGAAGTTTTATATAGTATGTTTAACGCTGGACTTGACGTTTGTCGTTTAAATTTTTCTCACGGTTCTCAAGCAGACCACCAGGCAGTACTCGATACCATTCGCAGTCTTAATGAAAAGTATGGCTATAATGTAGGAATTCTTGCAGATTTACAAGGTCCTAAAATCCGTATCGGTATGGTACAGGATGGCGGCATTAACCTTATAAATGGAAGCCGTACAACTATTACCACTCAAAAATGTATAGGTAATGAAGAGCGTATATATATTACTTATGATACTTTTCCTCAGGATGTAAAACCTGGTGAGATCATTCTTTTGGATGATGGAAAGTTACAAATGCGAGTAATTGAAACCAACCTTAAGGATGAAGTAATTTGTGAAGTTGTTCATGGAGGTATCTTAACCTCAAGAAAAGGGGTTAACCTTCCAAATACTAAAGTTTCCATCCCTTCACTTACGGCCGAAGACAAAGAAAACCTGGAGTTTGTACTACAAAATGATGTAGAATGGATCGGTCTTTCTTTTGTGCGTAACGCAGAAGACATCACAGAATTAAAAGAAATTATAGCTGCCCGTGGTAAAACTGCCAGGGTAATTGCTAAAATAGAAAAGCCAGAAGCGATTGCTAATATCGATGCTATTATAGCTGTTTCAGACGGTGTAATGGTTGCCCGTGGAGATCTTGGAGTTGAAATGCCGATGGAAGAAGTTCCATTGTTGCAAAAAATGATTGTTCAGAAATGCCGTGCGGCTTCTAAACCTGTTATTGTTGCTACACAGATGCTGGAAAGTATGATCACTACACCTAGGCCAACACGTGCTGAGGTGAATGATGTGGCCAACTCAGTATTGGATGGCGCAGATGCAGTAATGCTTAGCGGAGAAACTTCAGTAGGAGAGTTTCCTTTGATCGTTATTGAAACTATGCAAAAGATTATCACCAATATAGAGGTAAATAATTACCCTTTTTATGCAGACAAATTCTTAAAACCTAAGTCGGATTTCTTCTTAAGTGATGCGGTATGTGATTCAGCTGTATTCCTAGCTAAGCAAACGAAGGCTGTTGGTATAGTTTCTTTAACAGTGAGTGGTTACACCGCTTTCGAAATCTCCAGCCACAGACCAGAAGCATTTACTTTTATATTCACCAATAACAAAAGCTTGTTAAACAGTTTAAGTTTAATATGGGGAGTACAAGGATTCTATTACGATAAGTTTGAAAGTACCGATCAAACTATTGAGGATGTGAATGAATTGCTTAAAGAGCTTAAAATGATTAAAAAAGGCGATGTTTTAATCAACACAGCTTCCATTCCAATGGAGAAAAAGGGCAAGACCAATATGCTTAAGGTATCAGTTATTGAATAAATTTCCTACTTTTGCAATCCTTCAAATGGAGAGTTGTCCGAGTGGTTGAAGGAGCACGCCTGGAAAGTGTGTATACCTCAAAAGGGTATCGAGAGTTCGAATCTCTCACTCTCCGCACAAAAAAAAGGCCCTGCATTTTGCAGGGCCTTTTTTTTTACAGCTGTTTTATTTTGATGTTTTTGAATTCCACCCGCATCTCTGGAGTAACATGAGCTTGTAACCCAAGCAAGCCAGTCATTTTACGGTTCACCCGGTCATTGTCTGTCGCTTCGCTCATCAATATGCCATTTATATAATGCTGCATGTGGTTGCCTTTTACTACAAGGTGATATTCGTTCCAGTCGCCCAGTTTAATGTTTTTAGCTAAATCTGCAGTAGCTCCCAATGAGGCGACTGTTTTAGGGGCACCCAATGAATCAACAACTACTTTATCCCCACGTCTCGCAATAAAGCCTCTGCCTCGCTCCTCATAGTTTAAACCGGTGTACTCGTTTTTTCCGTCAATATCTGCCTGGTAACCTTTTAGTCTAAAAGGATCGCCAAGAAGTTCCTCACTGCGATATTGGATACCACTATTGCCACCTGCAGATATTTTGTACTGCAGTTTCAATTCAAAGTCTGCCGTTTTCCCTCCTTCCCAAATTAGAAAGGTATTTTCCTTTAACTGATTGCTAGGCGTTACTTCACCTATAATACTTCCATTCTCTACTCTCCAGTGCTTAGCATCTCCGCGCCATCCCTTTAAAGTCTTACCATCAAATATCTTAGTGTAATATTTGTCCTGACCAATAACTTTACATCCGCAAGCCATGCTAAATACCAAAGCAAAGCTTAATAATATATGTTTCTTTATCATTTGTAAACTTTGTTAGATTTATTGCCGCCAGATATCAGGTAAGCCATTAAGTCTTTCAGCTCCTCTTTGTTCATGCTGTTTATCATGCCCGGCAACATCACTGATAGCTTTGAGACCGATTTTTTAACCACATTCTTTTTCAAAATAGTACGCAGTGTTTGTGGGTCGAAGGGGTTTTGAGATATCATATATTTATCCTTCGTCTCATTTTTTATTCTTCCCAAAATGGAGCTTCCATCCTTGAGCTCAAAAACTGTAGCCGCGTACTGGTCAGAAACTACTTTGCTTGGCGAGATAATAGATTCCAGTATATCCTTTTCAGTAAAACGTGTACCAAGGTTTGTTAAGTCAGGGCCTACAGAGCCGCCCTCGCCACCTGTACTATGGCAGGAAATACAAAGCGTAGCGGCAAACATGTTCTTGCCATTTTCAAAGTTTCTGCCTACAAGGCTATCCTTCACAACTGCTAATGCTTCCTCTAGTTTCCATTCCTTACCTGGACCTTTCGGCGGCGTTACATCAAACATTTTTAATTGTTTGTTGGCCACCAAGTCGTTGCCAGACATCTTATTGTACAGTGCGAACTGCTCTTTAGGTAGATTGGCGAGCGCCAATTTTCGGGCCTCATCAATAAAACCTATATAGCTATTGCCCCCTTTGTAACCAAATGCAGTGTAAAACCACTTGAAGTATTTTTCACTTAAGGCTGGTGTCCAACCTTTTTTCGCTTCACTTAATGCTACTGCATAATATATCTGCTGCGCAGGAGGTGTTTTAGATAAAGTCTTGGCAATGTCCAAACCATATTGCGGGTTTTTCAAGATCAAGTCGGACGAACTGGTAATACCCTTTTGATCGGCTTCATCGTCTTTAGCCATAGGTATCATCGTCATCAGCTTTGAAACCACTTGCTCGTCACCTATATATACCAATATTTTGGAGAGCGACCTGTTCAATTCGTTTGTCTTAGCAGGAAAGTAGGGGTTTAAATATTTAGTAAGCTTAACCTGGTCGGCCGGTAATGGCTTCCCGGTACGAGTCAAAACCAATTCCACTGCCCTCAACAAATCAATTTGCTGAGGCTCTGTGAGCGACCAATAGTTAATCTGCATCAAGGCATTCAGCATTTTGCTGTTCAATTCTTTACTGCCGTTTCTTGCTAATGCGATGATAGACTGCAGTAAAATGATTGGGTCTTTCTCATTCAATGCTTTTTCCTGCCACTCTGCAACCGGTTGGTGCTCTACAGCTATCCTGGCCGCATAGCGGATAAAGCGGTCTTTGTTTTTCAAATTCGGCCAGGCCAGGGCCAACGCTTCCGGATTTGGAGCAGTATGAAAGGCCTCTAATTTTCTGCGTAGCTTTCTGGCTTCCAACATGCTTGCTGAAGCTTTGCTGGACAGGGGTTTATCCGTTAGGCTATTATCGCCATAGTATACACGATATAGGTCAGACTCTAAACCACGACCACCTGTTAAGAAATACAATGCGCCATCCGGACCAATTACTCCGTCGGTTAACGGCAAGGGCTGCCCAGATAAAAACTCCTCGGCAACAGTCTTATAAGAAGAACCGTCAGGAACCAGCTGCACCGAATAAATAATACCAAAGGTCCAGTCGAACGCCAATAAACCCCTTCTGTATTTCTCAGGGAAGCGTGCATTGTAGCTGCTAATTAAATTGGTAGGTGAACCCTGACCAATGTTTAATATTGCAGGTAGGTTATCTGGATAAGCTGGCGACCAATTGGTATTACCAGATCTCCATCCAAACTCACTACCACTTGTTGCATGGCTAATGCGGGTAGGCTTGTACCATGGCATACCAAAATCCCACTCCATATCGCCGTCGTATACAAACATTTCTCCGTCTTCATTAAAAGCAAAATCATAGGGATTTCTATACCCTGCACTTACTAGTTCCCATTTTTTCCCTTCCGGATCTGTCTGCATCACAAAAGCACCTGGTGCAAAGCGATCAGTAGCATGACCGTTTGGATCTTTTATAGTAGCCAGCAAATTGTCTTCTCTCCAGGTTTTAGGTAATCTATAACTGTCAAGCTCCGGCAGATCTGTATAGTTTCCAACAATCATATAGATCGATTGCTTATCTGGCGATAGCACCAAACTATGAGGGCCATGTTCGCCTTCGCCCTGTAATGATTTTAATAAAGTTATTTTATCATATTGATCATCACCATCAGTGTCTTGTAAGCGATATAATCCACTGCCTTTTTTAAACTTGTCGTCGCTATTATGGTTAACCATTACGTACAAGCTGTTAAAGGCATATAATAAACCGTGGGCATAACCCATGCTTAATTCGTTTTCGGCGGCGCCTTTTATTTTTAGTTTTTCAACCTTAACTTTTACCAAATTGGTGTCTGCGCCAATCGGCGGAAGCTCCAGGCGGTATAAAGCACCATTCTGATCAGAAGTGATTAAGCGGCCTTTATCATCAAAAGCCATGGCCACCCAAGAGCCAATCTTATGGTCAGACGGGCTATATAAATGCTGGGCTTTAAAATCAGGCAGTAGTTTTAGCTTGTCTACCTTGGGGCCCGGTTGTTCTTTTTTAAATGTGGTGAAAGAGAGTCCCAGCAAAATCAAAAGGCTGAGTGATAGGATTAGTTTAACAGATCCTGTTCTGTTTAGGTCCATAAAATAGTTTCATTTGTGCCAAACAATATAAGTATATATACTGAAATCTACCAACCTGTGCTATCCTGCTCTAGCTGATGTAGCTCAAAGAATGTATTCGTTGTTTATTGGCTTAATCGGCTCGGGTACGTCACTCTCTCCAAGCATCTGAAGCAGATTAATCTCAATTGTTCTTGTAATTTGGTTTAATGGAATACCTGCCGATTTATTGTCGAAAGGATCTACAAGGCTCATACCATTTATCTGTGTAGATACAAATACAAAACCTATTAACCATCCAAGAAAAATTGCATACACTCCTGCTGACTGACTAATTACCAACGTGAAACTTACGACAAAAAGCCAAATAAAGACTTTAGTTAGGTAAGTGTAGGTAGTTGGAAATACAGTATTTTTAATCCTCTCACTCATGCCCATGGAGTCCGTAAACCGGTTTAACATTTGATTGAGTTCTAAAAACTTAAAGCCATCAATAGCACCGTTTTTTGAAAGTATCTGGATATCTCTGGCCTGCAAATTCAAAATAGCATTATGAGTATTGGTGTGGTTAGTAATCTCACTTAGGTCTTCTGCAGACAAATATTTAGTATAGATCTCATCCGTGGTGCCTCTCAAGCTTGCTTTTAACGCATATAAAAAGCTTAAGTGCCTACAAACCATTCGTTTTACAGTTTCTTGGTCGTCTCCTACATAATTAATGAGGGAACGAGCAAATGACCTCGAATCATTGACTAGCGAGCCCCATATTTTTCGTCCTTCCCACCATCGATCATAAGCCTGGTTGTTATTAAAGCCTATAAAAAAAGCAATTGCGGTTCCTAATAAAGAGGGTATTATGGTAGGTATTTCAAAATGATGGGCAATAAGATACTCTCGTACAAGGTAGGCCCCAGTGCACGAAGCAATCATAATTATGTCGACCTGCCAGGTGTTTCGTAATATTCTGCTTAGGCGGATGCGCTGTACTAATAACATAGATGGTATTTTGGTTTATTTAATTAATAAAAAAGCCCTCTTGAAACACTCAAGAAGGCTTTTTTGTTTTCCTAAACAATTGGATGAATTATTTGGAGTTCTTTTTTTCTGTGATTTCTTTACGGATTTCAGTAGCTAAATTTTTCAAGTCCTGCATGCCTTTACGAACACGGGTTCCTGCTGCACCGTTGCCGCCATTGTAAAATTTTTCTGCATCTTTTTGGATTGAATCCACAAGATCTTTGACTTTTTGAAACTTGTCCATACGTTTTTTTAATTTATGAGTTTATAATTGATTGGTTTTGAGGTGTGAATATATTAAAAAATATATTTAATACGTTTTTATGTTAAAATAATTTATCCCCAAAATACCGTATTTCAACATATTCCCGGAGATTTCACGTTTGTACAAGAAATATGCAGGTCCTTTATCCGAAATGTATATTTAAGAAAATGACCTGCCTGTTTAATGCCTTGCCATTAGGGAGCAACCCTTTTAAACCATTAGGGGCTAACGTTTTCACGAAAGCCCTTGTTGTTAACTATTCTAGCACTGCCTTCATCCAGCGCACAGTTATACCACACCCAAATTCGAATTGATCGTCTACATTATGTTCCACAGGACGGCTTTATATGTAGAACATATTTATCTGTGTAATTTTCCATTCACCTTTGTTATTCCTTTCCATAGTAAGGTAGTTTTGTTGGACAAAGTTAGGGAATTGAAGATCAACACGCGCCATCACCACATTATAGCAAACAGAAAGCATCTCGCAGGAAGTGACGCAATTTAATTTTACGTTGGGATTCTGTTTATAAAATCTAATCAATTCCGATTTACCGTGTTTCAACACCTGATTTTGTCTCCCTGTACGCATTACCACGTCTTCATGTAATAAGGCACTTAGCAAATTGGCATCATATGTCGTTTTCGCTTGCGTATAACCTTCAATTAATGAGGCACTAGAAACGTTATAATTTTTGTTTGGGTTTGTTTTGCCGGAAGCCGTTGCCGTGGAGATACCCAGTACCATCAAACACAGCAAAATTTTTATTTTCATAATTCTATAATTAAAACCTAGTCAAATTTACCTTCATGTTAGCCCTAGCGTTTCACCCTTCAAGGGGTATTTTAGCCTATAGCAGAAAAATCCCCCTTAACGGGGTATTTTTTAACTGTATCTTCCTGCAGATATTTACCTTGGGTATTAATTCTTAAGATATGTACAGAAGCGTTATTCATCTGGCTATTCTATTTCAAGTGATGTTTACCTGTAGTGTTTTCGCACAGCGTTACAATTTTGAACATTATGACATAGAGGACGGGCTCGTGCAATCTCAGGTGCGTGGAATTACTCAGGACTCAAACCGACGGTTATGGATTGCAACCCTTGGAGGACTTAGCTATTACAATGGTAAACAATTTTGCGATTATGGTAGGAACGATGGTTTACCCGGGAATTTTTGCACGGATGTAATAAGTAAGGGGAGTAATTTATTTATAGGTACAACAGAGGGGATTTCTAGATTTGATTACAAATCATTCTATTCCTATCAAAACCATAAAAGGGGTGATGTACAACTTATACAGACTATAGATAGCCGACTTTATGCGCTTCAGGGACGAAAGCTATTTGAAGTATTCGAATCGACTACTCGTTTAGTTTCAATAACGGATAATGACAATGAGATCGTTACAGCAATCTCCCGAGGACCTGATGGAATCCTGTGGGCAGCAGTATATAAACAAGGACTCTTCTATTTAAAAAACCATAAATGGCACGAGGCTGCAATAAATCCCAAAATTAAAGATTTAACAATCCATTGCTTCTTGATTCAAGATCCGGTAGGGGCTAAGGCCATACTGCTTAGCAGATCAGGGATTTATAATGTAACCAAAACGGACGTTTCCAGCGATTTTAGTTTTATAAAAAATTGGCCAACTTCTATTGCCATAGACCGCAATGGGAGCTATTGGATTGGCACAACTCATGGTGCGTGGCGATTATCAGCAAAAGGAAACACACATTTTACCTCAACAAATGGACTAACAGAAAGTGAAGTATCTACCCTGTACGTTGATATTGAAGGCAACATATGGCTGGGCACAAATGGCGATGGGCTCTATAGATATTCTGGAGACAATTATTTAGCTTTTGATGATACCCAAGGGCTACGTAGTAAAATAGTGATGGCTTTGGCAGCAAGTCCGAATAAGGACGAAGTGCTAATAGGAACAACCAATGGATTGTACAAAAATATCAACGGAGTAATTTCGGAAATGATCCTACCATTCAAACGCGAGTCGTCCCGGAGCATTGTGTTTCTCACTTCAGACCTTCAAAAAAATATTTGGATAGGAACTACCGCTGGTTTATGGCTTTACGATGGAAAATCAATTAGTTCCGTATCCAAACAAGAATCAGGTTATTTCTTTAGCAGCATGATGGGAGATAATTCTGGTGATATATTGTTATCATCTGATCAGGCCCAATACAGATATGATATAGCTGACAGGCAGGTTAAGTTAATTCTCAATGGAGCAGGGGGGAAATTAATTGAACTTGACGAACATACTATGATTGCCGGTGGACAGCAGGGGGCGTATTTGATTTCCAAAGCTAAAAGTCATAAAAGTCCGGTTTCAAGAAAAATTTTTAGTTTCAGCATTCTATCTATGCTAAAAGTGGGCGAAAATATTCTTTTTGGCACTTCAGACTACGGTGTGTTCATTTGGAACACAGAGACAAAATCTATTAAAAATTTAAGCAGCAAAAACGGCTTATCTTCTGATCATATCTATAGCATGATGCTAGATCACAAGGGCTCTATTTGGCTTGGAACAGGCAAAGGAGTAAGCAAACTGCGGGCCGCTGATTTTAGCATTATTAAAAATCCATCTTCACAATATCTGCTAGCAGAATCAAATCAAAATGCAATCCTGGAAACTTCACAAGGTGTCTGGATCGGTACCACCAAAGGTGCGGTTTTATATCCCGCAGATCAGCCATCCCCCGTCGATATAAAACCATACATTTACATCAGTTCGGTGAATGCAAATTCAAAAAGCGAAGATGGGACTGCAGTGTTGCCTTACGATGAGAACCGCATAACCATTAATTATACAGGTGTTTACTTTCGTAATTCTTCTGACATCAGGTATTCATATCGGTTGCTCGGACTTGATACCGCCTGGAGTTTACCTAGCAGTGATGCTTCGATAACATATAGGGCTATCCCAGCCGGAAAATATATTTTTGAGGTTAAAGTAAAAACTACGCATGGAACGGTCTCTGAAAATGTCGCAGTGTATCCATTCGTAATAAGTAAACCTTACCATCAGACCGGTCTTTTTAGATTACTCGTTCTTTTGCTAACTGGATGTTTGATATTGTTTAGCGTTTACGCAATTTTTACCTGGGGAGAACGACGCAGAAAATTAAGACTTAAGATAAAGTTGGAAGAACAAGCGATCTTACGAACACAGACTGCCGAAGATTTTCATGATGATTTGGGTAATAAACTTACAAGGATTACTGTGCTTTCCGAGGTGTTGAAAAGCATGATTGATCTTGGTGAGACCGAGAAACTAGGTGTGCTAAGCAAAATAGTAAAAAACGTTGACGATCTATATTCTGGAACCAGAGACATTTTATGGTCGCTAAATCCAAAAAACGATCATCTCAATCAATTACTTGAGCATGTTAGAGATTTTGGGGTTGAAATGTTTAATAATACCTCCATTTTGTTTAGTTATGAAATTTCGCTAAATGGCAATAATACGCGGTTATCGCTTGACTTGAGCCGTAATATTTTGATGATCCTAAAAGAATCTATAAACAATGTGCTCAAGCATTCGGGAGCCACGACCGTTTGTTATAGTGCTGTACTAAACAGTGAGTTTTTGTTAATCACGCTTGAAGACAATGGAAGGGGCTTCAATGTAGCATATGCAAAAAATGGTCACGGGGTAAATAACATGTATGTGCGTGCAAAAAGGATTGATGCCGACCTCAGTTTACAGTCATCCGATTCGGGCACCTCTGTATGTCTGATGATCAACTTTTCAACACTAAAACAGAACAAAAATGTATAACAATCAGATAGCCAGGATTACAATTATTGAAGATGACGAAACTATAAGAGAAGGATATGCCTATTTGATTCGAAACACATCTGCTTACGAGGTTGTGTCTACGTACGCTTCGTTTGACTTAGGAAAATCCAAGTTAACAGCAGATCGTCCGGACGTAATTTTACTTGACATTCAGTTGCCTGGAACAAGTGGATTGGAGGCTGTTCCCCAGATTTTAAAGCTTTTGCCTAATTCAAGTATAATAATGCTTACAGTCTATGAGACAGAAAAAATGATACTCGATGCGCTTGCGGCAGGAGCCTCAGGTTATTTTACCAAGAATACATCATCCGCAAAAATCATTGTTGCCATTGGTGAGGTACTCGACGGAGGTGGCCCTTTGAGTCCAGATGTAGCAAAGACAGTTATTAGATCACTTCAGAAAAACCAAGAAAGCCCGCTTACGAAACGTGAAACACAAATACTCCGACAACTTGATACAGGAAAAGACCGCAGTGAGATCGCTTTAGAATTATTTATTGATGTTGAAACCGTGAAAACACATGTTAAAAATATTTATCTGAAACTAAATGTAAATTCGCGTTCTGAAGCCATTGCATTTGCCAGGAAAAACAAGCTTATCTAATTGGTTGCCTTTTGGTGATATACTTTGCACAGTTTAGAAGCATTTCACGATAAGATTTTGTTAAGACTTTCGATTAATTAGACTAATGATTCATATAACTTGAAATCTCTATTGCAGTTAGTGATGATTTATTTAAGTTCACCATTATTAAGATTGTATTTTCCAGCAATTGGATAATTGCAGCTTGCACTATTTGATTTTTGGGTTGTTAAAAATGCCAATGGACTTACACTAATGGATGTATCATTATTGCCAGGATATGTTCTGAAGAAGTAAGGATTAATAGAAAGGACATGACTACCATGTCCTTTACGGATCTGATTAGTGGCTAATGTTATTGACTACACCCCCTAAATCAATATATACATCATTCCCCACAGAAGTAGTTGATGAGCGGTATTCGTCACCATTACTCGATTCGGTGTGTAAAGTTAACAGGCTGTCAGCGCCAATAGTCCCCTGAATACCAATCGATGATTTGGAATCGCTACCTCCAGTTACTGAATTTAATTCGTCCTGGTTTAAATCCTGAAGTTTCATAGAAATAATTATTTAAGTTTTAAATAGGTTAATTAGCGAATATTGTGCAAATAACAGGCCAAATAGTGACTACTAATTTCTAGAAATTAGTCCTCCGCTCTTTTTTGATAATTTATGATCTTCATTGTACGAGACCTCTTCCGGTGATATCCCAACTTCTTCAAGCGGTTTTTAATTTACTGGTTTAAGGGATTTATTGCTTTTTTTGCACCTCACTTTAGATACATTTACGATTATCGAACTATGCTAGTTGAAGCAAAAAATTCTACAGAAAGTAGTATTATTTGGGGCACTACCTGAACTATAAAAAGTCACGTAAGCTAATAAGGATTTTAATAGCGAATTTTAATGTATATTATACTTAGAGGTTATCAATTATAGCACTTACAGCTCTATACATCTGCGCTTTTTACGTATTAAACGCCTTGTTGTTTAAGTATTATTTTATTTTGATAAACAAATATTATATTTACTGAATGAGTAAGGGTAGATCTCAGGCGAACGCGTTAATGGTACGCATAAAAAAAGTACGGAAGCGTAAGGGCTACTCTCAATTTCAGCTTGCTCAGAAACTGGACCTTTCTCAAAATGCCTATAGTAAACTCGAGCTTGGGAGAAGTAACCTATCATTAGATAAGCTGTTTGATATCGCTGAAATACTTGAAACCGAGGTGACCCATTTCTTTAAAGATCAACCCTAAGAAAAGAAGGGACCCTTTGGAAATAGCAAAAAATTTAGCGGCTTGTTCGATTGCGGCTTATTTCGGTTTCTGTCGCCCAATTTCCAAAAGCTTTTTTTACCATTTTTTTTGCTTCAGCAGGACTGATGTTGCCTACTATAGTCAAATGACATTTTGTGGGAACAAAATTAGCTTTGATGTATTCTTGGAGATCTGATAGCTTAATTTCGTTTATCATCTCCTCAGTAAATTCTTTAGGGTAATATTTATGTCTGCCATTTATACTTTCCACAAGCTCTGTTTGAGCATTGGCAAATTGTTGTGGGGAAATAACTAAATCGATAAGTATATTTTTTAAGGAATTTAAGGCATAATCATAGCCGGCAACCGAAGTATTTATGTTGCCACCTTTTTCATTAAAACTTAAACCGGCTTGTGTTTCTACTGCCGATTCGTTTAATATGATGACAATCAATTCCTGACAACCCGTTTTTGCAGAAAGAGCTGTATCAACGTCAAAAGTAATCCCTGAATATACCTTTGCGGTATATTTATTTTCAGCAACTGCTACAGCGGCTCCGTTTTTAAGTTTAAAGGTTATGGGATCAGTGAAAATGTTAGACTGTGCCATAGCCTGGGCAGCTACAGTTACAAGTATTACTGATAAGATTGATAAGATTTTTTTTGTTTTCATTATTATTTAAATAGATGTACAAATCTATTGTAATGAAAGCGACTGAAAAATGGACTGTAGGCAGAAAGGCAATATCGCCAGACAAAACGCCTTATAGAGACTTTCAAATTTTAAGAACAATCAAGCTTACTTTAGTATTTATAATTAAATTAGTAGAAACCAACCCCGTTTCAATGAACTGCTTAATCGTTGACGATGATATACTTTCCCTCACTGCGCTAAGACACTTGTTGACGATGGATAAATCGCTTACTTTGATTGCAGAGTGTTCTGATGCTGCAGAGGCTTATAAAAAGATTATAGATAATCAAATTGATCTATTATTTTTGGATATTGAAATGCCTGAAATGAATGGTATTGATTTGGTTAGAAGTCTGGCAGGAAAGAGACCCATGATCATTTTTACTACATCCGGAACAGCTTATGCCGCTGAAGCATTTGATTTAAACGTAGTAGACTTTATAACCAAACCTGTTATGTCTTTACGCTTCTTACAGGCTGTTACAAAGGCCAAGGAACTAAATAGGGTAAACAGTTTTGAGCTTGAAACCAAAGGAGACGAATTTGTTTTCATTCGAGATTCCAATATAATTAGAAGGCTGAGGCTCGATGACATAATTTATCTTGAGGCTATGGGAGATTATGTGAAGATTTGTTTAAGTAAAATGGATTACACAATACATTCTACGCTAAAGGGTGTTGAACAAAAGCTCAACCATCGCAATTTTCTTAAGGTACACCGGTCATTTATTGTTAATATAAGTAAAATTGATACGATGGATGGTGGGATGCTGATCATGGAAGGGAATCTGGTGCCCGTGTCAGATGCTTATCGAGCTGTGCTAAACCGGCGTATGCAAATTCTTTAGTAGGGCTATTAATATTCAATTTTGTATTCAATTTGATACATTATTTAACTAGCCTGATTTCTGGATTACGGGGAAGATGTTCCCTCAAGATCGCGCTAAATCATTTTAGAGAGGTCAAATTGGTTCTTTTATATGTCGACTAGAAACGTGGCACATTTCTTTCATAAGTCTGTAAAAAAATATACACATGAAAAAGATAATTATTTTGGCCATTGGCCTTTTCGCAGCAACAGCTGCAAGTGCACAAATCAGGTTAGGTGTAAA
The DNA here is from genome assembly GCA_040385565.1 of Bacteroidota bacterium. Lineage (GTDB taxonomy): Bacteria > Bacteroidota > Bacteroidia > Sphingobacteriales > Sphingobacteriaceae > Pedobacter. Next base: position 64,587 of record JAZKHD010000015.1, on the reverse strand, counting down.
AGCAGGATTGAACGTTCCTGATATTATTAAGGGTGACGGTAAAAATGATTTTGATACCAAGGTTAATCCTGGTTTCAATGCGGGTGTAACGTTAGACATCCCATTGATTAAAGGTTTGGCGTTTACTCCAGAGCTTTTGTATGCAACTAAAGGTTACAAAGCATCATATGCTGCTGGAGAGTATACACAAACCACAAGCTTTATCGACATTCCAATTTTAGCGAGTATTAACCTTGGTGGAAGTGGACTGAATCTAGTTGTTGGTCCGCAGGTATCGTTTTTAACCAGCACGAAGACTAAATTTGAGAATGGTTTTGGTACTGTTGAGCAGACAACTGTTGAGGATGAGGCTGACCGTTTTAAGAAAAGCCTATTGGGTGGTTTGATCGGTTTCCGTTACGACATTAATAGTCAATTTGACATCCACGGACGTTATGCATTGGATTTCCAGAAAAACAATGAAGATGGATCTAAAACAACTCCTGAATTTAGAAATCAAGTATTTTCTATTGGCTTAGGTGTTAAATTCTAACTTATTTATTAGATAAAAGGCCGCTTTACAAGCGGCCTTTTATATGCGCTCTTTTAAGTAAACAGTTATTTTTTGAAACAAAACGCAGTTAAAGGCGTTACTATTTTGTAATTAAATTAAATGGTTATGAAAACGACACAAGATTTAAAACATACCGGAAGTCTGCAAGGAACTCCAACATCAGACAGGGCATTTCATAATGCAAAGGATGATAAGAAACAACAAGGAATAACTAATGGGGGTGGTCAGCGTTCTGATCAAACTTCTAATAAAGATAATGCGCGAAAGCGGGAGAAATAGAACGAGTTATTTGTGTGTGAGGATAACATCCCTTAAATAAGCCGCCTGCATTAAACAGGCGGCTTTTCTTTAACCACTATTTAATTAACTTTGAAATTATACTTAATATCTTTAAATGACCTGTAAGCATTCCCTAATCATACTTTTTGTAATAATTGCCAATATTTGCTCGGCGCAAACGACAAGACCTTCCTACATAGAATCACTTTCACAACCAAACCCCTGGGTGGATTCTGTTTTTAAAAAATTAAGCAGGCGTGAAAAAATAGCACAGCTTTTCTTTGTACGTGCACATACCAATTTGGGTAAAGCCTATGAAGATTCTGTTGGCTTGGTGATTAAAAAGGAACGCTTAGGTGGCGTAGTGTTTTTTCAGGGCGGCCCGGGCAGGCAGGCCATACTTACCAATAAATACCAGTCGACAGCCAAAGTTCCCTTGCTAATATCATCTGACGGGGAATGGGGACTTGGTATGCGTTTAGATAGCGCCATTTCATATCCTTACCAAATGGCTTTGGGTGCTATACAAAACAAAGATTTGATTTATCAGATGGGGCAGGAAGTTGCTAAAGATTACCGCAGGGTAGGCATGCACCTGAACCTCGCACCAGATGTGGATATCAATAATAACGCAAGGAACCCGGTAATTAACTACCGGTCATTTGGAGAAAATAAATACAATGTGGCTACTAAAGCAGCCGCCTATATGAAAGGTATGCAAGACGGCGGATTGCTGGTAAGTTTGAAACATTTTCCGGGTCATGGCGATACGGATGTAGATTCTCATTATGATTTACCTCAATTAAATTTCAGCAAAGCACGGTTAGATAGCTTAGAAATTTATCCCTTTAGGGAGTTGACTATGGCAGGTGCAGCGGGTGTGATGATTGCACATATGAATATCCCGTCTTTAGACAGTACTCCTAATATGCCATCGACTTTGTCTAAACCAATTGTTACGGGCATATTAAAGGGGGAATTGGCTTTTAAAGGGTTAATCATTTCTGATGCCATGGGCATGAAAGGTGTGGTTAAATACTTTAAAGATGGCGAAGCCGATGTAATGGGCGTTATTGCAGGGAATGATATTTTAGAACTGTCTGAAAATAGTGGAAGGGCAATTAGACTGGTGCGTAAGGCCATCCGACAGGATAGAATAACAATGGAGCGTATAGATGAAAGTGTTAAGAAAATCTTAACTGCTAAATATTGGGCAGGATTAAATGAGCGCGATACCATTGTAACTCAAAACGTGTTGCGTGATGTTACACGGCCGGAAAGCTATACCCTGCTGCAGCAATTGGCAGATGCATCAATGACAGTACTGAAGGGTAAGCAGAACATACAAAATCTGGTAAAGGAAAAACGTACGGCCATTATAAGCATCGGTACGCCGGGAGTAACCACTTTTCAGCGAAGTGTAGGTGCTTTTTATCAAAATTCGGTTTACTATTCGCTTGATAAGAATGCAAATGCCAATGAGATAGCTAAAGTACTGTCTAATCTATCAATGTTTGATCAGGTAATTATCGGGATACATGATACTAGAACGCGCCCGGGAAATGGGATGGTGCTCAGCGCTGATCTAAAGATGATGATTAGCAGTATGGCAAGTAAGGGGGCGGTGTTTGCTTTGTTTGCCAATCCATATAACCTTGCCGCTTTACCTGGACTTGAAAATAGTAAGGGTCTTGTTGTTGCTTACCAAAAAGAGGACTTTATGCAGCAGGCAGCAGCGTCTTTACTTAAAAAGCAAATTGTTGCTACCGGAAAATTGCCGGTAACAGTAAATACCTTTTTTAAATACGGAGATGGAGAATAGCTATTTGGCGGCTCTGTAAGAAGCAGGGTCAATCGCTTTAACCGTCCAGGCTTTTAAGAAGTTGGTAACTTCTTTTACATCATGACCGGTTTTCTTCTTTCCATTGGCATCTCTTTCCTGAGTTTCCAGGTACGCAGAGTTTTGGGTGTGCAGGAGTTTTCCATTTCCATCAAGAATTAGAAATACCGGGAAGCCAAATCGCTGTGGATAATTTAGGCTTGCTAATACGGCTTCATTCTTGTTTTCTGGGCTCCAGTTTACCAGAATAACTTCGTAGTTATCTGTTAATTCTTTCTTTAAGGTAGCTGTAGAGTCAACCAGGTGATGAAATGCAATGCACCAGCTGCACCAGTTACCACCTAATTGTATAAACACATGTTTGCCGGCTTTTTTTGCTTTTGCTATGGCGTTGTTGATGTCTGCCTTTGCATCTGCATTTGGGTTATAAATTTTAACGGCTTCTTTCTTATCCTGTGCAAAACTAGTGGCTGTAAATATCATTAAGCCAACTATTGCGAATGCTATCTTTTTCATCTGTATGATAATCTTTAGGTTATACAAAAATAACATTATAGCCTGTGCAAAGTGTAATGTGATTATAAAATTATATAGCTTTACCTCTATGCCTCAACAGCCTCTTAAAATTTTACAAGCTTCTGCAGGATCTGGGAAAACATTCAGTTTAACAGCGCATTACCTGATCTTGCTGCTTTCTGGCGAAACCAAATACCGGGAGATTTTAGCGGTTACCTTTACCAATAAGGCCACCGAAGAAATGAAGAGCCGGATACTGGAAGTGTTGGAGGGTTTGGCAAAAGGCGATGAATCAAAGAAAATAGAAGACTACAGGTTGCTGGTGCTCAAGGCATACCCTTCCTTAAGCGCTCAAGACCTACAGCTTAAAGCAGACCGGATATACCGCAAGATATTACATGATTATAGTCGCTTTTCTGTAAGTACTATTGATGGTTTTGTGCAGAAGGTCATTAGAGGTTTTGCTTTTGAACTGGGGCTTAATGCTGATTATAGTTTAGAAATGAACTATAACAAAGTAAAGGATGATTTGGTGGCCAAACTGGATGAGGCGCTTGACCATAATAAACAGCTTTTACAATGGATTATTGACCTGGCAATTGAACGCATAAGCGATAATAAAAGCTGGAATTATAAGATTGAACTGTATAACCTGATTGGGGAGATATTTACAGAGCGTTTCCAGGTATTTGAGCAAGCAGTAGAGGAGTTAGGTGCTGAGAATATAGATGATCTGTTTAAGAAATATATTGAGGTTACCCGGGAGGAGATCAGGAGTTTTGAAACTCAGATCGTTGGATTAGCCACACGAATTCACGAGATTTTTGAGCAGCATGACGTTAAATCAGATGCGTTAAAAGGCAAGTCGCGGAGTGGACTGGCCAAGGTTGTACTGGTGGCCAGGGGAGATTTATCTAAAGTGGAGTCGCTTTTTAGTTATATAGATGAACCTGATGAATGGTTTCAAAAGAACAGCTTTGTAGATGCGGTTTATGATGCTGTGAACCCCTTGCTACGGGAGATAAAAACGCATTACCTGGCTAACTTGCCGGGATATAGCCTGGCAGTAGCTTTTAATAAAAACCTGTATTACCTGCGTTTAATGCAGGAGATAGCGGTATTGCTGAAAAAGTACAGGAGTGAGAATGAGAATTTGCTGATCAGCGACGCACAGAAACTCATTTCCGAAATAGCAAAAGATGCCGGTGATAATCCATCCTTTATTTGGGAAAAGGTTGGTAACCGCTACAAGAACTTTTTGTTTGATGAGTTCCAGGATACATCGACCAGTCAGTGGGGTAGCTTTAAATCCCTCCTCACCAATGCCATTGCTACGCCTACGGAAAACATGACCGACCACCTGATTGTAGGAGATACTAAGCAATCGATTTACAGGTGGCGTAATGGCGACTGGAATATTTTGCACAAACATGCCAAAATAGATATTGGCGCAGCTAATGTATTAGAGGAAAGCTTAGCAGAAAATTATCGCAGTGCGGAGAACATTATCACATTTAATAACTATTTGTACCGGGCGATACCCCAAACGTTACAAGAGGAGCTAAACCAGAATATCGCGGGAAGGGCGGATGTTATCAAGACCTGGTGGGCGGACGAAAACTACGGACAAATCATTACCGATATTTATGAGGGCTCCACACAGAACTTCGCCTCTGGCACATTAAAGGGTGGTACCATAAAGATCAAAAGATTTGGGAAAGATGATGCACCTACTGAAGCCCGGTTTACAGAAACCGTATTTAGAGATTTGGCCTTGAATGATGTTGTAGAAGAAATATACTATTTAAAAGATGAGCTGCAGTATGCGCTAAAAGACATTGCCATTTTAGTGCGCTCTAACAGTGAGGCCTTGCTAACTGTAAAAAAACTAATGGAGCAGGATTTGCCGGTATTATCTGGCGAAGCTTTGTTAATTGCCAATAACAAGGCCATTCAGCTGATTATAAATACGCTGCGCATGCTGGTTGGACTGGAATCGCAAATTGCCTTGTACAAGGCAAACTGTATTGCCCTTTATCATACACTGCATGGAGAGGAGCCGGAAGCCAATCACTACCTGCATTTAAATACAACTTCGCTTAGCGACCTTGATAAAGTATTACCTAAAGCATTGTGCGATAACTGGCAAAGCTGGCTGCAATTGCCGTTGCCGGAGTTGGTTGAAATATTGATTGATAGTTACAGGTTAAAAGACCTGACCGACCATTTGCCGTACCTGCTTGCTTTTAGGGACCTCTGTGCCCATGCCGGCAAGTTAGGAGAAAAGGGAATTATCGCTTTTTTAACCTGGTGGGAAGAAGATGGCGTGCTGAAGTCGCTGCCCTCGCCAGAAGGTGCCGATGCCATACAAGTAATTACGATACATAAATCTAAAGGTCTGGCATTTAGAGCTGTATTTGTTCCTTTTTGTAACTGGGAAATTAAAGGAAAAGTAAATTCTACTTTCTGGGTATCATCTGAAGAGACCGTATACAAAGAGTTGCGCGGTATTCCGCTACGGTATAATGAAGCACTGGCAGATTCCTCTATTGCGAAAGCTTATTACGAGGAGTTGCTCTACAACAACATGGATGCCTTGAATATGCTGTATGTGGCCACTACACGTTCTAAAGATTACCTCTACATCTCTACCATGGCTAAAAAGGAAGTGGGTAAACTGAGTAATATGGGAGATGTATTAAACCATACTTTTGAGCAGGAGTTTGATGGCAATGTTTATGAAATTGTGGAACATGTTAGTCTGAAAAGTAAGCCTGCTCATTTGAATTTTATTGCTCTGGACGGCTATCCAACTACTGCGCGTTTGGCTGAGTTGTACGTGCCCTCTGAGGAGAAGCATTTGAAGCATGTGCTGAATATGCAGAAACAGGGTAGAAAGGGTTCACTTCTGCATGAGATATTGGCGAACGCGAGTAGTGATAAAGAAGTAAGCGAAGTGATTGACGACCTGATATTAGATGGCATGGTGCAGGAAGATGAGCGCGACAGCTTGCAGCTTGATGTGCTGGAGGTATTGAGCAATGAAGATTTGAAACAGATTTTCAGCAGGGCAAAGGACAATATTACTGAGAAAAGTATAATTGATGCCAATGGTAAAATGTATAGGCCAGACCGTGTAGTGATTACCGATGAAGAGGTGATTATTCTTGATTACAAATTTACCATTGAACAAAGTGACAAGCATATTGAGCAAGTAAATACCTATAAAGGATTGTTGCTGGCAATGGGTTACAGCAATGTAAAAACCTATTTGTTTTATGCGGTGAGCGGAACTTTAAAATTAGTTTAACAGGATGAGGCCTTTTTTAGAAGAAGTAGCGGAAGATTTGGTAGAGCGGTTTGGCGATGATTTACAGTTCTGTGCGATTGTTTTTAACAACAAGCGACCAACAACTTATTTGCAGAAATACCTTTCTAAGTATATAGGGAAGCCGTTTTTTAGTCCGTCTTTTTATACTATTCAAGAGTTTTTTGCGGAGTCGGCCAATTATAAAGTATCTGATTTTTACATGCAGTTTTTTACGCTGCACAAGATATATAATGAACTGCTAGCTGAGGAGCGTTTAGAACCGATTAGCAGTTACAAATTCTTCCCGCTGGCAAAAATTATGCTGAGTGATTTTAACCAGCTGGATATAGACTTGGTAGATGCGGGTAAGCTTTACCGTGATCTGGAAGACATTTCTATTATTAACCAGGATTTTGATTACCTGAGTCCGGAGCAGTACCAGTTCTTATCGCAGTTCTGGACTTCGTACTCTGAAGGAAAGCATAAAAAGCAGCAAGAGCTTTTTATTAAAATGTGGCGCAGGATGCCGAAGCTTTACCATAAGTTTCATGCATCCTTAAACGAGCATCAACACATTACAAATGGTTCCGTTTACCGCTTGCTTGCAGAGTCTGGTGTAAATGAACAGGAGTTTATAAAGAGCTTCGATAAGGGGAAGATCATTTTTATAGGGTTTAATGCTTTGAGCGCTGCGGAAGCTAAAATATTTACCCAGCTGCAGGAATCGGGGAAAGCCTTGTTTTACTTTGACACAGATCCGTATTATTTGGAAGATCCATTGCAGGAAGCGGGCTTGTTTTTGCGTAAGAACATCAACCAGTTGGGGCTAATTAACACGTTTGCTGACCGGCCAGGCTTTATGAATTCAAAGGATCACCATGTGGATGTTTACAAAGTTCAGGGCCAGGCTGCTCAAGCCAAAATACTGAATACCATGCTGGCGGATGATTATCTGGATGACAAGGAAGTGGGATCTACCGTGGTTGTACTTGCTGACGAGAGTTTGCTGATACCCACTTTACAAACCATTCCGCCAGCGTATCATGGGAAAGAGGTGGCGCTGAACGTAACTATGGGGTTTGCACTATCGACCTCTAGTATATTTGGATTAACAGACTTATGGTTGAATAGTCAGCTGGAGATTTTAAAGTCTAAAAAAGTCACCTACCAGAATGTAGAAGCTTTTCTAACCCATCCGCTGACAGGACTTAGCCAACGCATGCGTGATAAAATACAGACTGCTTTGCTCAACGAAAATCAGATAGAGATAGCTCATGACAGGCTGTTGCGTCAAAGCGGCTTGTTTGAAGTGTTTTACAAAGAAATAGGCGGGCCAGGAGAGGTAGTATCTGGGTTGTTAACCATGCTTGATTTTGTGCTGAACCGATTATCAAATGCCAAGACATTAAAAAAGATAGATGCAGAATTGTTTGTAAAGACCATTCAGGAGCTGAACAGGCTGCATGACACTTTTGGTAAGCATATAAGTGGCGAAGACATCACCTTTGTAATTTACCTGGTGCAGAAAGCGCTTAAGGCAGTTGCAGTACCACTATCAGGCGATCCGTTGAAAGGAATACAGGTAATGGGTTTATTGGAAACACGGAACCTGAATTTTGATAAGGTGGTTATATTAGGATTTAACGAAGGGATTATACCGAAATCTTCTATAGGGAATAGTTTTATTCCTGACAGCATCAGAAGGGTTTATGGTTTGCCGGTATTAGAGAATTTGGACGCTATTTCTTCTTACATGGTTTATCGACTGATACAAAGAGCTAAAAACATAAGTCTGGTGTATAACAGTTTGACTGACGAATCTACATCGGGCGAAGCCAGTAGAATTTTAAAGCAATTGGCTTATGAAAGCAGCTTTAGTTTTAAGTACCATGAATTGAGCCTCAATGTTAAGGCTACACCAGTTAAGACCGTTGAAATAGATAAGCACAGTAACGCCTTTATAAGAGAAACGCTGCAGCTTTATTTAGATAAGAAGAAGATGTTTTCTCCGTCGGCATTAACGCAGTACATTTCTAACCCGATAGATTTCTTCTTTAATTACATAGCCGGGATAAAGGAACCAAAGGAAGTGAGTGCTGTAGTGGAGGCTAATGAAATTGGTTCTATACTGCACAAAGTGATGGAGTATTTTTACCAGGAACTGAAAGGTGGACAGATTACAAAGGAGTTAATTCAGAGTAGGAGAAAGAAAGTTCCCGGTTTGATACAGCAAGCTTTTACCGCTGTGCTATTTAAGAATCCGCACCTTGCTATAGAATACAAGGGGATGCAGAAGGTAGTGCTGGCCATTGTTGACGCCTATGTTAATGTAATATTAAACCAGGATGAGGCACAGACGCCTTTTGATATCATTAGCCTGGAGCAAAAGGTAGAGGCGGAGATAGCTTTTCCGCTGAACGGAAAGGAGGCAAGTGTAAAAATATTCGGCTTTATTGACCGCGTTGATGTAAAAGATGGTGTAACAAAAATCATTGATTACAAGACGGGTAGTGACAAATTGGTATTCAAGGATATCGCAGAACTGTTTAATTCTGACGGGAAGCACATTAATAAGGCACTGGTACAAACACTGTTATATACCTATGCGTATGAACAGTTTTCAGGTAAAACCTGTGTGGAACCTAACCTTTATATTGTGAAAACGATGAGTCAGGATGGCGTTTGGTTTAAAACAGGCAGACAAAATTTGAACGGAGAATTTTTGGAAGAGCTTAAACCAGAGTTTTTGGCTGAATTGCGGAAAAAACTGACCGAATTGTTTGAGGCACCAACCTTTAAGCCCAGTCTTGTTGAAGACAATTATAAATATTCCATTTATAAAACGCTGTTTGGTAAATAAGTGTAACAGTTTACTTTCAATGGATATGCCTACATGGATAAAATTGCATATAAAAACAATTTTATCTAAGTTTGCTCCAATTAATATTTTCATAGATAATGAGAGAGATTCAATTTAGAGAAGCTTTACGTGAAGCCTTAAGCGAAGAAATGCGTAAGAACGAAAACATTTTTTTGATGGGCGAAGAAGTGGCGCAATACAATGGTGCCTATAAGGTGAGCCAGGGTATGCTGGATGAGTTTGGCGACAAACGTGTTATCGATACGCCCATTGCTGAACTAGGTTTTTCTGGTATTGGTATTGGCGCTGCAATGAATGGATTGATTCCGGTTATTGAGTTCATGACCTTTAACTTCTCTTTAGTTGCGATTGATCAAATTATCAATGCTGCTGCTAAAATATTATCTATGAGCGGTGGTCAGTTTTCTGTGCCTATAGTATTCCGCGGACCAACAGGTAATGCCGGACAACTTGGTGCACAGCACTCTCAAAACTTTGAAAACTGGTTTGCTAACTGCCCGGGTTTGAAAGTGGTTGTTCCATCTACACCATACGAAGCTAAGGGATTGTTAAAGCAATCTATTATTGATCCGGATCCGGTAATCTTCATGGAATCTGAGGTGATGTACGGCGATAAAGGTGAAGTACCTGAGGGGGAATATTATTTGCCAATAGGAAAAGCTAACATTGTAAAAGAAGGTACAGATGTGACGATAGTTACGTTTGGTAAAATGCTTACCCGTGTTGTTAATCCTGCTGTTGAAGAATTGACTAAAGAGGGAGTAAGCGTTGAGGTAATCGATTTGCGTACTGTACGTCCTATTGATTATGAAACCATTGTTGCTTCTGTTAAGAAAACCAACCGTTTGGTTATTGTTGAAGAAGCTTGGCCGTTGGCCTCAATCTCGTCTGAGATTGCATTTAATGTTCAGAAAAATGCATTTGATTACTTAGATGCTCCAGTACTTCGCATTACCTGTGCAGATGTGCCGTTGCCTTATGCACCAACGCTTATAGCGGCTAGCTTGCCAAATGCAGAGAAAGTAATTAAGGCTGTTAAAGAAGTAATGTACGTAGCCAAATAACTCTTTCTGAGCAATTGGTAACAAAAATATAATCCCGCTGGAGAATGCCTGCGGGATTTTTTATTTACTTTTGGCGCCATTGCGCTGAAAAATCAAATAAAAGATTAGAATGAGTAACTACTCGAAAATTATTGCCGCCGAATTAGGTGTAGCGGAAAAGCAGGTTGACGCAACCATTCTGCTACTGGACGACGGTGCAACAGTACCATTTATTTCCCGTTACCGTAAAGAAGCCACAGGTACACTGGATGAGGTTCAGGTAGCTGCGGTGCGCGATCGCGTTCAGCAATTGAGAGAACTGGATAAGCGCCGCGAAGCGATATTAAAGGCTCTTTCAGCATTAGATAAATTGACGCCGGAACTGGAGTCGCAGATTAACGCTGCGGTTAATATTGCCACTATCGAAGACATCTATCTTCCCTACAAACCTAAAAGGAAAACAAGAGCATCTGAAGCCCGTAAAAAGGGGCTGGAGCCCCTGGCATTAGAACTGATTAAGCAGGATAATACGGCTAAACCGGAAGAATTGGCCAAAAACTATTTGAACGCGGAGTTGGAAGTTGCCTCAATTGAGGATGCCCTATTAGGTGCCCGTGATATTGTGGCGGAAATGATCAATGAAAATGTTGATGCACGGACTGCCATGCGTAAATATTTTCAGCAGCAAGCCACCTTCAAATCCACCCTGATAAAAGGGAAAGATGCGGAAGGCGTTAAATACAAAGACTATTTTGACTGGGAGGAACCGCTAAAGAATATCCCATCGCACCGCTTGCTGGCCATTAGAAGAGCAGAGAACGAAAATGTGCTGAAGGTGGATACTATGCCTGCTGAAGATGGTGCCATTACATTATTAGAAAAGCAATTTATAAAGAACGGAAGCCACAGTGCAAAACAGATAAAGTTGGCTTTGCAAGACAGCTACAAGCGGTTACTTGGTCCTGCAATGGAAACGGAAATTCGAGGATTCTCAAAAGATAAAGCTGATGAAGAAGCCATTCGCGTGTTTGCTGAAAATGCGAGGCAGTTACTTTTGGCAGCTCCCATGGGGCAAAAAAATGTAATGGGCATTGATCCAGGTTTTCGTACAGGCTGTAAGGTAGTTTGCCTGGATGCCCAGGGTAAGTTACTGGAAAATACTGCGATATATCCTCATAACGGAAACAGGGCAGCAAAAGACTCTGGCACTATTATTCATAACCTGATTACAGAATATAAAATTGAGGCCATCGCCATTGGCAATGGAACTGCCGGCCGTGAAACCGAAGCGTTTATACGCGGCTTATCCATACCAGATGTTTTGGTAGTGATGGTTAGCGAAAACGGTGCATCTGTTTATTCAGCTTCTGATGTGGCGAGGGAAGAGTTTCCTAAGCATGATATTACAGTAAGGGGAGCCGTGTCCATTGGTCGCCGCTTAATGGATCCCCTGGCCGAGCTGGTTAAGATTGATCCTAAGTCTATCGGTGTTGGTCAATACCAGCATGATGTAGACCAGTCGAAATTACAATCTTCATTAGATGATACCGTAATGAGTTGTGTAAATGCAGTAGGAGTGGAACTGAACACGGCATCTAAACAAATACTGGCTTATGTATCTGGTTTGGGACCTCAGCTTGCTCAAAACATTGTTAATTATAGAAATGAAAATGGCGCATTTAAAAACCGTGAAAGTTTAAGAAAGGTACCAAGGCTGGGCGATAAAGCCTTTGAACAAGCCGCAGGCTTTTTAAGGATCAGAAATGCGGAACAAGCACTGGACACTAGCGGGGTGCACCCAGAGCGATACGCGTTGGTGAATAAAATGGCCAGAGACCTGAATTGTAGTGTTTCTCAATTAATGAAAGACGAGGAGCTCCGTAAGCAGATTAAATTACAGCAATATGTGAGTGAAGAAATTGGCTTACCAACGCTAACCGATATCATGGCCGAACTGGCCAAGCCGGGAAGAGATCCACGTGAGCAGTTTGAGGTATTTAGCTTTACTGAGGGTGTAAATGCAATAGCTGATTTGAAAGTAGGGATGAAGCTTCCGGGGATTGTGACCAACATTACTAATTTTGGTGCCTTTGTAGATATAGGCGTTCACCAGGATGGATTAGTTCATACAAGTCAGCTGTCTAATAAATTCGTGTCCAATGCAAATGAGGTAGTAAAAGTTCATCAAAGGGTTGAAGTTACAGTAGTTGAGCTTGATGTTGCGAGAAAGCGCATTTCTCTATCGATGAAGACCGAAGCAACAGCGCCGAGGCCTAAGCAAGAACAGAAACGCGGAGGAGAGAAACCTAAAAATGCGGTGAGGAGTGGGCGTCCTGATCAGCAGCGAAAAGATGACAAACCCACAAACAGTCACAGGCCTGTTCAGAAAGAAAAGAAAAATGCAGACGGGGATTTACAATTAAAACTAGAGGCATTAAAGAATATGTTTAAATAATAAAAGGAGGCTTTAGGCCTCCTTTTTTATAGTTCAATTTGTCTTCTGATACTCTCTTCCAGGGAGATCAGTGTTTCGGTTCTTTGTATGCCTGCCACAGCTTGTATCTCTTCATTCAGTACATGACGTAAATGACTAGTGTCTCTGCATATGATTTTAGCAAACATGCTATAAGACCCGGTGGTGTAATGTAATTCTACTACTTCTTTAATCTTGCTCAATTGAGCTACAGCATCTTTGTACTGAATTCCCTTCTCCAGGTAAATGCCTAGAAAAGCACAAATATCGTAACCTGCTTTTTGAGGATCAATGATGAGGTGAGAGCCCTTGATAATACCCATTTCATGCAATTTCTTCATTCTAACGTGTATTGTTCCTCCAGAAACGATCAAATCTTTAGCAATTTCAGTATAAGGTTTCGTGGCATCCAGCATGAGCTGTTTGAGGATGTCAATATCCAGGTTATCAATTTCTAAATTTTGGTTTTCTTTTTTAAGCATCATTTCAATATTTGGTAACTAACATCGAAGTTAATTATTAATATTATAAAAATAAAATTAATTACTTATAATATTTGCAACGTATTGTAGATGTTGTTACATTTGTATTAAGCAAGTAAGAAAAAATTGTTCTTTAAGACTTGTTTATACTCTGTAGGGTGGTGAAATTGGCAGACGCACCTCCTTGTCTCGGTGGTGGAGAATTGGGAAACCCGTAAGGGCTAACTACTCCTTGAAGGTTCGACTCCTTCCCCTACAGCAAATAGATAGCAGGAGCTATTTATGAATACCGTTCTTTATATATTGTTGGGTGGTGAAATTGGCAGACACGCCTCCTTGTCTCGGTGGTGGGGACCAATGGATAAACGCAGTTTATGGGTTGACCACAAATTAATTTTTGAACTGTAGCTAACTACCCCTTGAAGGTTCGACTCCTTCCCCAACAGCCAGTTTTTTTATGAATAATAAGTTAGTTAAAATCGAGTGACCCCGGATAGGGCCACTCTTTTTTATGTCTTACTTTTTAAGTTTCTTTAATAGGATTTCCGGTTCATTGGTGGTAATGTAATCTACAGATTCGCTGATCAGCCAGTCCATTGATTGTTCATCATTTACGGTCCAAACGTTTGTAATGAGCTTTCTGTCTTTAGCCTCTTTGATCCATTCAGGGTGTAGCTTAAGCACTTTTAAATTGTAGTCGAATCCGCTAATGCCATCAGCCTTGAGTTCAGCGGGAGATTTGTCGCCATTTAGATATTGCACAGTTGCTTTAGGGGCAAGCTTAACCAGCTCCTTGCAGATCTCGTAATCAAAGCTAATATAATCTACTTTGGTCTCTGCCTTCAGGCTTTTAACCATCTCCAATACTTTATGAGATAAGGCAATGCCACGCTCTTTACTTATAGCAGAAGGTTTAATTTCCAGAACTAATCTTGTTTTACGTTGCTTGATTCCTGCAAGCAGATATTCTTTTAAGGTTGGGAAGGATTCTCCGTTACTGAGCTTTAATGCCGAAAGTTCTTTGGAGGAGGTTTTTTCAATAGCCAGGCCTTGTATAGTGGCATCGTGGTTAATGAACAGCACAGAATCTGAAGACATGTGCACATCAAATTCACTACCGGCACAGTTCATTTTTATGGCTTCTTTTAAAGCGGCAATAGAATTTTCAGGCGCACCTGTATTCTTCCACGCCCCGCGATGGGCCACCGTTTTTGTTTGACTGAATGTTGTACTGATTAATGCCATTTGAATCAGTGTAGCAATTGTTAAAATTCTTCTCATGATGCTAAATAAAGATATTAAATAACCGCGAATGTATAAAGCCTATGTTAGCTAATGGATAATTACATGTTAACAAAAAAAGGGCGCTTATGGGCGCCCTTTTTCCGGTTATATGAACAAGTTATTTTTTCTCAGCACTGTACTTATCACTAAACTTCTTGTCAAGCTGTTTGTGCAGGTTGTCAAGATTGATATCTCTTCCCTGTATAAAAGCCTTCTCTACGGTGTTGGTTTTCATATCTAGTGCATCGCCTACAGAAATGAAGAATGTAGCATCTTTACCTGTTTCCAGACTGCCGGTAGTTTTGTCGATACCTAAAACCCTGGCAGTATTAAGCGTGATGGTTTGCAGTGCTTTCTCTTTATCAAGTCCCCATGCAGCAACAGTTCCAGCCATGAATGGCAGGTTTCTCTGTTGCCAGTAGCCTTCAATACTCACCACAACTTCAACACCTGCATTTGCCAGTAAACCAGCATTTTTATAAGGCATGTTTACATCATCATCATTGTTGGTTGGTAACGCATGCGGTTGTTTCACTACTACGGTGATTTTATTCTCCTTTAAGAAAGGGATAATGAGGTAAGCCTCATCACCACCAACGATTACTGGAGTGATGCCATATTTCTTAGCGAATTTAACTGAGGCAGTGATGTCTTTTTGAGACTCTGCAGTTATAAACAGCTTTTGAGTACCATCAAATAGGTGTTTCATAGCAGCAAGTCGTGCGTTGGTAACTGCTGGCTTATCTGTATCTGCATAAGCTTTTGCCTCTGCAAAAAGACCATCTAATTCATTAACAAGCGTCTGTGTTCGCTCATTTAAAGCATCAGGCGTTGAGCCCCCTGGTCTGCCGAATCCACCAAATCCTCCTCTAAAACGAGGTGTAACGGGCCAGGTCATGTGTTGTGCATCGTCCTTTTTAATTGCCGCATCTTCCCAGTTCCAGGCATCCAGTTGTACTACAGATGAACTTCCTGAAATGGTTCCCCCCTGAGGCGTAACTTGTGCCATCAGGATCCCATTGCTTCTGAGTGTTGCCGGTACTTTAGAATCTGTGTTGTACGCAACCAGTGATCTGATGTGCGGATTAAAGGTGCCAATCTCTTCGAAATCTAGCGTTGCTTTTACTGATTCAAACTCAGTTAAACCCAAATTAGTAATAGGTGCAATAAAGCCAGGGTAAACGTGTTTGCCATTGGCAGTGATTACTGTCATTCCAGTCAAATCAAACTTGGCAACAGTTGCATCACCAACGCCAGTAATCTTACCCTTATCAAACATGAGGTAACCGTTTTCAATTACCTGACCGGTACCCAGGTGAAGCTTGGCACCCATAATTACCGTTTTTTTATCTTGAGCTTTTGCAGGATAAATGTTTGCCTGCGCAAAAGCACCCAGGCTTAGTCCTGTAAAAAGCAATGTTAAAATATATTTATTCATGAGAATGAGTCCTTTCTAATTCGTTTAGTTCACCAGAATAATCTTCCAGGGTTTCGCAGTTGTAAATACGTGGTGCTTCTCCAAATGGACGCTGAGTTCTAACCCCGCTTTTCTTGCTGTCAAGCATTTTTTGAATCAAGCGTGTGCGTTCCACTTTTTGATCTTTTCTAACCTGTGCATCACGTTCCATATCCCAATAAGCAATACCATCAACAAATGTCTTCTCTGCCCTTGCATAAATAGACAATGGATTATCAGACCAAACTACAACGTCTGCATCTTTACCAACTTTGAGACTTCCTACTTTGCTGTCTATGTGGAGCATTTTTGCAGGATTAAGCGTTACAAACTTAAGTGCGTCCTCTTCCGGTACACCACCATATAAAACAGACTTACCAGCTTCCTGATTTAACCTGCGGGCCATTTCGGCATCATCAGAGTTAAAAGCAGTGGTAATACCGACATTGTGCATAATCTTACCGTTATAAGGAATTGCCTCCGCAACCTCAATTTTATAAGCCCACCAATCTGAGAAAGTAGATGCAGCAATGCCACGGGCTTTCATCTTATCGGCAACTTTATAGCCTTCTAAAATGTGGGTAAACGTGTTGATCTTAAAGCCAAGGCTATCTGCAACGTTCATTAACATGTTAATTTCTGATTGAACATACGAGTGACAAGTAATAAAGCGCTTATTATCAAGAATCTCTACGATAGCATCAAGTTCCAGGTCTCTGCGAACGCTGTTGCCTTTAACACTTAATGCAGCTTTGTATTCTTTAGCACGTGTAAATTCATCAACAAAAGATTGCTCAACACCCATTCTTGTAACTGGGAAACGGGCACCTGTACCGAAATTACTTTGTTTAACATTCTCACCCAATGCAAATTTGATGAAACCATCTGCCCCGACAAACTTTAGTTCTTCTGGTAATTTACCCCACCTTAATTTGATCAGTTGAGACTGACCACCTATTGGGTTTGCAGAACCATGTAAAATGTGTGAAGTGGTAACACCACCAGCAAGCTGACGGTAAATGTTTACATCTTCAGAATTGATCACATCTGTAATTCTAACTTCTGCAGAAGAAGACTGTGCACCTTCATTAATACCACCTGCTCCTGCAATATGTGAATGTTCATCAATAATACCTGGGGTGATGTGCTTACCCGTAGCATCGATAACTTTAGCAGATCCGGCAGCTAAGTTTTTACCTACTGCTTTGATCTTCCCGTTTTCTATAAGCACGTCTGCATTTTGCAGGATGCCTTCTTTTTCGTTAGTCCATACGGTCGCATTTTTAAGCAATACAGTTTCTTGTGCAGGAGCTTTTGCCGTACCGAATGCTGTGAATGGATAGATAAGTGAGCCCAGAACAACAGGTTTTTTAGGCTCTGGCTTTCTCGCAATTGCTCTGTTTGTACTGTCTTTAGGAGCTGTAATGTTGCCAGATGCATCTTTTTTAACCAGGATAAAACGTTTCCCCTGAACCCAGTTTTCTTCAATTACATTGGTCTTTTTGAACAGGCTGTCGGACGTAATAATAAAGTTGGCCAGTTTACCTTTTTCAAGCGTACCTACTTTATCAGCGATGCCGATCATTCCGGCAGGGATTTCAGTGACAGCAAGAAGTGCTTGTTTTTCTGACAGTCCGTTTTCAATCGCAGTGCGGATGTTAGTCCAGAAATCTTTAACGTTATCTAACCCGAAAGCGGTAAGAGAGAATTTAACACCTGCTTTTTCTAAGACAGCAGGATTGGTAGGAGCCAACTCCCATCCCTTCATCTGTGCAAGTGTGATGCTTCTCGCTTCTATAGAATCCTCTACTTCGTAGGCTTTAACAAAGTTAAGTGGCACGATTAAACTTGCGCCAGTTGCTTTGATGGCATCAATACGCTGGTATTCATCACCACCAGATTTGATGATGTACTGCTTGCCAAACTCTTTGCCGATTTTATCTGCACGGAGAACATTTTGCCAACCATCAGCTTCAAATAGCTGCGGTATACTTTGCTGGTTGTTAAACTCAGCCAGAGAAATATTATACTCTTCTTTTTGTTTGCCATACCACTGTGCATCATAATATGTTTGACGTAACAATGCGATTGAACCCATCAAGGAAGTAGGGTAGTCATTTTGCGACGTCCCTTTATTGAATGAATAGTTGGCAGAAGCCTTTGCGTTTAGCAATGTGCTGTTTTCCTTTTCATCACTTAAGCTTACCGCAGCAGAGATACCTCTTGCAATACCGTCACGATTGATTGCATTTACAGCGCCAAATCCGGCTTTTCGCATGTCGTCCGCTTTCTTGGTATCGCCGGCAAAAATGTTACTAACCTGAACCTCTGGTCTTATTGCTTCATTCCATCCGTAAGCTCCTTTTTTGGTGGAGGTAAAAATAGACTGACGGGCACCGCCGCCGCCACCGCCAAATCCGCGACCCGCAGCAGCAGCTGCTTCAGGTAACCCGTAAGATGTAAATGCATCAACAAGGGATGGGTAAATGAATTTTCCTTTTAGGTCTATTACAACATAACCTTTTGGTACAGCAGTACCGGCGGCAACAGATTGTATAGTTTGACCTTTAATTAATAACGTACCATTTTTGATTGTTTGGGTTGCACTGACTACGATATTCGCATTTGTAAAAGCAAATAGACCCTGCCTGATGTCATATGAACCATTAACAGGATATGTTTGCTGAGCAAAAGATAGTGTAGCAGAAAAAACCAAAGCCAGGCTAAGTAGAATTTTCTTCATAAAATTTAGTTAAGTGCCTAAATCTATCACTAAATAATTACGGTTTGGGTTTATAACACCTTTTTTACTAATCTACCTTTAGCCAGCCGGTAATGCTCATCCTCGGTTTATTAGTTATCAGCACCTCATGCTCCATTTCGTCGCTTTGAAAAAATACCCCTTTGCCATTTGTAGGTGAGATATTCTGTAGTCGGTCAGCATGATGTATTCGCAATTCACCACCGTCAGCAATTACCCAATTTTCATTCATGTAAATAATTACCGAGTACTTTCTGCCGGTGTTATTCTTAAACTGATCCAGGTGCTTTTTGTAAAAGCGGCCCTTTTCATATAATGTATAGTGAAATTCGTAACCTGTAATGCCGGTGTAACAAGTGCTGTTGAGTTGATACACCAATTGATCTATCAGGTCAAAAAAAGCATTTTCATATTGGTTATTGTGTTCGCGGTCTAACCAGAATATCTTATCACCCTTACTTTCATATCGTGTGCAACCAGGGCGTCATTTCCAGTACCTGCAGAAAGCATCAGGTTTTGTGTGTAAAGTGAAGAAAGGTGCTTTTGCAAGTTTGCAGATAAGACATTATTTAAGAAGTGGTTTGAGATGCCTACACGATTGGCAATAAAAGTATCTATCAGGCCATTAATTTCGTTTTCCAATTGAGTGATTGAGCACTATGAACCGATGAATTGCCGGATTGCTGGTAAGGTAACATAAAAAACCACTAATTATTTGTTAAATAACTGCTTGTCTTTTAAAATTTAAGCGCTAAATACCTATTTTAGTGAAAAATTATTTCATGAGAAAACGTTTATGGTTATTGCCTGTTGCGGCATTGCTTGCATTTAGTGCATCTGCGCAGGATAAGAAGAAAGCACTGGAAAAAACAGTGGATTCTGTGAAAAAAGTAATTGCGCCTCCAGCGAAGCCGAGTATTACAGAGAAAGTTAAGTCGAGCAAGAAAATAGACGGACTTTTTACCCTTTATAAGGATACAGTAACCGGAAGCTTGCAATTGTACGTTAAGAAAGATCAGCTGGGTAAAGACTACATCTACCAAAGCTTTTCTATGGGTGGTCCAACTACCTTATTTCTTAATCAGAACATGATTAGAAGCACTATTTTATTTCATATTAATAAGACAGATGACAAAATTGAGTTTTTACAGGAAAACACCAATTTTTATTATGATAAGAACAACCCAGTAAGTAAGGCGGCCAATGTTGATGTATCGGATGCTGTCTTTTACGCCGATAAATATAGCGCAAGCGACTCGACCGGTTATTTAATTAGCGTTGATGGTCTTTTTTTAAGTGAGAAGCTTGACCCGGTAAAACCAATGACGCCACCGGGAATGCCACCAGGTGCCATGTTTAATTTAGGGGGGTTGAATGCTGCTAAATCTAAGTACCAGAATGTAAAATCATTTCCAGGGAATACAGATGTAGTTGTAGACCTTGCGTATGATAACCCGATGCCTTTTAACGGTGGGGGTAAAGACATTACAGATGCAAGGTATGTGCGTGTAAAAATGCAGCATTCTTTTCTTGAGGTTCCGCAAAATGATTTTCGCCCGCGTAAAGATGATCCAAGGGTAGGTTACTTTGGTGCGGAAGTAGATAACCTTACTTCACTTTCACCAACACCTTATAAGGATTTTATCAGTCGCTGGTATTTAAAAAAGAAAAACCCATCAGCAAAACTGAGCGAGCCGGTAGAGCCTATTGTATTCTGGATTGAAAACACAACCCCTTTAGAGTACCGACCAATTATTAAAGAAGCTGGTGAAAAATGGAATGAAGCATTTGAAGAGGCAGGCTTTAAAAATGCCGTGGTGATGAAACAGATGCCAGATAATGCTGCCTGGGATCCTTCAGATATCTCTTATAATGTTATCCGTTGGGTATCTTCAGCTTATCCATCATATGGCGCAATTGGTCCGAGTTTCTTTAACCCTTTAACCGGACAAATTTTAGGCGCAGACATTACCGTAGAATGGAAGTCTGGCGCCGGGACAGCTGTTCAGGACGAATTGTACAACGGGGGAAATGCAGCTGCTATTTCTTTGCCTTGGGAAAAACCGGTAGAGGCAATGGCTCAAACACAACAAGGCCACATGAGTTTTGAAAAAAATCATATGGCTACCTGCACAATGGCGCATGAATTAAGCCTGCAATACCAAACCGGCCTATCGGCAATTGAGGTGTTGGACGCAGATGCACCAGAGGCAGCCAGGGCAGCAACAGTAAAGGAAATGCACAAGCAATTTCTTTATTACCTTATTATGCACGAAATGGGCCATACTTTAGGCTTAAATCATAATATGAAAGCAAGCCAGATGCTTAGTCCAGCTCAAATGAACGACACAAAACTAACCCACAAAATAGGTTTGCAAGGATCTGTAATGGATTACCCCGCAATTAACGTAAGCAGCGATCGCAGCAAACAAGGTGACTATTATACTACTAAAGCTGGTCCGTATGATTTATGGGCAATAGAATATGGCTATACTCCATTTAGCGAAGCTGATGAAGATGCTGGCTTAAATAAAATTCTAAGCAGAAGTACAGAGCCATATTTGGCGTTTGGTAATGATGCTGACGATATGCGTAGCCCGGGCGGTGGTATAGACCCAAGGGTAAACGTAAACGACCAAACTAATGACATGGTAAGCTATGGCGAAGACAGGTTTAAATTGATCAATACGATGATCCCTAAATTAAAATCGAGGTTTAGCCGTCCAAATCAAAGTTATCAGGAATTACGCAGCCGCTACCAACAATTAAATGGTCAGCGTTCAAGCATGGCTTCTGCATTAAGCCGTTTTGTAGGAGGTGTATATGTAGACAGAAGTTTTGTAGGACAAAAATCAACAACTGCTCCATTTACCCCGGTACCTGAGGCTTACCAAAAGAAATCTTTGGAGTTACTGAGCAAATATATATTTGCACCAGATGCATTTGATGCAGATAAAGAATTGTTTCCTTATTTGCAGATTCAGCGCAGAGGCTTTGGGTTTTTTGGTAATAACGAAGATATCAAACCTCAAAATACATTCTTATCACTTCAGTTGAGTACCCTTGCTCAGTTGTTGCATCCAACTACTTTGAGCAGGATCAATAACAGTGGCTTGTATGGTAATACTTACTCTGTTGCAAGCGTTATGAACGATTTATCTGATGATATTTTTGCTGCCGACCTAAAAAGCAATGTAAACTTGTTCCGTCAAAACCTTCAAACAGAATATGTAAAAGCTACTTCAGCTATTGTGGCTGCTCCTGGTGGGTACGATAATGCAAGTAAGGCTGCCGCATTGTCTACTTTGATACGTGTTAAAGAGCAGTTAGGAACAGCTACAAGCACTGATGAGCAGACTAAAGCACACAGACAGGCACTTAAATTTATGATTGATAAAGCACTTTCTGTGAATAAATAAGAAGTCTAAGTAATAATGATACCAACAATGCCCTTTAGCTGCTAATCTAGTATTAGCCGCCCAAGGGCATTTGTTTTTTATATAATGCGATTTTTTAGCTGCGGTTTTACTGTGGTTTCCCACTCTGGTTTAAGAATACTTAGAATTATTGAATCTCTCCTGCTACCATCGGGGAGCAGCATATGCTGACGTAAAATGCCTTCCACTTTATAACCAATGCTTTTCATTGCAGCTATGCTTATTTCGTTTCTTAAATCTGCACGAAATTCTACCCGTTCCATATTTAAGCTTTCAAATGCAAGTTGAAGCAATAAGAATTTGCAGCGTTTGTTAATACCCGTTCCACGACTGCCTTCTGCATACCAGGTATAACCCAACTGGGCAGTTTGATGCAATACCTGGATATCATAAAACCGTGTGCAGCCTACATATTGTTGTTGTAGCTTATCAAAAACAATAAAAGGATAGCTTGTTTTTAAATCGCGTTGTTGTATCGCATCGGTAATATAATTGAGCATCCCTTCTTCGCCCACCAAGCTTACCGCCGAGTACTTCCAGGTATTTGGTTCGGTTAAAGCATAAGGGACTAGAAACGCATAATCTGATGCAGCCAATGGTCTCAATAGCACCCGGTCATCTTCCAGGATATAATTAATTAAAAAGTCCATAAACGAAAATAGTCAATTATCATTTAGTATGGTACTGGTTGGTACCAAGTAGAGGCCAAGTCTCCCACATTAGGCAGGCATATCCCATCTTTCTCCCATGAAAGTGGTGTTAAAGGTACCTTTTGTGGGAGAAGCATGGGAGAAGTATAGGAAAAAGCCGGGACAAGGTACGGCCTTGTCCAGAACCTGGTATTAATCAAAAGCGACCTTATCTGGTCCCGAGATCTTAGTTACATGACATGCACATTCGCCACCAGCTACTTTAAGAGTTGCGGTCTTAGTCTGTCCGGTAGCTTCATAAGTGCCGGTAACTTTGATATCATCGCCTGTGGCCGATACCTTTTTTCGATAAGAGTCGTCTATTACTACGTAGTACCCTGGAACAAGATTGAGGCTGGCTACAATGGCCGGTTTAATTTCCTCTCCGGTACGTAAGTTAATTGCACTATAGTCTTTTACTGCAACCCCTTTGCCGTCTTTATCGGTAAACGATATGCCTAACATTGAAAAGCTGGCGTCGCAAGTCATTTGCTGGCAATCTGTAGGGTCTTTCTCTTTATCACAGGATACAAGTGATACAGCGAGCATTAGTAGAATGGAAAGTTTACGCATGGTGGTTTGAATTTATAACTAATACGAGGCTAGCTTTAAAAGTGTTACAGCAAAGTTGCAACCTGTTGGTCGAAATATTACAGGCGTTGGTCGTGCGTTACCTTAAGCTGGTATAATATAGCTAAAACCCGTGCAACGTTTGCTGGTAATGAGCGTCTTAATTACAAAAACAAAAGAAAAAACTTAAAATATAAAGATTATGAAACCTGCGCAGCAAGCTTCATGACAATTAAAAAAACAAAACGAAAAAGATTATGAAAACTCTAGGACAAACATTATTAGCAACAATATTAACAGCATTGGTACTTACTTCATCGGCCTTTACTAGTCTGGCAATGGATCCACAAACAGAAATGGCAGCCATAAAAAGCCACAATAAGATATGGATTAGCGGCAACGTTAAACTAGTTTTAACGCAAGGCGAAAAGGAGTCGGTAATTGGAACAAACAATTTCGATCCGGCAAAAACTTCAGTTTCATCTCAAGGCCAAACTTTGTATATCAATTCGATGGAAGCGGAACAAGTAACGATAAGGGTAACGTTAAAAGATTTACAAAGGATTGAAGCTTATGGCCAATCTGTAGTAGTTACTTCTAATAACTTTGATGTGAAATATCTTCAGCTGT
This sequence comes from Bacteroidota bacterium, assembly GCA_040385565.1. Taxonomy (GTDB): domain Bacteria; phylum Bacteroidota; class Bacteroidia; order Sphingobacteriales; family Sphingobacteriaceae; genus Pedobacter. Next base: position 40,383 of record JAZKHD010000015.1, on the reverse strand, counting down.
TCTTAAGTCAGAATGCAACTGCAAAGATCTCCGCCATAACTGGTAGCTTATATACGGTAATTAATGATAATGCGGTATTGAAAATGAGCGGAGCGGCCCATCAGCATACCTTAGTAGCAAATAATGCAGAAAATGTGAAGTACAACAATTTCTTCGCTGTAAATAAAAAACAATACGCTTTGAATAACATCCTTGCTGCCGAAAAAGCTGCAATGAATTTAGCGAAATAAAACCCACCATGATCTGGGGAGACCAGAGCTACCCAATAAATGAGAAAGGAGATGCAGGTTTGTATCTCCTTTTTTTGGTGGCAGCATTTTTTATTATCTTTATGATATTATGAAATCTAACAGACGAAAATTTATTGGAACAGCTGCTGCCCTTGCCGCTGGAACAGTAGCAGCTAATGCAGCCCCTTTTACTAACAGTATGGAAAATAAATATCCTGTGGTTCACCACGTGTTTTTCTGGTTAAAGAATCCAGATTCTAAAGAAGATAAAGACAAACTAATTGCCGGTTTAAAAAAGCTTAAGAAAATTGAAACAGTTAAAGAACTACGAGTTGGAGTTGTAGCATCTACAGAAAAACGTGATGTAGTAGATACCAGCTGGAGCGTTTCTGAACTGATGTTTTTTGCAGATGTAAAAGGACAAGACGTTTATCAAACACATCCTTTGCACCTTGAGTTTATTAAGGATTGCAGTCCGCTTTGGGAAAAGGTGATGGTTTATGATGCTGTAGAAGTTTAATTAGAAACCAATTTATTAAGTTTGACAAAAAAATAATATGTATAGTATTTTAAGAAGTGCCCATTCAGGCTGGCGGTATATTGTTATCATCTTGTTGGTTTTAGCCTTGGTTCAGGCCATTTCGGGATGGTTGGGCAAAAAGCCTTATACAGAAGGCAATAGGAAGTTAAATGTATTTGCGTTGATTTCTGCACATATACAACTCCTATTTGGGCTTGTTCTGTATTTTATGAATGATTGGTATAAAGCAGACAGTAGTGTAGCCATTGGCCGATATTGGAAGATGGAGCATATTGGGATGATGGTTTTAGCCATAATTTTAATTACGTATGGTAATGCACGGTCTAAGAAGACAGCCGATGTCGGACCAGTTAGGCACCGCAACATTGCACTCTATTTTGGACTTGCTTTGGTGCTTATAATTGCTGCAGTTTTAGCTATGGTAAAAGCAGATCCAACCCGCTCATTATTTGGGGTTTCATAAAAATTACAATTTAATTTCGCTTTGTAAGTTTTATTTATATTTTTGCTGCACATGATTAACAATATACATACATGGCAATGGCACGGTAGTTCTGAAAAGAGTTTCGTCGCATCCTTGTGTACCTTATAGTTTATCAACCTAAACCAACCACATTGAAAACCCGACGTAGACCACACGTCGGGTTTTTGTTTTTAAGACCGTTTTAAAATGAGATTCCGGATAAACCGGAATAACGCATATGAGTAATTATAAAATTAATACCGCCTACAAAAAAAGACTTGCTGATACAACAACGCCAGTGAGCATATATTTAAGGCTTCGTGATGTATTCCCTAATACCATCCTTCTGGAAAGTTCTGACTACCATAGCCGGGAAAATTCAGTGAGCTATGTGTGCGCTGACCCTGTTGCGGGAATTGTGCTCAACAAAGGAATTCTATCTAGCTATTTTCCTGATGGTAAAAAGGTAGAGAAGAAGCAATTTGAGCTTACCGATGAAATAGAAGCGTTTAAGGCAGAATTTACACCGACTGAGATGGAGAATAAACGCTACATATCTAGCGGGTTATTTGGTTATTTTACCTGGAATGCGGTGCAGCATTTTGAAGATATTGTGTTTGGAGCAAAATCACCTGAAAACGAAGAGATTCCGTTGATGCAGTACCATATCTACAGGTACATTATTGCTATAGACCATTTCAGGAATGAGGTTACCTTGTTTAAAAACACGTTTAACGATGATGACACAGAAGGGTTGGAAAAAATAGAATACATTATTCAGAATAAGAACTTCCCGGAATATACTTTCAAGACCAATGGTGAGGAAAGCTCTAACCTGAGCAATCAGGATTTTATGGACATTGTAGACAAAATGAAGAAACACATCCTGCGAGGAGATGTATTTCAAATTGTTCCTTCGAGAGCCTATAAGCAGTCTTTTTTAGGTGATGAATTTAACGTATACCGCTGCCTTAGGTCTATTAACCCTTCGCCATACTTGTTTTATTTTGATTATGGAAGCTTTAAGCTTTTTGGTTCATCACCTGAGGCCCAGATTACAATTAAGAACAGTGTAGCAACCATTTTCCCGATTGCCGGAACTTTTAAACGTACCGGCAATGATGAAGAAGATGCAGAACAGGCAAGACGCCTGGAGCAAGACCCTAAAGAAAGCGCTGAACATGTGATGTTGGTTGATCTTGCCCGCAACGATTTGAGCAGACATTGTAATGGTGTAGAAGTTAAGTCTTTTAAAGAGGTGCAGTATTATTCGCACCTGATCCACCTGGTATCTAAAGTTAGTGGAAACTTACAGGCCGATGTTCCAGCATTTAAGATTGTTGCCGATACTTATCCGGCAGGGACATTGAGTGGTGCTCCAAAGTATCGCGCAATGCAACTTATAGATGAGTATGAAGGCTTGGGCAGGAATTTCTACGCAGGCGCTCTGGGGTATATGGGATTTAATGATGAGTTTAATCACTGCATTATGATTAGGACCTTTATGAGTAAAAACAACGAATTGCATTATAGGGCAGGCGCAGGTATTGTTGCTGACTCCATACCTGAAAATGAGTTGAATGAGGTAAATAATAAGATAGCAGCGCTTCGTAAGGCGATTGAAATGGCCGCTGGTATTTAACATATAATGAAAGACAAAAAAAACATGCAAAAGAAAGTTTTGGTGATAGATAATTACGATTCTTTTACTTATAATCTGGTACATCTGGTGAACGAGTTGGACCGGGACGTTGAAGTATGGCGTAATGATAAGTTTGATCTTGCTGATGTAGCAGCTTATGATAAGATATTGCTTTCGCCAGGGCCTGGTATCCCGGAAGAAGCGGGGTTGTTGCTTGATGTGATAAAAACTTACGCGCCCACTAAAAGTATATTTGGGGTGTGCTTAGGACAACAAGCAATAGCAGAAGCTTTCGGCGGAAGTTTGTTAAATTTAGGCAGGCCAATGCACGGGATAGCGACGCCGATTACTGTTACGGACAAAGAGGAGTTGCTCTTTAAAGAGTGTCCGCAGGTGATAAAGGTTGGCAGGTACCACTCATGGGTAGTAAGTGCAAACGGATTACCTGAATGTTTAACCGTTACCGCTACTGATCATACCAATGAGATTATGGCATTACGGCATAAGAAATTAGATGTTAGAGGCGTTCAGTTTCATCCGGAAAGCGTGTTAACAGAGTATGGTAAACAGATGATGAAGAATTGGTTAGAAGGTTAATATGAATATTTTAGATAGAATTGTTCTTCGTAAAAAAGAAGAAGTAATACTTGCAAAAAAGCTGGTATCAACACAAGAATTGGAATCTGCTACTCATTTCGGTCGTGCTACTTACTCGTTTGCGGATTTTTTGCAAGCTCCCGGCAGGACTGGTATAATTGCAGAGTTTAAGCGTAAATCTCCGTCTAAGGGTTTAATTAATGGAGTGTCGACAGTAACCGAAGTTACTAAAGGTTATTCAAACGCAGGTGCCTCGGCTCTTTCTGTTTTGACAGACACAGATTTCTTTGGCGGTTATGCTGCTGATCTTTTGGAAGCCAGGGCGGCTAATGAGATTCCTATCCTCAGGAAAGACTTTATGATTGATGAGTACCAGCTGCTGGAAGCTAAGGCCTGGGGAGCAGATATCATTCTATTAATTGCAGCAATTTTAACTCCCGGGGAGGTAAAGCAGCTGGCAGGTTTTGCAAAAAGCCTTGGATTAAATGTATTGCTGGAAGTACATAATAAAGAGGAATTAGAACGTAGCATATGTGATGATCTTGACGCCATTGGAGTGAATAATAGAAACCTTGGTGATTTTAGTGTTGATATTCAAACTTCATTTGACCTGGTGAACCAAATTCCCGGTAGGTTTATGAAGATTTCTGAAAGCGCTATAAGTGAAGTGAACACTATAAGGGAACTGAAAAATGCCGGGTTTAACGGCTTTCTTGTAGGGGAGAGTTTTATGAAGACAGATGACCCTGGAGCAGCAATGAGCGCCTTTGCAACTGAATTGATCTCGGTATAACTTTTGTATCTTTGTTATTTACGATGGGAAAACAGAAATATTACGATACAGCTTTTAAGCAAGAACGAGCAGTTTTGGTTGGGGTGATCCGTCCGGGTGAAAAAATGGAGGAAACCCGTGAATACCTTGATGAACTTGCTTTCTTAGTGGATACGGCCGGGGGGTTGGTGGAGCATGAATTTACCCAAAAGATGTTAAAGCCAGACCGTGCAACATTTGTAGGTACGGGTAAACTGGAAGAAATACAGGCTTATGTTAAGTCTGAAGAGATTGATATGGTGGTGTTTGATGATGAATTGTCGCCTTCACAACTAAGAAATATAGAAAGAGAATTGCAGGTAAAGATACTTGACCGCAGTAATTTGATTTTAGACATTTTTGCAGGCCGCGCTCAAACCGCTCAAGCTAAAACACAGGTGGAGTTGGCACAGCTGCAGTACTTATTACCTAGGTTAACAAGGCTCTGGACTCACTTGGAACGGCAAAAAGGTGGTATTGGAATGAGAGGCCCGGGTGAGACTCAGATTGAGAGTGATAGGCGGATGATTCTTGAAAAGATATCGCTATTAAAGGGCCGATTGAAATTGATAGATAAGCAGAATGAAACTCAACGAAAGAACCGCGTTCAATTAATAAGAGTTGCTTTAGTTGGTTATACTAACGTAGGGAAATCCACCATTATGAATATGCTTTCTAAGTCGGAAGTATTTGCTGAGAACAAGTTGTTTGCCACATTGGATACCACGGTTAGGAAAGTTGTGATTGAGAATCTTCCATTCTTGCTATCTGATACAGTTGGTTTTATTAGAAAGTTACCGCACCATTTGGTGGAGTGCTTTAAGTCGACGCTTGATGAGGTTCGCGAAGCCGATATTTTGATCCATGTAGTAGATGTTTCACACGCTCATTTTGAAGATCAGATTAACGTAGTTAATGAAACGTTGAAAGATTTAGGAGCAAGGGATAAGCCTACAATTATGGTTTTCAATAAGATTGATGCTTATGTAAACCCTGAGCATAATAATGAAGAAGATGAGAAGGTGACATTGACCCTAGATGACTTTAAAAGAAGCTGGATGGGCACTAATAATGCTCCGGCACTGTTTATATCGGCTCTGCACAAAGAGAATTTGGAAGAATTTAAGCAGTTGTTATACGATAAGGTTATGGCTTTACATACCGAGCGCTATCCCTATGATAAATTGTTATATTAGCACAGTGCCGTTTTAGAAGAAAGAAATTATGGAAAGTAAACGTCAACAAAAGTTTGCAGGTGTATTACAAGAGGAGCTGGCCGCTATTTTTCAGCGTGAGGGATCATCCTATTTGCCAAATACGTTGGTTACAATAACCAAAGTTCGTGTATCACCAGATTTGGCAGTAGCAAAGGTTTATCTAAGCTTTCTGAATACCAACAACACTACGCTTTCTGTTGCAGAGGTAAACTCGCATGCAGGAGAGATCAGGTATAAATTGGGATCGCGCATTCGTCATCAGGCGAGGGTTGTTCCTACATTAACTTTTTTTGTTGATGATACCAACGAATATGTTGAGCACATGGATAAGCTGTTTGACAAAATTTCCAGGGAGCGCAAAGATACCGACGGGCAGGAAGGTTAATCTATGCACCGTGTGGTAGATTTTATTGCGGGCATTGACCGGCTGTTTCATTTTGATCTGACGGCTGGCAACAAGGAACTAAACTCTGCCACCTTTGGGGATACGGATTTGTTTTCTGAATGGATTGATAAAAAGTTAGTCGACAATAATTGCCGTTATGGGATAGGTGGTTATAATGAGCATCGTACGATTTATGAACGTAGTGATCACTTTAACGGACCGGAAGAATCACGCCGGTTGCATTTAGGAGTTGACATTTGGGGACCTGCCGGGACATCGGTTTATAATTTTGCTGACGGTTTTGTGCACAGCTTTAAATTCAATGACAATTTTGGAGATTACGGCAGCACCATCATTTTAAGATATAAGCTGAATGGCCGTGTTTTTCATGTACTGTATGGTCACCTGAGTCTTTCTTCATTAAATGATCTGGCGGCAGGCATGCTTATCCCGGCAGGCACCAGGTTTGCAGAGTTTGGCAAGAAAGAAGAAAATGGTTATTGGCCGCCTCATTTACATTTCCAGGTGATTGAAGATATGCAGGGCATGGTTGGTGATTATCCTGGCGTGTGCCAGTATTCAAATCGGAATGTTTACCTGAACAATTGTCCTGACCCTGCATTTATTCTATATAATACATTTGAAACTACATCGTTTTAAATTGCGTAGATTTAAAGTATGTACAAGCTCTTTACAGCAATATTAATTATTTTGGGATTTAGCCTTCAGGCGCAGCCTTCTCTAAAAGGAGGTTTGGATAGCTATGTGCAGAATAATAAGATCTATCCAAATTATTCATTAGCCAATTGTATTACAGGGACAGTTAACATTGCATTTAAACTGAACACGAAGGGGTTTGCTTATTACTCTGAAGTAAGAAATGGGGTAGGTACTGATTTAGATGATGAAGCCTTAAGATTGATTAGGATGAGCAACGGGAAATGGATAGTGCCTGCCGACTATGACACCGCCACTGTTATTCTGGCGCCTATAAATTTTAAATTGACGGATTGCATTGGCCGCAGTGCCCAGGAAGTAAAAGCTGCAATAGAAGCCTATAAGGCTAACATAGATCTAACGAATGCGGTGCTTAATTACTACCGGGCCAAAGAGCAGGGTAAAGCACCGGGTATCACTGAAGGTAAGGTGCTGGAGTTAAAAGACGCGCTTGGATACGATGATAGTTATTTGGCCCAGCGATTACAGAATGGCAAAAAGAAGCTGAAGCAAAATGACAAACAAGGTGCCTGCGAAGACTTTAAGTTTGTTAAATATATGGGCTCCAACGCTGCGGATGAGTTATTAAATCAGTATTGCAAGTAATTATACCAACACGCTTATGGCGTTTGGTACAATGCTGGCATTTATTCTGTTAGTTTTTCCTAAATATTCACCATCTACTTGAAAGTGTGCTTTATGTTTGGTTTTAACATTAAGTTCGGTTATTTGAAAGACTTCTATGTTTTTGGGATTTAATTCGAGATTGGTGAAGCGTAGTTTAAGAATCTCAGTAACGGAATATTTTTTAACCAAAACTACTTCAAACACATTGTCATCAAGCTTACCATCCGGGTTGATTTTTACTCCCGTACCATACATCGTTGCATTGGCAATAACAACCATTGCGGCTTCTGAACGGATAGTTTTGTCGCCGATTTTGAAAGATACTTCCATTTTGTGATGACTCCATAGGGCTTGCCATGCCGCTTTTGTGTAGCCCCACATGCCGCGGTGACGAAGGTTATCAAACTTCTTCACCAGATAGGCATTAAAGCCAATATCGGCCAGGTGGATACATAGCTCATTGTTTACCGTTACAGCGTGTATTTTCTTAGGATGTCCGTTTACGCAGACTTCAAGGGCTTGTAATGGGTTAGTAGGAATTCCAAGTTCTTTCGCCATGCCATTTGCCGAGCCTGCTGGTATAATTCCTATGGGTGTGTCTGTTCCAAGAAGACACTCAGCTACGAGTTTCAGGGTACCATCACCTCCCACTGCGATAACTTTATCTCCTTTGAAGGTAGTTATTGTTCGCTTAAGTATTTCAATAGAACATTCCTTTGGCAGGACATAAATTTCAATCTTGTGAATGGAATCAGCGAAATAGTCTTCAATTATTTCCTGCAGATTTTCTTCGCTGCTACCCGAGTTTGGATTTAATATAAAAAGTATTTTCTGCCTTGTTCCACTATCTGCCATTGCGTATTATTTAATTAAACAAACAAGTTTTAAGATACTCTGTTTTAAATAGTAATGAACAATTCTGTTAGCGTTAAAGTTTATCATGGATACGGGCATACCCATAATCTGGTTGTGTATGGCCATGTTTTTAAGTTTAAAGCGAAAACCACTCAAAACTTTAGTAATAATCTTTTTGTAAATGCAGTACACCTGTTTAAGCTTTTTATTTTAAGACCTTATCCTTTTGTAAAGGTTAGACTTACATTTAATAGCCAGGAGCTTATTAATAATACCGAATACGACGGTTTCTTTAAGTTTGAATGGAAGGCCAGTACAGAAGTGAAAGCAGGCTGGCACGGAGTGAAAATAGAGGCGGTTGGAGAGGATGGAGAAACTTTGGCCATAGGACAAGGAAAAATCTTTGTGCCCCACATCACACAATATGCATTTATTTCAGATATTGATGATACGATAATGGTTTCACATTCTGCAACTATTGGCAGAAGGCTGAGAGAGTTGTTTATTAAAAATCCAAGGACAAGAAAGACCTTTAAGAATACGTACACACACTATAGTGCTTTGGCCTTGGCTCATACAGAAGCTGACCAGCCCAATCCTTTTTTCTACGTATCAAGTAGTGAATGGAATTTGTATGATTACTTATTAGAGACGTTTCGGTTTAATAAGTTGCCTGAAGGGGCATTTTTGTTAAACCAAATTAAAAGATGGAAAGACCTGGTGAAAACAGGGAAGACCGGTCATGATGGTAAGTTGATACGTGTGATGAGAATACTTGACGCTTTTCCGAATCAAAAGTTCGTGTTTTTTGGTGATAACTCACAGAGAGATCCTGCTATTTATACGGCTATTGCAGAAAAGTATCCTAAAAATATTGAGGCTGTTTACATAAGGAATGTGAGGCAGGAGAATGAGGTCGATACAATAGCACTTTTGAAAAGAATTGATCAACAGAAAATCCATACATGTTTTTTTAAAACCAGTGAGGAAGCCATGCTACACTCTAAAAGTGTTGGGCTGATTGCAGAATAATGTTATTATTGTGAATGGTTTTTAGACTACCAGAAAATGAGCTTGTTTTTCCGAACCCTGAACTGGCAGATGCTGATGGTTTATTAGCCGTAGGAGGTGACTTAAGTTTAGACAGGTTACTTTTAGCCTATAGCTATGGAATTTTCCCATGGTTTAGCGAGGGAGAGCCGATTTGCTGGTATTCACCACACGAACGGTGCGTCATATTCCCGGGAGATATAAAAGTTAGCAAGAGCATGCGGAAATTGCTTTCTTCAAATCAATTCCAGATCACTTATAACACCGCCTTTAATGACGTGATTAAAAATTGTGCAGAAGTTGGGCGAAAAGATCAACCCGGGACTTGGATTACCAATGAAATGAAACACGCTTATATAAATTTAAATAGAAATGCGTATGCAAGCAGCGTAGAGGTATGGGAAGAGAATAGGTTGGTTGGCGGGTTGTATGGTGTTAATGTTGGGAAAGTATTTTGTGGAGAGAGCATGTTTAGTTTGGTAAATAATGCTTCTAAAACAGCGCTGATCAATTTATGCAGATCCAGTAAATTTGGGCTAATAGACTGTCAAATTCCAAATGATCACTTGTTAAGTTTAGGTGCTGTGATGATTGGTAGAGATGAGTACATGACTTGGTTGTAAACCTAACTTAGGATTTCTTTTATATCCTCTTTGCTCAATGACTTAATAAAACTCTCTTCTGTCGTTATCAGGGAACTTGCCAATCTTTTTTTCCTGTTTTGAAGGGCAAGAATCTTTTCTTCAACGGTATCCTTCGCAATGAACTTGTAGATGAATACTTTCTTTTCCTGACCAATTCTATGTGTTCTGTCTATTGCCTGTTGTTCCACTGCGGGGTTCCACCACGGATCAAGTATAAAAACATAATCTGCTTGTGTGAGGTTTAAGCCCACTCCCCCGGCTTTTATAGAGATAAGAAAGACCTTTAGTTCTATATTTTTTTGGAAATCAGCTACAATCTCTCCGCGGTTCCTGGTGGAGCCATCCAGATACGCAAAAGGAATGTTCTCATTTTCAAAATATTTTCTAAAGATGCCCAGGTGTTTAACAAATTGCGAAAATATAAGCACTTTATGCCCGCCCTTAAGCACATTGTCAAGTGTGTGGATTACATTTTCAAATTTGCCTGAATCCGATTCATAGCTGTCATCTATCATAAAGGGATGGTTGGCTAACTGCCTCAATGCAGTTAATCCTTGTAGTAATTGAACCTGTTTATTTTTGAAGGAACCATCATCCATACTGCTTAGCAAATCGTTGCGATAAGCAGACTTTGTCTTTTCATAATAGGCAGCCTGGTCTTCGCTCATATTGCAGTAAAATACCTGTTCTGTTTTTGATGGTAATTCTGAGGCAACCTGTTCTTTTGTCCTTCTAAGAACAAACGGCTTAATAATAGCTTGAAGCTTACGCGCTTTTTCCTCGTCTTTACGCTTTTCAATTGCCTGAACGTATTCCTCATTAAAAAAAGCTTGTGTGCCCAACAATCCAGGATTTAAAAAAGTTAATTGGGTCCAAAGATCACCGACAGAATTTTCAACAGGCGTTCCGCTTAATATTAACTTGTTTCTAGATTTAAGTGCTTTGACTGATTTAAACGACTTAGAAGAGGGATTTTTTATGTTCTGACTTTCATCAAGGATAATATAGTTGAAATAGAAATTCTTAAGGACATCTACATCAACTCTTGTTACTCCATAGGTAGTGATAATAATATCGTATTTACTAAAGATGCTAACATCTTTATCCCTTGAGGTTCCTGTATGTGCGTGAATTTTAAGTTTTGGCGTAAACTTTTTTGCTTCGTTTAACCAATTGTAAATTAGAGAGGTTGGCATCACAATTAGCGACGTACTATGAGTTAATCCTTGTTCATCTTCTTCTTTTAGTTTTTGAAGCAACGCCAATGTTTGAATGGTTTTACCTAATCCCATATCATCAGCTAAACACCCGCCGAAGTTATATTCTCTTAAAAAGCTAAACCAATTATAGCCGGCTTTTTGGTAGCTTCTAAGGTCGCCTTTAAAATTTACAGGCATTTGAACATCTGCTATGTTTTCGAAACTGTTAAGTTTTTCCAACTTGCGACTTAATGTGACGCTAGCAATCCCGTCTTCAGCCAATTCATTTATTAAACCGATATGGTGCTTTTTAAGTCGCAGATTTCGCGTCCCATCAGCTAAGCTAAATAGACTGCTATATTGAGTGAACCATTTTTCAGGAATTATCGCAATAGAGCCATCGGGTAATGAAAACTCTCTCTTTTTATGTAAAATGTGTTGCTTTAAAGAGATAAAAGGAATTGGATGGTTTCCGAAGTATACGATTGCATTAATATCAAACCAATCATTATCTTCTTTTACCTCGAAGTCGATCTTGTTAGTTGCAAAAAGGAATTTCTTGATGCCTGTTTGTGGTTCAATCTCAAATCCCAGTTTTGTTAGGTCAGCTATATTTTCATTGATCCAGTTTATGAGGGCATAAGCATTCATCTCTTCCTGGGTATGAGATGGTACTTCTAAGTTATGAAAAAGTAGGCTGATTTTTTTTAATCCCTTACTGATTAGCATGTTAAAGTGTTGCTTTTCGAAAACAGGATCTCGTTTTATCCTTGTGAAGGTATAGTCATCGTTGTCCTTGCTTAAGCGTACAGTAACCTTTTTATCATTGCCCATTGAGAACCCATAATCGCCATACTTAAAATACAGTTGAAGCTGTGACTTACCGCCATCAACGTAAATGATTTTGATTACTGGTATCGGGCTATATTTTGCTGTTTTAATTTCGAAGCCTTCGGCGTATACATGGTATTTCTCTATCAGTGGCGCAACAAATTTTTCAAAGTAGGTTTCTTCTGTTGCCTTTGGAATAGTTATATATCTCTTGTTCAGAAAAGGAATGAGCTTTTTGCCTTCAATATCTTGTTCAAAGAAATAAATCATATCGTTAAGTAATAACCAGGCAGGTTGATTACTAATAATTTGCGCTTCTTTAAACATAAAATCAATACGTAAATCCTGATACTTTATCGTTGGAAAATATCTTGTTTCCAGTTCATTTCTTCTAAAGTGAAATAATACGGTTGACGGACTTGTAGCGATATCAATCTTTCTTTCAGCTGGCCAGCCATCGTTGTCGGTCATGTAAAGCGATCCGGTTGCTTTTAGCACTTCAAGTACTAATGACAATCTTTTCTCAATCCTTGGGCGAACATTTTCATAGAATTTATCATTAAAGAACTTGCTAAAAAATTCCACAGGTCTGACCGCCTTTTTATGGTATTTTTTAATAATGAAATCCTGTTCTGTTTCGTCAAGAATCTTTATTAGTTTGAAATCTTGTTCCGTTAGATGGCGGGCGAACTCTTTGGCTGTATGGGAAAACAATCTCTGATAGGTGAGAGAGAAATCGCCTTGTGGATTAAGCTGAACAATGTGTGGCTCAATTAAATAACCTAAATACGTGTGCTTGCATAATGAATATACAATTCTACAAGGTTTACTATTATCTACACGTAACATTAATTAAAGATTAAAAACAAACTCAGCGTAAGTATTAAATCTTTAAACATACATCAAATTGGAGTGCTTTCAAAAAACAGGAGCATTATTGGTTCAAATTAATTTGTATCAAAGGTCAAATTTGATTCCCTGTGCCAAAGGCAGCGTGTTTGCATAGTTGATTGTATTTGTTTGCCTGCGCATATACGATTTCCAGGCGTCAGATCCGCTTTCTCTTCCGCCTCCAGTTTCTTTTTCTCCACCAAATGCGCCACCTATCTCAGCACCTGACGTGCCAATATTTACATTAGCAATTCCACAATCTGAACCGGTAGCGGATAAAAATAGCTCAGCCTCCCGAACATTCACTGTCATTATTGCCGATGATAATCCCTGCGGAACATCATTTTGAATTGCTATGGCATCTTCTATCGATTGGTATTTTATTAAATATAATATTGGTGCGAATGTTTCATGCTGCACGATTTTAAAATGGTTTTGAACTTCAGCAATACACGGTATTACGTAGCATCCAGATTGATAATCTTCACCACTCAACACTCCGCCTTCGACAAGGAATTTTCCTCCCTCTGCTTTGCAGGTCTCAATAGCTTCAAGATAACTGGCAACTGCATCCTTATCTATTAATGGCCCAACATGAATCTTCTCATCAAGTGGGTTTCCAATTCTGAGTTGGCGGTATGCTTTAACTAATTTTTCAGTAAAAGTACCATATATACTTTCATGGATAATTAGTCTGCGAGTTGTTGTGCAACGCTGTCCCGCAGTACCTACCGCGCCGAAAACTGCGCCGATAATTGACATGTCTAAATCGGCATTTTTAGAAATAATAATAGCATTGTTCCCGCCCAGCTCTAGTATGGTTTTTCCAAGTCGGGCTGCCACAGCAACACTAACGGCTTTTCCCATTTTTGTGGAACCAGTTGCTGAAATAAGGGAAATATTTGGATCTGTGCATAAGAGTTTACCTGTTTCAGCATCACCGATAATAAGGTTTGAAATACCTTCTGGCATATTATTATTGCTCAGGACCTCTGCTATAATATGCTGGCAGGCAATTGCTGTTAACGGTGTTTTTTCTGAAGGTTTCCATATGCAAACATTTCCACATACCCATGCCAGAGCAGCATTCCAGCTCCAAACTGCAACTGGAAAGTTAAATGCTGAAATAACACCAACAATTCCAAGCGGATGCCATTGTTCATACATCCTATGCCATGGCCTTTCTGAATGCATTGTGAGTCCGTAGAGCTGCCTTGATAGTCCCACAGCAAAATCGCAGATATCAATCATCTCGTGGACCTCACCAAGGCCTTCTTGTATGCTTTTCCCCATTTCATATGACACCAGGATGCCGAGCGCATTTTTTTTCATACGAAGTTCATTACCCAATTGCCGGACAATATCTCCGCGTTTTGGCGCTGGGACAAGTCGCCATTCAAGAAATGCTTTTTTTGCCTGCTCTATTACTTTGCGGTAATCATCATTGTTAACTGTTTCTACAGACGCAATCGACTTTCCGTCTACTGGGGAATGGCTTTTAATGGACCTTCCTGAGGATATAGAGGACCAATTACTTCCTGTACTACAGGAAGAGTTAAGATCTGTTATTTTCAGACTTTCGAGAACTGCACTTAAATTATGGTCCATTTTATTATGCGTGTTTTAAATGTCTAAAACCCCTGTTAATCATGACGGTTAAATTACTGGCATTGTTTTAAAGTTACGTTATTTTGTATAAGATTTTGGAACGCGTTCCGATAACATTTATTACCAGCTGTTTATATGATAGGTGTTTGTATGTGGATAATTATTTGAAAAGTTATATAATTATTATTGTAAACTTATAAAGTATATTTAACACAGGGATCTGTTCTTAATCATTCGATATATGGAAGAGGAATTTTATTTTGAGTCTAATGATGATGCCCAACGTTCTGTAGAGCGTTATGAGGAAATGATACGTAATCAGGATCAATATTTTTTTGACGCACAGGCTTTTGAAAACATAATTGATTACTATATCGAAAAAAATGATCCCGTCAAGGCACTGCAGGTTATCGAATATGCTGCGGCCCAACACCCTTATGCTGTAGTGTTCCTTGTTAAACAGGCTCAGCTTTTCTTTGTTACAGACCAGCTGGAAAGAGCATTTCTTTCATTACAGAAAGCGGAAATGCTCGAAGCATCTGAGTCTGAGATTTATGTTTTGAGGGGAAATATTTATAATAGCCTTGAAAGGTATTCTGAGGCATTAGATAACTTTCATGTCGCATTAGAATTTGCAGAGACTACAGATGAAATTTTATTACAGATCGCCTATGTTTATCAAAACATGCTTGATTATGAAAGTGCCATTGTTTATATAAAACAAAGCTTGGAATTGAATATGGAAAACAAGGACGGCTTGTATGAATTGGCCTTTTGTTACGATATTTTAGATAAGCAGGAGGAGAGTATCCAGTTTTACGAGGAATATATAGATAAGGACCCTTATTCTTATGCGGCCTGGTATAACCTTGCGAACTCCTACCATAAACTTGATTTATTTGAAAAGGCTATTGATGCCTATGATTATGCAATTCTAATTAAGGATAATTTTGCATCAGCTTACTATAATAAAGGTAATGCCCTTGTTCAGTTGGACAGGTATGCCGAAGCAATTGAAGTTTACAAGCAAACCTTTGAGTATGAAAAGCCTAATGCTGATACCTATTGTGCTATAGGAGAGTGCTATGAAAAGCTTGAAAAAATGGACGAAGCACGCTCCTATTACAAAAAATCTGTTAAAATGGACCCAAAGATGGCAGATGCCTGGTTTGGAATAGGAGTAACATTAAATTTTGAAGAGCGCTTCTTTGAGTCACTTCATTTCTACAAAAAAGCTATAGACCTTGATGAAGAAAATCCTGATTTCTGGTTTGCAAGAGCTGATGCTTACTACAAACTAGGTCAAATTGAAGAGTCTGTTGAAGCGTACTATAAAGTTCTGGAATACAATCCTGTAGATATTGAAGCTTGGCTTGATTTTTCAACCGTTCTATATGAGCAGGGTAAATTAGTTGAAGCATCGGAAACAATTGCAGATGCGATAAAGAATAATCCTGATGCCGCAGAACTTTATTATAGAATGGTAGCCTATCTGTTTGCGCTTGGACAAAAAAGTGATGCTCTAATTTATTTAGAGACTGCACTTGCTATTGATCCTGAGAAACATTACATACTATTTGAATACTTGCCGCAATTGCAAGAGAATGGAGCCATTATAGGTGTGATTAACCGCTATATTAAATAGCATAGACGTTTATTAATTATAATATAAAAACTGTCTGATTTTTTCCACCTTTGTGACGAATATGAATTATCCTTTAAACAATATACCGGAACGCCCCGATAAGCCCAGGGATAAAGGTATTACAATGGTGATGGACAAGGGCTTAAGTTTAAGGCAGGTTGAAGATTTCATTGACGTTGCTGGTGCTCACACCGATATTGTAAAGTTGGGTTGGGCAACATCGTTTGTGACCCCCAAGCTTAAAGAAAAGCTGGCGATCTATAAAGCCGCGGGAATACCCACCTATTTTGGTGGAACACTTTTCGAAGCATTTATTATCAGAAATCAGTTCGATGATTATTGCCGTGTTTTGGAACAATTTGATATGGAATATGTGGAGGTTTCGGATGGATCTATTACGATTGAACACGATTTGAAATGTGAGTATATCAGAAAATTATCAAAACACGTGACAGTTATTTCTGAGGTTGGCTCCAAAGATGCTGCAAAAATATTTGCTCCTTACAAGTGGATAAAACTAATGCAGGCTGAAATTGATGCTGGTTCATGGAAAGTAATAGCTGAAGCCAGAGAAGGGGGTAATGTAGGTATCTATAGAGGTTCTGGAGAAGTTAGAGAGGGACTTGTTGATGAAATTTTGACGCAAATTCCTGAGGAAACTATTATTTGGGAGGCTCCGCAAAAGGAGCAACAAGTCTGGTTTATTAAACTACTTGGATCAAATGTAAATTTAGGAAATATAGCCCCAGCAGAAGTAATCCCATTGGAAACTATCAGACTGGGCTTAAGGGGTGACACATTTGATCACTTCATTGATTTAAATAGTTTATAGCACATGAGGAATTTTGGACTCATCGGATTTCCATTATCTCATTCTTTTTCCAAAAAATTCTTTACAGCAAAATTTAAAGCGGAAGGAATTGAATCCTGCGAATACAATCTATATCCAATAGAAGATATAAGCTACGTTTCAGACCTAATTAAGAAGAATTCTTTTTTAGAAGGCCTTAACGTTACTATTCCATACAAGCTAGATGTTTTATCACTATTAAATAGTATTGACGAAGCAGCTAGGGATATAGGTGCGGTAAATTGTATAAAAATTACAAGAACTGGCAATGAGGTCACTCTTAAAGGTTATAATACTGATGCCTACGGATTCGAAGAGTCGTTAAAACCATTGTTAACGTTAGCGCATACAAAAGCTTTGATCTTGGGAGACGGTGGTGCTGCAAAGGCAGTTAAGTATGTATTAAATAAGCTGGAAATTCCTTTTATAGTTGCCTCTAGAAAGGCCTCCGAGTCCTCTATACTGTATGATGAAATATCGGACAAGGTAATTGACGATTGCAAAATCATTATTAATACAACTCCATTAGGTATGAGTCCGGAGGTTGCGTCTTATCCTGATTTGCCATATGCAAAACTAAGTACTGCACACCTAGCTTATGATTTAGTTTATAATCCAGACGAAACTGCTTTTTTAAATAAGGCAAGGGTAAACGGGGCTACTACAAAAAATGGATTAGAGATGTTATATATGCAGGCTGAGAGATCCTGGTATCTTTGGAACAAGTAGATGAAAAATTTTTTTGTATTCGTTTTGGCATTGAGTATTATTTGTTGTAATGGGCAAAATTTTGTTCCGAAGCCCCGAGGGTACTTCAATATTGTTTTTCCGCAAAAAACGTATCGTAAATTTAATCGCGGATGCTCATATTCTTTCAGTTATCCGCATTATGCTGAGATGGTACCGGAGTCTTTATCCGATAACAGAAAGTGTTGGTTTAACTTAAATTTCAGGCAATTTAATGGCTTATTACACCTCACATATTACGATGTTATTAATAAAAGGGAGTATGAAAATTTAGTAGAGGATGCAAGAACGTTCGCTTTCAAGCACACGGTGAAAGCTAATGCGATCGATCAAAAAATAATAAACTATCCGGAGAAAAATGTTTATGGCATCTACTATGCAATTGAAGGAAACACAGCGTCATCGGTACAGTTTTTTTTGACAGATAGTATTAAACATTATTTTAGAGGAGCCCTTTATTTTAACGAACGGCCGAAGTATGATTCTATTCAGCCAGTGGTTGCTTTTATAAAAAAGGACATAGACAAAATGATAAGTACTTTTAAATGGAATGATTAATTGAGCAAATGATCACTATAAAGAAATTCACGTTTAATCCGGTAAGAGAAAATACATACATACTGTATGATGAGACAATGCAATGCGCAATTGTTGATCCCGGAATGTATGATGGGAGTGAACAAAATGATCTTGTTGCTTTCATCAGAGACCAGAAGCTTATACCTGTTCTTTTGTTGAATACACACTGCCATTATGACCACGTATTCGGCAATAAATTTGTTTTTGACAATTGGTCGCTTAAGCCGCGATTCCATGAAGGAGAGCTAATTGTTTTGCAGGCTATAGCAGGCTATTTACCCAAAATGGGTTTGAGATATGAACTGTCTCCAGAACCTGAAGTTTTTTTACCGGAGACAGGCGTTATCACCTTTGGGAATAGTAAGCTACAATTGATTTTTGCTCCCGGTCATTCACCCGCACATTTGTGTTTTTATGCCAAAGAGGACAATTTTTTAATTGGCGGTGATGTGCTTTTTTATGGTAGTATCGGCAGAACTGATTTGCCTGGAGGAAATCACGACCAGTTGATTAGCAATATAAAAAACAAGTTGTTTAGTTTACCGGATGGCTGTACAGTTTATCCTGGGCATGGACCGGCGACAACAATAGGCTTTGAGAAATTGAACAATCCATTTTTAATTTAACATTTGAAAGCTGTTGAATACTCCATTTTACATAGCGCGCAGGTATCTTTTTGCAAAAAAATCTACTAATGCAATAAACATCATATCTACGATATCTTTGGTAGGGGTATTTGTTGGGAGTGCCGCCTTAATCATAATTCTCTCAGTCTTTAATGGCTTTG
Source organism: Bacteroidota bacterium (assembly GCA_040385565.1). Taxonomy (GTDB): domain Bacteria; phylum Bacteroidota; class Bacteroidia; order Sphingobacteriales; family Sphingobacteriaceae; genus Pedobacter. The sequence continues at coordinate 21,467 of JAZKHD010000015.1, read as the reverse complement.
GAGAAGTGGTTCTAAAAATGTTCAATACTATTACACCGGAGATTGTCATCTCGCCAAAGCAGGGAAAAACTTTTGACCCTAATTCGGAATTTTTCAAACAATTGCGAAAAGATAGTGCTATTTATTCTTTTTCAGAGGTGCTTACTGAGAATGCGCTGCTTAGATATAATGATAAACAATCAGTGGGGTTAATAAAAGGGGTAAGCACTGAGTATTTAAAGAATAAAAGTTTGGATACCATAACTGTTGAGGGTAAATTTATGCTAAGTAATGGTAGCGGGGAGTATGCGGTGTTAGGGTCGGCGCTTCAAACTTACCTGATGGTTAACATTACAGATCCCTTTAATCAACTTCAAATATTCTCCCCTAAAAAAGGCACAAAAAGGATCTCAATTAATCCAGCTGACGATTTTACAGTATTAACTATACCTGTATCCGGAATATTTGAAGTGCAGCAAGATTTTGATAATATTGCTATTGTGCCTCTTCAATTTGCCAGGCAGTTATTAAATGAACCCTTAAAAATATCTTCAATTGAGATTAACTTAAAGCCCCATGTTGATTCGGATCAATTTAGGGACGCAATTGAGGCAAAGATTGGAGTTGACTTCAATATTAAGAACCGTATTCAGCAGAATAAGATACTCTACAATATTTTAGGAAGTGAAAAATGGGCCGTTTATATTATACTAACTTTTATTCTTATCATAGCAATATTTAATATTATTGGATCTCTAACAATGTTGGTTATTGATAAGTTAAAAGATATTGCCATTTTGAGTAGTTTGGGAGCAGGAAGAAAGTTTATCAAACAAATTTTCTTGTTTGAAGGGATGATGATTACTTTAAGCGGGTGTATAGTGGGATTATTAGTAGGCTTTATATTCTGTTTATTACAGCAACAATATGGGTGGATTAAAATGTCTCAAGAAAATTTAGTGATTTCTAATGCTTATCCAATTGCCTTCAAATGGACAGACTTTGTACTTGTTTTTTGTACAGTAAGCATATTTTCTTTTGTGGCATCTGCTTTGTCTGCTAATTTAAGTGTTAAAAAAATAGACCATTTGAATCAACAACTATAAATTATGAACCTTATTTCAAGATCATTAATTCTAGTTATATTGCTTATTACCACTCTCATTTCTTGTAACCAAAGACAATCAGAAGACGATAAACATGTAACTAAAACTTTCAAAGGCTTATACAGTTTTGGCCCTGAGATCAAATCATTTACAGATTGTGAGGAAGGGAGGGAATATTGGGTGGCAGATAGTGCGAGGACGTTAGAACTTGCCTACAGTAAATTTAATTTTGAAAAACCTTATGAACCCGTATACGTGGAAGTTGTATGCCATTTGATAAAATCAGATAGTTTAGTGATTTCAGCCGATTTTGATTCTACAATGGTGGTTACAAAAGTTATCAAGATAACAAAGGAAATACCGGAGGGACCCTGTAACTAGCTTATTCTTTCAAAAATATTTCTTTACGAATCGGTTTAATAATATTTCGTTTGACCGCTACATCGAAAAGGGTTTTAATCGCTTTCTTTCCCTCAAAGCCTAAGTCAATCGAATATTTATTTACGTATAAGTTAATGTGTTTGTACATAACTTCTTCACTCATTTCCTGGGCATATTGCTTAATGAAATCGATGGCGGACTTAGGGTTTCTAAAGGCATACTCTACTGATTTCCGAACCAGCCGATTGACTTTATTCTTAACGTCTGACGTTAATGAGTTTTTGATGACGATACCGCCGAGAGGGATAGGAAAACCAGTTAAATTTTCCCAATAGGATCCTAAATCCACAATTTTATAGAGCCCTCTATCTTCATAGGTAAATCTATTTTCATGAATAATCAGCCCAAGGTCAATTGTGCCATTTTGCAATTCAGCTTCTATATTGGAGAACAGCATCTCTTTTTTATTCAATAGCTGAGGATAGGCTATGCCCAGCAATAAATTTGCTGTGGTGAGTTTGCCAGGTACTCCAACGTTCAAGTTACTCGTTTGAAGCGATTTTTCATCCGTAAATTTTTTGTCTTTACATATGAGCAGTGGTCCTACACCAAATCCCAGAGCACTTCCGGAATCTAATAAAACATAATTATCACTTACATAAGCGTATGCATGAAAGCTGAGTTTTGTAATATCGAGTTCTGAATTAAGCGCTTTTTGATTTAGTGTTTCTACATCATCAAAAGTGACTTTAAATTCAAGACCCTCGGTATCTATCTTTTGATGTATAAGCGCATCAAAGATAAATGTGTCGTTCGGGCAGGGAGAAAAACCGAGGCTAAGTTCCATAGGGTAAAGTTAAATACATTCCCAAATCAAGTGGTTAAGTGCATGTCAAAAAATCAATAGCCCATTTGTTGAGATTTTCAATTGCGAGACCTATATTCCAGTTGCCCTTATTTCTAACTTCAACATAATTGGATATGCTTCTAATTTGAAGACATGGTACTAACTCACTTTCACAACAGAAAAGTACAGCAGCACCCTCCATGCTTTCCGTTAAGGGATTTAGTCTTAGAATTGTTTTTCGGATACTATCTTCGTTACCATGCACAGTGTTAACGGTAATGCCACTACACTTTTTAAGGTCTTTTACCCTGTTGTTCAGTAGATTGTTAGATGCTGTGTAAGTATTCTTCCCAAAACCTAGCTCGTCAATTGACAAAAATCCATCCCCATTCTCTGCGCCTAATTCAGAGAATATATCTGTAGTGATATTCACTACAGTTCCCAGCGGAATGCTCCTGTCAAAGCTTCCTGCAATACCCAAGTTTAAAACTAATTTGTAGTAATTGGATAAATGCTTTCCAAGTGAAAATGCAGTTGCTGTCATGCCAACGCCTGTAATCAACACATCGAAATGTTTTGACTTTAGAAAAATGCCATCAGGTAAGTTGAAATGTCTTGTCAATAAGGCTATTTCTGGCCGCGTGGCTGCAACTATAAGGATTTTCATTGTATGGACAACCTTTGAAGCATGAATTTAGCAAACTTTTATCTAAGTTTGTCATTATTATAATCTGCAATGATATATATTACGAGAAAGGCATCCTTCAATGCCGCGCACAAGTTATCGAGACCAGACTGGACTGATGAAGAGAATACGGCAGTTTATGGGAAGTGTGCAAATCCAAACTGGCATGGGCATAACTATCAACTATATGTTACTGTTAAAGGTGAAGTTAATCCTGAAACAGGGTTTCTTGTTGATTTGAAATGGCTGAAAGACATAACAAACATTCATGTTGTAGATAAAATAGATCATAGAAATTTAAATTTAGATGTAGATTTTATGAAAGGTAAGCTGGCATCGACTGAAAACCTTGCCATTGCTATCTGGGAGGTTATGTTTCCGCTGCTAGTAGATGCCGGAGTAAATTTGCACTGCATAAAAATCTATGAGACCGAGAATAATTTTGTTGAATTTTTCGGATAAGCACTTAAAAATATGAATCCTATAGAGAATTTAGATGATGAAGAAAACGGATACTCAAAAATTGACCGTTACAACGAGGTCAAGTTAGAATCTGTAGCTAGTCATTACAAAGATATTTTGCAGCAACTTGGTGAAAATCCTGAACGTGAAGGGTTACTTAAAACACCCGAGCGTGTTGCTAAATCTTTACAGTACCTAACTCATGGATACGATTTGAATCCTTCAGAAATACTTCGCAGTGCTATGTTTAAGGAGGAGTATAGTCAAATGGTAGTTGTAAAGGATATTGAAGTCTTCTCTATGTGTGAACATCATATGTTGCCTTTTTTTGGAAAGGCGCATGTTGCTTATATCCCTAATGGAAATATTGTTGGGTTGAGTAAGATACCCCGCATAGTTGATGCTTTTGCTCGTAGGTTACAAGTGCAGGAACGGCTGACCAACGAAATCAGGGATTGTATTCAGGAAACACTTCAGCCCGCGGGAGTGGCCGTAGTTATTGAATGCAAACATTTGTGCATGGCCATGAGGGGTATTCAAAAACAAAATTCTGTTACTACAACTTCTGCATTTACAGGGGAGTTTGCAAAGGATAAAACAAGAGCAGAATTCTTAAGATTAATCACAGCAACCTTACATTAATTCACCCCAAAACATTTTAAATCGAATACTATTTACAAGACGCAAATAATATGAAAGCATACATATTTCCTGGCCAAGGTGCTCAATTTTCTGGAATGGGAAAGGAACTTTACGAAAACGCCATTGCTAAAGCGCTTTTTGAACAAGCGAATGACATTATTGGCTTTCGTATAAGTGACATTATGTTTTCCGGAACAGATGAAGAATTAAGACAAACTAAGGTTACCCAGCCGGCAATATTTTTACATTCAGTTATACTAGCAAAAGTTTTAGGCTTTCAGTTTAAACCAGACATGGTTGCCGGTCATTCATTAGGCGAGTTTTCTGCCCTAGTTGCTGCCTCGGCATTATCTTTTGAGGATGGCTTGCGACTTGTTATAAAGCGTGCAAATGCCATGCAGAAGGCGTGCGAACTTCAGCAATCTACTATGGCAGCAATTCTTGGACTGGCAGATGATGTAGTAGAAAATATATGTAATGAAATAGCCGAAATCGTTGTTGCTGCTAATTACAACTGTCCAGGACAAATCGTAATATCAGGAAGCATTGAGGGTGTTGATATTGCATGTGAGAGATTGACTGCCGCAGGGGCAAAGCGTGCATTAAAGCTAAACGTGGGTGGAGCTTTTCACTCTCCCTTAATGCAGCCCGCGAAATTGGAATTGCAAGAGGCTATTGAGAGTGTTAAAATTTTACCACCTATTTGTCCAATTTATCAGAATGTAAATCCTGTCGCTAATAATGATCCAGGCAAGATTAAGGCGAATTTGATTACACAGTTAACTGGCGCAGTTAAGTGGACTCAAGCTATTGAGCAAATGATTGCGGATGGCGCAACCGAATTTGTAGAAGTCGGGCCTGGGAATGTACTACAGGGCTTAGTGAAAAAGGTTAACCGTAGCATGACCACTGCTTCGGCAACTGCAATTTGATTTAAGTTACAATTTGTTTAAATTTATTAGGTGAGTATAGGGGGCAAAATAAGATTTCTGTTGTTAATATTAGGCGCTTGTTGCATAATTACAGCTATATCTCTTCGCCACTCTATCACAAAAAAAGAACTCTTAGAACATGAGGGACTTGAGTTGCAGGAGCGTCTTACTGAGAAAGAGAATGTAGTAAATGCTTTTTTATCCAATAAAAAAGAGGTTGCGAACATTAAGAAGTTCCACCTTGATGAAAACTCAGGTAGGAATTTTATCTCTCAATATAGGGAACAGGGAATTAACGTCCTTACCTATGAAGCAGATGAGTTGAAGTTTTGGAGTTCTGTAAAAGCCATACCTTCCAATCCCGAACTGATCAAAGAAGGATCATCGTTTCTGCAGTTTTCAAACGGATGGTATGAGGTAATTAAAAAATCTATTGATGATGAAACCATTATTTTTCTCATCCAAATTGAGAATCAGTATAGTATACAGAATCAGTATCTTGAAAATGAAATCTCAAATTATCTTACTACCAAAAGTTCCCTAAGCAGGGCATCATTTTCTGACTATGACGTTTATCCCATCACAAACTTAAATGGGAAACTTTTATTTGAAGTAAAGCTAAAACAGGGCTATTCTAAAAGTATATATGCCAGCATAGAAATTTGGTTGTGGACTATTGGCTTGTTTAGTTTTTGCCTGTTTTTCAATTCCTTTTGTTCCTGGCTTGTAAAAAGAGGTGATCTCGTTGCCGGAACAATTTTAATTACTCTATTTTTCTTAACAATAAGAATTACAGATTTGGAATATGGCTGGTTTAACAAACAATTTGAACTAGTAATCTTTAATCCCACAGTATACGCTGAAAGCTTTTTCCTTCCTTCTTTGGGAGACTTTTTACTAAACGTTATTGCCCTAACCTGGGTTGTGTTATTTATATATACCTATAGCGCTAGATATGTAGTGCCCAAATGGCTATCTAAAAGTAAGATCGGCGGATTAATATTTCATTTTATTTTGCTACTACTTTTTGGTATTCTCGCCTTCGTATTTAATCAGATTTTCGTTGGTCTAATTGAGAATTCTAAAATTGATTTTGATATAACCAATATCGTCAATCTTGGTTGGGTTAGCTGGATTAGTATTGTTATCCTCTGTTTGGTATGGTTCAATATTTATATCATAGCAAGCGTCTTTATGCAGGTCACATTACAGTTAAACATAGTTAACCGTGAACGGGTCTTGCTTTTCTGTACCACATTTTTCTTGTATTTTTTTTTTAGGTTACAGACCGGGTTTAGCTTTTTCTTTGTATTGTACGCACTCTTCATTTTTATTATAGGTTGGAATTTCTATGTAAGGCAAAATAAATTTACTGTAAGCCTCTTCGCGGCTCTATTTTTTTGTCTTGCGTCCATTTCTGCGCTGAAGTACCAAGAATTTATAGATGATAAAGAAAAGGATACGCGCATTACAATAGCCCAAAAATTGGTTTCCCCTGATGATATCGACATCGTTAGTACTATTGAAAATTTAGAGAACGGTGTTGTCACTAACAATTTCGTCCTTAATTATTTTAGGCAGCCAGCACTAAATAGCGTCCTTGAGTTAAAGAAAAATATAGATAAACAATACCTGGATGATTATCTACCCAGATTTGAATATAATATTTTTGTTTACAACAGTGCAGACTCATCGATGGCGGTACAAGAAACCTTGCCGCTCAGTTATTTTAAAAATCTAGTGCAGTCGGGATCTATCAAAATACCTGAATCGAATTTTTTTTACCGATTAAATGACACTTTTGGATATCAGGATTATTTCGGTATCGTTCCAATTTATAGTGGAGTCAGATTACTTGGGACTTTAGTGATTGAGCTTAGATCACAAACCTATAATTATAAAGGCCAGCTTCCAGAAATTCTTGTAGATAAAACCATCAAGAATGATAAAGATTATAACAACTACTCCATAGCATTTTATAAAAGTGGCAAGTTGGAAAGCCAGTCGGGGAAATTTACCTACAAGGTGTCCGCCACAGAATTTCTAAAAAAGCCTGAAAAGACTTACTTTTTAACAGATACATCTAACTATTCTCATCTTGTATATTCCCCTCTAAAGTCCAAAATCGTCGTTATAAGTAAGGAAAATCTGAGTAGCATAATGCTTTTGGCTACGCTTTCGTTTTTCTTTTTGGTCTTTATCATATTTTCTGTGTTGCTATACATGTTAATATGGTTACTGAAAAACATTGATGAAAGCTGGGGAGGGTGGTTCAATATCAACCGATCGCTGATGATCAATGCCAATAAAATTTTATATAAAACCAGGATACAATTCTCCATAATACTCTCCGTTGTTGCCACATTGCTGATAATTGGCTGGGCCACGTATTTTTATATTAGTAAAGAATACCGAATTCAGCAGGATGATTTTATTAAAGAAAAAGTTCGTAAGGTTCAGCAGTCATATGAGAAGCAAATTGCAGTAACAGGCATTCCCTCGATAACCGATAAGTCTATTGATGATTTCAATCAATTCGCAGATATAAACGCAGCTTATTTAAATCTGTTCGATACAAATGGGGCATTGCTATACACTTCTATACCAAAGATGTTTGATTTGGGTATTATTAACAGAAGAATGGGCCCAATTGCGTTTATTAATCTTAGCAAACTTCAGAAATCAGACTACATTAATTCCATTGAGCGGATTGGTACCTTTACTTATTCTGCTGCCTATGCCCCTATAAGAAATTCTCAAAATCAAACTATCGCCTATATTGGGGTTCCATATTATGGTAACGAGGCAGATTATAAAAGTAAGATTGGAATATTTATTAACACGCTTATAAATATTTATGCCTTGGTTTTTGTCGGCATTGGAATCCTGGCTGTCTTTCTTGCTAATCAAATTACCAGCCCGCTAACCTTTATTCAGGAAAGTATAAGGAAAACTAAACTTGGGCAAAAGAATCAACCTATTCAATGGTCTCGGCATGATGAGATTGGATCCTTAATACGTGAGTACAATAAAATGATTGCTGCCCTTGATGAAAGTGCTGTTAAGCTGGCAAGATCTGAAAGAGAAAGCGCGTGGCGTGAAATGGCAAAGCAGGTGGCTCACGAAATCAAAAATCCTTTAACTCCGTTAAAGCTAGGTGTACAGTTGCTTGAAAAGTCCTGGAAGGAAAAAGACCCGAATTTCGAATCTAAATTTGAACGATTTAATAAATCCTTTATTGAGCAAATAGACAGTTTGTCTACCATCGCTTCTGAGTTTTCAAACTTTGCCAAAATGCCGGATACTAAACTGGAAAGACTTTTGCTTTTACCTATCATCAACCAGGCACGTGATGTTTTCACCAGTAGTGATAAAGTTGAAATATATATTCTCAACCACTCCAAAACCGATATTACTATTCTAGGAGACAAAGATCAGCTTTTAAGATCCTTTAATAACTTGTTAAAAAATGCTATAGAAGCTTCTTCTTCAGACAAAAAATGTTTGATCAAATTATTGATTACAAGTGACGAAGAAACGGCATATGTTGAGGTCGAGGATAATGGAAAGGGAATAGAACCAGCTCTCCAGGAAAAGATCTTTGTTCCAAATTTCACGACAAAATCATCAGGTACTGGCTTAGGTCTTGCATTTGTTAAACAGGCCGTAGAAAATGCCGGAGGAAATATTACCTATAAGTCGCAGACAAATGTTGGGACAACCTTTTATCTTTCTTTTCCTCTATCGTAAATCTATTGAAGCTCGACCCATTGTATAGCCATCTGCATAAAGAATTATGGTATATGTTCCTTTAACAAATGCATTCGGATTTACCCAATCCATCTTATAAGAGGTATTGTCGTCATTAAAGGAGATTGAAGTAGAACTTGTAAATTGCATTTCCTGCCCATCAGCCTCGAACATGTTATTTTCATCTGCCAGTAGGTTACCGGAAGGATTGAAAATGCGTAAATAGATTTTGTGATAATCTTTAGCAGCAAGTTGATTGGGTACAATTTCAAAAGAAATGTTTAGCTTTTTTGTTGTACTTGCTTTAGTTACTTCAATATTTTTTCCATTACTTTTCACTTTAAATGCAGTAATAAATATGTTGGAAGCTTTCAGTGCTGCTCCTGTTTTAACTTTCGCTGTTAATTCAGCATTCCTTCTTGCAAGGGCATCTGCTTCTTGCTTAACAGTAAGGGCAAATGACTCTAGACTATCCATTTCAGTTTTAAGGGCAGCGTTTTCGCTTTTTAGCTTGGTAAGATCTTCATTATAACGCCGCAGAAACAATTTCAGTTCCCTAACCTGACGTTGTGCTTCCTCTAATTCGGCTTCAGTCAAAGAGCCCTTTTGAAGCGCAAGTTTAAGCTCAGCGATCTTTTCTCTGGCCATCCTTTGTTCTGAAATGAGTTTTTCACTTAGAGATACGTTGATGGCATTGACTTTATCTAACTCAACTTCAATCTTTTCAACCTCTAATTTAATTCTGTCTTTTTCAGTATTAATTGTAACAAACCGCTGACTTTCGTGTTTGTCCTTAAAAAAGAGATAGGCATTTGTACCTAATAAAGCTGCAATCACGATTACAAGAAAATAAATTTTATTGCGGTCGCCTTTGTTTATTAGATCATTCTTATCTGCCATTTTTTATTTTTATGAGATTAGGTGAGAACGAACATAAATAAAAATTAAGTAAAAGGTAAAAAAAACATTAATTATATATGAGACTTTAAAAAAAATCGTTTACTTGCTAGGGTTCAGAAATCTTACTGTGTACTGAACAACACAACATGAAACTAAATTTTCTATCAACAAATAAACAAATAATGCTTAAAACAAGCATCATTGGGCTTTTAGTATTTCTAGCACAACCGATCTGTCTTTTTTCACAAAACACCTCAAAAATCGCTCCAAAACGTGAGTTCAGGGGTGTTTGGGTGGCCACTGTTACTAATATCGACTGGCCGTCCAAGCCAGGTTTAAGTGCCGATGTTCAGAAGCAGGAATTCATTGGTCTTTTAGAAAGACATAAAGCTAACGGCATAAATGCCATTATGCTCCAGGTTCGCCCTGCTGCAGATGCGTTCTATGCAAAATCCAGAGAGCCCTGGAGCCAATGGTTGATGGGCAAACAGGGGTTGGCTCCTGCTGCAGGTTATGATCCACTTGAATTCGCCATAAAGGAAGCCCATTTCAGAGGCATGGAACTCCATGCATGGTTTAATCCATATCGTGCTACTATGAGTCCCGGCGCAATTATAGATCTTGGCCACATGACTAAAAAAAGGCCTGATCTTTTTTTTACCTACGCAGGAAAAAAGCAATTTGACCCAGGGATACCAGAGGTTAGAGAATACATTGTTCAAGTAATCTTAGATGTAGTTAAAGGTTACGATGTTGATGGCATTCACTTCGATGATTATTTTTACCCATACAAGGTGGAAGGACAGAGAATTAATGACGCCGCAACTTTCCAAAAATTCGGAGGGGAATTCACTGATATCGGTGACTGGCGACGCCACAATGTAAATCTTTTAATTAAACAAGTAAATGATAGCGTTCATTTTTACAAGAAGTATGTGAAGTTTGGAGTAAGTCCATTCGGTATTTGGAAAAACAAGTCTGAAGACACACTCGGATCAGCAACTGCTGGACTTTCCAACTATGCTGAGCTCTTTGCAGATTCCAGAAAATGGATTCAAGAGGGTTGGGTAGACTATATTAATCCTCAAATTTACTTTAGCTTTACCAGAAGGGTCGCGCCTTTCAACACATTGGTGGATTGGTGGAGCAACAATACTTTTGGCAGGCATTTATACATTGGTCAGGCGGCTTATCTTGTAAACCAGCGCTCCGAAGCAGCTTGGAGCATTCCCAATCAAATTCCAGAGCAAATAAGGTATATAAGGAAAAATACCAGGGTGCAGGGGAGTGTTTTTTTTAGTTCAAAATCCTTTACCAATGTGGCGAGGGCCGTTGGTGATTCTTTAAAAAATGATCTTTATCACTACCCGGCCTTACCACCTCAAATGCCTTGGTTGGATGATATTATACCAAATGCACCGCAACAATTATCTGCTGACGCAAAGGATGACGGCGTTCACCTTAAGTGGCTTAGGCCTTTTAAAGCCAAAGATGGCGAAACAGCTTCCGGCTACGTGATATATCGTTTTGAAGAGGGTGAAGAAATAGGAATCCTCAATCCGAAAAACATACTAAAGATCAGTTTTGAGGAATTTAATACGTTCATTGATACAAATACGGAAAGGGGTAAAAGATATAACTATTTGGTAACCTCGTTGGATCGTCTAAAGAACGAAAGTGATGCAAGTGGGCCAGTTGGGGTCCTAAGGTAACTATACTTTAATAATTATTTTTTTGTTATACATTATCCATAGGACGATAAGCCAGCAAAGTACAAATGTTATTGCCCAGCAAAGAGAAGCATTAACAGGGGAAAGGCTATTTTGAAACCCTCTAAATAAATATACATTTAGCGTCTCCCTGTTATTGTCTTGGCCCTTAACAGTAATTAAGTTTAGAGTTCTTGGTATAAGGCCCGATAAAAAGAACACAGTTATCGCGTTAACCCCATAAACAACAAAAGGCTTGGTGAATCGATTATATTGTTGAACATCTATTATCCAATAGCACAATGCCAAAATTATTGTTGCAATTCCACCTGCATATAAAACGAATGAACTAGTCCAAAGTGCTTTGTTAATGGGAAACTGAAGATCCCAAAGCAATCCTAGTGCAATCCCTGCTAATCCGGTACAGAAAAGCCATACAGTTCTGGTGGCTGTTTCAACATCTTTTCGTTTTAAGTAAATACCTACTAAAACACCAAATAATCCCGTAGCTATTGCAGGTATTGTTCCAAGAGTTCCTTCAGGGTCCCATGTTTTTGAAGACTTCCATAGGTGCGCTTCGGTGAGCAAACCCCTGTCTATCCAGGCACCTAGATTCGTCTCTTTCTCCAGATTTGCAGGGCCAATGCCCGGCACCGGGACGAAAGTCATTAATACCCAATAGGTAGCTAAAAGAATAATAATGATTTTGAATATAGCCATCTCTCTGAATTTCAGGAAAATGACTGACGAAAAGAAAAATACCAATGCTATACGCTGCAAAACCCCAGGTATCCTTACATGCTCAAAAGCATCAATAGGGTCAATAAAAACCTTTGGAAACAGGGAGAGAAATAATCCTAATGTAAACAGGATTAAACTCCTCTTAAGTGCTTTGACTATTGTCGCTACATGCAATTCAGGAGTTGTTTTCTTAGTACCCATTGAATAAGCTATGGATACCCCCACAATAAATAGAAATGACGGGAATATCAAATCTGTTGGGGTACATCCATTCCATTCAGCATGTTCCAGCGGCGCATAAATATTGCCCCAGTCGCCCGGGTTATTTACTAAAATCATAGCGGCAACTGTAGCGCCTCTAAAGAAGTCCAGAGAAAGTAGCCTTGGTGGAGAAGCTGATATGAACGCTTGGGTGGTCATCTATAAAGTAATTATAATTTGTATTACAGTTTATATCGAACAAAAGCTTCCATAGCTTCGTACTCTGCAAGTCCCAGCTCATCATATGATTGTGCAGTCTCTTTGTTGCGGTCTTCCGCACGTTTCCAAAATTCCCTTGCATCATCTCCTGGGAATACTGCTCTGTCCTTCTGAGATTGATGTTTAAAGATAGCGAATTTTTTACGCTCCACCTCTTGCGGACTTAATGGTACTGCCATTTCTATCTCATGGGTTTCAAATTCTTTCCAAGCGCCACGGTACATCCATATCCAACAATCTTTTACCCAGTCCTCTGTTTGGCTTAACCTTCTTAAAGCTTCGATAGTAATGTTAAAACATACGATGTGCGTGCCATGTGGATCTTCAAAATCGCCTGCAACAAAAACCTGGTGTGGTTTTATCTTTTGAAGCAGATCCATCGTAAGCCTTACATCATCCTCAGTAACGGGATTCTTCTGGTTCTTGCCGCTTTCATAGAAGGGAAGTGCCATAAAATGAATATGATCGTCGTCCAGACCGCAATATCTAGCCCCCGCTATTGCTTCACCTTTTCTAACCAGACCTTTTACCGTTTGTATTTCGTGGGTATCTACCTGATTGGGAAGCTTCTTACTCATGAAACTGCGCATACTGTTATAGAGTTCTCTTAGGTCTGGACGGTCCATTCCAATTTTCTCCGAGAAATCAATACTAAACTCTACAAAACGAAGCGCGTCGTCATCCCATACGGCTGTGTTGCCCGATGTCTGATAAGCAACATGCACTTCATGCTGCTGGTCTACCAGACGAATAAAAGTGCCGCCCATTGATATAACATCATCGTCTGGGTGGGGTGAGAAAATGATGGACCTTTTTTTTGATGGTTCAGCCCTCTCCGGTCTCTGGCTGTCATCCGCGTTGGGCTTCCCGCCAGGCCATCCAGTTATTGTATGCTGCAGTTTGTTGAAAATATGTATGTTGATGTTGTATACAGGGCCATTGTCCAGCGCAAGCTGGGCCATTCCATGGTTGTTATAGTCGTCTTCTGTTAATTTTAATATTGGCTTTTTCAAAAAATTTGCCAACCAAATCACTGCCTTTCTAGTCACAACATCGTCCCATTTGCAGTCCTTTACCAGCCATGGTGTATCAAAGCGCGTTAGTAACGAGGCTGCATCCTGATCTAAAATGAACTCAACATTGTCTGACAGTTGCAAGTAAGTTGCTGGTACCTCACTTGATATTTCTCCTTCTACTGCCTTTTTAATTATAGACGCCTTTTTCTGGTTCCAAGCCATAAGGATAATTTCCCGGGCTTTGAAAATGGTTCCAATTCCCATGGTTATCGCCTTTGTTGGCACGAAAGACTTACCTCCAAAATCCCTGGCCGCATCGCGCCTGGTTAAGTCATCCAGCGTAACTAGTCTTGTTCCCGAATTAGGAGCTGACCCTGGTTCATTAAATCCAATGTGTCCTGTTCGCCCAATTCCTAGTATTTGAATATCCATACCACCTAGATCGCCAATTTTCTTTTCGTAAGCCAGACAAAAGGCTGGTATTGCCTCAAGTGTAAGCGTTCCATCTGGTATATTTACATTGGCTTTGTTTATATCTATATGATCGAATAAATGCTCATTCATGAATGATACATAGCTTTGGGAAGCTTCCGGATGCATCGGATAATATTCGTCGAGGTTGAAAGTGATGACATTCTCGAAGCTAAGGCCATCTTCCTTATGCATTCTTACCAGTTCAGCATAAACGGCAATTGGGGTTGCTCCTGTGGCCAATCCTAAAACCGCATGCTCGTTTAAAGTTTGCTTTTGTCTGATGATCCCCGCTATCTTCTGCGCCACACTCAGTGATGCTATCTGCGGACTGTCGAATACCGAAACGTGAAGTTTTTCAAATCTTGTTTCTTCCAGTAGATTTAATCTTGCCATATGATTGTATTAAGAAGTTCGGAGCAGTAAATATACCATCTTATAAGTTTCTACAAATATTTCCCAAATGTTTCATTCAGCATAATCCTCAATTTTCATACATTTAGTTCATGCATCCAAAATATTTTAAAAGAAAACTGACCCAATGAATCTAAACTGGAAAAAGGTTTTCAACATAGTTGGTAAACCTCAAAAATTGATCATTGGCCTAATGTCTGGCACCTCTTTGGATGGGTTAGATATCGCTCTGTGCCGTATCCAGGGGTCCGGCACTAGCACCCGGGCTGAAGTAATTAAATTTCAGACTCTCGGCTATGAAGAAACCTTTAAGGATGATATAAAGGAAATTTTTTCTAAAAGATTAGTCGATCTTGAGATGCTCACCATAATGAATGAAAAGATTGCTTTAGTTCATGCGGAAATGGTCTTAAAAGCGATCGAAGATTGGGAGATGACACCTTCTGACATTGATATAATTGCCAGCCATGGTCAGACGATCTTTCATGCCCCCCGGTCTTTACATTTAAAAAACAGTTACCCGAATGCTACGCTGCAAATTGGCGATGGCGATCATATTGCTGTCAAAACAGGAATTATAACTATTTGTGATTTCAGACAAAAGAACATAGCAGCGGGTGGCGAAGGTGCCCCTCTGGCCGTGTATGGAGACTATCTCTTGTTCTCAAAAAAGGATGAAGAACGTATTTTATTAAACATAGGAGGTATAGCTAACTTTACTTACCTCCCTGCAGATCAAATTTCATTAAAAATCTTTTCAACAGATGTAGGACCAGGTAATACTATAATGGATCATTATGTCCATAAATATTATAACAATCTGCAATATGATGATCAAGGTAAGATTGCAGGATCTGGAATAGTTAACATAGAATTGTTGGATGCCCTTATGGATTTGCAATTTTTTAATGCTCCGTTTCCTAAAACTACTGGGCCAGAATTATTTAATTTAGATTACCTGTCGGCAGCTCAGAATAGGTCAGGAACAGCTAAATTAGGTAATGCCGATGTTATGGCAACGCTTAATCAGTTCACTGCTCAGGTAATCATTGATGCCATCCGCCGTTGTACACGAATTGAAAAGCAGACTGCAATATATTTTAGTGGCGGTGGCGCGCACAATGTAACGTTAACCAATTATATTAAAGCTGCATTTCCAACCTTTAAATTTGATACCACAGCGGCTCTTGGTGTAAATCCAGATGCTAAAGAAGCTATCCTCTTCGCCTTACTGGCAAATGAAACTTTAGCCGGAGAAACTGTAGCTTTCGGAAATAATAAAATGTTACCATCAATAACTATGGGAAAAATTTGTCTTCCTTTTTAGTGAAAAGCACTTTCATTGGTATGGAAACCCATTATGCGTTTTATCGGCAGTGTGTATACGGCGATCTTTCTTAAAATATGTGTCCAAATTTTATACTTTTGCATAAAACGAATTAATATGGCTAGTTTTACGCTTACACCTGAAACCTGGCAGAAGGTTAAAATTAAGTTTCTTAGAAAATATCGCGACCTGGCGCAAATAGATATTTCATTTGCTCCGGGGCAGGAAGATGAATTAGTAAACCAGCTAATGGGCCTTGTGAAAAGAGACAGGAACTATGTAGAATTTACTATAAAGAAGGCATTAGCCGATCCCGAGGGTAACCGCCTATAAACCATAGCCTGATTACTTTATCTCTGGCATTGCTAATTGCTTTTACAGGCTTTTTTTTCTAAGTTTACATTAACACAGATTAGTGATCGATGAAAAGAATTAAAGCAGTTTCAATACTTTGTCTTGTTGCGTTTGCAACTTTGACTTGGTCGTTTAAAGAAGATCTTTTTCAAGTTTCTAAGAATATTGACGTGTTTGCATCCCTTTACAAAGAGATCAACATTAATTACGTTGAAGAAACTAACCCGTCAGAGCTGATGAAAAATGGCATTGACGCTATGTTAGGAAATCTTGATCCTTATACAGAGTATATTCCCGAATCGGAAATTGAAGATTATAAACTTAAATATGTAAGTACCCAGTATGGTGGCATTGGTGCAGGTACCTTATTTATTGAAGGCAAGTTATTTGTAAACGAAGTGAGCGAAGGCTATCCTGCAGATAAACAAGGAGTAAAACCGGGAGACCAGCTTGTCAAAATAAATGATAACGAAGTTAAGGGGAAAGACAGGACACAAATTAGTCAGTTGCTGCGGGGTCCGAAGGGTTCATCTGTAGATTTGGTTATCATTAGAGACGGAGCGGTGCTGTCTAAAAAATTAACCCGAGATGAAATCAAGCAGCCCAATGTTTCTTACTCTGGAATGACTGCCGATAACATTGCCTACATCCGCCTCGATAAGTTTTTAGAGAACTCTGCACAGGAGGTTAAAGACGCGGCATTGGCATTAGCTAAGCAGCAGCCTAAAGGTATGGTGCTTGACTTAAGATACAATGGTGGCGGAATATTGCAGGAAGCGGTAAAAATTGTTAACCTATTCGTCAATAAAAATGTACTTGTTGTTACTCAAAAGGGCAGAAATCCTCAAAAAACCATTACTTACAAAACCTACACCGATCCATTGTTTCCTCAAATACCATTAGTGATTTTGGTTGGTGGGTCGTCTGCATCTGCTTCAGAGATTGTTGCAGGCTCTTTGCAAGATTTAGACCGTGCAATCATTGTTGGTCAGAGAAGTTATGGTAAAGGATTGGTACAGCAAACTTTTAACCTTCCTTATAATAGCTTAGTGAAAGTTACTGTGGCTAAATATTACACTCCTTCTGGAAGATGCATTCAAGCATTGGATTATGCCCATAAAGATGCCAATGGCAATACACTTCGGTTTGCAGATTCTGTAATGTCTAAATTTAATACCACAGCAGGTAGAAATGTTTATGATGGCAATGGTGTATATCCTGATGTATTTGTAGACAATAAGAAACCAAGTCCTATAACAGCTTCAATTGTAAGTAAGAACCTATTTTTTGATTATGCGAATACCTACAAGAAAAAAAATAAAGTAATCGCTCCTGCAGCCTCTTTTCAGTTAAGTGATGCAGATTATGCTGAGTTCGTAACGTCTCTTGCTGGCAAGGATTATTCCTACTCTTCACAAACAGAAAAATTATTGACAGACTTACGCTCAGAAGCTGAAAAGGAAAATAAGCTTGCTGCGGTTAAAGCAGATTTGGATGATTTAAAGGAAAAGATGCTTGGAGCTAAGAAAACTGATCTTACTACTCATAAAGCAGAAATTAAAAGAATTTTAGAAACCCAAATTGTTAGTCGCTATTATTATGAGAGGGGTAAAGTATTACAGTCATTCCAATACGATAAAGAGCTAACAGCAGCAAAGGCTGTACTAACAAATTCAACTAAAATGCTGGCTATTTTAAAAGGTGAGGGAGAATACAAAACTATCGGGAGCCCTGTTAAATCAATTGCAGCAGCTAAGGATTAAAAAAATAAAATAGTTTATTCAGTGCCGTGCAATTTCACAACCAAGCCATTCATCTGAGGGCTTAACTGAAGCTGGCAAGCTAACCTGCTATTCGGTAAAAGATCTGGCAGAGTATCTAGCATTGCGTACTCATCATCAGTCATTTCATTCAACTTGTCTTCACCTTCCAGTACATCAACGCAACATGTGGCGCATAAGGCCATACCGCCGCAGGTAGCAAGTATGTCATACTCACAAGCTTTTAGAAACTCCATCAAGCTTAGGCCCATGTCAACCGGAGCTTCTAAGTCAGTTAGGGTGCCATCGGTATTTTGAACATGTATAAGTATGTTATGCTCTTCCATAAATTAAAATTCTGAAACGCCGTTAACAGTAGTATATTTCATTGTGTACTTAATACCAGGGTTCATATATTGGTAAGCACTATGGCTCATGAGAGCCGCCTCATGAAATCCGCAAAGTATTAGTTTTAACTTATTGGTGTAAGTATTAATATCACCTATCGCATAAATTCCCGGGATGTTAGTAGAATAATCATCCGTGTTAACCTCAATGGCGCTTTTGCTGATGTTTAAGTTCCATTGCTCAATAGGACCCAACTTAGGACTTAGACCAAACAAAGGTATAAGGTGATCTGCCTCAACATTAGTTTTCTCCATCGTTTTATTGTGAACAATTTCTACATTCTCAAGCTTTCCTTCACCAGAAACAGAGTTTAAGTTGCTGTTCAATATCAAATTTATTTTTCCGCTTGCAGCCAATTCCATCACCTTATTAACAGAATCCGGAGCGCCGCGGAAACTTTCGCTACGGTGTACCAATGTTAATTCGCTAACTACGTCTGCAAGGAAAATAGTCCAGTCTAAAGCAGAATCGCCACCACCGGCAATAACCATTTTCTGATCCCTGTATTTCTCCGGATCAAGAATCATGTAATTTACGCCGCGGCCATTTTCAAAGTGCTCCAATCCGGCAACAACTGGTTTACGCGGCTCAAAGCATCCAAGACCCCCAGCTATTACAACAACTTTTGCTTCAATTATGGTACCCATATTTGTAGTTAGCACAAAATCAGCTTCACCACGTTTTTCTAAGCCTTCAATACGTTCTCCTAAAGTGAAACCCGGATGAAACGGCTTAGCCTGCTCCATTAAATTATCAACGAGTTCCTGAGCTAAAACAGTGGGATAACCTGGAATATCATATATGGGTTTTTTAGGATAGATTTCTGATAACTGTCCGCCTACTTGGGGTAAATAATCAATCAAATGACAGCGCATTTTTAACAAACCAGCTTCAAAAATTGCAAATAAACCTACAGGCCCGGCGCCGATTACGGCTATATCAGTAGAAATCATGTATTTAAATTTTGTGCGAATTTACGAACTTTTGTTTTAATAATTGCCTTGATTATAAATATTCTATATAACCCGTAGGACTTGTGACGAATACATGGTCTGATATTTTGATTATATTTGGGTATTGATGAGTAAGAACCTGTATTTTGCTTCCGATTTTCATCTTGGCTCACCCTCTCATAAGGAAAGTCGCAAGAGAGAAGATAAGATTGTAAGATGGCTAAATGCTATTGAGCCAACCTGTAGCGAACTTTTTTTAATTGGTGATGTGTTTGACTTCTGGTACGAATACAAAATGGTTATCCCTAAAGGATTTATCCGTTTACAAGGAAAATTAGCCGCCATGGCGGATGCAGGAATAAAGATATACTTCTTTAAAGGAAACCATGACATGTGGGTTGGCGATTATTTCACCATTGAAATGGGCATCCAAATAGTTAGCGACGAGTTTATTATTGAGCGAGATGGAAAGCGCTTTTATATGCATCATGGAGACGGCTTAGGCCCGGGAGACCATAAATACAAATTCTTAAGAAAGGTGTTTAGAAATCCGGTGTGCCAGTGGTTGTTTTCTCTCGTTCCGCCACGAATTGGGTTAGGTTTCGGTAATTGGTGGTCTAGCCGCAGTCGTCTGCATAGCAACAGTGAAGAAGTGTTTATGGGTTTGGAGAACGAGTGGTTGGCAGTTTATTCTAAAGAGCTATTGCTAAAGCAACCTATAGATTATTTCATTTATGGGCACAGGCACCTGCCGCTTACGCTCGATTTAGGTAACGGCAGTACTTATGTGAATACCGGTGAATGGCTGCACCATTGTACCTATGTGGAGTTTGACGGCAAGGAGTTGCGGCTGAAATATTTCGAAAAAGATTAATACAAAAGCCGTATTTTTGCTGCCCGAATAAATTAGTACATTTTAGTATATAAGTTTCTGAAAAAGATATGTTAGACAAATTAGAAGCAATCAAACTTCGTTGGGAAGATGTTGAGGAACAGCTAAGTAATCCTGATACTATGCAGGATATGAAGCGTTTTGCCGCTTTGAATAAGGAATATAAAGACTTAGGCAAAATTGTAGAAGAAT
This sequence comes from Bacteroidota bacterium, assembly GCA_040385565.1. GTDB lineage: Bacteria > Bacteroidota > Bacteroidia > Sphingobacteriales > Sphingobacteriaceae > Pedobacter. Next base: position 1,066 of record JAZKHD010000015.1, on the reverse strand, counting down.
ATAAAGTCTACAAAAATGTAATGAGTAATATTGATGCCAACAAGGAGATATTAAGCACCGAGAAAGACCAGGAAATGCGTGAAATGGCCAAAGAGGAGTTAGAACTTCTATTGGTACAGCAAGAAGAACTGGAAGAACGTGTTCGTTTAATGCTAATACCTGTAGATCCAGAAGACGCCAAAAATGCGGTATTCGAAATCAGAGGAGGCACCGGTGGTGATGAGGCAGCATTATTTGCCGGAGATTTATATCGGATGTATAGCCGTTTCTTTGAACAAAAAGGCTGGAAAGTAGAAACCGTAGACGTAACAGAGGGTACTGCCGGTGGCTACAAGGAGGTAATTCTGAAAGTAAATGGTGAAGATGTTTATGGCCAGCTTAAATATGAGTCTGGTGTACACCGTGTACAGCGCGTACCCGATACAGAAACGCAAGGAAGGGTACATACATCAGCTGCTTCTGTGGCAGTGCTGCCGGAAGCTGAGGAAATAGATTTGTACATCAACCCTGCAGATATTGAATTGCACACGTCGCGCTCTGGAGGTGCTGGTGGACAAAATGTAAACAAGGTTGAGACTAAAGTACAGCTAACACATAAGCCTTCAGGTATAGTTGTGGTTTGTCAGCAAGACAGGTCGCAACTTGGTAACAGAGTAATTGCCATGGAAATGCTACGCAGTAAGTTATATGATATCGAATTGCAGAAAAAGAATGGTGATACTGCTGCCCGACGCAAAACAATGGTTTCTACCGGAGATCGCTCTGCTAAGATCAGAACTTACAATTATCCCCAGGGTAGAGTAACAGATCATCGCATCGGTTTGACATTATATAACCTTAATGGCATTATGGATGGGGGCGTGCAGGAGCTGATTGATGCGTTGCAGTTTGCGGAAAATGCAGAGAAAATGAAAGAAGGCTCTGTAATTTAGATACTTATAATTATTTTAAAATATATATTGTGAATTAAAATAATCACGCTATATTTGCAATCCCGAAACGAAAGTAACGGGAAAACGGACCGGTAGTTCAGCTGGTTAGAATGCCGCCCTGTCACGGCGGAGGT
>JAZKHD010000014.1:0-265695 GCA_040385565.1 Bacteroidota bacterium | reverse complement strand
CAATCAGCCCGCGAATATCGGAATTATTTAGTTCATCTGAAACTTTTTTTGCATAATCTTCATACTTCTCAGAGATTGGAAGAATAATAAATTGCTCCGGAGACAACCACAAAGGAAAATTACCGGCGCAATGCTCGATGAGTACAGCAATAAATCTTTCCAAAGACCCAAATGGCGCCCTGTGGATCATAACCGGTCTGTGTTTCATATTGTCACTTCCGGTATATTCCAGTTCAAAACGTTCCGGCAAATTGTAATCAACTTGTATAGTACCCAACTGCCATTTTCTGCCCAATGCATCCTTAACCATAAAGTCAAGTTTCGGACCATAGAACGCCGCTTCACCATACTCAATTACCGTTGGCAAACCTTTTTCGGCAGCTGCCTCTATAATCGCAGTTTCAGCTAAATGCCAATTTTCATCACTTCCAATATATTTTGCTTTGTTATCTGGATCTCTTAGCGAAACCTGTGCGGTATAGTTATCAAAGCCAAGGGATTTGAAAACATACAATACCAGGTCAATCACCTTTTTAAACTCTTCTTTCACCTGGTCTGGCCTGCAAAACAAATGGGCATCATCTTGAGTGAATCCTCTAACCCTTGTTAATCCATGAAGCTCGCCACTTTGCTCATAACGATATACTGTTCCGAACTCTGCAAAACGCAGTGGCAAATCTTTGTAAGAACGTGGTTTTACTTTATAAATCTCACAATGGTGCGGACAGTTCATCGGTTTAAGGAAAAACTCCTCACCTTCTTGTGGGGTTTTTATTGGCTGAAAACTGTCTTTACCATATTTTTCATAGTGACCTGAAGTAATATACAGGTTCTTGTGGCCAATGTGTGGTGTAATTACTTGCTCATATCCCGCTTTTCCTTGTGCTTTAGTTAAAAATTGAACTAAACGCTCACGAAGGGCGGCGCCTTTAGGCAACCACAATGGCAAGCCCATACCCACCTTTTCAGAAAAGGCAAAAAGCTCCAATTCTTTTCCAAGCTTACGGTGATCTCTTTTCTTAGCCTCTTCAATCATATGAAGATATTCAGTCAATTCACTAGCCTTGGGGAAAGTAACGCCGTAAATACGGGTCAGTTGCTTCCTTGTTTCATCACCTCTCCAATAAGCACCGGCAACGTTCATCAACTTTACAGCCTTGATGAAGCCAGTATTTGGGATATGCGGACCGCGACATAAATCTGTGAATTCACCTTGGGTGTAAAAAGTAATTTTTCCATCTTCCAAACCTTCTAAAAGATCCAGTTTATACTCATCCCCTTTTTCATTAAAGTAGGCAATTGCGTCAGCCTTTGAAACGGCTTTCCGCTCAAAGACTTCTTTTTGCTTTGCCAGCTCAATAATCTTATTCTCAATAGCCTTAAAATCGTCTGAAGAGAATTCCCTTTCTCCAAAATCTACATCATAGTAAAAACCGGTTTCAATAGCCGGACCGATGCCAAACTTAGTACCTGGATATAAAGCTTCTAACGCTTCAGCCATAATATGGGCTGATGAGTGCCAAAATGTAGCCTTACCGGCAATGTCGTTCCAGGTTAGCAATTTTACAGAAGAATCTGATTCAATCGGTCTTGAAGAATCCCATATCTCTCCGTTAACTTCTGCTGCTAACACATTACGGGCCAAGCCCTCGGATATGGATAAAGCGATTTGATGGGCAGTTGTGCCCTTTTCGTACTGGCGACTGGAGCCGTCAGGTAAAGTAATATTAATCATCTACAACTATGATTTAAAAAATTAAAAGAATATGTATTAAAAGATCACCTACAATGTGATCGTCATTCAAAGTTAGCTAATATTCTGTACTTTCCAGCCATCCGTTAGCCAGTACGTCGGCTAAGTGCATGGTTTTAAGCGGAATATTGTTTTTTTCAATGTAACCCTGCAAATGCATTAAACAAGACAAATCTGTAGAAATAACGTACTCAGCACCCTGTTCGAGGGCATTGTTAACTTTCTGCTCAGCCATGGCTGATGAGATGGCATCGAACTTAACGGCGAAGGTTCCCCCAAAACCACAGCACATGTCGGTGTCTTTCATTTCCACCATTTCCAAGCCGTGAACCTTAGATAACAATAACCGCGGTTCGTCTTTTATTTTGCACTCCCTTAAACCGCTGCAAGAATCGTGATACACAGCCTTTCCCTCCAATTCTGCACCGAAATAGTCCTTCTTCAATACGTTTACGAGAAAGTCTGACAACTCAAAAATGTTGCCTTGAATATTGCGGCATTTATTATGGACTATTGTATTGGTAAACAAATCGTTAAATCCATTCTTAACCATACCTACACACGAAGCAGACGGTGCAACGATATAGTCAGTTTCAGTAAAATCAGTCAGGAATTTGTTTCCAATTTCTTTAGCCTGCTCCCAGTAACCAGCATTATAGGCTGGCTGACCGCAACATGTCTGTGCAGAATTATAATAAACTTCACAACCCGCTTTTTCCAGTACTTTTATGGTATTAAATGCCGTCTCAGGATACAACTGATCAACAAAACATGGCACAAATAATTCTATCCTCATTAAATTCCCACTAATTTCTTTTCAACCCTTCTTAACATTACTAAGAAGATTAAACCCATTATGAAAAAGCCTGCCAATATGATAATTGCCGTGCGCATACTACCGGTTAGCTCCTCAATAAGTGCAAAGCTAAACAAACCGATAACTATTGCCAGTTTTTCTGTCACATCATAAAAGCTAAAGAAAGACGTAGAGTCAGGCGTATTTTCTGGCAGGTACTTGGAGTATGTAGACCTGGAAAGCGACTGTATACCGCCCATAATTAATCCCACAAGTGCTGCCAAGCCATAAAATTGATACTCATTAGCGATGAAGTAGCCGCAAACACAAGCAAAAATCCAAACAATTACTACAACAATCAACACGCTAATATTACCTACTTTCCTGGCAAAGTACGACATAAGCATGGCACCAAGAATAGCAACCAACTGAATAATTAAAATTGTAGCAATTAGCTTAGAAGTGCCAAGCTTCAAGGTTTTCTCGCCAAATCCGGCAGCAGCCAACATTATTGTCTGCACACCCATAGAGTAAAAGAAAAATGCCAGCAAATAAAGCTTTAAAAATTTCATGTCACTTAGTTGTCGCCATACCTTAAGTAATTCCTGGAAACCGCTTTTGCCAACGCTCTTATTAATTCCTTTGAAGTTCGGACTGCCGGCCGGCAGCTTTTTAAAAGGGATTTGCGCAAACACAATCCACCAAATCCCAACCAGCAAAAAGGAAAGTCGCGCCGGAAAAGAGGCATCGGTAATACCAAACAACTCTGGCTTGAGCACAAAAATGAAACAGATAACCTGTAAAATCACGCTTCCTATATAACCATAAGCATATCCTTTTGCACTAACAGCATCCTGGTTTTCCGGACTGGCAATCTCAGGCAAATAGGAGTTATTAAATAATATACCGCCTATATAACCCATCGCCGCTACTGTAAAACAGATAATTCCCCACTCCAGTGTGTCTAACTTAAAAAAATATAGACCCATACAAGCTATAGCACCCATATAAGTAAAACCTTTCATAAAGATTTTCTTGTTACCACGATAATCAGCTATTGAAGATAAAATGGGCAAAACGATTACCATTACCAGGTACGCAAAAGAAAGCGCATAGTTAGATAGCGCAGTGTTAGTGAAACTCCTACCAAAGAAAGTTACCTGATCACCATGATCCTTAGTAGTGGTAATAATAGTATAATAGGCTGGGAAAATAGTAGATGTAATTACCAGATTATATGCAGAATTGGCCCAATCAAAAAATGCCCATGACCTGATAATCTTCTTTTCGTCTTTCATACAGCTAATTAACCTTTTCTAATTTAGCTGCACCTGTTTTATTCTCGTCTATATTTTGAGGATTCCCTTTGTAATAAATTTCGCTCGATCCTTCCGTTTTAACTTTCAAATCATTTAAGACATTGATGTTCGCTTTGCCAGTACCTGTAACATGTATATCATAAGCGCCAGCTATAAAATTAAACGCATCAATTTCAGCAGAACCTGTCGTAGTAAGACGATGAGACCCGGCTTGTCCTGCTAATTTCAGCTTTCCAACCCCATCAATCCTCGTAGTTACATTAGCGGCATTCAAGTTCAATGAAACTTCAGATGCACCTGCAAAATTTAGGTCAACATCTTTCGCATAAATATGACCATCAGTTGCAATTTTTACAGCGCCTGCCCCTGTTAATTCTTTCAATTCTCCGATGCCAACGTAAATAACTACCGAATCCTCACCGCAATAGCTACCTTTTTTCATTTTTAAAACCAGCTCAGAACCGCTAACATCTGCCTTAATGTATTCCATTAAATTAGAATCTGCTTCTATTTTAATGCCATAGGTGCTGTCTTGTTTTAAAATCAGCTTAATTGCGCCACTAACATCTATTTTATCAAATGGCTTTACCGTAAGTCCTTTAGCGATATGGTTTCCTGAATCTTTAATGCAGTCGGAAGAACAGCCTGCCAGCAAAACAGGTATAAAAAGTACAATGGCGAGTAATTTTTTCATAGTTTAAAGGTAGTAATTTTTACTATCTGTTTTAATTTTCCCTGCGTCCAGCAGTTCCCTAATTCTATCCAAACGCTCCTGCTCTGTTCCCACTTTCAATTCATTTACCAAATCGGCCAGTGCATATGGTCCATTTTGCAATAGGGTAGCAATTTCAAAGTCTACCCTATCAGAAAGCTGGTCTATGTCATCTGCTTTCCTTTCCGCCAAACAGACATCACATACACCACACTTTTCAGCGCCGATCTCATCAAAATAGCTTAATAGCTGAATACTTCTACATTCAAAGTTGGCTGCGTAATCCAGTACAGCCTTTATTTGATCTGCTTGAATCTGCTTGCGCAGTTCAATATATTTTGCGTCAATATCCAGGTGCAACTGATCGGCACGTGCACGGATATACTGTAGTTGCGGCTGATCAGTTTGCGGTAGATAAGAAACCAATCCCTGTTCCTGCAGAAAGTTCAGGTGCTTAATAACATCTCTAAAAGACCCACCTGTCTTTTTGGCTAGTTCTGATTCCTGAATTTTTACATAAACATCAAAAGCACCACCGTATGACCGCAAAATGGCTTTGATTAACTTATCGTACCCCACATTCTCAATCTGGAAACGATAAACATCCTCATGCCCTAACAAAAATAATATTCTTGAAGGCAGGAAAATGTTTTCCGATAAAGTTACATAACAATCTCGCTCAAGGAATTTCAACGCAGCCATAGCTTTTATCACACCAACATTAAACCGCTTGCAAAAATCTGCCAAATCGAAATCAAAAGTCAATCCTTCGCCTGCACCATAAGCCAGCTGGAAATAGCTGCCCAAGTCATGATAAACCTTTTTTATTTCTGCTACCGATGGAAAGCTATTGGTATACTTTGCCTCAAGTGCCAGCTGGTCTGATTTATTGGCCAGCAACACTGCATAAGATTTGTTTCCATCTCTGCCCGCCCTGCCCGCTTCCTGATAATACGCTTCTAAACTTTCCGGCAAGTCCAGGTGTACCACGAACCTTACATCTGGCTTATCAATGCCCATACCAAAGGCATTGGTAGCTACCATTACCTGTATTTTATTGACCATCCAATTGGCTTGTTTGGCAAAGCGTTCCTCCCGAGCTACTCCTGCATGGTAAAAATCGGCAGCTATGCCGTTTCGTTGTAAAAACAAGGCCACCTCCGCAGTCTCACGCCTGTTGCGTACATATACCAATCCGCTACCCTTAACATTTTTAACAACGGCTATCAGGCGTTTGTATTTATCCTCATCTGCCAACACCACATAGCTTAAATTCTTCCGGGCAAAGCTTTTAACAAAAACCTGTGGCAATGCCATTTGAAGCTTATCCACAATATCATCTCTAACCCGTTTTGTTGCAGTTGCCGTAAGCGCTAAAACCGGTACGCCTGGCAGTATTCCCCTTAATTCGTTTATTTTAAGATAGGGAGGCCTGAAATCGTAACCCCACTGGGAAACACAATGTGCTTCATCAACTGCAATCAGGTTTACGTCCATATAACTAATCCGCACTTTTACCAGTTCAGAAAGTAACCTTTCAGGCGAGAGGTACAAAAACTTGATCTTACCGTAAATACAATTGTCAAGCAAAATGTCTATTTCTCGTTTCCCCATACCAGCATAAATAGCAACCGCTTCTATGCCCTTTGCCTTCAAGTGTTCCACCTGATCCTTCATTAACGCAACCAGAGGTGATATTACAATGCAGATTCCGTCTTTTGCCAGTGCCGGCAATTGAAAGCAGAGCGATTTACCTCCGCCGGTGGGCATTAACGCCAGGGTATCTTTGCCGCTCATTACAGAATGAATAATTTCGTCCTGAAGCGGCCTGAAAGTATCAAATCCCCAATAACGTTTTAATAGCTCGGCTTCTCTCATTATTTCTTTGGCCGATGTATCGTGCAACTACCGTCAATGCGAGGTACGAAGCAATCCCATATGAGATTGCTTCGTACCTCGCATTGACAATCAGGGCCGGACTATCTCCGGCAACACGAAAACATGGTCTGTAAAACTATAAAAATGCAGCGATATTATTGTAAATTGCACACCATTAACTACCCTATTCATATGAGAAGATTTTTACTGCTGGCAACATTATTTTTATCTCAAATCGCTATCGCCCAAGACAAAGCCTGGGACATTGAAAAATACAAAGGACCCACTAAAAGTTTTACTATTGAGACCGACGAAGGTACCTGGATGAATCTCGACGTGAGTTCTGATGGAAAAGACATTGTCTTTGATCTTCTTGGCGATATCTATACCATGCCCATTACAGGCGGAAATGCCACATTACTAAGCGGCGGTATTGCTTTTGATGTGCAACCCCGTTTCAGCCCGAACGGAAAATACATTTCTTATACCAGCGATAAAAGCGGAGCCGACAACATCTGGATCATGAACCGCGACGGATCAGGAAAGAAACAGATCACTAAAGAAAGTTTCCGCTTGCTAAACAACGCTACGTGGATGCCCAAAAGCGATTACATTATAGCGCGTAAACATTTTACAGGTACACGTTCATTAGGTGCCGGTGAAATGTGGATGTATAGCATTTATGGTGGCGAAGGTGTTCAGTTAACTAAAAGAAAGAACGACCAGCAAGATGCCGGTGAGCCCAATGTAGCACCAAACGGCCGCTATTTATATTTTAGTGAAGATGTATCTCCCGGTCCTAATTTTGAATATAGTAAAGATCCTAATGGATTAATTTATGCTATTAGGCAACTGGACATGACCACAGGCAAATTAACGAATCTAATTGCCCAGGCAGGTGGTGCAGCGCGCCCGCAAGTATCGCCGGATGGCAAGTTAATGGCATACGTTAAAAGAGTTCGCCTGAAATCTGTTCTATATGTTCAAAATATAGGAACTGGCGAAGAATGGCCGCTTACGGAAGATTTATCCCACGATCAGCAAGAAACATGGGCCATATTTGGTGTATATCCCAATTTTGCATGGACGCCAGATAACCTCAATATCGTGTATTACTCGAAAGGAAAGATTAAAAAGATTGAACTTGGTTCACTTGTAACTTCAGAAATCCCTTTTAATGTAAGTAGCAAGCAGACAATACAGGAGTCACTTCATTTTCCTCACCAGGTTTTTGAGCAAGAATTTACGTCCAAAATGATCAGGCAGTTAACCACTTCTCCCGATGGGAAGTTTGTGGTGTTTAACGCTGCTGGTGTGTTATATAAAAAAGAGTTGCCTAATGGTAAACCAGAACGTGTAACCGCAGGGTTCGACTTTGAGTTTGAACCAGATATTAGCCCGGATGGCAAATCTGTAATCTATGCCGCATGGAGCGATGAGTTTAAAGGCGCTATTAAGAAAGCGGACTTAAAGACAGGCAAAACGGTAACCTTAACTGATGAAAAAGGCTTCTACTATTCCCCAACATTTTCCAACAAAGGTGACCGCATCGTATTTAGAAAAGGTGTCGGCAATGATGTACTTGGTTACGCCTATGGTAGAGGAACAGGAATCTATTTGATATCGGCAAATGGCGGTGCTAAAACGCTGGTCTCAGAAAATGGTATTAAACCGCAGTTCAATTCCGATGATACCCGCATTTATTTTCAGGGAAATCAGGATGGAAAGAAAGCTTACAAAAGCATGGATTTGAACGGTGGGAATGAACGTACACATTACACATCCACCTACGCAACCCAGTTCTGCCCCAGTCCGGATGGAAAATGGATGGCCTTTACTGAGCTATTTAATGTCTACATCACACCAATGGTCAATGTTGGCGCTCCTTTAGACTTATCTGCAGGTAACCATACCATACCGCTAACACGCGTTACTAAGGATGCCGGCACTTACCTGCACTGGAGCGGCGATAGCAACAAATTGCTATGGACGCTGGGAGAGCAGTACTTTGCACGGGAGATCAAGAACACATTTAACTTTATTGAAGGTGCTCCACAAAATATTCCTGGCCCAGACAGCACTGGAATTTCTATGGGTTTAACTCTAAAAACAGATGTTCCAACTGGCTTAACTGCTTTAAAAGGTGCGCGTATCATTACAATGAAGGGTGATGACGTAATTGAAGAAGGAACCATCCTTATTGAAAACAATAAAATTATTGCCGTTGGTAAGGCATCAGAACTTAACATACCAACCGGAGCAAGAGTGGTTGATGTAACAGGAAAAACCATCATGCCGGGTATGGTGGATGTGCATGCGCATTTGCGCACGAGTCCGGATGGAATTTCGCCGCAGCAAGATTGGTCATACCTTGCAAACCTTTCTTTCGGGGTTACCACCTCACATGATCCATCCAGTAACACTGAAATGGTTTTTAGCCAGGCTGAGATGATTAGAGCGGGTCGCCTGGTTGGTCCACGCCTATATTCTACCGGTTCCATTTTGTATGGTGCAGAAGGTGATTTTAAAGTTGTAATCAATAGTCTTGATGATGCCCTTTCTCACTTAAGGCGACTAAAGGCAGTTGGTGCATTTTCTGTTAAATCTTACAACCAGCCCCGGAGAGATCAGCGTCAGCAAATATTGGAGGCAGCCAGGATATTGAGAATGGAAGTTGTACCGGAAGGCGGATCTACCTTCTTTACTAACCTCAATATGGTTGCCGACGGACATACCGGAATAGAGCATAGCTTACCCGTGGCACCAGTTTATAAGGATGTTGTATCTTTCTGGAACAAAACTAATGTTGGCTATACCCCAACGCTTATAGTTAGCTATGGAGCCCAATGGGGTGAAAACTATTGGTACGACCGTACAAACGTTTGGGAAAATGAGCGCCTGATGGCCTTTACGCCCCGCACCATTATCGATGCACGTGCCCGTAGAAGAACAACCTCGGAATACGGAGATTACGGACATATTGAGGTTGCCAAAGCTGTTAAACAGATTGCTGATGGTGGCACGAAAGTAAATCTCGGTGCTCATGGTCAAATTCAAGGCTTGGGTGCACACTGGGAGCTATGGATGATGGTACAGGGTGGCATGAGCTCTCTGCAGGCTATTCGCACCGCAACTCTTAATGGTGCTGCTTACCTTGGAATGAACAAAGAAATTGGATCCATAGAAAATGGCAAGCTTGCTGATCTCGTGATCATGGATGCAAACCCATTGGAAGACATCAGGAATTCTGAGAAAATCAAGTACGTAATGATTAACGGTCGCCTTTATGATAGTTTATCTATGAATGAAATTGGTGGTCGTGAAAAGTTAAGAGGCAAACTGTGGTTTGAAAGTGGTAAAGGAATGATATACAATTTTCCTTCAGGTGAATCTGAAACATGGACGTATACCATTCCTCATTGTGACTAAATTTTGTTTTCTGCAAGTGTTTTAATGATTGCTAGAGCGCTATCCCATTGCGGGCTGAGCTTTTCAATGTATGTATCTGTTAGCGGTCCGGTTTCAATAGTCAATTGAGTTTTTCCTTCGTGTTCTGCAAGCAGATAATGCTCTTCGTATTCCCCTAGCTCAGCATCGTCCGCTGCGTTTAAATCTTCATAGAAGCCAACTTTAAGCATTTTGCCAGGGTAGCTAATTATTACCCGCCCCTTCATAACATTAGTATTACTGCCATCCGTCCATGTTACGGAAGCTCCCTCCGTCCATTCTGATTGCACACCTGTGCCAGGCTCAAACGCATTTGCCCACTCTTTAATAAGTTCTGTGTTGGTTATTACGGTCCAAACGCTATCATCAGAAGCGTCAATTTCTACTGTTTTTTTTATCCAGTCAGACTGGTCTGGATTATTCAAAATTTCAGGTTCCATTGTCATGATTATTTATCGTTATTTATTGAAGTTTAACGATTCTAAAAGATAAAAGTTTTGACCAAGGAACGGAAATTTGTTGCTAATATGAAGTTCGGTTCTCGGTCAAATTACACTCAGTAATTAACCAAGTTTTTTAGGGCCTCTCTAGGGCCTTTCTAGGGCTCAGATAGGGTCTAACTATATCTTCAGATCTATAAAGAATCTAGAGGAACCCTGGATATAATTGTGTTGATATTTACTTATTGCAAGTGAATATACTGTAAACCTTGAGCAAAGGAAGGGCGTGTATCGAAATAAAGAGTTATAATTTAAATATTTTGAGCGATCACGAACCCACTTGCCCAGGCCCATTGAAAGTTGTAACCACCTAGCCATCCTGTTACATCAACACATTCTCCACCGAAGAACAGTCCCCGGATCTTTTTACACTCGAGCGTCTTTGATGATAGTTCGTTGGTGTCTATCCCTCCCCGCATAACTTCTGCTTTATCATATCCTTTGTCGCCAGCCGGCTTAACCTTAAAAAGGTGAATGACCTTTGCAATTTGATCAAGTTCTGCGCGGGTAAGCGATGCAACGGTTTTATCAACAGGAAGGAATTTACTCAAAGCATCTGTTAATTTTTTGGCATATAGCCGATTGAAAACGGTAGACAGCATATTTTTACCATTGTTGCTTCTCTCCTCTTCTAATAGCTGCAAGATATCCTTGCCTGGTAATAAATTTATGTTAAACTCTTCCCCCGGCTTCCAATAAGATGATATTTGTAGGATAGCCGGGCCACTTAAACCCCAATGGGTAAATAAGATATTCTCCTCAAATGAAATATGATCATTGCTTACTTCACAATAGACAGTATTGCCAGAGAGCTGTGCATACCAATCTTCATCTTTTCCTGTAATGGTTAGCGGCACAAGGGCTGGCGCTGTACTAACTATATTTAGCTGGTGTTTTCGTGCAAAACGTAATGCAAAATCAGTAGCACCCATTTTTGGAATGGGTAGGCCGCCGGTAGCAATAACAAGTTTTGGAGCCATTAACAATCTGGCCTTACCCTGCACCTGAAATTGCACCTGAAAGGTGTCATTTAAATACTCAATATCAGATACTTCGGCATTGCAAATAATCTGCTGGCCAAAATCCTCGCAAATGTTTTTAAACACCTCAACTACGTCTTTCGCATTCTTGCCATCGGGAAATAGTTGTCCGAGGGTTTTCTCTTTACCTACAATTCCATAAGTTTCAAAAAAGCCGATGGTATCATCTACAGTCCATTGCGTAAAGGCAGATTTAAGGAAGTGCTTGTTGTTGGAAATGAATTGTTCATCTGTTGCCATCAGATTGGTATAATTGCACCTGCCCCCTCCTGAGATTAGAATTTTCGCCCCTGGCTTATCATTCTTTTCTAGCAGAATTACTTTTTTACCCAGGTAAACCGCTTGCACTGCACACATGAGTCCGCAGGCGCCGGCACCAATAATTATAGCATCTGCATCCATCAATCCGTTAATATTGTTATTTTTGTGCAAAATAAGCATAACTTTTTCATATAGATATGGCAAAACAAATAAGTGATTTGAAATTAGGAATACTGGGCGGAGGGCAATTGGGCCGGATGCTGATACAGGAAGCCATTAATTACAACCTCACTACTTTAATTTTAGATCCAGATCCGGATGCTCCATGTAAACACATCGCCAATTATTTTGAATGCGGGTCAATAACAGATTTTGACACGGTATATAACTTCGGTAAGCGGGCAGACATTATCACTATTGAGATTGAGAAAGTAAATATTGAGGCGTTAGATCAACTCGAAAAAGATGGTAAACAGGTTTTTCCTCAGGCCAGGGTAATTCGCCTGATCCAGGATAAAGGAGTTCAGAAGCAATTCTTTAAAGAGAATGACATACCTACTGCTCCATTTCAACTGGTAAATACGAAGGAAGATATCCGCAACAGCAATTTCCCTTTCCCTTATATCTTAAAGCAGCGTAAAGATGGTTATGATGGTAAGGGCGTAATGAAAATGAACAACATTGCCGAGATTGACCAGGCTTTTGATGCGCCATGTTTAATAGAAGAGCTTATAGATTTTGAAAAGGAAATTGCAGTAATTGTTTCCAGAAATTCACAGGGTGAAGTTAAAACGTTTCCGATGGTGGAAATGGAATTTAATGCAGAAGCTAATCTAGTTGAGTTCCTGATATCCCCTTCTACCTATCCCGAAGCCATACAGCACAAGGCAGAGGAAATCGCCAAGCAAATTGCATCATGCCTTAATATTACCGGTTTGCTTGCTGTTGAGATGTTTATTACAAAAAATGGAGATATTCTGGTAAATGAGCTTGCTCCCCGTCCGCATAACAGTGGTCACCATACCATAGAAGGTAATTATGTATCCCAGTTCGAGCAGCATTTGCGATCTATCTTTAACCTTCCATTGGGAGATACAAGGGCAATAAATAATGCGGTGATGATTAATTTATTGGGTGAAAAAGGTCATACCGGCGTGGCTAAATACCAGGGTTTGGAAAAAATAATGGCCCTGGATGGCGTTTACGTTCACCTATACGGTAAAAAATACACTAAGCCGTTCCGCAAGATGGGTCACATTACCGTGGTTGATCAAAACCGCGAAAGTGCAATAGAAAAAGCAAACTATATTAAAAACACCTTAAAGGTTATTTCATAATGGCGATACAAGTTGGCATCATCATGGGCAGCAAGTCTGACCTACACATTATGCAGGATGCTGCAGATGTTTTTAAAGAATTTGGAGTGGAATTTGAAATGACAGTGGTATCTGCACACCGTACTCCGGAAAGAATGTTCGACTATGCCAAAAATGCTGCTGGCAGAGGTATTAAAGTAATTATTGCCGGCGCCGGCGGTGCTGCACATTTACCGGGAATGGTAGCTTCTATCACAGTTTTGCCAGTAATTGGGGTACCTGTTAAATCATCCAACTCAATTGATGGCTGGGATTCGATATTGTCAATATTACAGATGCCTAATGGAATACCTGTGGCTACAGTAGCATTGAACGCAGCTAAGAATGCAGGTTTATTGGCAGTGCAGATTTTATCTACGGCCGATGATTCTTTGGCGATTAAAATGCAGGGGTATAAAGATGACTTGCGTAGAAAAGTCGAAGAAAGCGCAGAAGAGTTAGAAAAGTAACGATTTAAGTTATTGTGTCGTTATAGAAGAATTGTCATTGCAACCGTCATTGAAAAGCTGTTATTGAAACCCGTCATTGCGAGGCACGAAGCAATCTGAATTTAATATAGATTGCTTCGTACCTCGCAATGACCCACAAAACTCGCAATGACCCACAAAATTCGAAATTACAGACAAAACTTATAACGGACAAAGCTCGCAATGACGGACAGAGGTTACAATGATGAAAAAAGAAAACCTAATTTAAATTTGGATCTTGCGGGAAATTGCTGACATGGGCATATCTCGGACCAAGATTTATGATGACTTCCCGCCAAACTTCTTCTTCGTTATTTGAAAACACCACATCAGGATGGTACTGATTGGATACTATCCAAGTGTTCTCTTCTATTTCGCCCTGTAACTGATCTTCGCCCCAACCCGAATAGCCAATAAAGAATTTAATGTCTTCACGTGCGATGCTGTTGGTATTGATAAGTATTTTAAGTGCTTCGAAATTACCACCCCAGTAAATGCCTTTCCCTATTTCCTCCCCATCCCCTATCTTGTCGAAACACCTGTGCACAAAATGAACGGTATCTGTTGCAACAGGTCCGCCAATGTATACCTGAAAATCTGCGTTTGGCATTTCGGGTATGATGTCTTTAAGGAGCAGTTGACTGGGATGATTAAGCACAAAACCGACCGTACCTTCATCTTGGTAATCTGTGATTAAGATCACCGATCGCTTAAAGTTAGGGTCCATTAGAAATGGTTCTGATATCAACAGCTTACCTAATGATGGCTTTACGAGGCTTAACATTTTGACTTATTAAAAGTAAAAATTAAATAAAGTAACCCTATTTTTGTTTATGGAGCTTACAAAGGAAAACTTACAAAACTTACGCCAAGATTACAAGGCGGCCTCGCTTTCAGAGCAAGACGTTCAGGAGGATCCAATTTTACAGTTTAAGAAGTGGTTTTCAGATGCCGTCGATGCTCATTTGTATGAACCTAATGTTATGACTCTTGCTACCGCAACTAAAGATGGAAAACCATCAGCACGTATTGTACTCCTAAAAGGATTTGATGTTGATGGTTTTATTTTCTATACCAATTATGAGAGTCAGAAAGGCAAAGAACTATTAGAAAATCCTCATGGTGCGTTGGTTTTCTTTTGGGCGGAGCTGGAGCGGCAAGTGCGCATTGAAGGAACATTGCGGAAGGTTGAAGATAAGATTTCTAAAGAATATTTTCATTCCCGGCCTAAGGGAAGTCAGATCGGAGCGGTCGCTTCGCCTCAAAGTACGATACTCACCGACCGTTCAATTTTAGAAAGGAAAGTTGAAGAATTAAGTGTTGAGTATACTGATAAGGAAGTACCTAAACCGGATTATTGGGGAGGCTATATATTGGAACCTACGCACCTGGAATTTTGGCAAGGCAGAAGCAGCAGACTACATGACAGAATTGTGTACGATCTTGTGGATGCTTCATGGGAAATCAATAGATTAGCACCTTAAAACTTATTCTCATGAAAATAGCTGTTATTGGATCGGGCACTATGGGAAACGGTATTGCCCATACTTTTGCGCAGTTTGGCTACCAGGTAAACTTAGTGGACATAAATCATCAAGCGCTTGAAAAGGCGCTGGCTACCATCGGTAAAAACCTGGATAGACAAGTTGAAAAAGGTACCGTTAGCCTGGAAGACAAACTCACAACCCTTGAAAAAATAAGCATATTTACTGATTTGAAAACTGGGGTTTCAGATGCAGATTTAATTGTTGAGGCGGCTACCGAGAATATTGATTTAAAGCTGAAGATCTTTAAAGACCTCGATGCCTTCACCAAACCATCAGCTATCCTGGCTAGTAATACCTCCTCTATTTCCATTACAAGAATCGCATCTGTAACCAATCGCGGGGAGCAAGTTATTGGCATGCACTTCATGAATCCTGTACCTGTAATGAAATTAGTTGAGGTTATTCGAGGATACGCAACCAGCGACGCTACTACAACTAAAATAATGGACTTAGCAAGAGAACTACAAAAAGTGCCTGTAGAAGTTAACGACTACCCGGGATTTGTAGCTAACAGGATATTAATGCCAATGATAAATGAAGCTATTTACACTTTATTTGAAAATGTGGCGGGGGTTGAAGAAATAGATAATGTAATGAAACTAGGAATGGCCCACCCTATGGGCCCTTTGCAACTGGCCGACTTTATCGGATTGGACGTTTGTCTTTCTATTTTAAAAGTGTTGTATGATGGCTTCGGAAACCCGAAATATGCGCCATGCCCTTTGTTAGTAAACATGGTAACAGCCGGCGAAACGGGTGTAAAAACAGGTGTAGGTTTTTATAGTTATGCCCTCGGTTTAAAGAACCCTGTTGTTGCAAATAAATTTGCTTAATAAACTTAACTTTACAGCATGAACGAAAATCTTGATCCTTCTTCAGATAGTTTATCGCCAGTTGAACGCGATATAGAAAAGGTATTGCGTCCGCAAGCTTTTGAAGACTTTACTGGACAGGAAAAGGTGATGGAAAACTTGAGGATTTTTGTTAAAGCTGCAAAGCTTAGAGGAGAGCCATTGGATCACGTTTTATTGCACGGCCCTCCCGGTCTCGGAAAAACCACCCTATCATATATAATTGCCAATGAAATGAACGTTGGAATTAAGGTAACTTCCGGTCCGGTTTTAGATAAGCCGGGTGATCTTGCTGGGTTATTGACCAATCTTGACACTGGTGACATCCTATTTATTGATGAAATTCATCGTTTAAGCCCGTTGGTGGAAGAATACTTATACTCTGCCATGGAGGATTATAAGATTGATATTATGTTGGAGAGTGGGCCAAATGCCCGTTCAGTACAGATCAACTTAAACCCCTTTACATTAGTTGGGGCGACTACTCGTTCAGGTTTACTTACCGCTCCTTTAAGGGCCAGGTTCGGAATAAATTCGAGGTTAGCATATTATGATGCAAAATTGCTCACTACTATTGTTTTACGTTCGTCTGAAATATTAAAAACACCCATAACCGATGAGGGCGCTTATGAAATTGCCCGTCGATCCAGAGGTACGCCTCGTATAGCTAATGCGCTTTTGCGAAGAACACGTGATTTCGCTCAAATAAAGGGAACAGGGGAAATAGATACTGAGATTGCCCGCTATGCACTAAATGCATTGAATGTGGATGAACATGGCCTTGATGAAATGGACAACAAAATCCTGCTTACTATCATTGACAAATTTAAAGGAGGACCGGTTGGGTTAAAAACAATTGCAACAGCCGTTGGGGATGACGAAGGAACAATTGAGGAAGTGTATGAACCCTTCCTAATACAGGAAGGATTCTTAATGCGTACATCCCGTGGAAGAGAAGCCACAGAAGCGGCTTATAAACATTTAAAAAGAAACTTTCCCGGGCAAACCGGCAAGTTATTTTAATTACTATTTTGTAGTATTATTTCTAAAAAACACAAACCACAACACCAATAAGACGACCACAATAATTGGGATAATCCATTTCATTACTGGCCCAGCGCCATTATCGTTAGACTCTTTAACTGCCTGAGGCGATGGTCCCGGATCTTGCTCATGTTTGGCGTAATCATGTTCAATAGGCTTATGTGGCTTGTTAGGATCTTCAACGTGATTAGGGTCTTCGCTATAATTTGGGTCTGTAGTTTCCATGATATTTAAAATTGGTTCGTTATTGATTAACTTTATAACACCTTGACATCTAAAATGTTTTATTACGAAAGTTATCTTTGCAGCTTATGAACAGCAATACGGCAAGATATAGCGAACTTATTAAGGCAGAAGCAATTCGTCTTGGGTTCATGCAATGCGGTATTGCCAAGGCAGATTTTCTGGAAGATGAGGCGCCAAGACTTGAGAATTGGCTGAAAAAAAATCATCATGGACAAATGGGTTATATGGAAAACCATTTTGACAAACGGCTGGATCCTCGCCTGCTCGTAGATGACGCCAAATCTGTGATATCACTTTCCTTGAATTATTATCCGGAAGAGGTTCAGGCAGATGCAGACGCACCTAGAATTTCCAAATATGCATACGGCTCCGACTACCACCAGGTAATTAAGTCTAAACTTTTTGAGTTGCTTGAGTTTATAAGAGCACAAATTGGTGCCGTAGATGGAAGGGCATTCGTAGATTCCGCACCCGTACTGGACAGAGCCTGGGCAAAGAGAGCAGGTATAGGTTGGATAGGGAAAAACAGCAATTTAATAAGCAAAAAAAGCGGATCCTTTTTCTTTCTTGCGGAACTGATTGTTGACTTGGAATTAGCTTATGATATGCCATTCCAGACAGATCATTGCGGTACTTGTACAAAGTGTATAGACGCCTGTCCTACTGAAGCAATTCTTTCGCCATACATTATTGATGCTAAAAAATGTATTTCGTATTTAACAATTGAACTCAAGGATGAAATTCCTGTTGAGTTCAATGACAAAATGGACAATTGGATGTTCGGCTGCGATATTTGTCAGGACGTGTGTCCCTGGAACCGGTTTTCGGTACCACATGCGGAGCCACAATTTAACCCGAACGAAAGCCTGCTTAGTATGAGAAAGGAAGATTGGCTGGACATCACTGAAGACGTTTTTCAATCGCTCTTTAAAAACTCGGCCGTAAAACGAACTAAATTTAAAGGTCTCACACGGAATATCGAATTCCTCAAAAGACTATAAATTACTTACCAAACTTCATTTTTAGCTGCTCAAGCATATCATTGGTAACGGCAGCAGCTGGCTTGTCTTTTTTTGGAGCGAAATGTGGTCTTGCTTGTGCATTTAACGGATTGGGGTCTGCTTTAACTCGTTCCGCATCTTGTGGTCTTTCAGCACTCACACTTTGTAGAGGCTGTTTTTCGTTTTGTTGCTTTTGCGCTTTTAGCTGTTCCTTTTTTTTATTCCAGCGCTCCCACACTTCCGTTAATTTCTTTTTAGTATATAATGGAAAATCGCCCTGTTTCATCCATGAGTAATAACTGGGTTCAATATCGAACACTTGCTCCACAGTTTTTCCTTTATGTTTGCCGAAATTGAAACATTCCTCTTCATTTTCATTGAACACCATACGACCGGCAAAATCGACCGGTTTGTTCATATTTGTAAACAGATGAAGTGCATCAACGTTGTTTTGTACAGGCTTACTTAAGTTACCTTGTTTGTCTTCAAAATCAGCGTCTTTATACCGTTCAATTTGTGCCAGCAAAACATGGTAGGTAGCAGTTATATCTGCTTCTGCTGAATGTGCATTGATAATGTCCTTATCGCAGTAGAACTTATAGGCTGCACGAAGCGTACGCTGCTCCATCTGGTGAAAAATATTTTGCACATCAACAAACTTCCGGTCACTCATTTCAAAATCAACTCCTACTCTCAGAAATTCTTCTAATAGTACCGGTATATCAAAACGATTAGAATTGTAACCGGCCAAATCAGCATTGCCAATAAAGTCAGCAAGCTCCTGTGCTACGTCTTTAAACTTTGGAGCATTGGCAATGTGTTCATCATAAATTCCATGGATTAATGACGATTGCAGCGGTATAGGCATCTCAGGGTGGATGCGCAATGTTTTAACAACCTCAGTCCCATCGGGCATTGCTTTTAGTATTGCTATTTCTACTATGCGGTCTACACCAACATTTACACCAGTAGTTTCAAGATCAAAAAAAGCGAGAGGGCGTATTAAATTTAATTTCATGTGCAAGAATTTGTAGCCTTCCAAAAGTCGTAAAAAGGATTCATTATTCGTTAATATGTTTTTTTATTTCTAGGACTAGAGCTATCTTGCGTTAACCAAACAGCTCTTGTATGAAATACCTATTATCCCTGATTATTCTTTTTACCATATCTATAAATGCGCAGGCTCAGGACTTCCCTTATGGTGAGCTTAGTCAAGCCGAAATGAAGCTTACTAATGGCAGATTGGATAGCAATGCCAATGCAATGGTGATAAAGGAATTTGGCAAGTCCTCAATTATGTTAGATAGAACGGTTAACAGCGTTGGATTTACATACGTTGATCATGTTTACCATGTAAAGACAAAGATCTTTAATAAAAAAGGTTTTGATAAAGGTAACGTAATAATAAGATTGCGTGATTATGGAAGCACCATGGATGAGGTGGTAGACATCCGTGCTACAACAGTGAGTGTTGTAAATGGAGCGATGGTAAGAACACAGCTTGATGAAAAACAAATTTTCAGCGAAAAAGTAAATAAATACTATAGTCTTAAGAAATTCACAATGCCTAATCTCACAGAAGGCTGTGTGATTGAATATACATACCACGTTCGTTATAGGCGTGTTGAGAATTTTAAATCATGGGAATTTCAAAGCGATATCCCCAAACTATATAGTGAATATGTCACAACAATTCCATCGATTTATAACTATAACGTATCGCTTAGAGGGGGCAGAAAACTAACTTCTAAAAAGGCTGAACAAGACAGAAAATGTATGATCATTTATGGTGTATGGGCAGACTGCGGAAAAATGACCTATGTGATGAAAGACATTCCTGCACTGGTAGAGGAAGAGTATATGACAGCTGCAAATAATTTTCGATCTGCCATATATTTTGAGCTTATTGATTACATGGATGGGCTTGACAAAAAAGTGAATGTTGCAAAAGAATGGAAAGATATAGACAGGGAGTTAATGGAGGAAAGAACTTTTGGAGAACAGCTGAAAAAGAAAGATTTGTTTTCAGCTATACTACCTGGCATCATAAAAAATACTACAGATAACCTTTCAAAATCTAAGGCTATTTACGCATACATAGCTCAGAATATTAAAAGCGACGGATTCATAGGTATTTATTGTGAAAATACGATAAAAAAAGCACTAGAATTGAAAGCCGGAAATGTTGCCGATATTAATCTTGCACTAGTAACTGCCTTAAATGCTGCAGGGTTAGAAGCTGATGCCTTAATCCTGTCGACCCGGGAAAATGGCACAATCAATCCATTGTTTCCTGTAATAACCGAATTTAATTATGTAATCGCGAAGTTGGTTGTCGATGGCGAAACCTATCTTTTGGATGCTTCTGCTCCAATGATGCCATTTGGAATGATCCCCTTGGGTTGTATAAATGGCAACGGCCGGGGAATTGGAGTTAAAAAGGCTTCATATTGGTATGATATCAAAGCACCGCAAAAAGAAACGACAAAATTTACAGTAGACGCAGTGCTGAGTAGCGATGGGGTTTTGAAAGGAACAATGAGCACCTACTCACTAGGCTATGCTGCGCTTAATAAACGAAGGGCGATCAAGGATGCTGGCACTATAGCTGATTATGTAGAAAAACTAGATGAACGAATGACCAATATGAAAATAGGGAAGTTTGAGATCGAGAATCTGGACACTATCGACTACCCTATTGGTGAGAAATATGAGTTTGAAATAAAGTTATTTAACAACTCTAATGTTACTAAACTTTTTTATAATCCCTATTTTATCTATCGGATAGATACAAATCCTTTTAAGCTCGACGAGCGCTTGTATCCTGTTGACATGGGTGTACCCAGAGACACGCGTGTTAATATGACCATTAGAATGCCCGAAAATTTTGCTTTTTCAGAACCTCCAAAAAACACCTCATTATCATTGCCGGAAAACGGTGGCAGGTTTGTATCAAATATGGACTTGAAAGACAATACGCTAACCTTCAGTCAGATATTTCAATTGACAAAACCGATTTATAGTCCGGAAGAATATTTGAGTCTCAAAGAGTTTTACAGCAGAATTATTCAAATCCAAAAAACAGATGCTGTTTTTAAAACAAACTAAGCAGAAAACAATCATACTGGCAATTGCTATGATATTTGCTGTGGCTTCAGCTTTTGGCCAAAGCGGCATTTTATACAATACAATCGGAATTCCAGCACAGTTGAAATCACGCGCAAATGCAGTTGTTAGGAATTCAGAAACTAACGTAGATATGCGTAATCCTGAAAATGTTGTCCTTTCTGTTAAAACCGCAATTACAGTACTCAATGAGAATGGAAAAATGCCTGGCGCCCTGGCTTTGTATTATGATAAAAACACAGAAATCAAATTTGTAAAAGGAGCGATATTTGATGCCTCCGGCACTCAAATATCGAAATTTAGCTTGTCAGACTTTCTGGATCACAGCGCAGCAGATGGCTTTTCTTTGTTTATCGACAGCAGAGTTAAGTATTTCTCGCCCGTAATAACCGCATACCCTTACACCATCACCTACGTCTACGAGGTGAGACATAAACAGAATCTTAATCTTCCAGACTGGTTTCCCGGAAGATATTCCGATGTGGCAGTCCAACATAGTAGTTTCGTATTTACTTGCAGCCAAAGTGATAAAATAAGAATTAAAGAGCACAACTATATTGGCACACCATCAATCACGAAAACTGATAAGGCAATAAGTTACAAGTGGTCTGCCGATAACATATCAGCATTCAAAATTGAGCCGTTTGCTCCAGACCCGGACAGCTACCTAACCTACGTTAAAATTGCAGCAGAAAAATTTACTTATTACGGGTATAAAGGAACCTACACTAATTGGGAACAATTAGGCAAATGGATTTATGATGATCTCATAGCAGATAGGCAAGCACTTGATCCGGTCACTGCAGCCAGAATCACACAAATGATAAAAGGGCTAAGTTCCAAAAAAGAGCAGGCAAGGAAAATATATGAATACCTTCAAAAGAAAACACGCTATGTAAGCGTCCAGGTAGGAATCGGCGGATACAGACCGTTTCCCGCTACAGATGTTGATAAATTTTCATATGGAGATTGTAAAGCGCTCGTTAACTATATGCAGAGTTTACTTAAAGTAGCGGATATTGAAAGCTATTATTGTGTGGTTAACGCCGGCGATTTTAAAAAAAGCATCGACCCTGAGTTTGCAACTATGGATCAGGGAAATCACATCATATTGTGTTTACCATTTGAAAAAGATACCACTTGGCTTGAATGTACAGATCAAAATGCTCCGTTTGGCTATTTAGGGACTTTTACAGATGACAGGTATGTTCTTGCATGTACACCTAAAGGAGGGAAAGTTTTGAGGACCCCAATTCTAAGCGCAGACGACAATACCTTAAGGTTAAGCGCAATGCTGGAACTCAAAACGGATGGTAACATTCAAGGTAATTTTACTACTAATGCGAGCGGCGCGGAGTACCAGGCATACCAACACCTTGCGCAATTACCATATACAGAACAAATAAAACAACTAAAAGAGGACTATGAAATAAATACCATTGACTTTCAAAATTTTAAACTCGAAGAGAAAAAAAGTATTATTCCAGCAATAAGTACAACCGCTGGGATTACTATAGAAAGGTACGTATCCAGCAACAATGGAAAGGCATACCTCATCCCAAATATTTTTAACAGGTCCCGATCAATTCCAGAATTACGCAATAGACTTCTACCTCTATACATCAACAGGGGGCTTACTTCTGAAGACGAAATTGTTTACGAACTCCCAAAAGGTTACGAGATTGAATATCGGCCTAACAATGTTATAATTGACTCTCAATTCGGCAAGTATAGTGCCACAATTGAGCTCATTGGGAGAAAGCTTACGTATCACAGAAAACTTCATTTGCTAGCTGGCAATTATCCGGCTGAAACATACGTTAAATACTCAAATTTTCTGAATGAAATTTCTGCCTATGACCATAGTAAAATAATATTAAAAAGCCCTTAGCTAAGTATAATTATTCCTAATGCAATCCCTATAATCATGATCAGATACATGAGAATTTCGGTGGTAGCAAATCGTTTGTATTTTTTCCAGAAAGAATCTTGATTGGCGTCTGACATCCCATTAATTTTTAAAGGATCCTGCCTTTATAAGGGCTTTTTGATAAACAGGAAGCATGAGGTCATCCACTACAACACCTCTCGTGGTTGATGCATGAACAAAATAATTATTATTAAGAAATATACCTACATGATCTATCTCATTCCCTCCAAAGGAAAAGAATATAAGATCACCTTCCTTTAACTGACGGGTATCTTTTTCTTGAATGGTTTCTGCCTGGTCGCGGGATCTTCTTGGCAAAGCATTACCATATATATCCCTTTCAAGAAGCAATGCAAATCCTGAACAATCAATTCCAGACTTATCTAAGCCCCCAAGCCTATACTTTACGCCAGTCCAATCTGTTATAAAACGGTATAATTGTTTGCTCTTTAGGTTGCTCATTGCATCAGCAATTTTGGCGGCTGATGCATTGGTATTAATTATTGGACGCCGTGAACTGCAGGATGCAAAAATTAGCAAAATAATAAGTACTAATAAAGACGAAAAACGCCTAACATCATTGCTTTCCTTCATACCTATTGCTTTATAATTCTTTGTATCTCATCCAGTTTAAGCAGGGCCTCTACAGGGGTAAGTATGTTCACGTCAAGATTATTGATGGAATCCCTTATCTTGATCAGCACCGGATCTTCAACTGCAAACATCTGCAGCTGGTATGCTTGATTTTGAACCTTTTTAATGCTGTCCTTTATACTTTGTCCTTCTGTACGATCAATTTCAAGTTTCTTTAAAATTTCATTAGCCCGATTGATCAGTTTAGGAGGCATACCCGCCATCTTAGCAACATGAATACCAAAACTGTGTTCGCTTCCACCGGGAATTAATTTCCTTAAAAAAATCACCCTGTTACCTACCTCCTTTATCGACACATTGAAATTCTTAATACGTACCATCGTATTAGCCAGCTCATTCAACTCATGATAATGAGTTGCAAATAATGTCTTCGGCTTTGCAGTGGGGTGTTGATGGAGAAATTCAGCTATTGCCCAGGCGATAGAAATACCATCATAGGTACTTGTACCGCGGCCGATCTCGTCAAGTAAAATTAAGCTATTATCAGATATGTTGTTGAGAATGCTGGCAGTCTCATTCATCTCCACCATAAACGTACTTTCTCCGGAAGATAAATTATCTGAAGCACCCACTCTCGTAAATATCTTATCTACCAAACCTATTGAAGCCTCTTTAGCCGGCACAAAGCATCCCATTTGTGCCATGAGCACAATCAATCCGGTTTGCCTCAAAATCGCAGATTTACCTGACATATTTGGACCAGTAATAATGATGATCTGTTGGGTTTCATTGTCAAGAAAAACATCATTGGTTATATATTCTTCTCCAACAGGCAGTCTTCTTTCTATTACCGGATGCCTGCCTCCCTTAATGTCCAGCGTCTTTTGATTATTAACTTCTGGTTTCACGTAATGATTTTTAACCGCTAGCTGGGCAAAACACAATAACACATCTAACTGAGCAATTAAGAAAGCATTGAGTTGTATCTGTTTTATGTAGGCTGAAACCTGATACATTAATTCATTGTATAGCCTAATCTCTATAACTTGAATCTTCTCCTCTGCGCCAAGTATCTGCTCTTCATACTCCTTTAACTCAGGAGTAATGTATCGCTCAGCGCTAACCAATGTCTGCTTCCTGATCCAATCAGCCGGAACCTTATCTTTATGGGTATGGGTAACTTCTAAATAGTAACCAAAAACATTGTTAAAAGCTACTTTTAAGGACGGGATTCCTGTAAGCGCTGCTTCACGCTTTTGTATTTCTACCAGGTAATCTTTGCCGCCAAAAGCTATTTTACGCAAGCGGTCCAGGTCTTCATCAATTCCGTCTGCGATTACGTTTCCTTTAATCAATAATGCAGGCGGGTCTTGCTGAAGTTCGCGCTCCAGCTTTTCTCTTATGGTAAGGCAAGGGTTTAATTGATCTGCTATTGTAGTCAGAAAAGGGTTGCGAGTTTCCTCTGCAATCTTTTTAATAGATTCGATATGGTAAAGTGCTTTTTTCAGCTGACAAAGTTCCCGCGGGCCAACTTTTTGTAATCCAACCTTGGATATCAGACGTTCAAGATCGCCAATTTGCTTAATGTGATTTAGAAAATCATCTAAAAGCACTTGTTCCTTAACAAGAAATTCAACCATCCCAAGACGCTCCTCTATAGGTTTAATTTCCTTTAATGGCATGATAATCCATTTATAAAGCAACCGTGCACCCATGGGTGTAGACGTTTGGTCAAGCACTTCAAAGAGTGTTACTGCATTGTCGTGCGGGGAGCTAACCAATTCCAGGTTACGGATGGTAAATCGGTCGAGCCAAACAAATTTATCTTCCTCCAGACGAGAAATAGAACTTATGTGTTTTAGATTACGGTGCTCAGTGTCATTCAAATAATGCAAAACCACACCGGCAGCAACAATCCCCGATTGCAGTTTATCTACACCAAAACCCTTTAAGGAATTTACTTCAAAGTGTTTAAGAAGGGTTTCATTAGCATAATCTATAGTGAATGCCCAATCGTCCAAATGGAAGGTATAAAATTTATCACCGAAAAATTCCAGAAACTCCTTTCTCTTACTTTTCTGAAATACAACTTCATTGGGTTTAAACCCCTGCAACAACTTATCAATATATTCTGCATCCCCTTGTGCAACAGAAAACTCACCCGTCGAAATATCAACAAAAGAAACTCCTATACTGGTCTTATCAAAATATACTGCTGCGAGATAGTTGTTCGACTTTTGACTTAAAATATTATCACTATACGCCACCCCGGGTGTTACCAATTCTGTAACCCCTCTCTTAACAATGGTTTTTGTAACTTTTGGGTCTTCCAGTTGATCGCATATGGCAACACGCTGCCCTGCCCTAACCAACTTGGAAAGATAATTATCGAGAGAATGATGTGGGAAGCCGGCCAGTTCAAGCGCACCATTTGGCCCGGTACCACGCCGTGTTAATACTATGCCTAAGATTTGAGCAGTTTTTATCGCATCTTCACCGAAAGTCTCGTAGAAATCGCCTACTCTGAACAACAGCAATGCGCCAGGATACTTTGCCTTTATGACATTGTATTGCTGCATTAATGGAGTTTCCTTATAAGTATCCTTAGCCAAAGTATTTCTGTTTACAAAATCGTAAATATACTACCTTGACTTGTAGGCTTTATGATTTGTGGAAAAGTTAAAAATTGTGAATAGGTTTAAAGTTTGGAGATATAGGAAAGGAACAAGTTGAGTGCTTCTTTTTTATCATCGTTTAAATCGAAATTCAGCTTATGAAACAAGTAATCCTCAAGGTCAAAGCCCTGAACTGCTGGTAATTCATTTAATAACTCTTTTCGTTGTATTAAACCTAAGGCTAAAGCTTGATTAAACTCGGCAATAAAATTTGCAGGAATATCTTTGTTGGCCACCCAGGCAGCATACACAAATGGCAAACCGGTAAATCGCATCCACTCTTCACCCATATCATATGCGTAAGGATATGTTCCTTTTTTTCCAAAAGTCCTGTCGCCAATCAATACAATTGCATCCGTAGCCGCATTTAGATCGGTTGTGTAATTAACTTCTTGTTGCCAGAAAAATTTTAACAGCACTTTTGCCAAATTATTCGATGTCCTGGAATGCGGATCTAAACGAACAGTTTTAATTTCGTTTGCAGGCACACTGCTAAAAATAAAAACTGAATTAACTGCACCTATAGAACCGATACAGTAATCGGCAATAATTTTTG
Source organism: Bacteroidota bacterium (assembly GCA_040385565.1). Lineage (GTDB taxonomy): Bacteria > Bacteroidota > Bacteroidia > Sphingobacteriales > Sphingobacteriaceae > Pedobacter. The sequence goes on along the minus strand of JAZKHD010000014.1, from coordinate 238,576 downwards.
CATTAGGGACCAAGGGAATCGCGGCAACCGGTATTAATCCGATATCTACCTGACCGCTAATTAATTTTGCTGCACATTCTGCTGGAATATCCAAACTAAGATCAATTTTGTTTTTAATCTCTGAATGCGAAATACCGTAAATAAAAGGTTTTGTATTGGTATAGGCGACGGCAGATATTTTAATCTTATCCAAAGTGTTATTTTAAATGATCGGTATTGTTGAACTCCAGAATACTGAATAAATCATTAGTTAGTTCAACTTTGTATAGGGTAGTATTAAGATGAGGGAAATCCACCATTTCAGACAGTGGTTTATTTGTAAGCAGGCACAATAGTAAACGCATAGCCCTACCATGCATACAAACCAGCACTAATTTTTCTTCAGGTTTACTTTTGATGATGTCAACAGCTTCTTTTAAGCGTAGCATTACCTGATTAGGACTTTCACCTCCTTCAAAAGAAACATCATAATCTCCTCCCTGCCACCTATCCATAATGGTTTTAAAAGCAGCAATTGCATTGGCGTCATTTGGCCTTCCCTCCCAAATTCCCCAGGCCAGCTCATCCAAACCAGACAACTGCTCCCATGGAATGCCTGCATCAATAAAGCCCTTTACCGTTTGGTGGGTACGAACTAGCGTGGATGTGTAAACCTTGTCGAAAGGGATATCTTTATATTTTGAATAAAAAGCAGCAGCTTGCGCCCTTCCTGTATCATTTAGGTCGCTATTAATGCCTCTACCCTGTACAATACCTTGTTTGTTTAAATCAGTTTCACCATGTCTGATGATGTATAGTTCTTTATCCATTTAGTTAATTACAGGCAGCTTATAAAATTGAGGCTTAATATCCTCTTCGAAAACAACATTGGTGTAATCAGTCACTACGTTGTATAAGGTATCGCGTTCAATGGGCTTACGTCTAACTTGCTTGATTAGCATAACAAGTTCTTTTGTACTCATCGCAGGATGCTGCTCTTCTGCCCCAGCCATAGAATAGATTTTGGTAGTATCATCAAGTGTGCCATCGATATCGTCAACACCAAAACTGAGCGACAATTGCGCCGTTTGCCTGCTGATCATTGCCCAATACGCTTTGATGTGTTCGAAATTATCCAGATAGATTCTTGACACGGCATAATTTCTTAAATCTTCGATTACTGAAACTTCTGGTATATTTTCCATTTGGTTGTGTTGATTCCTAAACTTAAGCGGGATAAACGTTTGAAAGCCGCCGGTTTTATCCTGCAGCTGACGAAGCTGCTCCATGTGATCAACGCGGTGCTCAAAACTTTCAATATGGCCATAAAGCATAGTAGCATTGGAACGCATACCCAACTTATGCCACTCTTCATGTATCTGAAGCCATTGGTCACCTGTACACTTATCTTTGGCAATTTTCTCTCTAACCTCTGGATGAAAAATTTCGGCGCCACCACCAGGAATTGACTCTAGTCCCGCCTGTTTCATCAGCTTCATGCCTGTCGCGTAATCTATTTTAGCCTTTTTAAAGATATAATGGTACTCAACTGGCGTTAAAGCTTTTACGTGGAGCTCCGGTCTATGTGCTTTAATGGCACTAAATAATTCAGAATAAAACGCAACGTCATATTGCGGTAACACGCCGCCAACAATGTGAACTTCGGTAACTGGTTCATCATCGTATTTTTTTACAACATCAAGCATTTCCTGGAGCGTAAGCGCCCAGCCTTCTTCCTTTTGCTTGATTAGTCTGGAGTAAGAGCAAAATTTGCAATCGTAAACGCACAAGTTTGTTGGCTCCAGATGGAAGTTCCTGTTGAAATAAGTATTATCGCCGTGTTTGGCCTCTCTAATGTAATTGGCAAGCGTACCAAGGTAGCCCAGTTCTGCATTTTTGTAAAGGTAAACACCTTCGTCAAAGCTTATCCTTTGTTGGTTCAGTACTTTCTGTGCAATTACTCTATGTTGTTCAGGAAGGTCCTGATCATTGATAATAACTGCTAGTTTCGAAGTAGTATACATGAATTATTGCTATTGAACAAAAGTAAGATAAAATCAAGAAACATACCGCCGAACAAAAAAAAAGGGCGTCATAAGACGCCCTCTTTACCTAACTTTTACATTACTTACTTTACAGCTTTTGTAAAGTTTAAAACTACATAAGCCGGAGATGTACCATACGGTACCGGTGATTTGATAACCAGCGTTTCATTGTCGCCTGAGCCCAGTACCATACGGTATCCTGTTGTAACATTTTTAGCTTTATCGCCCTCAAATATTTTTTTGAATTGGAAGGTTTGATCAGCAGGTGATGCAGACCAGTAAATAGACTGTGTTTTAGCTGTACAGCCAGTACCGCCAGGCAATGTATATGTTCCGTTACCGCTATTGGTTAAGCTCCATGTACTACCAATAAAGCAAGTATATGGTCCCTCATCAAACAAAGACTTAACTGCAGATTGAGGAACGCCCTCAAAAGTAATATCATTTAAAACCCAGTTGCCTGTTACTTTACCTCTTGAAACAGTAGTACTAGCCGCACCCTTAGGTGAGCAACTTTGCAAAACCATTAATGAACTACATAAAATGGCTGCTATCAGGAATATTCTTTTCATATGAATGTATTTTGCAGTTAGATTACATAAATCTTGCCAAAACTTAAATATAATAATATCTACCTTTATCATTCCGATACTTTACATACCTATTTTTAAATTTAAACGGTTTATAATGAAGCCCGAGACGATAGCCATCCACGCTGGAAATTTATTTAAAGCAAGCACCCAGGACGTAACAGCACCCATCAATTTGTCTACTACATTCCTAAGAAATGAGGAAGGGGGATATTCCGGAGGGCACATGTATAGCCGCGTTAGTAATCCAAACAGGTCAAATTTGGAAAAGACCCTTACTGAGCTTGAAAGTGGTGCAGATGCTTGTGCATTTTCATCAGGGAACACTGCCGGTATGAGCTTATTCCAGGCATTAAAACCGGGCAGTCATATAATTGCACCGGATGATATGTATTGGGGATTTAAAAAACAGCTTCAGTCTATATTTGCTGAAACGCTGGAATTTGATTTTATTGACCTTACTGATCTCAAACTTTTAGAATCAGCAATTAAACCCAATACCGTGTTGATATGGACTGAGACGCCATCAAATCCGTTACTTAAAATAACAGATATTACAGCCATAGCTAAAATTGCAAAGGTAAAGGGATTGGTCCTAGCCTGCGACAGCACATTTGCTTCACCCAGTTTGCAAAACCCTATTATGCTTGGAGCAGATATCGTAATGCATTCCTCCACAAAATATTTGGGGGGCCATAGTGATGTACTTGGAGGTGCATTAATTACTGCTAAAAAAGATGAATTATGGTCTGCTATTAGAAATATTCAACAGATAGGTGGCGCGGTGCCGTCGCCATTCGATTGTTTTTTGTTGTTAAGAAGTATTAAAACACTTCATTATCGCATGCGAGGTCACAGTGAAAATGGAATGGCACTGGCACAATACCTGGAATCACATTCTGGAATTGATAAAGTTTTCTATCCGGGATTGCCCTCGCACCAACAACATGAAATAGCCAAAAAACAAATGAGTGCCTTCGGGGGAATGCTTTCCATTCTAGTTAAGGGAGGTGCCGCAGAGGCGAAAAAAGTTGTTAATTCTGTAAGGGTATTTGCACAGGCTACAAGCCTGGGCGGTGTTGAAAGTTTAATGGAGCACCGCGCTTCAGTTGAAGGGCCGGATACAAAAACGCCACAAAATTTAATTCGGATATCCGTGGGACTTGAGCACATAGATGATTTAATTGCTGACATTCAGCAGGCTTTACAGTAGCACGCAGCAAATTTATTCTAAATTAGAATACACATACCGAAATTATATACCTGAATTACAGAATGTTATATTAAAGTCAGAATTATATTTTGGATAAATTGCCTCTCTGACTTACATTTGTACATACACTAGCGAAAGCTAATGAAATCAATACCTTTTGCAGGTCTGATTTATTAAGAAGTGGCGAGAGACAGGCTCACTGACCCACTGGCAACCCCCATTAATTGGAGAAGGTGCCAATTCCTGGCCAAAAAGCATGGTGCTTATTGGAAAGATAAATTGAAACAAAATGAAAAAAGTAAAATTCTCCAACCAGTTTTTGAAATGCATCCCTGCATGTGCGCTTAGTATGTGCTGTCGTATAGATAACTGAAATTCCTCAATCTGCCATATCAATTTTACCGGTAGTATCCAGTAAGGGATGTGCGCAGGCCTTTGCAGCCTAAAATATTATCGAAAACCAACCACACAAATTATAAATGAACACTAAAGCAATATATTATTTTAACGGCAACTTAGAACTGGAGTGTGGGGGAGAACTGTCAAACTTGCAAATTGCATACCAGACCTACGGAACCCTAAACGCCAAAAAAGATAATGTGATTTGGGTATGCCATGCTTTAACTGCCAATGCCGATGTACTTGACTGGTGGAAAGGACTGTTTGGTAATAATGATCTCTTTAATCCGGAAGAACATTACATCGTTTGTGCAAATATTCTGGGTTCCCACTATGGAACTACAAATCCATTAAGTATAAATTCAACAACAGGGCAACCTTACTATCTCTCTTTTCCTGAATTTACCATCAGAGACCTTGTAGCTGCTCACCGGTTATTAGCAGACCATTTAAAAATTGATGAGGTAAAAGTCCTCATTGGCGGTTCACTTGGCGGTCAACAGGCTTTGGAATGGTCAATAACAGATAATAAGAGAATTCAAAACCTGATCCTTGTGGCAACAAATGCCGTGCATTCTCCATGGGGCATCGCTTTCAACGAAAGCCAGCGAATGGCCATTTCTACCGACAGGACATTTTATTCCCAGCAGCCTGATGGCGGTCTAAAAGGACTAAAAACGGCAAGAAGCATTGCATTGCTATCCTACAGAACTTACGATGCCTATTCCGCAACCCAACTGGAAAGTGTCAACGAAAAAACATCGAACTTCCGTGCATCATCTTATCAAAACTATCAGGGCGAAAAGTTATGCAATCGTTTTAACGCGTACAGCTATTGGTACCTCACTAAAGTAATGGATAGTCACAATGTTGGCAGGAGCCGCCAGAGCGTCACGCATGCCTTGAAACTTGTAAAAGCCAACACTTTGGTGATCGGCATTGAGAACGATGTGCTGTTCCCCCTTTCTGAACAGCAATTTTTAGGCAGCAACATTCCCGATGCCGTATTTAAAAGTATCTCATCTGCCTATGGCCATGATGGATTCCTGATAGAAACTGACGCGCTGACTAACATCATTGGAAATTTCCTGAAAGAAACGGCTGCAAAAAAAATCATTAAGTTACATAGAACAGCATAGTAGTAAAATGAGTAAAAAACTTAAAATTGGCTTATTCGGCTTTGGAGTTGTAGGACAAGGGTTACACGATATTATCCGTGGCCAGGACCTAAATCTTGAAATTGTAAAGATTGCCATAAAAAATCCTGAAAAGAAAAGAACCCTTGACGCGCATCTTTTTACTACTGATCACAATGAAATTTTAAATAACCCTGAGATCAACACAATAGTTGAGCTTATTGATGATGCAGAAGTTGCTTTCACAGTTGTCAAGAAAGCCTTAATTTCAGGTAAGAATGTAGTATCCGCAAATAAGAAGATGATAGCGTCACATCTTTTGGAATTAGTAGAATTACAAGAGAAATATGGTTCATCATTACTATATGAAGGTGCAGTATGCGGAAGTATTCCGATTATACGTAACCTGGAAGAGTATTATGACAACGAATTGCTACATGGCATAAGCGGAATATTCAATGGTTCATCTAACTATATCTTATCCAAGATATTTAACGAAAACCTGGAGTATGACGTGGCGCTGAAACAGGCACAGGATTTAGGATTTGCAGAATCAAATCCCATATTGGATGTAGGCGGTTACGACCCAAAATTTAAATTGGCAATAGCGACGGCGCATGCGTACGGATTGTTTATTGATCCTGATAAAATATTGAATATCGGCATTCAGAATCTTTCTGAAAATGATATCCGCTATGCAAAGGAAAAGAACTTTAAAATAAAACTGGTACCCACTGCAAGGAAAATTAGCACCAAACAAGTCGTTACTTACGTTTTGCCAAAGTTTGTAAAATCAGACGACTTTCTATTTAACGTCGAAAACGAATACAACGGCGTTACTGTACAGGCGGCGTTTGCTGACAAACAATTTTTCTTTGGAAAAGGTGCGGGCGGACATCCGACAGGTGCTGCTGTGCTTTCTGACATCGCCGCTTTGCGTTACGATTACCGTTATGAGTATAAGAAGTACCACCAGAAAAACGGACTAATACATACAGACAATGTTAATATCGAAGTTTACCTGCGCTATGTGCACGAGTACACTGTGGAGAAACTAAAAATTGATAACATTATTGAACGGTTTTCCAGAAACGACTACAAATATGTTATCGGAAACGTGAGCCTTAAAACATTGCTGGCAAACCGCAGCTTGTTAGAACAGAAGGATGTTTTCATCGCTCACACAGGAAGATACACCTATACAGAACAACAGATACAAACGGTTGTAGAGGAAGAGGTTTTATTTAATTAGTATACTTTGTTTTTGTTTTGATAGTGAACGGGCACCAATTGGTGCCCGTTCCATTTTACTATATTTCTCTGTTGATGTCCCAGTTTTCCAGGTAATCAGCAACCCTTCTCACGAAAGAGCCGCCTAAAGCACCATCAACAACCCTGTGGTCATAAGAAAGTGATAAGAACATCATGTGCCTGATGGCAATAACATCGCCATATTCAGTCTCCAAAACTGCAGGTTTCTTTTTGATGGCTCCGACAGCCAAAATAGCTACCTGTGGCTGATTGATAATTGGCGTACCCATTACATTTCCAAAGGACCCTACATTTGTTAAAGTGAAAGTACCATTCTGAGTTTCATCAGGTTTTAATTTTGAATTCCTTGCACGACTTGCTAAGTCGTTCACTGATTTAGTTAAACCTACCAGATTCAGCTGGTCTGCATTTTTAATAACCGGCACTATAAGGTTTCCACTAGGAAGCGCAGCGGCCATTCCAATATTTATATCCCTCTTTTTAATTATTTGAGTGCCGTTGACAGACACATTGATCATAGGAAAATCTTTGATGGCTTTGGTAACAGCTTCTATAAAAATGGGTGTAAAAGTTATTTTCTCATTCTCTCGCGATTCAAAGCTCTTTTTAACCTTATCTCGCCAAAGTACAAGATTGGTTACGTCTGCTTCCACAAAAGAGGTCACATGAGGCGCAGTTGAAACACTAGAAACCATGTGATCGGCAATCAGCTTACGCATTCGGTCCATCTCAATTATTTCATCTCCCCCGCTAACACTGGCTGCCTTAACAGGCTGCGCAGGTGTTGCTAAAGATGCACGAAGATTGGTTTCAGGCTTATTGATTTTAGCTTCTCCATTCTTGTTTGCGAGGTAAGTTAACAGGTCGTCCTTGGTAAGTCTGCCTTCTGCCCCTGTACCTGTAAGCTTATCCAGTTCTTCAATAGAAATATTTTCCTGACTTGCTATATTTTTAACAAGAGGAGAATAGAACCTGCCAGACGAGGGAAGTTGATCAATTCCTGGAATATCTTCTATCACATTAATGGTGTCAGCAGGATTTGTCGCTGCCTCTGGCTTTCCTGATACTGATGTCTCAGGCGCTTCTTCTGCTACAGAAACAGAACTTGCTTCAACTGCATCATTGGAATCCCCAGTTTCGATTATCGCGATCACATCCCCAACCTGTACGACTTCGTCTTCCTTATATAATTGTTTGATAAGCTTCCCCACCACAGGTGATGGTACTTCAGAATCTACTTTATCAGTAGCTATTTCAAGGATGGTGTCATCTAAAGCTATTTGATCGCCGACTTGCTTAGTCCATTTGATCACCGTTGCTTCTGCAACGCTTTCCCCCATTTTAGGTAACAATAATTCGTAATGAGCCATCTTTAATTCTATAATTGGTACTTGTTGCAAAAGTAAAGTATTTCGAACACTTAACCTGCATTCTGCTTAAGTTCGTTAAGGAGCATCATAAATGCTGAAGATGCTGACCGTTCAATGTTTTGTAGCCTTTTACTGCCAAACTTAAATGATTTCGAGCGTGTTCTGCTTCTGGAAGCTATTGCTATCCAAACGGTTCCGACAGGCTTGCCCGGTAAATCTCCACCCGGCCCTGCAATTCCACTTACGGCGATTGAATAATCGGTCTGAAAATTAGTTAGTGCACCTTCCGCCATTTCCCGTACAGTTTCTTCGCTAACCGCCCCAAATTTTTCAATAGTTGTAGCCAAAACGCTGAGAATAGATTCCTTCAATTCATTTGCGTAAACCACCGCCCCTCCTTTGTAAACTGTGGAACATCCCGGATGCTTGGTGATTAAATGAGCAATATACCCTCCAGTACAACTTTCTGCGGTAGATAAAGTAAAACCCTTGTCTTCCATAACATTCAACACAGCCTTCTCTAATGCAATGTCGTCTTCTATAACCACATATTGCTTTACTTTTCCCACAATTTGGTCGGCATAAAAATCAACTTCATTTTTTAGGATACGCTCATCGTTACCGCTTCCGCTCAATCTCAATCTTACCTGGCCAAGTTTAGGGAGATAGGCAAGTTTGATATGCGCTGGTAAGGTATCTTCTATAGACTCAAGCTCAGTGGCCAAAAACGACTCACCAATATCTGCAGTTAATATGGTTTTATGTACAATAGCAGGAAGGTTATAGTTTTGCTTCAGTCTTGGCAGAATTTCTTCTTCCATCAGGTACATCATCTCAAACGGAACGCCCGGCATCGAAATTATAACGTGGTCATGGTCATTAAACCACATACATGGAGCCGTCCCATTTTTATTTTGTATCACTTCACAGCCATCTGGTACATCAGCCTGCCTGTTATTAAGCTCGATCATCGGACGGTTTAAACGTGCAAAAATTCCCTGGATGTGTTTCAGAGTTTCTTCGTCACGTCTAAAACCCATATTAAAATATTTCGCCAGCGTAATTTTGGTGATGTCATCCTTAGTTGGCCCCAACCCGCCTGTAATCAAAATTATATGCGCGCGCTTCTTTGCATGATTTATGGCTTCAATGATGTGCTCAGCATCATCAGAAACTGATGTAATTTGCTTAACACGAATCCCGGCCAGATTCAATTCCCCGGCCATCCATGCGGAATTGGTATCAACGATCTGACCAATCAGAATTTCATCGCCAATGGTTATTATTTCTGCCAGCATAAAAGTAATTTCTTTAGAACCTTGTGTAGTAATTTTTCCTCTTACTCAGCTTCAAATCCTGTAAAACAGAGGCCTTAACCTTGATGTCTACAGAGTAAAACTGGTAAGCGCCAAACGGTATCCAGCTCACGCTCATATCCCAGCAATGCAGATCTCTATAAATTGCCAGGGAAGTTTGGGAGAAAGTACTTGCCTTAAAATCCCATCCCGAATTGAACTGGATTTTCCAATTCTTAGTGATGTTAGCATCGCCATTAAAGTTAAGCGTATTGGTAACCGCACCATTCAATCCTACATCTGAAGTAGAGTAGTTAAAGGTATAACCAAAAGCAAAGTTCCATGGAATGTTAAAGTCGACAAAAGCGTTGGGATCACGGCTCACTTTTGCAAGTTCATCCGCCTGTTCTTTTGTCATCGTACCCTTTTTTGTTATGTCATTTCTAAGATCTGCCTCGTTAAGGTTCTTCCTCTTAAGCGCCTCAGGATTTAAACTGTAATCAAAAGAGAATCCAAAACTTGTTAGTCTAGGAAACCTTCCATCTTGCCAGGTATACCTGTCCTGCAATAACCTGATTGGCTCACCGCCAGCATTTCTAACAACCGCATCATCAAAAACACTATCCCTCACAGAATAAGGATTCAAAGTTCCATAGTAATTTATCCCAAGCTTCTCTGAAAATTGAGATCTACCGTTGAAACTCAAGTTAGATAATTTGTAGTTTTTAGCCAGTAAGTTATATGATCCGTTAATTCCCAAACCTTGAATAATAGGAAGCTTCTTTACCCCCTTGCCTGTAGTATCCTTTGGTGAAAGGATTTTTGCTTCTACTGTATTATCAACCCCGAATGAAATCGTTGCATTTCTTCCTGCTCCCGGCCCACCGTATAATGATCCTTCAAAGATCGAATAAGTTAAGGGCTTTCCATCTGTGCCCAATACATTTGACCCGTCAGAGTATTTTGCTTGTTTGTAATAACCACGCTTTACGCTTGAGAAATCAGGTGTGTAGGTTAAATTTACCCTGGGTGTCATAACATGCCTCAACGCTTGGAAATTGCCTAGTTTAGTGAACTGCGCTGTACTGAATACCTTTGTAGACAATCCCATTCCAACATTGTATTCAGCATTCCTTTTAAACCCTGGAATAGTATCTGTAATGATCACTTCTGAACTATTGATTACCCTGAAATAGGTCTTTTGTATCGTTTGAAAATGCCAGCGCTCGGTATATGAGGTATTAGCTGTAAAATTAAAGTTATCAAAAGCCGTAAACGCCAAACTCACCGGAATCTGGTGATTCACTCCGTTACGAAATTTGCTTAAACTCTCTCGCTTAAAAAGTAAGTCTTCTCTGGTGGTGATACTGTTGCTTGCCTGCATTGAATAGCCTACTGTCAACTTTTGATACCACCTTTGTTCTCCTAGTCTGTTTTTGGAGTCGAAAGGACTAAATGTAGGAACAGATAAACTCAAGTTGGGCAAGGTTAAACTCACAGTTCTATTTGCGGTTTCCTGAAATCCGGAGAAATCGGTGCCCAGTGTAATTCCATTATCAAATACCCGCCCGTAAGCAATACTTGATCTGAGGGTGTTTTTAGCAAATTGGGTATAATCGTACGAGCTGCCGCCCGCAGTATTTTGATTATAAGTGCTTGTTCCGGCATCTACCGAAGCAGAAAAATTTGTTCCGGGTTTAGCATTAGCATTCTGGGCATGTGTCCATTGGATATTAAAATCTTTTCTCGGACTATATTCCGCGGTTCCCTCAAGACCATATCGGGCATTGGCATACCTAAAATTTACGGTTCCTGTATACTTATACCGCTTCATGTAATTAGAAAGCACAGACGCATCGTAAGATCCGCGTGTATAAATCGTACCCGTAACTTTAGCGTCCCAGTAATCGTTCAGCCCTAAATAATATCCTCCATCCCTAAGAAAAAACCCTCTCGTAAAATCCTCCCCCGGACTTGGTAATATGAAGCCCGAACTTTTTTTATTTGGTTTCGGGAAAAAGGCAAAAGGCAAACCCAGGGGTAAAGGGATATCTTCAATCTTTAAGTAAACCGGTCCTGTTATTATTTGATTTTCTGTTACGATTCCTTTAGTAATATGAATTCCGAAATGGGGATGGGGCAAATTACAAGTACTATAAGTTTGGCCCTTACTGTGGATTTCGTCATCCGGTTGCTTTTTCGCTTTTCCTCCCGAAAAAAAGCCGCCTTCCTGTTCAGTAAATACTCCATAAATATTACCTGCCCCGGTTTTAATATTATAACGTAATGAATCTGCTTTTGAAGTTCCCTGCCCCTCCATCTTTAATATCGGGCGACCAACGTATTTACCCCGCGAGTTCAACCTTCCACGGGCATAAACCAGGTTAGTTTTGGTATTGAACTCTATATAGTCAGCGTCCAGTTCAAAACCCTGATAAATTACCCTTGCCTCTCCAAACAGATAGACAATTTCGTTTACCTTATCTACCCGAGTAGAATCTTTTGCCTTATATTCAACTTTCTCTGAAGCTACGGTATCTTTTGGCTTACTTTGTGCGTTACTACTGGGTGAGGGAGATGATTCTGTTCTTACTGGCGTCTGTCTCCTGGTACGTGCCGGAGGATCCTGAAAAAAGCTGGATTTAGAACGAGCAGACACTTCATTACCAGTAGAAACTAATAATACAACCAAGCTCAAAAAAATGATATTCAGTAAAAGTTTCAAATTCGTGTGTGAATGTTATTTTTGCAGTAATGTTTAATCCAAAACGTTCAAAATTAATGAAAAATATACCATTGCTCAGGCCAAATGTAATTTTGATCATATTTATTTCCCTGGTGATAAGTACCGTATCTAGTTATCAGGCCTTTACGCAAGAATATAAAATCAAAACTATTGTTATTGATGCAGGTCACGGAGGCCGCGATGGCAGTACACGGGGGCTATATTCCACCGAAAAAGATGTTGCATTAAAAACGGCCCTTCATCTGGGCGCCGCTATTGAAGCAAACCTAAAGGATGTGAAGGTAATTTATACGAGGACAGATGACACATTTATTCCTTTGTATGAAAGGATTGCCATAGCTAACAATGCAAAAGCAGACCTTTTTATTTCTATCCATTGTAATGATATGCCGGTAAGAAGATCCACAGTAGTTACGGGTTATCGCAAAAATAGCAAGGGTAAACGCGTGCCAATTACACAAACCGTATCGCGTAAAAGCACAAGTACACGTGGCGTTGAGACCTTCGTTTCAGGTATGGGCAGGGTGAATGAACAAGATGAAGCTATAAAAAGAGAGAATGCCTCAATTTTCCTTGAAGAAAACTACAAGGAAAACTACGAAGGATTTGATCCCAATAATCCTGAAAACTTCATCATTTTATCATTAATGAAAAACACGTTCAGGACGCAGAGCCTGCGACTTGCCAAACTGGTCCAGGACCAATATGTTAATGTTGGAAGAATAGACAGAGGAGTTCAGGAAAAAAGCCTTGCCGTGCTTGCCCGTGCGGGAATGCCTGCTATACTTACAGAAATAGGCTTCATCAGTAACCCGGATGAAGAAAACTACATGAACTCAGAGGAAGGCCAAAATGAAATCACTAACTGTCTGCTGGAAGCAATTAAAAATTACAAGAAAGTTATAGAAGGTTAACCACTATACATGACTGCGAAAAAAAGCTGCATTTTTATATTGTATTTTCTACTGATACCGTGTCTTCTATTTTCACAAGGGTACAAGGTAAAAACAATCGTAATTGATGCCGGTCATGGTGGAAATAAGCCTGGAGCCCGCGGAAGCTTTTCCTACGAAAAAAATGTCGCGCTGCAAGTTGCGTTAAAACTTGGTAAGAAACTGGAAACAGAAATGCCCGGGTTAAAAATACTATATACCCGCAAAACAGATGTTGATGTTGATTTCTACAAAAGAGCAGCCCTGGCGAACGACAATAACGCAGATATTTTTATTTCAATCCATTGTAACTCTATGCCAGACAATAAAGTACTTACTGGCTACATCAATAAGGGTGGTAAAAAGATACCCAAGTATGCTTATGTCAAAAATAAGACAACAAGGGGCACCGAAACCTTCGTTGCCGGTTCTCATCGATTAAATGAACAGGACGCTGCCATCCGCGAAAACGAGGATATAAAGTTGGAAAAAAACTATAAGCAAAATTATAACGGCTATGATCCCAATGATCCTGAAACATTTATTATACTATCTTTGTTTAAAAATGTGTTTAGGGACAAAAGCTTGAAGTTGGCGCGTCTGATTCAGGAAAATTATACCAAAAACGACAACAGAATAAACAGAGGAGTTAAAGAACAGGGACTTTTGATCTTACAAAGGTGCGGAATGCCCGCAATTTTAACTGAGATCGGTTTCATATCCAACCCCTCAGAAGAACAATACATAAATTCTGATGCCGGGCAGAATGAAATTGTGAACTCCATATACAAAGCTGTTAAAAGCTACCGGCAAGAAACTGAAACAAATTAGGCTAACTGTTAAATCAGTATAGAGAACAATTAAAATACATTGAATGAAAATCGCAAATGAGACCAAAGTAGGCATACTAGCTGCCTTTTCTATAGCACTACTAATTATTGGATACAACTTCCTTAAAGGAAATGCGATATTTTCAAGCGAGACCATCTTATATGCAAAATATTCGCACGTGGATGGGCTGGGTGTATCAAAACCTGTACTAATAAACGGCTTTCAGATTGGCCGTGTTGATAAACTTCAATTGCAATCTGATGGATCCATTGTTGCTACACTTAAAATAAAAGGCAAATATGATATTCCTAAAAACAGTATTGCCAAGCTGGAAAGTACCGATCTTCTAGGAAGTAAAGCTATTGTAATGGCCCTGGGTTCGGGTAGCGATTATGCTCAGGATGGTGATACACTGAACGCCAATGTAGCGAAAGGTCTATTAGAAACTGTGGAGCCGGTGCAAAAGAAGGCTGAGCTGATCATTGCCAAAATGGATTCCATATTGACCAGTGTAAACACGATTCTAAACCCTAATTTCCAGAAGAATGTAGACAAGAGCTTCAACAGCATTGCATCTACTTTAGCTTCTCTTGAAGCCACCTCCAAAAAGGTTGATAATCTTGTAGGATCTGAAGGTTCAAGAATCTCATCAATTCTGTCGAATGTTGAGGCTATATCTAATAACCTGAAACAAAATAATCAAAAGATAAATTCGATATTAACCAATATCAATAACATCACTGATCAGGTTGCAGCAGCCAACTTCAAACAAACGATAGAAAATGCCAACAAAGCAGTCGCAGATTTGCAAACTATTGTGACGAAGGTCAATAACGGACAGGGTACATTAGGTCAATTAGTTAACGACACGAAGATGTATGACAATCTCAATAACGCGTCGAAAAATCTGGATAATCTTATCATCGACTTGAAAGAAAATCCAAAGCGTTACGTGCACTTCTCAGTGTTTGGTGGCGGTAATAAAAAAGATAAATAATTTAGATCTGATACGTAGCACCTTCTATAGCCAACTCTGTATTAACAAATATGGTCTTGGCTTCTTCCAATAGAGGCTGCAAAGCCTTGTATCTTGAGGAGAAATGTCCTATCATCAATTTGCCTGCATTTGTAATTTGAGCGACCTCAGCAGCCTGTAATGCCGTAGTGTGGTGGGTTTGATTAGCGCGCTCAATCATCTCATGCAGGAAGGTAGCCTCATGATATAAGGTATCGCAATCTCTGATACTTTCAAAATAACGGGAGTCAAACAATGTATCAGAACAGTAACCATATTTTTTCGGTTTCTCAGAATCAAAAGTGTAGTCCTTATTCAGGATGATTTGTCCACCAGGTAATTGCAGATCAGCCCCTCTTTTTAACAAAGGATAATTCTCGATACCAACACCCGCCTCTTCCAGTTTCTCCACAATCAATTTGCGCATTCTCTTCTTCTGGCTAAATTTAAATCCGGTACATGGTATTCTATGATTAAGAACCACTGTATCCACAGTAAGATCAGAATTCTCGAAAATCACCACTGATTCATTTGCCTGCGTTGCAAAAAATTCGATCGGATAACGTAACGTGGTTTCAGAATGTTTAAACTGGAGATCCAGGATATCTTTCAAAGCTTCCGGAGCAAATATTTTCATCGGCTTAATCCTGCCATTTAGGTGCAGACTTGAAAGCAAGCCAATTAAACCAAAATAGTGGTCGCCATGTAGATGACTGATAAATATATAGTCAATTTTATTTGCCTTGAAGCCATACTTAATCAATTGCTGTTGCGTGCCCTCACCACAATCAATTAAATAAAACTTCTCATTACAATTTAGTAATTGCGATGTAGGATTTCTATTGTAAACAGGTGTTGCAGAACTACTGCCCAAAATAGTTACCTCAAATTTCATCAATCTCTTTCTACGTCTCCCAACAGCTCTTTCTCGATCTCATCCATAAAAATCAAATCCGTAGCTTCATCAAGTTTTGAAACAATAGATAGCGACTGGTCAAGATTAGACATTTCAAGAATTTTGGCAACTGCGGCGTTAACGCCTGTAATGATAAATAATCCCTTTGCCTTTTTACACAGCCGGTCGCCAACCAGGAGGCTGCTCAAATCCTGTGAATCATCACATTGTTTAACAGCGGCCAGGTCGAGAACGATATTGCAATATCCTTCCGCATTTAATAAAATAAACTCAGACTTCAGCTTGGGCGTATTGTCATTTGTAAACTTAGGTTCTCTAAGTTTTATTACTACATACTTGTCGTGTTTATCAACTGAAAATTTCATAGGGGAGAAAATTAGTGTTATTACGAAAGTAACGAATTTATCGCTGTGTTCACATTTTTCTCAATCCTGCTAACTACGTCAGCAGATTCATTCTTCACAAAACTGTCTCCGGTTATCTGCTCATATAGTTCAATATAACGGTCTGAGATTGAATTAACCAGTTCAGTTGTCATAACCGGAACGGACTGTCCGTCCTTACCTTGAAAACCATTCTCAATAAGCCATTTTCTAACAAACTCTTTCGAAAGTTGTTTCTGCGGCTCATTTGCTGCTTGTCTCTCTTCAAATCCTTCGCCATAAAAATACCGTGAAGAATCCGGAGTATGTATTTCGTCTATCAGGTAAATTTCATCACCCACTTTACCAAATTCGTACTTTGTATCAACCAGAATCAGTCCCCTTTCCGCAGCCATTTCTGTACCCCTTTTATACAATGCCTGAGTATATTTTTCAAGCATGGTATAATCTGATAAGGAAACGATACCCTTGGCAAGTATGTCCTCCTTTGAAATGTCTTCGTCGTGACCTACAGAAGCTTTAGTAGTTGGAGTTATAATTGGCTCGGGCAGCTTGTCATTTTCTTTCAATCCATCTGGCATAGATACACCGCACACGCTTCTTTTCCCAGCGCTGTACTCTCTCCAGGCATGACCTGCAAGATACCCCCTAATTACCATCTCTACCTTAAAAGGCTCGCAAATACGTCCAATTGTTACCATTTCATCAGGAACATCTACTACCCAGTTTTGAACAATATCTTTTGTTGCAGCTAAGAACTTCGCAGCAATCTGGTTTAGTACCTGTCCTTTAAAAGGAATAGCCTCAGGTAAAACAACATCAAAGGCCGAAATCCTGTCGGTAACCACCATGGCCATATACTGGTCATTGATCGTATACACGTCACGCACCTTTCCTTTGTAAAAATTTGTTTGTTTTGTGAATGTAAATTGAGTTTCTTTAATCGCTGTCATGTAATGAGCAATAAGATTAAGTTGTGTGTAATTATTGAATATCGCCGTAAGCTTTTAATATTCTCTTAACAAGCTTGTGCCTAACAACGTCCTCCCCTGTTAGGTAGATAATCTCTATCCCTGGTATTTCATCGAGAATACGCAGTGCATTGTGCAAACCAGACATCTGCTTTCTTGGCAAATCAATTTGTGTAACGTCACCGGTAACTATAAACTTGGCTGATGGTCCCATTCTGGTAAGGAACATTTTCAACTGCAGGTCTGTAGAGTTTTGTGCCTCATCCAAAATAACAAAGCAATTATCTAGGGTCCTTCCACGCATGAATGCCAGTGGTGCAATTTCTATTGTCCTGTTCTCCAGGTAGAGTTTCAGCTTTTCTGCCGGAATCATGTCGTCCAGAGCATCGTATAATGGCCGTAAATATGGATCTACTTTCTCCTTTAAGTCGCCGGGTAAGAACCCAAGGTTTTCACCCGCCTCAACGGCTGGCCGGGTTAATATGATCCTTTTTATTTCTTTATTTTTCAGTGCTCTTACAGCCAACGCTACTGCTGTATAAGTTTTTCCTGTACCGGCAGGGCCAATCGCAAACAGCACATCATTTTTAGTGATGCTATCAACCATCCTGCGCTGGTTTGCAGTTCTGGCCTTGATCATTAGCCCGTTTGTACCGAAAACAATAACTTCACCCCCTCCGGAACTAACCACTTTTTCAACAGCAGGTTCTTCAGCAGTCTTTACCGTTTTCGAGTTAAGTATCGATTCTACATCGTTTGCCGTAAGTGTACTGTACTTTTCCAGATGGCTTGTTAGCTGCTGATATTTTTTTTCAAAAACCTTAAGTTCCTGCTCATCACCAAGTACCTTAACCTCATTCCCTCTCGCTACTACTTTTAATTTTGGAAAAGCACTTTTAATGATCTCGTAATGCTCATTATTAGTACCCCAAAATTGCACGGGATCTACCGATTCTAGTGTTAATTTAAGTTCGTTCAAAATATTGTTTTTTTGATAGAAGTGTATATTTTGATATAAAAAGTGAATATTTGTAGGCGGCTGACCGCCTACGCAAGATTAAGAATAAATATTCAATTTTTAATGGCCATTATTACATTAACAACAGATTTAGGCTCGAAAGACTTTTATCAGGCTGCCCTAAAAGGCAGTATCCTGAGCATCTTGCCTACAGCTAATATTGTTGATGTAACCCATGAAGTTCCTTCCTTTAACATCTCTTATGCCGCGTTCGTTTTAAAAAATGTATACCCCTATTTCCCTAAGGGCACCGTTCATTTGATAGGCATTGATTCTGTATTCAGCGAGAGCAGCAAGTACCTGGCAGTTAAGTACCGCGACCATTTTTTCGTAGGGGCAGACAATGGCATATTTTCATTGCTTTTTGATTCACCGCCGGATGAGATTGTTGAGTTGAATATCATGCAGGATCTAAAATATCTGCACTTTCCGCTTGTGGATATTTTTGTGAAAGCAGCGGTACATTTAGCCAAAGGGTCGAGACTTAAAGATATTGGAGTGCCAACTGAAAGCGTGGAACAAAGAATGTTGCTCAACCCGGTAATTGAAAGAGATATCATACGCGGAAGTGTCATCTACATAGACACCTTTTGCAATGTAATTACCAATATAACTAAAGACCTGTTTACCAAGATCCAGCGAAACCGTGATTTCACTTTGTACTTCAGAAAAAGTGAAACCATTACTCAACTCAGCTGGCATTACAATGAAGTTCAGGAGGGAGAAAAACTTTGCCTGTTTGGTATCAGCAATCACCTGGAGATCGCTATCAATAAAGGTAAAGCGAGTGGATTGCTCGGTTTGCATCTTAACGATATCATTCGCGTTGAATTCCACCCTTAGGGCATAATCTTTGCTCTTGTCTGATAGCCCGTCATGTTTAACAATTTCTAAATGAAAAATATTTTCTTAGTAGTCATCCTGCTCGCTCTTTTTACTTCAAATTTTGCTTCCGCTCAAACCGATACAACTGCGTACCAGACGCAAAGGCTTAAAGTCAATGCATTACTAAACCAACGCACCGCGAAATTTGGTCAGTATGACCAAAGCCTGAGTAACAAAAGTGGATTTTTTGGTCTTCAAACCAAGGGAGATGTTAAAAAGTCAAATGAAATCTTAAGGCAGATTGTCTTAAATGACAACAACATCTTTAAAGAACTAAAAGTATTAATGGACTATAAGGACCAGGAGGTCAGGCAGGCTAAAAATACTGCCTCTGAAGTGAATGGAAGAATGCTGAATTACATGCAATCCATCAAGAAACTCCAGGATGAAAATGAAAGACTTAAAAGTGCAACCGGACCGACTTCATTCGGTGGTTTAGCGCTGTTCATTATAATAGCATTATTAACGGTAGTTGCTGTTGGCTATTACTATTTTAGCAACAAAATAAAAGGACTTCAAACAAGGAAATTTAACTAAAAGACCGCGGGGCTGATTTTTAAATCATGATCAGCCCCGCAGTCCGTAAAAATAACTTACTTGCTAAAATGGTCAATAATTAAATTTGCAAGTTCAGTTCCAATGCGCTCCTGTGCTTCATTAGTGGAAGCACCAATGTGTGGAGTTTGAGAAATTTTAGAATGCTGTAAAATTGCAGCAAGTGGCGTTGGTTCATTGTCAAATACATCTAGACCTGCAAAGGCAACCTTTCCACTGTCTAAAGCATCAATAAGCGCTGCCTCATCAATTGTACCTCCTCTGGAACAGTTCACTACACCTACACCATTTTTCATCTTTGCAAATTCAGCTGCACCTAAAATGGGCTTGTCTGCGAATGGAGTATGCAGGCTAATGAAATCACTGCCGCTTATAACTTCTTCCAAAGAAACCGTCTTAACAGGAATGTCAACTTTAATATCTCCCTGCAGGTTTAAAGTCAGGTTACCCTCAAACGGATAAAGATCATAAGCCAGAACATTCATACCCAAACCAAGGGCAACTGTTGCCGTTTCACGACCTATCCTACCGAAACCAATAATCCCGATCGTTTTTCCTCTTAGCTCAATTCCTTTGGCGTATGCCTTTTTAAGGCCATTAAATTTCGAAGCACCTTCAACAGGCATTTTCCTGTTCGAATCCTGTAAAAACCGAACACCGGTAAATAAATGGGCAAAAACAAGCTCCGCTACAGATAACGATGAGGCCGCAGGGGTGTTAACTACTGCAACTCCCTTACTCCGGGCATATTCGACATCAATATTGTCCATACCAACACCACCCCTGCCAATTAACTTAATATTCGGACATTGATCTAATGTTTCCTTACGCATTTGTGTAGCACTCCTAACTGTTATCGCATCGTAATTTTGTAATGCTTCAACTAATTTATCTTGTGCTACAGTTTCAGTATCTACTGTGAAACCGGCCTGTTCTAATAACGCTTTACCGATTGGATCAATCCCATCGTTTGCAAGTATTCTAATCATCAAAATATAAATTTACTATTGCTTCTCAGCAAAGATTTGCATTAATTCAACTAAAGCATGTACGCTTGTTATAGGTAAGGCATTGTAAATTGAAGCCCTGAAACCCCCAACACTTCTGTGTCCTTTGATTCCTTCTACACCATTTTCCTCAGCATATTTCAGAAAGGGCTTTTCAAGCTCAGGATTTTCCATAACGAAACAAACGTTCATTTTTGACCTGTCCTCCACCGCACATGTGCCTTTAAATAATGGGTTTCTGTCAATTTCGGCGTATAAGGCGCGGGCTTTCGCTGCGTTTTCTTTTTCAATTTCAGCAACACCGCCCTTAGATTTTAACCACCTAAGATTAAGCATGGCTGTATATATCGCAAATACTGGCGGCGTATTGTACATAGATCCTCCCTCGATATGAACCTGATAGTCCAGCATAGACGGAATCTTTCTACTGCTTTTACCCAGTATTTCATCTTTTACAATAACGATGGTCAGTCCGGCCGGCCCGATATTCTTTTGTGCACCAGCATAAATAAGGTCAAATTTAGAGACATCAATCACCCTGCTCATAATATCCGAAGACATATCACAAACTACCGGAATACTGGTTTCAGGAAAATCAAATAACTCGGTACCATAAATGGTATTGTTTGAAGTACAGTGAAAATAGGCACTATCTTCCGGAATGCTGAATCCTTTTGGGACGTAAGTAAAATTTGCTTCTTTAGATGATGCCACAATATTTGCCTTACCAAAAAATGCTACCTCTTTTATCGCTTTATTAGCCCAAACGCCTGTTTCTAAATAACTCGCGTTTCCACCTTCAGGCAACAAATTCATGGGTACCATGGCAAACTGTAAACTAGCACCGCCTTGTAACAATAAAATGGAGTAACCTTCAGGCACGTTCATCAGTTCTTTGATCAGCTTCGTAGTTTCTTCAACTACATTTTCGAACTCTGGCGTACGGTGTGAAATTTCTAATATGGATAGGCCGTCCTTGAAATCTAAAACTGCCTGTGATGCTTGTTTAAATACTTCCTGAGGTAAAATACAGGGGCCTGCGCCAAAATTATGTCTCATTTTTACTATTTGTTTATTGCTGGTAAATGTAACTGTTTTATGTTATTTATCATTTCTAATTCTTGAACTTTATCAGCAATTTCAGGTTGAGTTGCCTGCCTGTAAGATAGTTGGGAATGGCATATTGTACGTTATTTACATCTTTTAGCCACAGATATGAAACCGTATTATCAATGTTTAGCAAATTAAATACTTCTGCATGTACAGAAAACGAACTAAAATATTTATCTAAAAATCGAGCTCTTTTCACGGCGTCGTCTAAAAAATCTTTTGAAAAACCTATATCCACCCGTTTATAAGAGGGTATGCTGAAATCATCAGAATATCGCTGTATCAGCGGAGCGCCAACCGGCAACCTTGAGCCATACAACATAGTTAAATGAACCTTATAGGTCGGGCTATTCAACAACCTGTCCTGAAAATAAACAGAGAAGTTTACCCGCTGATCTGTTGGGCGCTTTAGATACCCAATATTGTCACCTGCTATATCCTGATTGGATTTCATAAAGGATATCCTAAAGTAGGATAATAGATCTTTTACAAATTCGCCACCCACACTGAAATCAGCACCGTAGGTATAACCTTTAGCGATATCATTTGCCAGGTACTTGATCCTTACATTGTCCATCATGTAAGGAATTAGTCTATCCTGGTATTTAAAATATAGTTCCGAAGTAAACTTAAGACGGGTGCCAAGTCCGTCGAATGCATAATCTAACCCAAATGAGGAATTGTAAGATCGCTGTGCTTTTTGATCTTTGTTTAGGACACCGTCAAACGCCCTAATACTACGGTAATCTGGTGCCTGCTGGTAAACACCAGCGGTAAACCTGAAGATCTTATTGTTACTCAATGGCCTGTAAGCCAGAAGTAATCTTGGGCTTAGCAACAACTGCCTGCTTAAACTGTTATAACTTGCCCTTAAACCCAGTTGCAGGTCTGAACTGGCACTTACAGCATAACTATCCTGAATATACGCCGTGGCATAGTTTACCGACAGGTCATTTTTTACACTGATGGCATTGTCTTGATAAAAGTTCTTGATACCCTCGATTATATACCCCGCAGAGTCGATCAAACTATATTCATTCAGGTCATCATCATACTTTTTTTGTTCAAACCTTGCTCCAAGTGAAAATGTATGATTGGCATAAGTCTGATCAATTTTTATCCCCGAACTAAAACTCTCCGATTCCAGTGTGTTTCTCGCATAATTCATATACCCACCAACTCCCCTGTTGGTGCGGATACTTCCAAAACTACCTCCTAAAAAGGCATTGCTCAATTCATCAAACGTGTACCGGCCTTCAATATCGATCTTTTCTTCTTCAACTATCCTGAAATAACTATTGATCCATTTAACCGAAAGGTTAGATTTTGGGTAGTATGACAATGTAAAGGCACCACCCGCAGATTTGTAATCATCCACTTCTTTTCCACTATATTCAGTTTGCAAGCGCAGTCGTGTACTAAGGGTACCGAATTGGGTTTCACGGCTTTCCGGCAATAATTTGAATATCCCGCTATTGTAGCTTCCTAAAAAAGTTAGATTTAACTTTTCCGAGAGGTCTAAACCATATACAACCTGAATATCTTTAAAATTTGGTTTATAGCTACCTTTATTGTCCTGGCTATTTAAAATACTGGAGTTATTTTTATATCTGATACCCGCCAGGAAATAGCTGTGCCGCATCAATATTTTGGAACTAAAAGAAGTACCCAAAAAACCAACATGAAACATGTGCTGAGTGCTGTCAGGCCTATTGTATTTGGCGTCCAGAACCGATGAAAGCTTATCGCCGTAACGCGAATCAAAGCCACCCGCCGAAAATTTAGCCGAACTCAATAAGTCACTGTTAATGAAACTAAGCCCCTCCTGCTGACCATTCCTGATCAATACGGGCCGGCTGATTTCAACGTCATTAATGTACATGAGGTTCTCGTCAAAGTTGCCTCCCCTAACGCTATACTGTGAACTCAATTCATTATTGGTAGACACGCCAGGCAATGTTTTAAGGACAACTTCAAAGTTTCCTGAAACTGAAGGCATTGCAGACACCCCATCTACATTAATTAATATGCTATTGCTTAATTGGTTCTGCTTGTTTGTTATTGTAACCTGCTCTAATTCGTTTATATTGACGTTCATAATCACATCCTGCCGTAAACGACCCGCCATTCCCCGTTTTACTTCTATCAATACAGGCTTGTATCCCAGCAGGGTGTATTTAATTGTGAAGGTCAAAGAAGTTGAAAAAATGCTGTAATTGCCCTTATCGTCCGAATTACCCAACTGGCTCTGCCCAAGTACGCTCACATTTACTTTTGGCAATGCTGTATTCAAACTATCTGTTACCCGGCCGGTAATTTTTACCAACGGCTGTGCATGTACATATGCGAAGCCGGTAAAAACCACCAGGATCAATAACCTTAGTTTGAGCATTTGCTATAAAGTAGTCAAAACTTCTGTGTCGATGTTTTTGAGTGAAGCAATCATAGCGGCTGGAGAATCGGCAGCGAACACGGCATTACCGGCCACGAAGACATTTGCACCTGCCCTGATTAATTCTGTGATATTGCCCGTACCAATTCCGCCATCAACCTCGATCAATAAATCAGGGTTCATTGCAGAGGCGAGAGACCTCAGTTCTTTAACTTTTTGTACAGTATTTAAAATGAACTGCTGACCACCAAAGCCAGGGTTAACAGACATGATCAACACCATATCTAAATCCGTAAGGATATCTTTTAAAAGTATAACCGGTGTATGTGGATTAAGGGCTACGCTTGCTTTACACCCGGCTGCTTTGATAGCCTGCACTGTTCTATGCAAATGCAAACAAGCTTCATAATGGACTGTAATAATAGCAGCCCCGGCCTCAGCAAAACGTTCTATATATCTTTCAGGTTTAACAATCATTAGATGTATATCCAGTGGCTTTGCAGCGTGCGCCTGCAGGGTAGCCATCACCGGAAATCCAAACGATATATTCGGAACGAACTCTCCGTCCATAACATCAACATGAAACCAATCTGCCTCACTTGCATTGATCATCTCAATATCGCGTTGCAAGTTTCCAAAATCAGCCGAAAGAACGGAGGGAGCTATTAGGTGTTTCATGATGGAAATTTTGATGACTCGTTTATTGTGTAGTAAATATAATTAATTACCGCGTTTAAATAAAAAAACCCCGCAATATGCGGGGTTTTAAAATTAATATTATCCTGTACAGAGTTTGTGAGATAACCTCAAAAGCTGCTGAACCTTGGCTTCTACTATGCTTGTGGCGCAGCTTCCGGTCTCGGCGGACGAGGCAATAACGCTTTTCTGGAAAGCTTCATTTTACCTTGTTTATCGATATCCAATAATTTAACCTGGATTTTGTCACCTTCTTTGAGCACACCGTCCATTGTTTCTAAACGTTCCCATGCAATCTCAGAAATGTGTAGCAAACCATCTTTACCCGGCATGATCTCAACGAACGCACCAAACGGCATGATAGATTTTACTTTACCATCATAGATAGCACCTATATCTGGCTTAGCAGCGATTGCATTGATACGGGTAACCGCAGCATCAATAGCAGCTTTGTTATCAGCAAAGATCTCAACGATACCTTTATTTCCAACCTCTTCAATAGAGATAGAAGCGCCGGTTTCACGTTGCATTTCCTGGATAATTTTACCGCCTGGCCCAATTACAGCACCAATAAATTCTTTATCAATACTCAAAGAAACAATACGAGGCGCATGGTCTTTATAATCTTCACGAGGTGCAGAAATCGTTTTCTTCATCTCACCTAAGATGTGTAAACGTGCTTCTTTCGCTTGAATAAGTGCATTTGTTAACACCTCCCATTTCAAACCGTTGATTTTTAAGTCCATCTGACAAGCTACAATACCTTTTTCAGTACCGGTTACTTTAAAGTCCATGTCACCTAAATGGTCTTCATCACCTAAAATATCTGAAAGGATAGCATATTTACCAGTTTTCTCATCAGTGATCAAACCCATTGCAATACCTGATACAGGCGCTTTGATTTTAATACCTGCATCCATTAGTGCCAATGTACCAGCACAAACAGTTGCCATAGATGATGAACCGTTAGATTCTAAGATATCAGAAACGATACGGATGGTGTAAGGGTTTTCTTCTAATCCTGGCAATACTTTCTTCAATGAACGCATCGCTAAGTTACCGTGACCAATCTCGCGGCGACCAGCTCCTCTGTTAGGACGAACCTCGCCAGTTGAGAAACCAGGGAAATTATAGTGCAATAAGAATTTGTTATAACCATTGATGAAAGCACCATCAATCATTTGCTCATCATCTTTAGATCCTAAAGTTACTGTAGTTAATGATTGTGTTTCACCACGTGTAAATACTGCCGAACCGTGAGCAGATGGCAAATAACCAATTTCACTCCAGATTGGGCGTACTGTACGTGCATCACGACCGTCTAAACGAATTCCTTCATCTAAAACAAGGTTACGGATGGCATCATACTGCACATCATGGAAATATTTTTTAGATAAGAAACCGGTAACATCATCAATACCCTCACCTAATGATGCGATGAAATCCATTAATACTGCACCAAATGCATCGCCACGCTCACCTTTAGCGGTGTTGCTTTTAGCAATTGCATAAACTTTATCGTAAGTAGCTGCATAAACTTTCTCTTTCAATTCAGGATTGCTATCCTCATGAGAATAAGTACGTTTAACAGTTTTACCAACCAATTCAGCTAATTCTTTTTGAGCTTGAACCTGAATAATGATTGCTTTGTGCGCGAACTCAATTGCCTCAACCATTTCAGTTTCAGAAATCTCATCACACTCACCTTCCACCATTACGATATCTCTTTCAGTACCTGCAACCAAAAACTCCATATCAGCGCGCTCAAGGTCACTTACATATGGGTTGATCACAAATTTACCGTCTATCCTTGCAACACGAACCTCAGAAATTGGTCCGTTAAAAGGAATATCTGAAACTGCAATAGCAGCCGAAGCAGCTAAACCAGCTAAACAGTCAGGCATTATATTTTTATCAGAAGAGATCAGGGAAATCATCACTTGTGTATCAGAGTGATAATCTTCAGGGAACATTGGACGCAATGCACGATCTACCAAACGTGAAATCAAAACTTCATAGTCAGATAATCTTGCTTCGCGACGAAGAAAACCTCCAGGAATACGGCCAGCGGCAGCATATTTCTCTTGATAATCAACAGATAACGGTAAAAAATCAACACCAGATTTTGCGCCAACTGAAGAAACTACAGTTGCCAAAAGCATGGTATCGCCCATTTTAACTACTACAGAACCATCAGCTTGTTTAGCTAATTTACCTGTCTCAATTTCAATTGTTCTTCCATCGCCCAGATCGAACGATTTTTTTATTACATTCATTTAAAGTTAGTTGTGGTGTGTTTTCCTCTTTCTACACACCGGATTTATATATATTAATTTACTTTTCAAAGTAAAAAAGCCATCCCTGAAGAATGGCTTTTGTTGATATAAGTACGCTTATTTGCTGTCTTTTGAACCAACAGGCTTAATGATATCCCTTAAACCTAAGTTTTTAATGATAGCACGATAACGGCCAATATCTTTCTTAAATAGATATGCCAAAATACCGCGGCGTTTACCTACTAATTTTTGTAGTGATAACTGGGTAGAGAAATCTTTACGATTTTTCTTTAAGTGTTCTGTTAAGTGCGCAATACGATATGTAAATAACGCTACCTGACCTTCTGCAGAACCCGTGTTAGTTTCTACTTCGCCGTGTTTTTGGAAGATTTCGGCTTTCTTTTCTTTACTTAAATACATTCTTGAATGATACTAAAGTGTTTATGGATTAATTAATTGTGTGCAAAGATACTGTAAGTTTTAAAGATTAGCAACACATTAGATGATTGAATTTTGTATTAAGTTTGCGATTACAACACCCCTACCCATGGAAAAAAACCAGTACAGTATATTTGAAAGTGAATTGAAGGTTAGGCCAGACGACATTGATATGTTCAACCATGTTCATAACAGTAAATACTTCGATTATGTATTGGCCGCCCGGTATGACCAAATGGCTGAGTTTTACAAAATGCCGATGGAATCTTTTCTCAGCAGTGGCTATGGTTGGGTGGTACGAACTGCACTCGTTGACTTTAAACGGCCGCTAATTCTGGGCGACATCATTGCCATAAGAACAGGCATACTTACAATAAATGAAAAAGGTTGCAGGGTACAATTCGAGATTGAGAACAAACGAACAGGCAAAATCGCTTCCGACGGATGGTTTGATTATGTAATGATCGACACTACTACCGGTAAGGGCTGTAAAGTTAATGAAGAAATGATTCAGGCATACAGTATATAATTCAATAATTACTGCAAAAGGTGAAGTTGACAAGAAAGGCACATGAAGTGATAATAGCCCCACGTAAAGTCCACCTGTAAAGCACGGAAAATCCAGCCTTTCGGCCTCAAACGTGGACTTACCCTGGACTATACCTGGACTCAGTGTGGAGTCTTTAAGCCTTCACCCTTATTTTGGGTATAACTTGAGTTTATCTTTTTTTTTAATTTCTTCCACCTGGAAAACAAATATACCCGATAAATCTTGATATTAAAAAAAGTCATATATTTGTCATCTCCAATTAACCGCATTACTATGAAAGTATTTGCAGTCCGCCTGAGGTCTTAACAACACCAAGGACTCCAACTTCCTATCTTCAACTACTAGCCAACGGCTAAAACGGTTTATATTACACTTTTTTTCATATTATCATGTCACAATCCAACGAAGCTTCAACAACAAAGCTTTCAAAAATATTTTCAATAATTAAACAATCGCTAAATGGCGAGGAACTTGACTTCACCAACGGCAGTATACGCAGGGCGGTAATATTACTGGCTATTCCAATGATGCTGGAAATGGCGATGGAATCAATATTTGCACTGGTAGATTTATATTTCGTAGGCCACCTTCATAATAGCAGTGTGGCTATACAAACAGTAGGACTCACCGAATCGGTAATCACAATTATATATTCTTTAGCTATAGGGATGAGCATGGCGGCCACCGCAGTTGTTGCACGCCGCATTGGAGAAAAAGATCCCATAGCTGCTGCAAAGGCAGGCATGCAGGCCATCATTATCGCAGTAGCTATAAATTTGGTGCTCAGTGTACTTGCATTCATTTATGCTTCAGATATGCTGTTGTTCATGGGGGCAAGCGATGAGACAGCAAGAGACGGGGCAACGTTTACGCGGATCATGATGGGTGGAAGCACTATTATAGTACTGCTTTTTTTAATTAACGGAATCTTTAGGGGCGCAGGGAATGCCGCAATTGCGATGAAGAGTTTATGGATAGCAAACATTGCCAACATCATTTTATGTCCGCTGTTTATTAATGGCCTGGGCCCTGTACCTGCTTTTGGGCTAACAGGCGCTGCAATTGCTACCACGATTGGCCGGGGGTTGGGCGTGGCTTACCAGGTCTATCACCTCAGTAATGGCAAAGGGATACTTAAAATAAAGCTGTCTTACTTTAAGCCTCAATGGGAGCAGATCAAAGCCTTGCTTAAAATTGCGACCCCGGGAATATTTCAGTTCGTAATCGCTTCCTGCAGCTGGATTTTCCTGGCACAACTGGTAGCAAAAACTGGAGGAGACCATGGATCTGCAGGGTACCAAACGGCGCTACGGTTAATGATGTTTTTTATGTTACCTGCATGGGGAATGAGTAATGCAGCAGCTACCTTAGTGGGCCAGAATCTGGGTGCAAAAAAGCTTGACCGCGCAGAAGATTCTGTAATGAAAACGGCCAAGTATGTAACCATTTACATGGTTTCGGTTATGCTGATCACATTTATTTTTGGCCATTATCTGGTTGCATTCTTCACCAACGACCCTTTAATACAAGCAGTTGCAAAAAAGGCATTACAAATTATGAGCACAGGCTACATATTTTACGGCATTGGCATGGTACTCATCAGCACATTTAATGGCGCAGGTGATACATGGACACCAACTAAGGTTAACTTTTTCGGTTTTTGGCTGTTCCAGATCCCGCTGGCTTACATGCTGGCAGATTATTTTAAGTTAGGGCCGCAAGGTGTATTCATTGCCATTCCCGTGGCAGAACTTGGGATAGCGACTGCCGGTTATATGCTATTTAAAAAAGGCAGATGGAAAACCATTAAGGTTTAGACTGCGCTGGGCCAATACCAGAAATAAATTTCAGACCAGGGGTTAGCCAGTGCAGCAGCATCACCCTGGAATACCGATAGTTAAAGGGGGCGAATAAAAAAACGCCTCCTATAATTATGCCTACATATACCCATAGGTTTTCATAAGTAAGCGCTACCCCCAGGGTATACGCACCCACACTTATTGCAATCATTTCCGCAACATTCATGGCATAGCTGATGAACATGGCGACATAAAAAAATCCGGGCTCGCGTTCAAATCTCAAATGGCAATAAGAACAATACTCGTTGGTTGCCTGTCCCTTGAAAGAGTATATGGCACCGGAAAAAATTGGGCCTTTTCTGCAACGCGGACATTTACATTGAATAACGGCTTGAAACTTAGAGATATCTTTCATGGGTGCTGCACTTTATAGAACATGGAGGGACAAAGGTAACAGGATGCAGCTCATAATTTTATGATTTAAATCATATTACAATTTAACAATCTTTCCTTTTATAAGTTTGAATATCGGTTGTTTAGGTGATTTCCTGATTGCCCTTATAACAGTTTCTACCCTCAAACCACTCATATCTGCCAGTTGCTGTCGCGTAATGTTCAATTGCTCACCACTGCGGATGTCATTAAGCAAATAGTTAATCACAGTATTGACCCGATGCTCAGCCTGTTCATTTGCAAGTTCCTCCAGCATCATAGACTTATAAAAAAGTCTGGCACTTAGGTCCTGTATCAATTTGAGGCTAAATGAATGCTCATTTTCCAGAAACTTAAAAAAAGCCTCCTTCGTGACAGGAATAATTTCCGCGTCTTGAATCGCTACAGTTGAGGCAAGGTAAGGTTTGTCTAAAATAAGCGCTGGTTCGCCAAAATATTCGTTCACTTTAAATATGCCTTGTATAAATTCATTGCCATCTGCGTTTACCGTTACCATCTTCACCTTACCACTTTTAATAAAATAAACATATCTGGGCTTTGTGCCCGGTTGATAGATGACCTCACCCTTCGTGTAAGTCTTAACATCAAAATCATGATCTAATAAATACTTGATATTCATCGAAATGAGTAGTGTTAACAGAATTGCAAAGTAAAGATAGTCTTAAAAAAATACCCTTTAAGTGGTATTTTATAAATACTTATTTTCACTAACTTTAAAGAAAAACCAAATACAAACTCAAACCTTTAACCATGAAACAAATCCTTAGTAAGTTATTAATCCTGATGGCATTGGTAAGCACTGTAAACTTTGCTTTCGGACAAGATTCCGGCTCCTACAAAAATCAGGTAAAAATCAACGTTGCAGCTTTAGCACTAAAAAACTTTAGCTTCCAATACCAACGCGCAGTTACCGGCAAAATAGCTGTTGGCTTAAGTTTACGTACAGCGCCAAAATCTACTTTGCCATTTCAAGGCTCAATAGAAAGTTTAATTGACGATGCTGATGCCTACAACAGTATTAAGAATTTTAAAACGGGTAACTTTTCCATAACCCCTGAAGTACGTTTTTATTTCGGGGAAAGCGTTTTTAAAGGTTTCTATGTAGCACCTTTCGCCAGCTATTCCACTTACAATGCATCAGGCCCATTTACATTCAGTAGCTCTGCCGGAAAACTTGATATGCCATTAAGCGGCGATATTAAAACAGTGACAGGCGGTATTTTTATTGGCTCACAGTTTAATTTGACCAGTAGAATTGGCCTTGACATTTACATCGGACCAAATTATGGCTCATTGGATGGTACGGTTTCCGGAAACAGAACACTAAATGCAGATGAGCAAAATGGCCTTAGAGATGGCCTGTCTGATCTGGACGATATCCCAATGATCAAATCCACTTACACGGTGAATGGAAATGGTGCAACATTGGACTTAAAAGGCAACTGGCCTGGTTTAAGAGGCGGCATTGCAGTGGCATTTAAATTTTAACCGATAGTTTCCCTAACCAGTTTAGTATAAAAATCATTGAGTTTCATATCCATGGCAGCTACCTGCTGGGGTATGAAACTTGTTGCTGTTTGTCCGGGGATGGTATTGATCTCAATGAAGTAGAAATCTGCCTCGTCTCCAGACAAGATAAAATCAATTCTTACCACACCACGGCAGTTTAATTTCAAATACACTGCCTCAGCAATCTTAGCAACCCTATCGCGTGTTTCAGGTCTTATGTTTGCCGGCGTGGTTTCTGTAGCCACTCCAGGTGTATACTTTGCATCAAAATCAAAAAACTCTTTACCGGTTTCAACTTCAGTTGCGGGCAGGACGGTGATCTTACCGTCAAGCTTTACCACTCCTACAGTAAATTCACGGCCAGAAATGAATTCCTCAATCAGAATTTGTCCATCCTCATCAAATGCCTTTGAAATTGCGGATTCCAAATCATTGGCATGGTTAACCTTGCTCATCCCAATGCTACTGCCGCCGTTGTTGGGCTTTACGAAATAGGGTAGTTTTAGGTCGTTCTTAATTTTAGTAATCTCGTAAGGTGTATGTTTAAAGATCTGTACAGACCTGGCAATATTTAATTGATCTATCCCATCTACGATAGCTTTGGTGTATCCCTTGTTCATGGTAATTGCTGAAGTAAGCGCATCGCAGGTGGTATATGGAATACCGAGCATATCAAAGTAACCCTGCAGCTTACCATCTTCGCCTGGAGAGCCATGGATGGCAATAAACACCCCGTCGAACTTAATCTTTCTTCCCTTTATGTTTAGTGAAAAGTCATTACGGTCAACCTCGATTTTTACAGAATCTGCCGGTTCATAAAACCATCCCTGCTGGGTTAACATGATCTTATAAACATCAAATTTATCGGCATCCAGATTTTGCGCAATAGTAGCAGCACTTTTTACCGAGATAACCCACTCGCCAGTGGTGCCTCCAGTTAATAATGCGATGATTTTTTTCATATCAACAAATATAAATTAGTTGGGGGAGATGTTATTTTAATTCCATTAAAATATTTTTTTAGTCTAAATTTGACGCTTACACCTTTGAGAACAGAAACCATATGGCCAAATTCATATCCTATCTTAAAACTAAATCTTTTAGGTCAAATTTAATTGCAGCTGTAATTACAGTTGCGGTAATTTTATTTGTCGCCTTTTTTAGTTTAAGGTATTATACCAAACATGGCCAGGGCTTAAACGTACCCGCCTTGAAGGGCCTGGCGTTTACGCAAGCTGTTAGCAAGCTAGAAGAGCTGGGCTTAAGATATGAAGTAGATTCGGTTTACATTATGGATACCCCACCGGGAACTGTGATAGACCAGGATCCGAATGCAAATACCTTTGTGAAAGACAACCGTACCATTTACCTGACGGTGAGTATGAATACCGCACCCAATGTTAAGTTTCCTGACGTAGAATTTAAGCCATTGAGCCAGGCGCAGGCCATTATAGAAAGCTATGGTTTGAAACTGGGAGACACTACTTATAAACCAGATGTTAGTCGTGATGTAGTTTTAGAAGTCTCTTTTGGGGGTCAGCCATTAAAAGTTGGGCAAATACTTCCAAAAGGATCTAGGGTTGACTTCCTTCTGGGAGATGGAAAAGGAAACGAAGAGGTAGATATACCAACGTTAATTGGTTTAACCAGAGATGAGGCATTGTTCACACTGCGCAACGGCGCGATGCTTAATTTGGGAATGGTAACGTATGAAGGGATAATTACAGATACTGCTGCGGCCGTTATTGTGAGGCAAGACCCATTTGTTACCGATTCAGTAACCAAAGTTAAGATTGGTACACCTGTGAACATTACCCTTTCAAATAAAAAATAGTTTTATTATTTATGACAGAAGAGCAAAAGAAAAGCAAGACATCAAAAGGTAAGGTAATAATCGCGTTGCTATTGGCGATATTAGTTGTTGGTGGCTATTATGGCTTAACATTGTATAAAGTATATTTTGCCCCAAATACTACAGGTAAGGAGAAATATCTTTATGTGAGAACTGGGTCTAATGAGAGCGATCTAATAAAAGAACTTACTGAAAAAGACATTTTACAAGATGTGGAAACTTTTAGTAAAGCAGCCGGGAAGATGGGATTGGCTAAGTCTTTAAAACCTGGCAGATATCGCCTTGCAGCTGGTGCAAACAACCGCAGCATTATCAATATGCTGAAGGCAGGTAACCAGGATCCTGTAAAGCTAAAGTTCCAGAATATCCGTAAGAAAGAAAACTTTGCGGGCTACTTGTCGAGAAATCTCGAACAAGATTCATTAAAATTTTTAAGCGTCCTGGATTCTGCAGCTTTAATTGAAAAGCATGGCTTTAATAACGAAAACAGTTATGCAATGTTTATTCCAAACACCTACGAAATGTATTGGAACATTACTGCTGAAGAATTTTTTGACCGGATGCACAGTGAGTATGAGAAATTTTGGAATGCGGATCGAAAAGCTAAAGCCGCAGCATTAAACCTCAGCCCCGTACAAGTTTCCATACTGGCATCAATAGTTGATGCGGAAGCACTGTACGATAAGGAAATGCCCATTATAGCCGGCCTATATTTAAATCGTTTAAACAAAGGCATATTATTGCAGGCAGACCCAACGGTAATCTATGCCAATGGCGATTTTACAGTGAAGCGTGTTACCAATTCATTGTTAAGTGTTTCCTCAAAATACAATACTTATAAATACGTTGGCTTGCCGCCAGGGCCTATCATGATGCCAAGTATTAATGCCATTGATGCAGTGCTTAATAAAGACACCAACGACTATATTTACATGTGCGCTAAAGAAGATTTCTCAGGGTATCATAATTTTGCGGTGACAGTACAGGAACATGAGAAAAATGCCAAAAAATATAGGGAAGCGCTGAACAAGAGAAACATCTTTAAGTAAGACATGTATACCAACAGCACTAAAATCAGGGTACGGTATGGTGAAACAGACCAGATGGGCTACATGTATTATGGCAATTATGCCCAATACTATGAAGTTGGCCGTGTGGAGATGCTGAGAAGTTTAGGCATGGATTATGCGGCTATGGAAGCCAGCGGGATTATGCTGCCGGTACTTGAGCTAAATTGTAAATTTATAAAGCCTGCATTTTACGACCAGGAAATCACCGTTAAAACAATCGTTGAGCAGTTGCCTGGAATCAGGATACATTTTAAATATGAACTTTATAATGAAGCTGCTGAACTAATTAACTTGGGAAGCACCACTTTAGTATTCATAGATATGGCTAAGAATAAGCCATGCCTGCCACCTGCAGAATTTATGGAGAAGCTACAAGGATGGTTTAAATAAGCAATAAATGAACTGGTTACACAAACAACTCTTAAAAATCAGAATATATGCGTTGTTTATAGACTGGACAAAGGTTTGTGTGCTTCCTGGTTTTAGCCCCCTGCCACTTTATACAGTTGCCACGTTCTTTTTTAAGGAAATTGGGAAAGACTCTTTGGTTAACAAAGCATCGTCTCTGGCTTACAATTTTATGCTTGCCATATTTCCCGGAATTATTTTCCTCTTTACGCTGATCCCATTTATCCCCAGGTGGGGCGATATGGATTTTCAAAGTAAGTTGATGGAGCTCATCGTACTGATATTGCCCCAGGATGCTTACGGTGCTTTTAAAACAACATTGGAGGAGATTGTATTGAAACAAAATGGAGGCTTATTGTCATTTGGTTTTATCCTTGCACTCTTCTTCTCTACCAATGGGGTACATAATTTAATGATGGCCTTTAATAAGTCATCATTAATCATTGAAACCAGGACATGGGTTAAACAACGGTTGATTGCGATAATCCTGACTGTAGTAATCGCATTGTCTGTAATCGTTTGCATCATTGCAATGACCATTGGAGAGTTTGCTCTGAACTACCTGGATACAGAATTAAATATTAAAGACGGACTTACCACTTTTGTGATACAGCTTACACGATGGGCTTTACTCGGCACATTGTATTTTGTGACCATATCTATCCTTTATCGTTATGGCCCGGCTCATGCTAAGAAATGGCGCTTTTTTAGTGCGGGTTCATGGCTGGCGACCATTTTAGCATTTTTAACTATTTGGGGATTTTCGTTTTACATCAACAACTTTAGTTCATACAATAAAATTTACGGATCTATTGGTACCCTAATCGTAATTATGATTTGGCTATACCTCAACTCCTTAATTCTTTTAGTAGGCTTTGAACTAAATGCGAGTGTAGATCTTTCAAAACGCAGTGTGAAGATCATTAAACCTAACTTCAATTTGTTCAAGAAACCCGCTCCTGCTGAGAATAAATTAGAGCATTAATAAAATTTTCTTGCTCTGTTTTAAGTCGTTAACAACAATTTGTTAAAAAATTGACATCATAGTTTGCAGAATTAAGGAGTATTTGTACTTTTGCGGCGGAGAGTTGGCAGAGTGGTCGATTGCGGCAGTCTTGAAAACTGTTGACTTGTCAAAGGGTCCGCGGGTTCGAATCCCCCACTCTCCGCCATTTCTGATATCAAAATCAGTTAAAAACCCTGTTAATGTATCATTAGCAGGGTTTTTTGTATATCAGGCGATAAGCTAAAGAATAAATGTAGCTCTTAAAATTGCCATTCGTCCTCTAATTTCGTAACGGCTAACATAAAATTGGTTGGAAGATAAGTTGAAGATCTCATATGTTTTAATATTAGCAAGGTTGCTCAACTTAAATTCAAAATCGGTATGCCATTTAACAACTTTATACCTCGTTCCCACATCAGTAAACAGATAATTAATGTTTGATATATTTGCCTGTTTACCATAAATATGCCTTCCCGAGACATCGATCAACAGATTCTTCAACGGAGAATACCCCAGATTTACATTCTGATTAAATCGTCTGGTTTTGCTCATGATGTTTAAGCTTGTTCCACTGACCGGCTTCTGTTCACTTGTATTCCAAAATCCAGAACCATTATAACTTAACGTTAGCTTCCCGAATAATTTGCTTTCAATTTGTGCACTCAGTATCAGTGATTTATTTTCAAATGGATAAAGTTCATTGTTTATTAACTGGTTATAATTACTTCGACTTACAACAGAACTTGCTGAAAAAGTAGTATTTAATGCAAAAATAAACTTACTTATTTCCGCATTTAAGCTAAGCGTGTTTTGATTGTTCTGAAAAGGTAACAACACAGTGCGCTGAACATTATCTGTCAGGTCGCTGGAGAGAATCGTATTTGCAGTAACACGTTTATAGTTAATTCTCGCTGAAGCAAAAAGCAAAATAATAGAGCGCTTAAAATTATAACCTAATCTAAGGTTTGAGAGTTCCTGTTCCTGCAAATCGGTTTTATTGGCAAATATCGTTCGATAATTGGCAAGTACTGCACCTCTGTAAATACTGGTTATGTTTCCAAAGTTTTTGTTAAAACTGTAGTTTCCTTCCAGGTAATCTTCTTCGCCAGTGTTTAGCGTGAAGTTTGCATTCGGATTAATAAAGAGTCGACTATTTTGTACATCTAAGCCGTATTCATTTTGCTGATAACGGATTGATTGCCCAGTTAGTGGTACGGATACGCTTGCTTTCCAGTGATCTCTTTTGATTGAATATTCGGCATTTACAAAGGCTCGATCCCGGTGCCACTGTAAATCGTTTCCAACATCAGCACGATATTCCGTTACCGCATTGTCTAGCTGTACCAAATCAATCGAAGAAGTTAACTGTTGGCGTTCATTGACTACACCGATCTGGTAAGTTTGTTGAATTAGGTGCTCCCCAAAAATTCGATAAGCCAGCGTCACATTACTAAAAAATGTTGGTGTTTTTAAATGCTGCATGCTGGCAGCATATGGATTGCCTTCATTTATTTGATCGGGATTAAGTCCGGCATCTATATTTAATCTTTGCGGATTATTGAAATGACTGACATACCACCTGAAATCAATAACATTCTTACTATTAGCTAGGGCTGGCGTATAGTTAAAGTCGTTGGCCAGATTATAGTTCCTAATGTTAAGGTGCTGATTAAAGCCCCTGCCGTTAAAATCTAAATATCCATTCGCATCATCGCCTCCTAAACCCAAACTCAGCTTATTGTTAAAAAAGTAGCTGCTTTTATTTGCCGTGGCAGTAAATGCTGCATTCATCAACATGTTCTTATTGGCTAAGAATTGTACCTCCCTGTACCTAATGGTATCTCCATTTAAATAGTTATCCAGACTGTTGCTGTAATTTAATTTATTGCGGTCAATAAAGAGCTGGGCATTTGATTTCAACTGCAAACCATTGTTTAGGTTTATCAAGTTATTAGTATTTATTGAATTTGATTTGTTTAGATAGTAGTTCACTTTTGGAAGGTCTGGATTACCAACCGTACCCAGTGACAGGATGTTCTCCGGTTTCTGATTTGCTATATCAGCAGTAAACCCTGAATTGCCCAACTGCCCAAAATCATCTTTCAGGTCTACCCCACTGTTATTCACTTTAATTGAATTTAGTGCCTTAATTTTTTTGTTAAACACCATCGCGTTTAGGGCAGCATCGTACTGCCCCGGCAACCCTGCCCCCAGCATTGCCTGCCCACCGAGTTTTAGGCTGTTCTCATTTTTTAAAACCAGATTAATGGCCACCTCATCAGTAAAAACTTTGTTTTTCAATACTTTGATAGGTTGGAAATGCTCCATAATATCAATGCTTTTGATCATCTCTTTACTAATCACTTTGGTGGCTAAGCCGTAGCGCCCATCCATTAAATCATCGCCATGTATATATAGGTTTTTGATTTGTTTTCCATTGAATGATATTTGACCATTTTCAGCTACAATGATGCCGGGTAGACGTTTAATTACATCACCAATGCTTCTATCTTCAGACCGGGCAAAACTGTTCACATCAAAACTCAGTGTATCGCCGATTGACTCAACACTAGGTCTGTTTGTTATTTTAACCTCACTCAGGTAATTATCCTGCTCCTCCATGGAAAAATCATATTGGTATTGATTTTTTACGAACGGCTGCTGCATTTTTTTATAACCCACACTGCTTACCTGAATAAATAATTTGGGAGAGCTTCCAGCATCTGTGAGTTCAAGAACGTATGCACCCTTTTCGTTACCGCGACCATAAGCGACGATGAAATCTTGCTCATTTTTTAAAACAACATTTACATAAGGAATAAAAGCCCCTTTAGTGTCTTTTACAATTCCTGTTAGTTGCTTTTTCTGAGCGTGGGTAATAGTTGGGATAACGAACGAAAACAAAAGCATAATTAAGCCAAATCGGCAAAGATTTGTCAGTTTGTAGCTTAATATTGAGGCGTTAGTATTAATCAAAGTGAATGTTTAAAAAACTGCAAAGCGTCTGATAAATTATTTTTTCAATTCCAATGGATTGTTTTTCCTTCGCTTGAGGTCCTTTTTGTAAGCATCATAAAGCTTTTTTCCCTCTTCACCATAATAGCTGATTCCGCTATCATCTTTAAAAACCAACTCAGCTTTATCGGTACCGATTGGTAATTGGCTTTGGTACAAAGCGACAGGATCCTTATCAAAAGCTTCATATGCACGCTGATAAGCACTTTCACTCACTTTAACACTGCGTGAAGTTTTTGGCGCGGTTGTTTTGCCGCTTTCTTTATTAAATTCTTTAAATAAGAAAGCAACCTGTCCGGTCGCATCCTTTGCTTCCAATATTAATCCAGGCAATCCTGAGAGTTTCCAAGGCCCGCTGCTAAAAGGCAATTCAGCTGCAAACCATGCGGTATATGTTCGTCCAGCATAGCTACCAACCGCTTTCTGACAAGAATAACCTCCTATCTGCTTCTTCTCCTGATAAACTTTCCAGTCTATTTTGGGTAAAGTAGTTTCTATCCTATACATTGACGCACCAAGCATCACAATTTTGGTGAGCTTGTTTAGAGCGGGGTATTGTAGTAAATCGTAATCCTGAACACCTTTACTATCAATGAATACGGTAGGTACGAAGCTATATACAGCCCCTTTTGTTACAGGCTTACTTGCACTGCTCACTTGCTTTGGAGGCGTCTTCGCTTTAACATTGATTGTCCAATTGTGATAGCTGCTTTCAGTTTTACCCAGACTGAGTACCATTTCTTGCTCAAAAGGTTTATCTGGCTTGTTTAAATCATTTATATGAACAAATTGATAAATGACACTTAATTCAACAGGTTCTCCTGTCTGAGCCGAAACTTGCTTTACAAACAAACACAGCGATAAAAATAATAGATTTTTGATTTTCATATAAAGGATCGTTAAATTTTTGTAATAACTATTGATTGAGAAACTGGGTCATAAGCATACAAAGTCTTATCGTCATCGCTAACTGCAATAGAACTGACCAATCGGTCAAACGTTAGTTTCTTAATAGGCGTTCCTTCCCAATCATAGATATATAGAGTTTTACCAAACTCAGCATTCCCGGAGTTTTCGTTATAACCCGAAAATAGTGCATAAATAAAATTATCTGTTACGGATATCTCAGTAAAACCAAACCTGGTCTTGTCGTTCCGTTGCATCATGTCTACATTGCGCCCATCTTTAAAAGGTGTAAACTCCACAACGAAATTTTCAGGACCTTTAACTGTAATACTTTCCCGACTAGAGCGATCAAAAATTTCAATCTGATCACTAAACCGATTAACCAGCACAACCCGGTCAGTTGAAGGGCTAAGGGCCATGAAAGATTCTTGAGCCCTTTTCCAGGAATAAAAGGGAATACCTTTAGGAATACCTTTAAACAACCCATAATCAGCAGTTGCTTTACCTGAATAGAGGTTTATTTCCTGTAATTTATTCGGGGTTTTGTAATCACCATTACCAATAATATTTTGATCATCCAGGATTTGAATATTATAAAAGTGTTGAACAATTGGGAATTCTTTAAATTTTACAGAACTGGCAGAAAACATGCCTAATTTCAAGTTCTGAAAAAGAAGTTTGCGGGAAATTAAATCATACACCCATAACTGATCTTTAAAAAGGCCCACAGAAATAGCTCCTTGTGCTTTTCCTTTGCCACTACCAAATCTTACATATTTTTTAAAGTTTAGCTTGGAGTTTAAACCATATGCGTAAAAAAAATACCCACCCTTGGCTCTCCAGTCGTAAGCAATTATTGTGGTATCCCTAATATAAAGTCTGGCTATTTTGGAGTCGCCAGTTGATATAAAATTTTGGAAGGTGACTTTGCTACTATCAGGAAACTTTGAAAATACAACAGTTTTGCTTTGCAGTTCCTGCCTGACAGGTTTGCAACTGCAGACAAAAACGAGTAAAAACACAATTATTCTAAACATATTTTGAGGGAATAATAATTATAGTTGGATAACGTCCGCAATTAAATAACCGAAAAAGGGTTAAAAATAGCACCCTTTAAATGTTTGAAATGCTCTTATTTACTTTGATGATAGTTTTGTTAGCAGCAAATTTTGATAGCTACAAATTAGAATTTTTTTTGGAATAAACTATTCTATCAGCTAATTCCGCAATACAGGTGGAATAACGCAACACCAGTGACAACACCCATAGAACTCTATAAATTGCAATGAAGAATCAATTAGGCAATTTAAAGACAAAACTTCCCCAAAGCATTGGCGTTAGTTCGGCCTCGCTGGCCAGATCAGAAGTCAGCCCGGTTGATTTATTGTTCCAATAGAGACGCTGCATCGTTTGAAAACCATTCCCTCTCAAAATACCTATATCACCTTGGATAGGCTGATCCTGCCGCGGTTGCAATTGCAGCAAACTCAGCGGTATGCTAATTTCATAATTGTTACCATCCTGAGCCAACACTACCTGCGCACTCACATTCTCCACCCGGTCAATTGAGGTGGTCTTATTAATTCCTAAACTTGAGATGAATTTAGTCGGCTCAGATCCAGCTTGCGCATCTTGCGTGCGGTATAATACTGCAGTTGATTTACCATTAACCAAGGAAATTAAGACACGCTGGCCTCCTTCAACATTGCCTAGCATTAAGTCTAATGCACCACCAGTTTTAAAAAGGTTGGGCAAGGATTCTGGCTTATTTTTTAGCAGATCCGGATCATCAGTTTTCCAGAAGGCATATAACCGTTGGCCGGAAATTGCAATCGCGGCAGAAGATTTTTTATCGATGGGTACAAACCGATCGGCATTCCATTCGCCTGGTTTGCCATCAACCACCGGTGCCTGGGCAAGGATTGAAATGATTAAGGGGCCCTGTTTCACAGCATGCTGACGAACAGCTTCTTGCTGCCGGAAAAACTGCTGCGCTTCTTCAAGCATTTTCCCCGACACCTCAATCGTACTTGGTGGCAGGCGCCGAATTCCTTCTAAACCCTCCAGCCGCATGATGCTGGAAGTACCACCCGTAAGATAAATACCGCTATCTGTAGTTTGTGAAATCGATGGCCAAAAGGCTTCTTCCTGCAGACTGTAACCATTCATGTCACGGTTATACTGCTCATCTGGCGCATTAAAAGAAGCAAGACGCGAATCTTTAAAAAGTGTGGCTACGAAAAGTCCATCCGCGGTAAACAGATATACATTACCCTTGTTGCCGTTTAACGCCCAAAGCGGCCCGGCATCAGAACCTTTGGGTGTGACAAAGCCGCCCAATAAGCGTGTGGTACCCAAGAGCTGCCCGGGATGCTCAGGAAGGGGAGCATCATGACTCGCATGGAGCCCGTGCCACAAACTTGGATAACTCCATTTTGGCACTCCATTTATAGCGCCCCCAACACTATAAGCAGAGAATGGCGCTGGTGCGTTCGTTAATACCGTTAGCCCTCCTGGCGCCCGGATTACCTGGTCACCACCACTGGAAACTGGGTCATGCGCCCCTGATGTAAGCACCTCACCGCGGCTCAAATCATAGCGTGGCGTGCCATTACGATCAAAACTGACCGGAGCAAAGCGCGTAGCCTTTTTATTTAGACGGGCAGCAATAAAGGACAGATCAGGCATTAACGTTATTCCCCCAATGCCTGATCCGGCCATAGCAAAATCTACTTCAGCAGGCTGAGCTTTCGCATCGCCATTAGTATCCGACCAGGTAAAAATTAACCGGTCCCCATTGCGATAATCTTTCGGTAACCGGGCACGAAAACCGGCTGCATTTGGCGTTTCTAAACACTCAGGACCACCATTGGCCCAATTAAAGTTGATATTTGGATCAATCCGGCGCACATTGTGGCTTGTGCCGCGCAAATCACCGTAAACCGAGCCTGCAAAATAATGCCCTGTTATCCCTCCCGGTTTCGGCGCCTCAGCTGTAGCAAATAGCTGGCTCGAGGGAACGACTTCGCGAGGCTGATCCTGGCTTTCCCAAAAAAGGTGTGCCTGAGCACCAGATTCGTTCTGGTAAAACTCCATGGTAATGTCGTAGCGTTTACCTGCTTCAAGGGTAACAGTTCCAGAGTCTTTGGTAAGGCCTTTTTCCTCCCAATGGTCAATCAACTTTTTGTCGCTGATCCATAAGCGAACACCATCATCTGTTACGGTGCTAAACTTATACACCTGGCTATATCTGGGCTTTATCTGCCCGGTCCAGCGCACATAAAAGTACCGGTTATAATTCGGCAGCGACCAAGCCAGAATTCCCCAGCCAAAAGCGCTTCCAATTCCTGCTCGAGGGTACGCGATGTTTTTCTCCATCTTCCAAATAAAACCAGATTCAATGCCTCCGGTTGGATTGGTATTGTAGACGTTGGTCAGATACTTTTTGTCATTATGATAAAAGACCTTTTGTGGTTGAGTTGAGCCTATAGCCCCCTGCGGCAAGTTGGCGGGATTCCAGTCTCCGCGCGAATAAACATTTAACAACTTGTTAGTTCGGTTTTTCCAGTCAAGCCCAAAAGTCATCCCGCCACCTTCACCTGCATAGTTAAATAGGTTTTTGCTGCGCGGATCAAGCTCACCTCCGCCGCCATATTGCGAAGGCCCGTAGAATGCGTTAAGCAACTGTCCTGTTTTTGTCCATACACTTAAGCGCTTAGGCGTAAAATCATTCTCCGCTACCCATATATTACCCTTCCCATCAATGGATACCCCAACCGGATTGTTCATGTGACCAGGGTCATACAGACCCGGCTTTGGCTTTCCTGCAGTACCAATTGCGCGTATATATTTACCAGCGGGGCTGAACAACTTGACCTGATGAGCGCTGCCATGGTCGCTAATAAAAATTTCATTTTTTGCATTCAGAGCCAGGCGCTGTGGATCCTGCAAATTTGTGCTAATAAGAACTTCAGGCTTTGACAACTCCGTTGGATCAGTTGGCAA
Organism: Bacteroidota bacterium; assembly: GCA_040385565.1. Classification (GTDB taxonomy): domain Bacteria; phylum Bacteroidota; class Bacteroidia; order Sphingobacteriales; family Sphingobacteriaceae; genus Pedobacter. The sequence goes on along the minus strand of JAZKHD010000014.1, from coordinate 194,533 downwards.
TAGATACCGAAGCAGCCGATTACCAGACAATATCAATAAACGACCCTTCGAGTCGAACGCTATACCCCGGGGATTCTTGACCAGCGCAGTACCAAGCACTTTTCGGGCATGTGCATCTACAAAAAGTAATTTGTTAATTATTGGTAAGCTGGCAATGAGCAGGCCATTTCGCACTGCGAGACCGGCGATACCCTGTTTGGCGCCATAACCCTTATCACTGAGGTCAGCCGTTCCAGCGGGAAACTTCCATGTAGGAGCAAGCAGCGGTCGGTCTTCACCAGTTCCCATGCGCGCATCGGTACCACCACCTATAGCTTTGGGTAATAATTCTGTAAGGCGCAATTCATTGTCCCAGGCCACTGCTGCATAAGCATAAGTCCCTTTTACTGTTTTCGTACCCGCATCCCGGGCAAGTTCCGTTACACCGGTCCAGGCACCTCCTACCCAACCCTGTCCCCATAATTTATTTCCTTTCGTATCCATCCACGCCAGACCGCTACCACCCTCACTCACCCAGCTGCCTGCCAGTACTTGGCCACCATCAATGGATTTGCCACCGCGCAGCGGTGCATTGTTTTGCGGAACCCAAAGAACAGTTGAAGGCGGTGTGTGATTGGTAAGCCACTCACTAGATTTGTCTCCTGTATACCAGGGCGGCTTCCCATGGGAGTAAACACTCATCTGGTACCGCACCTTGATTTCAGGGCGCACCAGGCCACGGACAATGTATTTTCCAACGCTTACCAAGTTTCCGCTCACAGTAGCACCTGAGCGCCCCAGATCATCAAGCCCATCCCAGTATGCTATATTTTCTCCCGCAGAAAAGGGAGTTTCAGAAATTAAGTTTCGTACCCGCTTTCCACTGGCGTCTTCAATTACCAGTGTGACAAATCCCGGCTTTTGCAATGTAAAATGAATAGGTATAGGTGGCTGGGGATTCAGCGGAGATGCCATCTGCACCTCGACCTGAGCATTGGTAGCGCTAGTTGTCAAGATCAAAAAACCTGCTATTAACAGTTTACAAATTTGGTTAGTCATCATACTCAACAATAGGGAAATATACCGATAAATTGAAATATTTAAAGGTCACTTCATGTACTTCCGAAAACTTAATTACACGATGGAAGAATATTATGTTCAAATAGGCAGATCGCAGTCAACAAACGATTGCTATGGATTGCTTTGAGGAACTTTAAAATAAAAAATTTATGTTTGTGATGTAACCAAATATCTTGAAACAAATTATCGCCCTCTCTCTCGTTTTACTTCTTTGCCTTAGTACCAGGAACACGTACGGGCAAAACAAAAAGAACATTACCGGCTTTGTAACCGACTCGACTAAAGTGGGTATTCAAAGTGCAAAGATCAGGCTTATCTCAGGTACAGATACTTTGGTAACGACTACGGACGCTGACGGAAAATTTAAATTTTCTAAATTAATTAGCTTAAGGTTTTCAATACAGATATCAAGTCTCGGCTACCTCGATTATAAAGCTGAATATACGTTATCCGAAAAAGAAAAATCCCGGGTACTGGATCCAATCATACTTCAGGCATCATCCGAGATGCTCAAAGAGGTTGTGATTACAGCCAAACCTAACCCTGTACGTTTTATGCAGGATACAGTTGAATACAATGCCCTTGCTTTCCAGGTAAATGAGGGAGATAACGTTGCCGATTTGATGAAACAACTTCCTGGAATGGAGGTTGACAAGAATTACAACGTTAAAACTATGGGCACAGACATGGTGAAGCTTCGAGTTAACGGAAAAGATTTCTTTACCAGTAACATTAAAGATTTTATTGGGAAACTTCCTTCAGGCATAGTCTCTAAAATTCAAGTCATTGATGATTTTGGCGACGAGGCTAACTTTTCAGGAATTAAAATAGGCACACCAATAAAGATGCTGAACATTGTTACCAAACCGGGAATGGACAATGGCAATTTCGGGAATGTAAACGCCAATGCCGGAACAAATGATATGATAGGGAGCAATGCAGAAGTAAATCTTTGGAAAAAAGACAATCAAAGGTCGGCCAGTGCAAACATCAATACTTCAACAATGGGGCAGGTACCAGCCGGTCTGTGAGTGCGGGTTTCAATCAAAATAAGATGGGAAGCAAGAAGAACTGGACAGGCTTTGGCTACCGTTTTAGCAATGACGGAAATGCTTTTGAAAGAGAACAGGTTATAGAATCGCTCAATCCGGAAGGGAAATTTACCAATATCTCGCAAAACAGAGGTAAAAGCAGTGGTAACAATCACAACCTTTCCTGGAACACAGTAAACAATGCGGGTAATTTTTTCTTGCAGGCTTACGCAAATGCTACCTATAACAACTCTCAGAATAACAATAGCGCTGTTAGCAATCAGTATGGAATTTTGCGGCAGGATTTAACAAATGGAAACGGCTCAAAAAATTCGTCCCCTAACCTCAACGCCAATTTTTCATTCAATAAAAAACTTATAAATAAGAACAACAATTTTTCTGGCAGAACATCATTTGCCCTATCAGGCACTGAAGGAAATCAAACTATCAATACCAACACACTTTATTACGATAGAAACACCAATTTACTATTAAAGGATTCTGTACTAAACCGCGAATTGACCAGCAACTCGTTAAGGCGCAATTTTGATATCGGATTTAACTATAGCCTTGGCTTAAAAAAACCAAAGGATACGCTTGGAAGAAGAAGCATTAATTTTGAGTATAGTGCTTCTGCGGGATTATCAAGCAATAATGTAGAGACATTTGCTTTTGACAATTTATTGAACAAACCAGCATATGTAGACTCTTTGAGTACATCTTTTAAATCATTAACCTTAAACCAGCAGATTGGTGTTAATTATAATCATCAGTCAACTAAAAAACGCTATAATTTTGGTTTTAACGCAGCTCCGAATCTGATCTCGAATCGAGACTTGAGGTTACAGCGAAAAACAGACCTGTACACTATTAATTTCTCGCCAAGGATAAACTATAGTCAAACCTTGTCAACCGGTAAAACATTCTCCATGAACTATCAGGGATATAACCGCAACCCGGGCATAGAACAACTACAGCCAATTAGAAACACCCAGAGCTTGCAAAATATAGTAGTTGGTAATCCAGATCTCAGGCCGTCGTTTAATCATAATTTGAGCACTAACTTTAACTATGCACATAAAAAAGGTACGTCACTGCAAGCAGGCCTCAGTGCCTCAACTACCCAAAGAGAGATTGTAAGCAATGTTACGCTGATACCAGATACGCTGAACAGCCTGAAGCAAATTACCCGTTATGAGAATATCAACGGAAACTACAACTTAAACGGAAACTATTTTTTAATGGTCCCGCTCAGTAAAAACAAATCTGTGAGGTATTCTGGAAGCGTAGGATTTTCAAACCGGGCTATTTTTTTTAACAATGAAAAATCATATGGCAAAGGGGTAAACTTTTCTCAGGATTTACAGGGTGCATACAATGCTAAAAAAGTTACGTTGAATGGCGGAATAAATTATTCAGTTACGGGTAATAACAACATTTCAAATCTTTATAATTTTTCGTCGGCACAAACCATTGGAATTGGACAAATTGCTGCACCAGCGTTTTTTACAACTAAGACCATTAGAGCCAATCTCAGAGGTGACCTTCGCTTAAAAAAACTATCATTAAACGCTAATTCCAATTTTAGCAAAAGCCATAATAGCGCTAAGGGCGACCAGGCAATACCGGATGTCTCAAATTTTAATATCAATTTTTCGGGAAGGGTGACACTAAAACAATCATACTTTATAAACATTAATACAACAAAAATTGTAAACTATGGCTATTCTCTGGCTAACTCCAATCCACTGTTAATCGGCTTCGGTTTGGAAAAGGCTTTCATGAAAGACAAGTCTTTGCACCTTAGTGTCAACGGTCAGGATTTACTTGGCCAGGGAAACAATATTTCCCGCACAGTTTCGGGAAATACAATTATTGATAGCCGTAACAAACAACAGACAAGGCTGTTTTCTGTTAACCTAACCTACAGTTTATCAAAGTTTGGAGGTAAGCATTTCAGAGTTGACCCCGACCACTAAAAGGTAATTGATGATCCATTTAGATTATTAACTACTATTTCTATAGATTTTATTTTATTTCATAAATAATACTATATTTGTGGAAATAAATAAGACTCTACAAACCGTACAAAATGAAAACAGCTTTAAATCTTGTAACACTAAAAGAAGTGAGTGCACAGCAAACAATGGTTAGTTTAACATATTGTTGTTGCTGCTGATTTAATTCCCCAATCCCAATAAAGGGATAGCTCAGGAAAACCCAAACAGTACATTACACAAACAATTTAAGGAACGTTGAAAACGCTTCAATGGGCTTGCCATGTTCTTTTAACGAATGCAATTAATAACTGCAGTAATAAAAATGCAGCGATACACATTAACCAAAAAAAAATTTAATCGTGAAAAAAAGTTTACTCATTCTACTTTCATTGCTACTTTCCGCAGGTTTGACCTATGCTCAAAGTACAATAACTGGCGTTGTTAAAGGCGCTAATGGCACTCCGGTACCAAATGCTACTGTACTTATAAGAGGTACTAAGATTACTACCGTCGCAGATGAAAAAGGCGCTTTTAGTATAACCACTAAACAAGAGCCGCCGTTCTATTTACAAATCAGTTCTGTTGGTTATAAGCCGCAGGATTTCCAGGTGCTGAAAATTCAGGAGACTCCGTTGGAATTGATTCTTGTTGAAAATGCTGAACTTGATGAGATTGTAGTAACCTCAAGAAGAAGATCTGAAGCGCTACAGGATGTGCCTATTGCCATTACTGTAATTGGCGGTCAGGCGGCAGAAAACGCTGGGGCATTTAACGTTAACCGGTTGAAAGAGCTTGTGCCATCAGTACAATTGTATGCATCCAATGCAAGAAATACCACACTCAATATCAGAGGTTTGGGTTCTACATTCGGCCTTACAAACGACGGTATCGATCCTGGTGTTGGCTTTTATGTTGACGGGGTTTACCAGGCAAGACCGGCAGCTACGTCGACAGATTTTCTTGACATAGAACGTATAGAAGTATTACGCGGACCACAAGGTACTTTATTTGGTAAAAATACAACAGCAGGTGCATTCAACATTACCACTACTAAACCATCACTAACTCCGTCTGCCAAAGCAGAATTCAGTGCCGGTAACTATAACTTTATCCAGGCAAAAGCAACCATTACCGGCCCTATTGCTAAGAACCTTGCCGCTAAACTATCTCTTTCAGGCACCCAGCGCGACGGCACGATATATAATGTAAGAGAAGAACGCAGGTACAGCGGACAAAACAACCTGGGTTTTAAAGGACAGCTATATTACACACCGTCAGACAGACTTGAAATCTTATTGAGCGGTGATGCGAGTTTCCAACATCCCGCAGGATACCCACTTGTAATCGCAGGCGTTACCACCACAGAGAGAAGTGCCTACCGTCAGTACGCCCGAATTATTACAGATCTGGGTTATCAGCAACCTGTTATTGATCCTTTCTCAAGAGAGATTAATACGAACACACCATGGAGGCACAATCAATCTATTGGCGGAGTATCTGCAAACGTAGATTACAAAATAGGCAACGGTACACTTACCTCTACAACAGCATGGAGGTTCTGGAACTGGGATCCAACCAACGACAGGGATTTCTCTGAAGTATCTGCCCTTACAAAATCTCAGGGTAACTCCCGCCATGATCAGTACTCACAAGAAGTTAGGTATGCTGGTAATTTGACTGAAAAAATAAGTGGTGTGGTAGGCGTATTTATTCTTGGTCAGAATTTGAAAGGCTTATCGCAAACTGAAGAAGTTGGTAAAGACCAATGGAGATTTGTTCAAACAGCCAATACCGGAGCGCAAGCGGGATACAGTTTCCCTGGGTTGTTAGACGGATTCGGCATAAAAACCAATTCGACCATCAAATCTTTAAGTACCGCCGTTTTTGCTCAGGCAGATTGGGAGTTCCTTAAAAATTTCCATGTATTACCGGGCTTGAGATTCACCTATGATAAAAAAGATGTTGACTATGATAGAAAAACCTACGGAGGATTGCAAAACCCAACTGCCGCTCAGCAAGCATTAAAAGCTGCTGTTTATACTGATCAGCAATTTGCTACAGTAACTGATAATGAAAACTTATCTGGTAACTTAACGCTGTCCTATCGCCCTAGCACAAGGCTGAACGTATATGGAACATTTTCTACAGCTTATAAGCCGGTAGGTGTTAACGTGGGCGGTTTGCCAACCACTACTACAGGTGAGCCTGACCTATCTGTGGCTATTGTTAAACCTGAATACGTACAACATTACGAATTGGGTTTAAAAACTAAACCAATATTAGGAGCTATAGTTAACGTTACGGGTTTTGTTACAGACATTAAGGATTACCAAACCAATGTGCAATCACCACAACTTGGGGTAAACAGAGGCTATCTAGCCAACGCTGAAAAGGTTAAAGTACAGGGTTTAGAAGTTGATGGAACTTATCAGCTGAAAAGGTTTTTAACCTTGAATGCCGCTGTAGCTTATCTTGATGGCAAATACAAAAAATTTACCAATGCACCCCTTCCTTTGGAAGAAACAGGACACACTGAATTGGTAGGCGGTGTGGCAACACAGGTCGCATTTAAAGATGCTTCCGGTGGTAGAATACCTGGGATATCAAAATGGAACGTTTCTGGCGGTGCTGAATTTAGTGTGCCAGGAAATCTTGCGACAAGAGAAGGTAGATATTTTATTGCCGGTGATGCAAGTTACCGCTCTGACTATTCATCAAATCCTACTCCATCAAGAGTATTAAATGTGGACGGTTATTCTTTGTTTAATGCAAGGGCAGGATTCAAGTCTGATAAAATATCTCTTTATGCTTGGAGCAGAAATCTGGGAGGTACAAACTACTATGAGCAAGTGCAGGCCGCTGCCGGTAACTCCGGTTTGTATGCCGGTGTACTTGGAGATCCAAGGACTTTTGGAGCTACCTTACGTTACAGCTTTTAAACAATTAACCTGAAATAAAGATCAACAGAAGCCTGTTAATTAATTAGCAGGCTTCTTGTTTTAATAGGCAGTGTTTTAGTACTTTTATAAAAAATACGATATGAAAACCTTATTTATCGCATTGCTGTTTAGCATCGTCGGACTTGGAACTCAGGCTCAGGAGAAAATAAAAAAAGATACCATAGTTTTCGACAAACCGCATGTTGTTGAAACAGCGTGTGGAGAATGCCAGTTCCATTTGAAGGGTGACGACTGTGATCTTGCGGTAAGAATAGATGGCCATGCTTACTTTGTAGACGGAACCGGGATTGATGACCACGGAGATGCCCATGCAAAGGATGGATTCTGTAATTCTATACGAAAGGCAACAGTTACCGGTAAAGTAGTGGATGGCCGCTTTAAAGCAACATCATTCAAATTAATTACCGCTGCTAAACTTCCAAAAAAGAAATCGCGCTAATTTTCAATAGCGCTAACCCAATTTTCCACTATCCTGTCCTTTATTGGCACATCTGAAGCAACAATGGTAAGCTTACCGCCAGCCATAATGTCTTCCTGAGTGATGTAATTGCGCTTCAGTTCCTTCCCATTTAAAGATACAGATTTTATAAACTTTTGCCTTGCGCCAAAGTTCTCTACATTGATTGAAAACGTTTTGCCTTTTGGCAATTGATAAGTTACGCTTTTGAATAGCGGAACATTTAGGTAGTAAACCGGCCAGCCTACACATGCAGGTGAAAAGCCACTTGCAGTAAATACATACCATGCAGACATTGCTCCTGCATCATCATCCATAGTCCGCAGGTATGCCTCGGGCTTATTCTGGTAAATCTTACCAATATTGGATCCTATACCTCTGCTGTTGTCATTAAAATAGTTTTGAATTACGGTATCAGCAGCGTACATGTGCATCCAGTCCTGCGACTTCCAGGATTGCTTTGTCATATTATACATCAAAGGAACCTGCAAATCTGGTTCATTGGCATGGTTATATAGGTCTCGGTCAAAAAATTGATCCAGTTTATTTATATACTCCTCTTCACCCCCATTCAGTGCGATTAACCCCTTAACATCATAGGGAACAAACCAACGGTACTGCCAGATGGTGCCTTGATAAAGTCCTCTTGCCTGCATTTGGTCTACGTCCCTCCTGGTCATGTCGTTAAAGTCCTTTAACCAATACTTTTTATATTCTAAAGCTTTTGCTTTGTACAGTTCCGCCTTATCCTTGTTGTTTAAAATGGAATAGATCTCAGCAAGTGCCCAAACGTCATAGCTTGATTCCAGTGCTTTATCTGGCGCCTTATAATCCAGACGGTCTACATCTGCGGCTAGAGAATCGATGATGTGATGAAAATCCACTTTAAATCCTTTTCTGTAGGCATCCAAAAGCACAACTATTGCATGTTCTGTTCTAACAGTATTTGAAGGCTCTGTCTGCGTAGCATAGTCTTTCTTGCCGGAGTTATATAAATCGGCCAACGAAGTTATGATCCCACTGTACCGTTCTGGGGTAACAATGGAAAGCAATGGAAGCTGGGTGCGATAGTTATCCCATATGGCCCACCCATTGTACCTCGTGTCTTTACTTTTTTGCAGTTCACCTTTTGTAGATCTATATTGCCCGTCTGTCTCTGAAATCATGTAAGGAGATTGCATGGTTCTATAAAGCAGGGAGTAGAAGAGACTGGCACTTTCCCGATCGCCTTCCACAGCAATTCTGTTAAGCGCACTGTTCCATTCTTTCTCACATTGTGCTTTGAGTTTATTAAAATCATCTTTGTTTAGGGATGATTTTGCAGCAGCAACACTTACCGAAGACAATGCCACGTTTACCTCTACCGAATGTACCTGATCATTAAGCATGGCAACAAGCGTATGAGCAGATGTTTCCTTCCAGGTATTTTCGTTCGGCAGCTCCAAATGGTAATACAACTTATATTTACCGGCACCGCAGGTAGTTTTTGCTTCTATCCAACCGCTAACTACAGATCCGGCAACCTTATGTTCTTCAGCGACAAAAGCCCCCGAAAAAGCATGAGCAAGATCAAGAAAAATTCCTTTCTGTCCTTTTGGAAACTGATAAATATGTTTACCTGAATTGCCGAGTACGGTCAGTTTAGCAGATATTTTATTTTCAAAGCCCACCTCATAATAACCTGGACTAGCAGACTCAGCTATTTTCAGTAAAATCGATTTAGCAGGATCATCCCCTAAAAATGGCTTTATGAGGATAAGACCGCCACTACCTGTGCAACCGACCCCTTCAAACCGGGTATGGGTAAAGCCATTGAATTTCTTAGCCAGGTGTTCATATCCCATGTGTGTTGTGGGATAGGTTTGCGGACCTATGCTAAGCATCCCGAAAGGATATGAGGCTGCTGGCGACATCTGTCCATGATCGCCGGAAGATCCCAGAAATACATTTACCAATGCAGCAGGGTTTCCTTTGGAAGGAGAATAACTATCAGTATTATTTTGTGCCCTGACGCATACAAAACCTAAGATTAGACAAATTGATATAACAACTTTCTTCATGCTATTTGACTGTTTTTCCTGAATTTTTTAGCACCTTTCTAATGTATTGCCCTGCCGGAGACAGGTTGTTTTCAGACCACCCACCGTTTGCTGATGCGCCTGGTAAAACCAAAGCAGTAGTTTCCTTCTTATCAGTCAAATTCCAATTGGTCCAGCTCAATTTATTTTGCTCCATCCAATTCAGCCATTTTGTGTTTGTTTTCTTGTTAAATACACCATCACCATTAGACTCACCAACACCCCACTCTGTAACAAACAATGGCAAACCAAGTCGGATTGCCTCATCGGCTTTACTCATTAGCTTCTCTTGATGGTTAGGATCTGATGCATAAAAATGAAATGAGTAAGCAATGTTTGAGAAACCTGTTATGGGGTCTTTTGCTGCAACATCTACATCCTGATCCCAGGAGGGACTGCCTGCAACAATCAGATTTTTCTGATCAAATTTCCTTATCGCTTTAATCACCTGAATTGAATATTCCTTAACATCTTTCCAGTTAACACGTTCAGGCTCATTAAAAACTTCATAAATTATATTTTGCTTACCTGTATACCGCTTTGAAATCTGGCTGAAGAAGTTGATTGCCTTAGTTTGATGTTGGATGGCATGATGATCATGCCAATCAACAATCACGTATAGACCATTTTTGATTGCAGCATCTATTGAGCTGGTTATTAAATTATATTGTCCGGCAGAGTCTGCAAGATACCCATGCTCATGTTCAACCGCCATAGATAGACGGATAACACTAACCTCGAAATCGGTTGTCAACCAATCAATAACCTGAGGATTATAATATTTATGACCTCCCCATATGCTCCATGACATACTGATTCCCCGAAGTTGAGGGGGCAAATTGTTTTTGTCTACAATCCTGCCTTTGCTAACATTAAGTTGTCCGTGTGTACTCACGGGGGTACGTTGTGCAAAAGTCGCTGTGAAAACAAAAGACAATAAGATACTAATAACAGTTTTCATTCATCTCAATTTTTTACTGCCCATAATATTATAACGTAATCCAAATGCCTGCTGGTTGTCTACGACACCATCAACAAAATGGAAAGAAAGCGCGAACAGCCCTTCGACATTTTTAAATAGCATTGGCCGCCAGGTAAGGTCGGTGCGGTTATATGATTTAGATGTATAAAATTTATCTCCAAACCTGATGTTGTGGCCTTCGCCATTATAGTATGAATTGATTATCCCAAGACGGTGATAGGCGATATGAAATTCCAGCAGCAATCCCTTCGGCGTTTTCCAGCCACCAATGGTTCTTATTCTTTCGAACGACATTAATCCCCCGGCGTTCACTGTTAAGGAGTCAAACATTGTTTTTTTCGTAAGATCTACTCCTGCTTTGAGGGCAAGCGCCCCATTGTCTTCAATATGGTCTCCAACGATACTAACGGCCGGCCCTGCATTGTGCAGCATCATTGCATAATGAGAGGCGAAGAAAATGCCATTCTTGTAGGCACCTGATAAACCAAATAGAAAGTTTTCACGCGCTGTGGCGGTCTGCCTGCTGGTCCAGTCTATCCAAACGGTTTGTCGCCAGTGTTCATTCTCATATTTAACAAGCATGCCTTCAACATTTGGGCGGTAGTAGTTTAGGGTATCGGTTAAAATTGCCCTCGGGTAATCTGTTAGCAGATTTAGTCTTGGAAAGGCACCCATATAAAAATTCCAGTTTTTCTGGCTGAACTGATAATATACGACCGGATCAATTTTATCAGTAAATTTTGACGAGCCAAATTCGTGAAGCGCGTTGAAACCTACTCTTATTCTATGCAGGCTATCTATACGCAGTCCGACTTCCGGAGAAAACCTAATGCCAAATATGGTTTGAGGGTATCTTCCTGATTTACCATATTCACGGTTATCGGCGAAGGTATGGAGGTTTAAATTTCCTTCAACCTCCTGAGAAAACGCAGCTGTGGAAAGACAGCATATTAGAAAAGCAAAGCGTAAAATTTTCTTCCTCATAGATCTGGTTTAACGGGCTAAATATATGGCTTTTTGAGCTACCGGAAACTTATTACAAGATCAAATGTTAAGGTTTAACAGTAAGTTTATACTAAACGCAGCCAATTATGAAAACTCCGAAAAACAAAACTGAAAAAGCAGAAACAACAGATCAAAAGAAACCTAAAGGATCAGAGCCTGAAAATGCAACATCGGCAAAGGATGCCAAAAAAGTGCCTGTTAAAAAGAAAAGTAGCTGAACTAACTATTTTGTTCCAAATACTTTATCCCAGATATTTGATGTTACCCCATATTTTTTTGTAGGATCATCATAATGATGCAGCATGTGCTGCTGCTTCAGTTTCTTCCAAATACCATTTTTAAATTGTGCGTGATGCAGCATATAATGTGTCATATCATAAAATAGGTACCCAATAAGAAACCCGGCAAAAAAACCATCTAACATCTCAGATTTTAGCAGCCATTTAAAGAGGATATAAAAAAGCAGGGCTAATGGAATACTCGCAGACGGTGGCATAACCAGACGCCTGGCATCGTTCGGATAGTCGTGATGTACACCATGAAAAATAAAATGGATGCGCTTGCCCCAGGTTGAACTTGGGTAAAAATGAAATACAAAACGATGCATAATATACTCAGTTAGCGTCCACACAAAAAGCCCGGCTAACAAGAATGTTGACACCAATATTAAACTGTTGATTTGAGCAGATTTCCAGCAGAAAAAACCTATTGTTGGAACAAAAACAACCAGGGGTACAAAATACGGCACCTTAGATAACCCTTCCAGCAGCGGACTTTTAAACATTCTCACTGACTCCGTAGAATTGGATACAAAATTCTTCTTCATCGCTGTAAATCTATAAGTTCATTGAAAATCAAAAATAAGTTTTTTTCCATTTTCTTTTATTAATGCCTTGTCAATTTCTTATTCTATGTTAAGAATAATACTACCTCCACGGATTAGCTTTGCATTATAAAAAGAAAATAATGGCACAAACAGTATTTCATCAGGCAACAACCAGAGGCGCAGCAGATCATGGTTGGTTAAAAAGCTTTCACACTTTTAGTTTTGGTCAGCATTATAATCCCGAACGGATACAATTCGGCGCCTTAAGAGTTTTAAACGACGATTGGGTAAGTGGTGGCAAAGGCTTTGGCGAGCATCCACATGACAATATGGAAATCATTTCAATACCGCTTGAAGGAGCTTTGCAGCATGAAGATAGTATGGAAAACATCGCAGTAATTGAATCCGGAGAGATCCAGGTGATGAGCGCCGGGACTGGGATTTACCACAAAGAATTCAATAAAGATCCAGCTCAGCCCGTCCAGTTTTTACAAATCTGGCTTTTTCCGAATAAACGAAACGTGGAACCGAGGTACCAACAGACCAATTACAAAAATCTTTTAAGGCCAAATGAATTTATACAAATCTTATCGCCATTTCAAGAGGACAATAATGTATGGGTCTACCAAAATGCCTGGTTTCACATGGGTCAGTTCGATAACAACACAGAAAAAGTTTATCACTTGAAGGATAAAACTAATGGTTTATATGTATTTTTAATAAAAGGCAGTGCGACAGTTGGAGATCAGGCTTTAAGTGAACGGGACGGTTATGGAATTTGGGATACAGAATCTGTTAGCATCAACGTTTCAGCTGGTAGTCAGATTTTACTGATGGAAGTGCCCATGAATTATTAAAATGGAAAAAACTGAAATACTTATCGTTTGTACCCACGAGGAAATTTTGAATACGATTGTGAGGTTGATCAATTCAAATCCATCCATGAACGCTACCGCGGCAAATTCGCTGGAGCAAGCTATAACTGTGTTCACATCGGCATCCTTTAATTTGTTATTAGTGGGCTCAGGTTTATCACCTCAGGAAGAAACTGATCTGGTAGAAAAAGTAAGTAAGTCACGTTCCAAAATCCCCGTGATTTTCCATTATGGAGGTGGAAGCGGTTTGTTATTCACGGAAATTTACCAGGCACTGGGAAAGTAAATCGTCTCAAATCTGTTACTTTGAATTTGTGAAAATAAATTCTATATTTATAACGGTTTATTTTAGCATCCCCCCCAAATGGAACGATGCACGAAGGGAGCTTGGGTGGTTCCGGCTCCCTTTCTAAAAAAAGAAAAGCTGCTTTGCAATTGCAAAGCAGCTTTTCTTTTTTTAGAACATTGGAACAGCGCATTTTTCAACCTTACGCTATTTCTTATTCCAATCTTGCTCAAGCATTTTTATAAAATAACCACCAACAACACTCCTTGCCTGAAATCCAGTCATTTTTCCACTTGTAGTTTCATGCCAGTCGCTCAATGGAACACGGGAAGTAGTCTCAGTTGCGTACTTATATATAGGATTAATGAATGCCTGAAAATCGGCGTTGTTATCTGCCAGAACAGAAGTCCAAACAATCCAGTCAGACTTCGAATAAGTTTTACGGCTATCTAATGGCAAGCCGTACTCATTTTGCTTGGTCAAATAAAATTTAATCTCTTTGCTATAAACTTCCTTGGGGAATAGATTAAGTCCTAAAAGCTTGTCCCAAACCAAATTATACTTTTGGCTCCAGGTACCCTTTTTATCAAACGTTAATGCGTAATGATCTCCGTCATCTGCCATTGTCATCCACTTTAAAGCCATTTCCTTAGCCATTGTTGTATATTTTTTTGCTTCAGCAGTTTCCCCTAGCTTGTCAGCCAGCATACCATACGTCCCCAGAGCAACAATAGCCTTAACAGATAAATTAGAGTTTCGGGCTAAATGCCCCGCAAAATCATCAGTGCAAAGCTGGTTGCCCGGATCAAATCCTTCCCTGCTTAAATACTCGGCCCAAACGCCCAATGTTTTCCAGTGCTTTCTTGCGTATTCTGCATTGCCTTCCGCCTTAGCTATTGCTCCGGTAAGGATAATCATATTTCCAGATTCTTCAACCGGCATATCTTCACCATAAGTTTGTCCGTTAGCTAAAGGATAAGTACCCAAGTCATGCGCAGCGAATGGTTTAACCCACTTTCCGCTTTCACTATAAGCAAAAATTCCATTCAGCAATCCTTTAACCAGATCAGGATTGTAGGCCAGGAACAATGGAGCTGAAGGGTAAGTTACGTCAACAGTGTAGATTGATCCATTACTAAAGTTTTCTTTGGACATAAACAACAAATCGCCTGAAGGACTTTTAACTAATTTATGAGCAGCTATGGCTTGTCGGTAACCAAGAACACACAACTTAGCATATTTCTCTCCGCCGGCGCTTAAAGCATTTTTATACATAGCAGCATCAAAAGCATTAGTCTTCTGCATTACCTTGGGATATTCAGCATTCGCTTTTACCAACTCACTGTTGAAAGTTTTGGTACCATCACTGTTCCAGTAGGCTTTCAAATTTTGTCCGAAGTATTGCACAGATTCTTGATCGTCATAGCCGAGCATGATGTATTGCTGCTTAGAAGAAGCACCTACTTTTCCGAAATTAAGTACAGTACTTAAAGACAGTTTTGTTCCCGTTTGTGAAGTTGGCCGTGCTATTTTTACCCCTTTAGCAAATTCAACTATCGCATTTTTAAGTGGAACAATGTATTGCACAGGTTTGGTGGCAGAGGGTATTGCCACATACAGGTAACCCCAGTCGATGCGCAAATCGTCACCTCTTTTTTTAAGTACCGGCTGCTCAGTAGTACCTGCCTTCAATATTGACAATGGACCGGAATTAGCAACATCTGCTTTAATTTCTTGTCCGGATGTATTACTCGCAATACTAGTAGCGGCATTGAAAAGTACTTCAACATCATGAACCTTCTTGTCATTTGATTTTACTTTGTAGGTAATGTAAGATATTGGCCTGGAAACCATATGCAGATCATCAAGTAACAAGGGTGAAGTGAATGTGAGAGAAAGATCCATACCACCTGCCTTAAATTCATATTTTGTTTGAGTCGCCGTAACCACAACGCTATTCTGCTGGGCTGCCGTCACCGGATTACTAATTACTGCTTTCGAAACCAGTCCGGCATCCAGCCAGGCACCCCCTGCAGTGTTAGCAATATGAATAGCCAGTATGTTGTTTTCTTTCTTTAATCCTTGCAAAACGTCTTGTTTAATTGGAATATAAACAAACTTATTATTTGTCCATCCCTGGTGGTTATAGATCAAATTTCCATTTAAGTAAACCTCAACATTATCATCATGACTCAGTTTTAAAGCAAGATCTTTCATTAAGGGGTTAGCTAAATCGAATGACCTCCTTACCCAAAGATTTTTAGTTTTCCATTCTGTTTTAGCAAATGCAGAAAGGTCACCAAATGGAGCTGCTCCTGTTTTCCAATCACCGGCTGTATATTGTGCGGCTTTCCAATCGCCTGAAGGCATGGTTTCCGTATAGCTAAAATTATAATCTCTGTCATCCGATGCAGGCAAAACAGACGTGTAGGTCTGCTCACTATCACCAAGAAAGCGATAAGACTTTCCATCGACTTTTATTACGCCTAGAAGCGACTGGTCAGTTCCTGTCCAATGTTTAGTAACCGATTCATTTAACTTATCGGTATTCGACCATATACTGAAATAGGCATCATGTGTTATCAATGGATACGCCGGAGCCTTGGTTTCCTGCGCCTGCAGATAGTTTCCGGTAAATAGCGCTGCAAAAATGAGTAACTTTTTTCTAATCATTGGTGGTTAAAGATTTGTGATGAATATCTAATAAAGGTATTATTTATTTCAAAAAACTGGTAATACTAAAAAAACCCAGCTGTTTTTGCAGCTGGGCTTTTTAATTTAAAGGAACTTTAACCTATTTATCTTGCTTGTATAATTTGACTTCATATAACTTGAAGTTCTGTTCGTTTTGCTGGAAAGTGGCAACATAACCCAAGGTTACATTTCTCTGTTCAGTTAATTTAAACGCAGTTGTAAATATTAAAGGGTTAGCCTCATTTCCATTATTTACACTACCAGTAATTCTTGTCCAACCCAATACATCAGTATTACTTTCAACAACATTAACATTAGGAAGATCGTTAGCCTTAGTAACAACGCTGTATAAGTAATCTTTCACTTGATAATCATGGAATCCCATTCTAAGATAATATTGACCTTCTGGAAGAGGTGCCATTGACGTTTGCTCTATTTTTCCATCGATAATTTCTCTTTCTCCACCACCCCATTTCTCCATAGACATGGTGTTGCCTTCCCACTGATCCCAGCCGCCCATATTACCATCACGTTGTTTTACAGCCGCATTTACACGCCAGTCTGCAACTACGCCCCACCTATCACCTACACGTTGTGAAGCTGCAAATGCCGGCCCGATGCTTTTATTGGCATTACCAGTATTTTTAAAGAATTGACTCGTAACATCTTGCAGGGATCCATTTGAGGACACGAGTTTAGAAACAGTCGCTTGTGCCCCAAGCTTTGTTGTTAACACAACCTTGGATATGAAAAGTTTATTTGCTTCATATGTCTTAGCGGGTTCTAAATCTGTTGATTTTGTACCATCGCCGTAATCCCAGGAAGCAGATTTTAATTCAGCAGTAGTTGTGATTTTAAATTTTACTGTATTCGAAGTACCATTGGGTAATGCTATAATTTGTGCAACCTTATTAGCCTCGATATTAACGACAAATAATTTTTTTCCTTTAGCACCATCGGCAGATGTGGCGGTTAAGATAACTTCATATTTACCATCTTTGAAATACATGTGTTTCGGAGAAACTTCGGTCGACAAACTATCATCACCAAAGCGCCACTCCAATGTTTTGTAGTTGGAAGAAGTGTTCTTAAATTCAAAAGTGAAAGGGTCAGCCTGCTGTACTACTTGGAAATCTACAACTGGAGTGGCTGAAGATTCAGCGCTCTCGACAGGCAAAAGTCGATCTTTTTCACAGGCTACTATACTAGCCGCACAAAATAAGATCAAAATCGGTTTAATGATTTTGTTCATGGGGGGAAATTTATATTTGGTTAAGTTTATTTATATTTCTCCCAATACCATGAGAGAACTAATACATAAATATAGAAATTATTATATCCACAAACAAAAATAATTGTAACAAAACAGTTATAAAAAAAGAGGGATACTTTCGCATCCCTCTTTCCTTCAAACTTATTGAATATTTTATCTAAACAGCCTGATTTCAGACGCTTGAAAGTTATTCTCATTCCAGGTTGCAGAGATCTTCCATCGATAGAAGATGAACGGCTTAGGATTAGAAACTGCGAAGTAAAACAATTTCTTATACTGATTACCGGCTAATGTATATAAGCTGCTGGTCATTGTTCTTGAATCTAGAACAGTCCAGTTAGCATCGTCATCAGAACCTTCCAATGTCCAGGTCTTAGGATCTCTGCCGTCTGAGTCATTCGCATTACCTATACCGTAGATTTTAACGGCCTGGGCTGAGGCAAACTGAAACTTAAACGTTAGTGGCAAAGGAGGACCTCCAAGGAATATTTTAGTTTCCAAATTATTATCAACAAGTTTAGCCGCATTTTCATTGGTGTTACTATTATCAGACGATCCTACAAATGACAAAGCACTTGAAGTGATGTTATCAGCAATACCCTCAGAAGTTACATACTTATCCAGTTGGATAGTAGAACCCTTATCAGTTTTTATGGTAACTGTAAAGTTGTTGAATGATCCTGCTTCATATTTTCTGGTAGGAGACAATGATGTCGACGATACACCCGGGGTAACATCGTTAAATGTCCACACAGCCGATACGATTCTGGCCTTGCTTGTCAAATTAAACTTCACCTCGTTCGCTACTCCTGTTTTTGTTGCTGTGACTTTCACAACACTATCAGGAACGATTTTGATGTCAACTAGTTTTCTGGTGAATTCTCCTTCAGTATTGAATGCTTTTAAATCCACCTGAAAAGTTCCCGTTGTAAGATATACATGGCTTGGCGACTCAACTGTAGATAAAGTATCGTCACCGAACCTCCATTCTACTTTTTCAAAACCCGAAGACTTGTTGGTAAACTTAAAAGTAAATGGATCATCTCCAGGTACAATCTGATAATCAACTAGCGGAAGCTTTTCAGAGATGGTGTCATCATGCGCTAATACCTGATCTTTCTCACAAGAAGTTAGCGTTGCTGCGAAACACAGCAATAGTATTGGTGTAAACAATTTTTTCATTTTCCTTGGGGGGATATATTTAATTATGATTTAAAAATAAGCAAAATCGGGACCACTCAGTAATTTCACCAAGAAGTGTAGCTAAGTTATTACAATAATATAAACGAAACATATAGGACTTTTTTAAAAAGAGTTGTCGTACCTAAAGTATTGCTATATTTAGTTACCAAATATTTCCAAATGAACCATTTCCCAAATGTTAAGCTTAGCGGCTACAGCCACAACTATAGTACTCATTTTAAACTCATTAACTTTTTTGCCCTTTTAATAATTTTGTCGTCATGTAAATATGGTAAAGACAATGAATCTATAATTGCTGCAGGTAAACCTGGGTTTGTGCTGCTGGATTCATCCAAAACAAATGTTCTGTTTAATAATGTCGTTAAAGAAGACATTAGTAATACGGCCGGAGGATTCTATCAACAGTTTTACAGCGGTGGTGGCGTAGCCGTTGGTGACTTGACAAACGATGGTTTAGATGAAATTTACTTCTCTGGCAATATGACAAGCAATAAGCTATATCGCAACAAGGGTAATATGCAGTTTGAAGACATCACAGAAAAGGCCGGTGTAGCTGGTAGGGCCAATGGCTGGAAGACCGGGGTAAATATGGTGGATGTAAATGGCGATGGTAAACTAGATATTTATCTATGTTATGCAGGAAGAAAATCTGGTGCGGAAACGAAAAACCAGTTATTCATAAATAAGGGAACAAACACGGAAGGCATACCTACTTTTGTTGATGAAGCCGCAAAATACGGTCTGGACAATGAATCTTACAGCACCCAATCTGTTTTCTTTGATTATGATCGTGATGGTGACCTCGATCTGCTCCTGGTTAATGATAATGTTCAGGTACTGAGTAACCTGGATGACATTACAATCGAAGAACTTAAAAAGCAGGAAGATCCTCTGGCAAGAACCAAGTTGCTGAGAAATGATAATGGATTTTTTCAGGATGTCAGCAAAAAGGCAGGTTTCGATATTTCTGCCCTCTCCTACGGCTTAGGGGGTGGTGTTTCTGATATCAATGGCGATGGATGGCCCGATATCTACCTGTCAAACGACTATTCAATACCAGACAAATTATATATTAATAATGGTGATGGAACCTTTACAGATCATGCACAGACCATGTTAGACCATCTTTCTCTATTTTCAATGGGGAACGCTGTAACAGATGTAAATAATGACGGACTTCAGGATATTTTTACACTGGATATGCTTCCCGAAGACAATAAACGTCAGAAGCTGCTGGCCGGGCTCGACAACTATGAAGCGTTCAACATCAATCTTCGCAATGGTTTTTACCGCCAATACCAACGAAACATGTTGCACATCAATAACGGCGATGGATCGTTCAGTGAAGTAGGGCAATTGGCAGGAATATCCAATACAGATTGGAGCTGGGCCCCCCTATTTGCAGATTATGATAATGATGGTTGGAAAGACCTCTTTATTACCAATGGATACATGCGTGATTTCACAAACATGGATGTGCTAAAGTATAATCAGGATTATATGATGAGCAAAATGGGCAATATAGAGCCGGCAGACTTGGTCGCTTTGCTTAAAAAGGTTCCGTCTTCCAACGTAAAAAATTATATATTCAAAAATGAGGGCAGCTTTACCTTTCAAAATAAGGGCGTTAATTGGGGTATTGATATTCCATCAAACAGTAACGGTGCGGCTTACAGCGATTTGGATAATGATGGGGATCTTGACCTGGTCATAAACAACATCAACCGGACTGCATTTATTTACCAAAATCAAACTGACTCCTCATCAAATTTTTTAAAGGTAAAATTAAAGGGTTTGCCCGGGAATATCGACGGGCTCGGCGCATCAATTACCATATTCGCCAACGGCAAGCAACAAAATGTAGAGCAAATGCCCTCCAGAGGATTCCTATCCAGTGTCTCTCAAACACTTCACTTTGGTTTAGGCAAGGAGAAGAAGATCGACTCGCTAAGAATTATCTGGCAAAGTGGAAAAAAGCAAGTGCTGACGAACATTGCCACCAATAAACTGCTCAATATTGCAGAAACCGACGCCAATGAAATGTATCAGCTTCCGGCAAAGAAATCAACTATCTTTAAAGAAGTACAATCCCCGGTTCAATCCGCGCAAATTAAAAACGAAATCAACGACTTTAAGCGTTCACCTCTGCTGGTAAATTCTCTCTCATTTGACGGACCCTGTATGGCCAAGGCAGATTTGAATGGCGATCAGATGGAGGACGTCTTCGTAGGGGGAGACGTCAACAAACCGGGCGCAATATTCATTCAGCAAAAGGGAGGGAAATTTATAAAGGATGATAAGGCTTTTATAGCCGATGCTCAGAGTGAAGATACAGAAGCTACGTTTTTTGATGCAAATGCAGATGGACATATCGATCTATACGTGGTAAGCGGAGGATACGGAAGTTTTAAGGATGCCGATCCCCTTTTCCAGGATAGGTTGTATATAAACAATGGTAAAGGGAAGTTTACAAAGTCTATTAATTCACTCCCGGAGATGCACGTCAGTAAAAGTTGCGCAAAAGTTGGGGATTTTAATGGCGATGGTAAGCCGGATATTTTTGTAGGCGGAAGGGTATCAGTAGGCAGGTACCCGGAAGCACCACAGAGCTTTATCTTAATAAATGATGGACATGGTCATTTTACAAATCAAATCAAAAAGATTGCGCCTGACCTGGAATATAGTGGAATGGTAACTGACGCAGCTGTTGCAGATTTTAATGGTGATAAAAAATCTGATCTGATTGTCGTAGGAGATTGGATGCCTATTAGCATCTACATAAATGATAATGGGAAACTAACAAACAAAACAAAGGACTACTTGGGCAAAAACTACAGCGGGTGGTGGAATACCATAAAAGTTGAGGACATGAACGGTGATGGAAAACTTGATTTGTTGGTAGGTAATCTCGGCCTAAACAGCCAATGCCAAGCGAGTGATAAGTTACCTGCTGAGCTAGTATATAAAGATTTTGATGATAACGGGGCCGTTGATGCAATCTTATGCTTACCGATCATGGGCAAAAGCTACCCATATCTAACAAGAGATGAATTGCTTGATCAGATAAGTTTAATGAGACAACGCTTCCCAAATTACTCAACATTTGCCAATGCGGGAATAAACGAAATATTTACGCCCGAAGAAATCAAAGGTGCAAAAACTTTAAGAGCTACATACCTTAAAACAGCATATTTTGAAATGTCTCCAAAGGGGAAACTGTTAGAAAAAGATTTACCACTTCAGGCACAATTTGCACCTGTCTTCACAATTACTTGTCTAGATTACAACCGGGATGGATTTAAGGACATCCTACTTACCGGTAATATAAATCAATCAAGAATCAGACTCGGTAATTATGATGCCAATCATGGGATCTTGCTAGCAGGCAATGGTAAAGGCTCATTTAAATATGTAAAGGAAAGCGGCCTCAATATTAGGGGTGATGTCAGAAGCGTATTAACGATTAATAATACCGTACTATTCGGCATTAACCAAGACAAAATGAAGGCGTATCAGTTTAATAAATAGCGTGGGGCATCACCAGTAAACATATAACTCCACTGGCTAATCGTATCATATTAAGGTAGCGTTTAGTGCTGTTATGAGGAAAAATACATTACTACTAAAATCTTTCACTAAATAAAAAAGGCAGCTGGTAAAACCAACTGCCTTTTTTATTTATAAATTTATTAAAACTACTATCTAAACAACCTAAATTCAGAAACCTGGAAGTTAGTACTAGTCCACATTGCTGTTACCCTCCATCTATAAAAGATAAACGGTTTAGGGTTTGCGACAGCAAAATAGTGCAATTTCTTATATTGGTTACCAGCACGGGCGTACAAACTTGTAGTCAAAGTTTGACTATCGACGATTTCCCAGGACATATCATCCTTTGAACCTTCTAAAGTCCAAATTTTTGGATCTCTTGATTCAGAGTCATTTGCATTACCAATAGCATAAATTTTAACTGTCTGCTCAGAAGCGAACTGCCATTTAAAAATTAACGGTAACGGTGGGCCACCAAGGTAAATCTTTGTTTCAACGTTATTATCTACAATTTTCGCAGCGTTCTCATTGGTGTTGCTATTATTTGTAGACGGCGTAAAGGCAACATAGTTTTGAGTGATGTTCTCAGCTATCCCTTCTGGAGTAACAAATTTACTAAGTGTAACCACAGACCCTTTGTTTGTAGTAATTTTTACTGTAAATGCGTTGAACGATCCTGCAGGATATGTTCTCACAGGCGAAAGCTCGGTCGATGTAACAGCTGGTGACACATCAGTAAAAGTCCAGAGAATGCTTGCAACTGTAGCCTTTACGGCTGCAGAAAACTTGATTTGATTGGCAACTCCAG
The DNA here is from genome assembly GCA_040385565.1 of Bacteroidota bacterium. GTDB lineage: Bacteria > Bacteroidota > Bacteroidia > Sphingobacteriales > Sphingobacteriaceae > Pedobacter. The sequence continues at coordinate 171,447 of JAZKHD010000014.1, read as the reverse complement.
TCTTTACAGCAGTGATTTTCGCAACACTATCCGGAACAATATTGATGTCAACCAACTTTCTCGTAATAGCACCTGTTGATGAAAATGCTTTCAAATCAACCTGAAACTTTCCTGTAGTAAGGTAAAGGTGACTTGGATTTTCCGCTACAGATAACGTGTCATCTCCAAATCTCCATTCTAACTTGGAGTAGTTTTTTGAACTGTTTTTGAATTGGAAAGTAAATGCGTCATCACCTTTGATGACTTCATAACTTGCTAAAGGATTTACAACTTCGCCGCTATCTTCTATTTGAACGGCTCTGTCTTTTTCGCAGGAAGCAAATGCTCCTGCGAAAAATAACAGAATTAATGGCTTAAATAACTTTTTCATGCCTTATTCTTGTGGTTTGGTTTATTTTGTTTATTTTTTGTAGAGCGCGCTTATCTAGCTCTTTCTGGTAAAGATCCAACCCTTAACATCGTAAGTAGCTTTCACCATAAAGAATTTGAAGATGTGTCTTCCAGCAGGAAGCTGAACATCAATATAGTTAGGCTGCTGATCTCCATACGTACCAGGAGTTCCCTTTACAGGTTTATCTCCGGTTATGTCAACACCGTCGATAAGAACTTTGTACTTACCATCATTACCATTTGAGCCGATAATTGAGTTAAGTTCATAAGTACCCGCAGTCTCAACATTAATTGTATAAGTTAACCACTCACCGTCACCAGTCCATCCAACAACTGTTCTAGGAATGTAGTTACCTATATCAACCTGATCATTAGGCCTAAATGAGGTTGCACCGTCTTTACCACCATTATCGTGGAATGCAATGTTTTCACCACCTTCATCATAAGCTGCAGCAGGAATCAATTCAGACGCCTTACCAATAGTGCCCGGAATTAAAAATGGCGTACCAGTAAATGGTCTTGATAAGTTAGGATCGCTACTTACAAATGGCCTAGTTAGTTGATTACCGTCAATAACCAACACAATAGTTTTATTGGTAAGACTAGTTTGATATCTTGTAGGATTGATGAGTTTTAATCCAAGCGCCCATTTCTTATTGGTACGAGACATCAACGTAGCAAAATTCGTTACATATTGGATCGAAGATGTATTCTTATTTACCTCAAATGTTGCTTTTGAGTTTGCTGGTACCAGACCACGGCTTGTTGGCATTAATTCTGCGTTAGTAATCAAACCTGCCGCAATTGCAGCAGTTGCAGCCGAATCACTTTGAACAATATCAACAGAAAAAGAAGGACCTGCTATAGATGATAAGAATAAAGGAATATCTACAGTTAAATTAAGTGAACCAATATTATAATTGTTAAGCGTAGGCACAGACAAAATTTTTGATGCACCAAATGATACATAGTGAACCTGGTCAGCAGTAATAGTTTCTCCAACTTTAATTACCACCAACGAAATGTTCTTACCTGCGCTTATTGCATTGCCCTTACCTGGCGATTGCAATTTCAGAGCGAATGCAACACTTTTTCCATACCTGCGTTCTAAAAATGAACGGCTGATAACAAGGTCAAAAGTTGCACTTGTAACACCGATAGGTACATTCATCACAGTAGGAATAGAAAAAGATCCATTTTCTAATGCTAAAGTACCAGTTGCCAAAGCACCTGAAGTAACTAAACCGGCAACAGTATCTACATTTGCAACCAATTGCACTGAAAATGCTCTGCTGGTTGCAGCAGAAAATTGAACAGTAACAGGAACAATTAGCTCACCTCCTGTTAAGTTGAATACACTTCCAGTTCCAACCTCAGTCTTAGGCGCTACAGAAATACCAACTGAAGGGAACGTCTCATCAGAAAGTACGTCAGCTAGTTTTTCTTTTTCACACGAAGAAGTGAAAAGAGCGATCATTGCCAAAAGGCCAAATCGCGAATAAGTAAAAATTTTTTTCATTTTATATTTGATTTTATTAGGTAGCTTATTTTAAACAAATATAGGGGCCGGGCATCCGGCCCCTATTTGATTAGTTAGATATCCAAACTTTTCCGTCTAAAGCCCATGACTCCTGACGTGCGATGTTAAACCAGCTGATAATTTGAGCAGGTAAATCTGAATTCTTAGGAACTAAGCTACCCAATGCTGAGTTCGATGGAGAACACAACAAATCGGTGAAAGTATCCCATGAATACGTACCCTGTAAAGTAAAGTTAGAAATAAACGGACCGCCAATATCTTTCATAATAGCGCCACTTCCTTCGTTTAGCGGCCAGTAACCAACTAAATAGTCATAAAAAGGATGACTAGAGTCCATTGAAGGGTCACATGAATATTGTTTAATCGCTGCTTCAGGCAACGCATATTTCCAAATCTTAAGCTCACGTAAGTTAATATTAATACTACCTAAATCGCCATCACTTTCACCCGGACTATAACCTACACGTAATGGGTCGTTGTTATCAAAATTAGGTTGTCCAGAAAGTCTTACTTCAACATTCACTGGATTAGATGGTGAACCACCTGGACCATCCCAGTTACGGTTACTTCCGTCCTGACCATTTGTTACACCCTTTATACCATCAGTATACATTCTTACGTACCTGAAACCATCTGCTTTACGCTCAACTGTAAACGTCAAATCATGCCAAGTATCACCGCTAAAATCTAATCCGCCAATCTCAGTACCAGATCCGAAGTCAGTACCACCCTGAGCAAATAAGCGCCATCCGTTATAGAACAAACAAATGTCCCATCCTGGATTTCCATTGCCCCAACCAGCACTATTTCTTTTACCTAAAACGGAAGGCCACTGGTAGAAATAATCTCCACGACTTAAGTTTCTAGGTTTACCTTTTTTAATCTTCACAGAAACAGTGAAATCACTTCTTCCAAAATTGAAATTTGGAGAAGTTATAGTAGATGTTAAACCTTGTGTTTTATCCGGCTCTCCTTTGTAACGTGCAGCAGCACCAGAAAATGAATTTCCTAGGAAAGGTTTTCCGATAAATGTTGTTTTGAATGAAGGATTATGAATAACCGTAAAGACATTGGCATTGGTATTACTAAATACCGTTTTGTCATCTTGATTTGCCGGCAACGCAAACTGACCACCTCTGTTAGAAGTGATAATCACCAACCAGTTTTCTTTTGCATAAGTAGGACGTGCTTTAACAGCGGTAAGTAATTCACCAACCCTTGTATCAAATGCATTGATTGCAGCTTTATAAGGTGCAAACTGGTTATCAAATCCAGATCCGGCAGCCTTACCAGCAGCTTCAATAGCTGTGAATTGACCAAGCACAAGAGAAGCGGTATCCGTTTTTAAGAACTCAACCATTCTGGACTTTACAGCCTCATCATTAGCCAATGCTTCGCTTACATCAGCACCACCTGTTAATTGCGTTTTGAACACATTCGAAGCTGCAAAAGTTGCAATACGAATCTTTGGGTTAACAGATTTGATTCTTTGGAAGATTGCGGGATACTGAGCCAATTTATTGGCAGCAAAATCTTCAGAAACAACACCGTGTTTTTCTTTCTTAACACCAGTAATCATATCTGCCCAGTTGGTAGCATCATTCTTGCTAGTATCAGCTAAGCCATTCCAGGTATAGATAGAGTTCGGGATAAGTGATTTAATGTTAACACTTTCCGCATCTCTAACAGATGATCCCCTTGCACCATCAGCGATGATGTAAAGTACCTTCGGCACCTTATAGTCTACACCTGTGTTGATTGCAGGAGCTCCCGGAACTACTTTGTCAAAATCGCTTTTACACGAGCTCGCCAGGGCTAATACAAAGAGAGATGCACCAATATAAGATTGGTATTTAAAATTTTTCATACTCTTTAGTTTATTTTTCAATTGGTTAGTTTTAAACTGCACTCTCATTATTCTATAGTTACTCTGATGATATTGTTATATGGTTTGCTATCAAAAGTACTAAATCTACCCATCAGCAATAAGGCACGTTTACCATCCTCAGAGGTCATCTCTAATACATCATTCAGTTTCTGTGTTGAACCTAACACGTTACCTGTGGTATTGTAACCAGAAGCTAACTCTCCAAGATTGTTAACAATCAGGAAGCCGTTTCTTGCCACACCATCATAAGTCTTAAAGTCACCCGCAACTACAGATAATCCGTCAGACAACTGCTTAACAAAATACGGAATACCACCTACGAAAACCTTTGGTTTAAAGGCAACATCAACAGAACCATCATAGTTCAGTTGAACCATATTCAATGAAGCAACTCCATTGAAAGTTTTAAAACGACCTACAACAACATATTTATTGGTAGTAGCATTGTAACTAACAGACGCGATATTATCATCAGCACCCGCACCACCAGGATTGAATGTTGCATCAATAGTTCCGTCAGCATTTAATCTAACAATACGCCCTACAGTTGCATCATCAAACTTAGGAAACTCACCGTAGCAAAGTATTTTACCATCTGTGTGCATAAGTGACAATAAACGTCCTGTTCCACCTGGTAAACTTTTTCCAAGAATACCTTTGTAACCAACGGCATTAGGTAAAAATCTCCATGTTTTATCAAGCGTACCATTCGAGTTGAAACGAACCAATTGTCTTACATCAACACTGTCAATCACTGTACTATCTTTATAAGTATAACTAGACTGGTCGTAACGACGGGATAAATAATAGGTAAAGTCTCCGGTTGCAATCAACTTACCGTTGAAAGCGTAAAGACTGCGAATCGTTTTATCAACACCACCATTAAAAGGAGAAACATATTTTGTCTTTTTCAAATAAGTTTCTACACCTACGGTATCAATAATACCTGTACTGTTAATTTGGGTAATTCTGCTGATGTCACCACCTCTTTGTGCATAACCACCAAACTCACCAGCAATGTAATATTTACCATTCAAGATAGCCATATCATTTACAGTACCATTAGCACCTTCACCTGTTTGAAGAGAACGATCCCAGGTACCATCTTTTAATAACCTGGTAATCCTTCTGATCGGCTTTACGATACCTTTGTTATCATAGTTTTGAAATTCACCCATGATCATGATGTTATTGTCAGGTAATCTGTAAGCTTTAACAACAGTGTTGTCAGCTCCAATCGTGCTTTTCCAGGTTGGGTCAACCTTAACTCTTCCTGTTACGGTAAATACCGGACCGAAAACCAACTGACCACCTACCTGGAAAGAGGTAACGCCTGAACTGGCCCTTGCAGGAACTTTCACCTGGATACCTGCATCAGTTACTGCAACGATGTCACCCTTCTCACCATTAAACAGGAACACCAATTCCTTAGAATCCATGTACTTTTTCAAACCTGTAGCAGCAATGGTTACAGTTGTACCCACTTCTCCAGATTCAGGAACCGGAACCTGCTGGGCATTTGTTACGATACCCAGCGCCTCTTTTCCACCCTCGTAAGGATTCTTAAATTCAGTCCCCTCCTCCTTGCAGCCTCCGATCAATAGACCCGCAGCTACAATTACTAAACTGGTATATTTAAATTTCATAATGCTTATTTTAATTTATTTAAAATCTTATCCCTTATTCTCAGATTCCACATTAAATATATGAAATCTATTCAAATTATTTATTTGGCTAAAATAACTTCTGTATAGAACTCATCGTTAAACCCAAACCTGTTACCACCCGGTGATGTTAATACCTGGCCAATATTATCTCTAAGCCTGATCGCCAACGCATGTATTACACCATTAGTAGGCTGAATATCAGAAGATGCAACTGCTGCAGCTATAAAATTACCAGGTGAAGATGGATCCGGAATGTAAGAAATCGACAATTGACGATAACCTGTGTAGGCTACATTATTTGCACTGTTATAAACCACGCCAATATTGGAAAGGTCATTATTATAACCCAGGTAAAAACCTCCCGGGTATAATGGCTTTAAACTAAAGTCCAGTTGAGGATAATCTTTCAATACAAATTTGCCTTTAAACATATAACGCATCAGGAATTTTCTCCAGGTACCTGATGGCACATCAGCCAATACCTTTATGGTATCTTTACGTGCATCAAATAACCGTTGGTTTAATCCATTTTTCAAATTCTCAACGTTTCCGTTAACGATTCCTATTGTTCTTCTGATCACCTCGTCTGTAGGAGCGAAAAATGTAATTTCCTCCTTACTAAACACCTCTTCAAGGCCAGCAAGCTTAACAATCTGAGCGATCGTATCAAACTGAGAATGTGTTTGCAGGTATTGTAAAACAGTACCATCGAATTGTGCCTTAGCAGGCCCGCCATCAACAAAATAATCATCTTTGGCACAAGAAGACACCATCATGGTCAGCGCCACAGAGCAGATTGCGATTGGTGTGAAGTATCTCTTTATAAAATTTTTCATTTAATTAATTCAATTAGATTAAAGACCAGTACCTATCCAATATGAATTCAAGGTCATATACGGATTATTTGTTAATGCGGATGCGTCGATTGGATAAGTCCATGCACCACGTCCAAACTTGTCAGCAGTTAGTGGATTATCAGTGTAAGCTTTATTCAATACACGTCTGGTTCTCACCAAATCATAATAGTGGCTGCCTTCACCCATAAGCTCTTTAGCGCGCTCCCAGAAAATCGCGTCTTTGATATTTCCATCGCCAGCTGCATTTGGATAAAGCGGTGCGCCAACGGCACGTCTTCTAACAATATTCATTGTCTCACCCGCCTCTGCAGTCTGTCCCAATTCAGCTTGTGCCTCAGCACATAAAAGAATCGCATCAGAATAACGCATGATCAGGTAAGTGTTATCCGGGTTAATATCCAAATTTGGATTATTTGCGTCAACAAAAGTATTTACTGCAAATTTCTTCAACTGGAAAGTCTCCGCGTTTTGATCAAATGGAGCAGTAAACCAAGTAGCCAATCTAGGATCACTTAAGTCTGGGTAAAGCTTTCTTAAGTAGTCTTCTGTAAATACAGAGAAGCTATAACGGTGCGTATATTCAGGAACCTTGTACGGGAAGTGAATAAACGCATCTCCGAATGGAGAGTAAGCATAAGCTTGTGCGAATGGATTGTTCAAATCTGTGTTATAGTTCAAAGTTCTGAACAACTCAAACAAACTTTCTTCTGAACGTCCTTTTGCAACAGTTGCCCATTCTGACATCGGCAACAAACGGAAAGAGCCACTTGCAATGATTTCTTTACCCAAAGCAACAGTTTCAGTATAGTTTCTGTTCTTGTTAGGGAAATCGAATCCTGCATTCCACATATACATATTCATCAAAAGTCCGATTGCCGCACCACGTGTAGCCCGAACACCTCGCAGTGAAGGATCTGCCATTGTTAACGGAAGGTCATTTTTAGGACCTTTCAAATCATCAATACACTTATTGATTACAGAGATCATGTTCTCACGTGGAAGTGGATCTTTTTGATATGGAGTAGTATAATAAGTTACATCACCATACAACCTCACCATTTGGAAATAGCTAAGGCAACGGATGAATTTGGCTTCTGCAGCGTAGCGTTTAGATTGCTCAGCACTTAATGCAGGAATACCTTCTTCAATTTTGCTTACAAGGATATTAGCGGACTGTATAATCCTGTACCATTCAGCCCATAGTGTTAGTGAGCGGAAATTGTAACCGCCCCATGGACGACTGTTGTCAATACCTTCCAATAAAAGACGGTCATTAACAGTTGTCAAAGGAATGGTCTGTTTTGCAAGGTTACCTTGAGGATCAGGTGTTTGCCTGGTGTGACCACCAAGCCTTCCTGTACCTCTTCTTCCATCACCACCCTGAATCGCAGGAATTACTTCCCCAGAGCGAAATTCACCTGTAGCACCTGCAAATGAAGTTTGAGTGTATTTATCAAACATCTGACCGTACATATCGGTGATGTTACTTTCTATATCTTCCGCATTCTGGTAGAAGTTATTTCCCGTCAACTTGTCAATTGGCGTTATACTAAGGAACTTCTTGCAACCGTACTGTGAAGCGCTTACCACAATTAATAAGCAAATAATAATTTTTTTCATGTCTTATGTTTTTCGTGACTTCAATTAAAATGTTACGTTAAAACCTAGAGTAAATGTTCTTGGGTTTGGATAACCGCTTGACAAATCTTTACCTAAACTTGTTACGTTCTCTGGATTCGGACCAGAATATGGAGAGAAGGTAATTAAGTTGGCAGAAGATACATAGGTACGAATACCGTTTAAGCCAATACGTTTTGCAGTCTTCTTGGTTAAATTGTATGACAATGTTGCCTGGTTAACTTTAAAGTAGCTACCATTCTCTTGCCATAATGATTGCTCAAACCTAAAGTTCCCCATGTATTGTTCATGTGCGTAGTTATAAGCATTTGCGTAAGTCGCATCAGCATCGCCCGGTCCGCTCCAGATATTCAACTGGTCAGCTGGAGGAACTGAACTCGTTCCAAATGGATTGCTCAGTAACAATAGTCGCTTAGATAAAGCATTGTTCAATACTGAACGTTTTGCTGTAAATGAAGCGTAGAAGTTTAGTGAAAACTGACCATAAGTAAACGTATTGGTAAAACCACCTGTTAACAAAGGCTGTGTGTTTCCAGATACTAATCTGTCTCTGGTATCAATGATGTAATCACCATTGGCATCAAAGAACCTTGCATCACCACCTTGATAAGAGAACAAAGTAGAGTTACCTTGTAAGTTTCTCATTCTCAAACCTGTAACCGGATCAACTGGAACGTCTGAAGTATTGGCGTATACACCCTGATTGATAAACAAGTAGTTTGATAAAGAGTTTCTACCTACCCTGTTTGCAATAAACTGAAGTGTATTGTCTTGTACTGTTAAGTTAATGTATTGACCATTGTATTGCTCAGGTAACCTAAGCAAAACATCCTGGTTCCAGGCACCGTTTACAGAGATTGTCCATTGCAATTTGCTTTGCTTAGATAACGGACGGCTGGTTAATGACAACTCATAACCATAGTTGGCAAGCGCAACACCATTACTTTGATAAGTATCGAAACCTAAAGTATTGGAAAGTACGTTTGTAAACAACTCATTATCAACTTTTTTGTAATACGTGTCAAAGATCACATCTAACTTACCGTCAAATAAACCAACGTCAACACCGAAGTTGTATTGGATAACGTTTTTAGCTTTTAAGTAAGGGTTTGGAATACGGAAATAATCAATACCTACACGTGGTGAATTGTTATAAAATCCATTTGGATTGTAACGACCATAAATATCAGTCAAACTTCCATTGGGATAAATGTTTTGTCCGGCTGTTAGCCTAACGTCACCATAAGACAACCATTTAGAATTCTTGAAGATGTTTTCTTTGTTAAAGTTCCATTTCAAACCAATTGATGGGTTTCTTGAATATGGATCTAACTGACCACTCGCTGATGAACCATCAATACGGTAAGTCATATCAACTACATACTTCTTTTTGTAATCGTAAGTGAATGCTGCTGCAACTGCAACAGTTTTAAGATCGTAGAAACTTGTTAGGATACCACCACCTCTTGAAAAATAACCATCGTAACCTAGTGGACCTTCAAACTGATCGTTTGGAGACCTTTCCAGACGGGTAATTCCAATTTGGTTTTTTCTGATGTATAACTCACTAAATAAGTTTACGAAAAAGTTATGCTCTTCTTTTAGAGATTTTACGTAAGAAATGTTATTCCTGTTATACAACTGTGAGCTGTAGCCACTGTAGTTGTATACCTGGGCGAACTGGCTATTTGCAGCAGCCGGAAGGAAAGTATCTTTTATCTCAGTTGTATAATCATAGTTAGTAGTAGTACTAGCATTCACTCCTGGAAATAACTCATAACTCGCATCCATTTGTGCGTTAATGTTTCTCGGACCAGCACTTTCCCTGATTTGCAGTGTTGTTAACACATCACTGGTAGCCAATAGGAATGATGGGCCAGGAAGTAATGAAGACCTGTTTGAACTGTTGTCAACTACTTTCTGTAAAACACCTGTTCCAGAACCTGATTGAACCTTACCTAATGATCCTCTTAATGAACCATAAAAACGTAACCTGTCAGTTGGTTTAAACTCCATGTTCATGTTCAAACTGTAACGCTCAAATCCAGTATTTTCAATGATACCATTTTGTGAGTAATAACCAACGTTGGTCTTGTAGTTGAACTTCTGATCACCACCGTCTAAAGCGATGTTATGAGTTGTATTGAAACGATTACTGTAAAAAATATCTTGCCAGTCAGTTGAATTGTTGTAAAACGCATTCAAACTATCTGCAAGAAAAGGGGTATTCGAAATTCCATATTTATCCTCGAAAATACCATACTGGTTAATTTGGGCCAATTTGAAATCACGCTCATTAGAACCACCGTAAGTTTCACGAAGTTTAGGTACAGTAGACAAGAAGTAATTTGATGTATAAACTACTCTTGGAATTTCTGACTGACCACGAACTGTTTGAATTAAGATAACACCATACGCACCACGTGATCCGTACAATGCTGTTGCGGTCGCATCTTTCAACACCTCGATACTTGCGATATCTTCCTGAGGAATTAATGATAACGGACTTACACCCGGACCTTGCTGATCAAAACCAAACTCAGAAGCTTTATCAGCATCCATAGGCACACCATCAATTACATATAATGGTGATGTTGGTTGTAAGAAAGCGTTTTCACCAGTACCTGTTACCGAAATGGTAGAAAGACCACGAATGTTCGTGCTACCACGCATACCCGGGGCACCAGTGTTGTTCTGGATGTTCAAACCAGCAACCTTACCTTGTAATAACTGTTCAACGTTTCCAACAGGAACATCCTGAACCTCTTTACCTGATACGATGTAAGATGAACCCGTTGTGGTTTCCCTGGTTCTTTTTACATAACCACGAATTACAACCTCGTCACTTAACTGATTTTTAGTTTCCGACAACGAAGCATTCGCTACAGTTTGTCCTGGTTTTAATTTAATTACGAAGTTGTCATAACTAACATAACTAAATGTCAACGATGCGCCGTCATCTACAGTTGCAGAATAAACACCATTGGCGTTCACAGTAGCTACAACTTTAAGAGGATTTCCGGTCGAAACATATGCTCCAACCATGGGCTCCTTCGTCGCCGCGTCTATTACGGTTCCCCTAACGGTAACCTTTTTAGTTTGCGCTATCAAATCCTTGCACAAAAACATGCAGCTGAAAAAAATTGATAGCAAAATAATTTGTTTTCTCATTGTATTAATTTTTTATCATTAGGATTTAATCGTTCTCGAATTTTGGATTAACTGTTTTGAAGTGGAATACGATCTCCCAGTCACCCTTCTCAAATATCTTGAAGTTGGTAGAAAGTCTTCCTGTCTCCCTTACGTTACCGAAGCCTAAGCGTGAGTAACTGAATTCAACATAAGCAACATCACCACCGGTAACATTGGTTATTCCACCTGCAGTATAAATACTTGGTATCTTAGCCAATGGAATCGGATAAGCCACATCGTATTTCACATACTTAGTAGTCATTTTCTTGTTGAATCCATGAACCAACTGATCCCACTTCGTATCACCAAACTTAATTGGGTCAATCTCCACAGAATCCTTATTCAGGAATTTAAATCTTAATGTACTGCCATTGGCATCATCACCAGTATACTTTCTGATGTACATGTAAACAAGTCCGGTACCATCACGACCATTGATGTTCGCATTGGTAGTTTGGCCTTTGATATTTGACAAATTCGGGTAGTTAAATATCCTTGCTTTTCCACCAGGAGTAGTTGTATTTGGTGCTCCGGTGATTTGATTGTAATCATCAGCAGGCTCATAAGGCACTTCAATCTTCGGAGTGATTTGAAGATTTTTAATGATCCTTGAACCTCCTGAATTGGTAATTCTTACATCAAAGAAACGGGCATTTTGAGGGAAAATAATTGAATCTGCTGGTTTAATAATAGCCCTTGTTGCTGAGTTCCAAAAAACCAATTCACCTGATCCTCTCATTTCTAAGATAGGGTGATTTTCAATTTTTCTTTTAGCCTCAATTTGCGCTAAACTAGTTTCCTTACCTGTATACTCAGCAGTCCAAACCAATACTGGTTTAACCTGCAACATATCACTTGCATCTCTACCATCTCCAAATCTTGGATTGATGATTTCAAAAGTCATTGGAAAACTGGAGTTATCCGCATTGAAAATGTTATTGTATATCCTTGTTTGCCCTAATCTCGGATCAAACGATTTTTGTGTAAAATCTGCACGGGTGCTTAGATAATCGCGCTCATCCGGCAGGTTAAAAATCTTCCTGCAACCGGAGAAAGCAACTACTGCTGTTAACAGTATCAAAGCCTTATATTTAATTGCGTTTTGCATAATGTTCTCTATGTTTAAATCTCTCAGTCCTTAATTAAGTTGTCTAAAGTTCAATGACCATTCAGCCATTTGGAACAATCCATCACCACGGTTTGTCAAGATTGTAAGCTTGTAGTAACTGTAAGCAACAGTGTTTACAAAATCATATACTCTTGTTTCAAATCTTGATGAGAATTCAATATCCTGACGGGTATCCAATTGAACATAATTAACTCCGTCCAATGAACCTTCCAATCTCCAGCTTTTCGGATCTCTTGCCTGAGCATCATTTGCTGAGGTTAAGGTATATACGTTAGCTATAGTAGGCCCTAAAAACGGCTTATAGATCATAACTGTAGGCGCATTACCCTGATCAGTAAAACGGGCAATGAACTTAGTTAAAACGTTATTATCAAATAATTTATCAATACGCTCACCACCAGAAACCTGACCATCTACATAGGTACCCGCAAATGTTACACTATATGGAGGAGTTGCTGGTTTTGGAAGCGCTGCATTGTAAGCTGCCATATCCGCCAATGTTAAGTTGGTTGGAGGTGGAACTAGTGTTAACCTTCTAACAAATTCATCAAAACCGAATACGTGATCTGGTCTTAACAAGTGAATAACACCATTCTTAGCCTTGATATTAACAGATGTGGTAGTTGTTTTGGACCAGTTAGGAACAAATACACTACGTTTTGTGTTAGCGAATTCAATAACCTCAGATCCGCCATTTTGCCAGCCTTGCGCATCAGCATATAGACGCTGACCGTGCATTGGATAAGCACTGCGAACACTTGTGATGGTTTGTCCATCACCAACTGAGAAATCTGTTGATAAGAATTCCTTTCTGATGATGTACCTTGTGGTCATCGTATCAATGTGATTTAAATCTGCTTTCGCTTTAGGCAAATCCTTCGGCAACAAAGCCAAACCAGATGTGATGTCCTTCAGATAAACTGATGGCTTATTCTGTCCGCGACGAATTTCATTTAAGTTTTTGATCGCAATCTGAAAACTAAGATTTGAAGGCGCAAATAACGTAACTGTACTATCTGTAAGCGTCTTTTGCAAATTCAATTTGTCTACCAGGTATATCAATGAATCATACACACCAGGTTTACTTTTTAAATATTCATAAATGTTTTGTGAAGTAGTATTATTCACCGCTGAAGCATCTTTATAAGTGTCTTCGGTTTTACATCCTACCTGAAATACTAGGGCAGAGAATAAGGCTGCACCTAAAACTTTTCCGTAAAAATTTGATCTTTTCATGTCTATCTTTTCCTTTAATTACTTCCAGTATGAATTTTGAACCAATAACGGGTTCTGAGCCAGAAGATCTCTAGAGATTGGCCAGTAAATACCACCTGTATTAATAAGTGCCATAAACTTTGCGTTAGTCTGCTTGATCTTATGATACCTAACCTGATCATAGAAGTGTGTTCCCTCTCCCATAAACTCCTTTTGTCTTTCTAAAAATATCGCATCTAATACAGATCCATTTCTGGCAGCATTGTAAGCCAGGTAGGTAGTTGCACTTTCGTTTACTACACCTTTATTATCTACGTTATACCTTAATTGTCTGATTGTATTCAAATCATTGATGGCATTTGTAGTTTCACCTAAAGCTGCATAAGCTTCAGCTCTCAAAAGCGTGATGTCTTCTAATCTGGATACTACGATTGCACTGGAGTAAATCCTGAAAGTTGGATCAGTTGAACCGTCCTGCATTACTTTGATCTTACTAAAGATTGGATACCTGCCCAGGAAGTTGGTAAAGTAAGCCTGAGAATGTGTAACACCAGTAGTATCAATGTTGAACCTTGCGTCGTTCGTTTCTTTAAAGATCGTCAATATTGAATCTTTTGGAACAAATACATCAGGGATGGCTTTGTTAACCACTGGCTCAGCAAGTGCCAATGACTCCATGTTTCCGGTAAATGATGCATCCTGGTGGCCCCAAACGAAACCAAAAGCTAATAAATGCTCATTTCTCTTGTCATAAAAGAAACCATTTCTCTGAGTTAAGAAACCAGTTGAAGTATAGTTCATCGCTGCTTTGTTGTAGTCAGTGATCACTATGTTACTGTATTTAATAACATCAGTGTATTTTCCTTGCCATGCAGCAACGTTTGCAAGCATACCATAAGCTGTCAGTTTCCTGATTAAGGCTCCATTCCATCTGCTTTCAAACTCATTGTAATATAAGCCTGGCTGTTGGATATCGTTAACACTGTAACGGTATGGCAAAACCAATGCAGATGCAAGCATTTCAGATTGAACAAACTCAAGAATCGCATCCTTGCTTGATTTTGGACGATTGTCAAAATTTCCGTCACGTGAAGAAGTAATAAAAGGAACATCTCCCCAGATCCTCACCATGTAGAAATATGCATAAGCTCTTAAAAAACGAACTTGCGCAATATCAACATCCATGTTGTTCTGTGTGTAACGCTGATCCGCGGCTTTAACTTCAGGGATACGTTCAAGAAATATATTAGCTGCATTTACTATCGCGTAGAATCTTCTCCAGTTAGAAAGTTCATTTACAACAGGATAGGACGCGTTTAAATCATTTTTGATGATTGCTTTTAAATCCTGACGGATTGGGCTGTCAAAATTACCCATACGCACATCACCATAGATCCAGTGGCCATTGTTATCAGCTAAAGCTGCACGGGTTAAACCGTACACACCCATGATCCCGGCCCTGGCATCCTCAAGGGTATTCCAGTAACTCTCCTCACTTACCACACGGGTAGAGTTGATATCCAGTGCTTTTTTACAACTTCCTGCAAGCAGGGTAAAAAAGACAAGACTCAGCAAAATTATTTTTTTCATTTTCTAAATTTTAAATGGTACTCAATATTATTTGTCTACGTTTCAGGAATTAAAAATCCATTTTAACACCAAGTGTAAAGGTTCTAGGAATTTGCATTCCATATCCTGTATCGTAACCGCTAAATCCGGCAAGCTCAGGATCTTGTCCAGTGTAGTTTGTTAATGTGAATACATTATTTACTGCACCATAAACATAGAATCTTTCAACATTTGGAGACTTCTTCTTAAACATACCTGTTAAATCATAACCTACTGAAACAGTACGCAATTTTATGAACGAAGCATTTTCTAAGAATAAATCCTGACTAACCTGATAAGGTGAAACTGAACTCCAAGGGTTGTAAATTGGATAATTTGAATAATCTCCTCTTTTCTCCCAGAAAGTAACCTCTTTAACGGAATTGATACTGTTCTGACCTTCTCTGTTAACAAAGTCAAACCTGTTAGCCATTTCCTGGTTGATCAAATCACGACCAACATTATAATAGAAGTTCAAGTTTAAGCTCCAGTTTTTATAACCAAATTCGTTATTCCAGCCACCTGAAAGTACAGGTAATGCATGTCCTTGTAAAGTCTTGTCGGCATTAGTGATGGCATTGTCGCCATTAACATCAACCCATCTTGGATCTCCAGCTTTAAGTGTGATACCATTATATGCCATTTTGCCACCAGCACCATTAGAAGGAACTTCAGCATCAGTATTATATATACCCTGATTAGTGAATAACCAATAGCTATCAACAGACTCACCAACTTTAAGCATTCTATCGCCAATAACGATTGAATTCAAACCACCTGGAAGAGAGGTTAACTCATTTCTGTTGAAGTTAAGGTTGATACCAGAAGTCCATGAAATGGTTTTTGTTTTCGGCATGATGTCACCACTTAGGACAAGGTCAACACCCATATTGCGAATGGCCATGCCATTTTTAATTACTGATGTATAACCATATTCCGCTGCAGAAGGAATTCCTAACAACATGTTTTTGTCGTGCTTGTAATATCCATCGATACTTGCATGCACGCGGTCATTAAGGAATGAAGCATCTACACCAAGATTAGCCTGATCTGTGTATGCCCATTTGATATCATATCCTACAGAACCGAAATTATAAGGACGGGTTAATGTTGCGATACCGTTGTATCCAGGAGCAATTAAATTACCTGTGAAACCAATGAACGCAGTATACTGAGGTCCTTGAGCATAATTGTCAAAGTTCTCATATCTACCCATTCTTCCAGCACTTGCGCGTAAGTTCAATTCTGATAATGAAGCATCATTTGCAAAAAACTCTTTCTTCATATCCCATCCGGCAGAAACTACTGGAGAATAGAACCAACGGTTAGTTGGTTGTTGATTTGAAGAAGCATCTGCGCGTAACAAGGCTGAGAAATTGTATTTGTCTTTGAAGCTATAATCAGCCTTTCCGTAAAACGACAATTGGTTGTTTCTGGTTCTATCCAAAAACTTATAAACCAATTCCCTTCTGAAAACATAAGGCTCAAGATAGTTTGAAGTAATGTTAGGATCAGAATACAAAAGGTTCAGCTTAATAAAGTCATTACTTCCTTTATAGGCGTAAGCATTGCTGTATCTGTAAGTGTCATATTGCAGCGTGTTACCAACACTGAAATTGAATTTGTGATCGTCACTTAGATCATAGTCATAAGTTGCGATATTGTCAATCGTTGCACGTTGGTTGTAACCAAAATAGTTGGATGCAAAGTTTGTAGTCTGCAATAATGTACGTGCGTAGAAAATATCACGGTATCCTTCAAAATAGTCTAAACCAAAAGTACTGATGAATTTAAACTTACCGAAGTCTAAACCTACTTTACCGTAACCCTCAACAACGTTTGATCTGTTGTTATCAAAACCCTTGCTAAACTGTGCCAGGTATGAAGCATATTTATCTTTGTTAGGGGCAATAGGAGAAGTTAAATCTGGTATGTAATTAACTGTTGCCAGACGGTCGCGCACATTTCTGTTGCGGTCACGTTGTACACGGTTTGCATTAACCATAGCACTAAAAGTCAACCATTGTACCGGCTTCATGTTGATAATGAAACGGGTATCATAACGATCGGCCTTTGTATCATCAGCAATACCTGCACTGCGAAGCGCTCCTACCGAGAAACGGAAATTAGCACGGTCAGTACCACCAGCAATACTCGCGTTAGCACCGTATTGAACTTGACTTCCATAATATTTACTATCCCAGTTTGATGGGCCATAATAATCATTATTCAATGAGTCACTCAGATACAATGGATAAACATCGTTATCACCGTAAACACCGTTTGCAGTGTACTTGTTATAGAATTGTCTTCTGAAATCGTTTTCGAATTTACCGTTAACTGTGGTAACCGCGTTAGGCGTGGCCACACCAACATAACTATCGAAAGTGATTCTTCTTTTTGTGGTAGGTGAATTCGTTGTTAACAGAATTACACCATTGGCAGCTTTAGGCCCGTAAATAGCTGTAGCATTTAAACCTGTCAAAACCTGAACAGATTTAATGTTGGCCATGTTGATGTTAGTCAGTGGATTGATAGCCGGACCAATTCTGTCGAATTTGTACTGTTGGATATCAAATGCAAATGGGTGCTCACCAATAAGAGGAACACCATCTAATACAACAAGCGGTTGAGTTTGGAAAACTTCACGTTGAGACAACAATGGTTGTGAAGTTCCATGAATGAACATGTTTTGGACTGTACCCGGCTCGCCAGATGGTTCAGTAACATATAAACCGGCAGCCTCTCCTTTTAAATATTGCTGCAAAGAGATCGCCGGAAAAGTAGACAGCTTCTTAGGATCAAGATTGCTGCCTTTCGATTCAAGCTTTTTCGCAATCGTCTTTGGCAATGCCTTAATTCCTACTGTAGCGGTATCCTTTACAGTGGTATCCGACGTTGTCGTATCCGTTTGCTGGAAGCTTCTAACTAACGAGAAGTTATTCGAAACACAGGCAGACCTAGCCGTATTGCCGAAGGAGTATGTTGTTGTACACAACACACCCAGAAAAGTTATAGTTGCAATAATGCGCATAACAGATAATTAAGTATTAACTGATTAAAAAACTGTTTATTAATTGTTTGATTCGGAACGAGAATATCCTAAATGCCGACAAAACACTTCCAAGCCCCGGGAAAATTAAGGATTGAAACCATTCTGCTGTTATCTAAAATATAGATTAAATCGTTTTAGCTTGCTTGGACTATAAGTTAATCGTCAAACGCAAAACGCCCTCAGCCGTGGCCGATTCATGATGCTTCTGATGAGATTTGTAGTGCTGAAGTGAGGCTTCACTCCATAGATTTTTTGTAAAAGTTCGATTCATAGCTTGGTTTATAAAGTAATATACTTGGTTTGTTAAATAACCGACCATTTGTGCTAAATCGATTATTCCCTTAACAATGATACGAAAGAAAAAATTAATTGCAAATGATTTGTATTATTTTTTTTTAACAATATTTAACTATTCCACATTATTAAGTGTTTTATTCCCAATGGTTTTGATTTTGTTCTAAAAAGAATACACTTTTTTAATTGTCTTTAAAATGTGTGACTTTTATTGAACACACTTTTTGAAGATTTAACACTTATCAGTAATTATTCCATATTATATTAAAATTACTTGACAGGTTATCGGAGTAAAATTTGTTATTTTGAAATCAAATAGAACAGGCCTTTTTACTAAAAAACAAATATGCCAGTTACCCAGAAAAAACAGAGCACCAATATCTTATCTATTGATATTGGCGGTACAAGTGTTAAAGCCTGCATTTTAAGTCAGAATGGCGAATTGCTTACAGAGTTCAAAAAGATCCCAACCCCAAAAAAATCTACTCCAGAAGCCATAATAGAGATTATTAAAGAATTGGTCGAATCATTTGAAGATCCTTTTACAAAGGTTTCCATAGGCTTTCCCGGTTACGTAAAAAAAGGCGTTGTAGAAACTGCGCCAAACCTTGCCAAAAACAAATGGGCCAATATAGACCTCGCACAGCAGGTTAGCAATCTGCTCAACTTGCCGGTACGTCTGATTAATGATGCAGATCAGCAGGCATTGGGCATCGTGAAAGGCGAAGGATTTGAAATCGTATTCACAGTAGGCACAGGCTTCGGCACTGCCCTGGTATATGATGGAGAACTCCTGCCCCATCTTGAACTCGCCCACCTGCCCATTACCAAAAAGAACGATTATGATGCCTACATCGGCACTTCCGCTTTTGATGCAATAGGTGACAAAAAATGGAATGAACGCCTGCAGCGAATCATAGAGATTTATAAAACAGTATTTAATTACGACACATTATATATAGGTGGGGGCAATTCCAAGCACATTAGCTTTGAACTTGACCATAACATTCACCTGGTAACAAATAAAGATGGTATTAAAGGTGGTGCCAAACTGTGGGAAGCTGCAGAAAAATACCATGTATACACTACTCACCCAGCAAAAAACAAATAATGACTAATACATATACTTTAGGAATGATCGGCCTTGGAACGATGGGCCGCAACCTATTGCTTAACATGGCAGATCACGGTTTCAAAGTAACCGGTTACGATAAAGATCCAAAAATGTTAAAGAAACTTGCTGAAGATGGCAAGGAACACGACCTGACTGGCTTTGACAACCTGGAAGACTTCATTCAAAGTCTTGAGTTACCAAGACGAATCATGCTATTGGTGCCGGCAGGTGCTATTGTTGACAGCGTAATCAAAGATCTGGTACCGCTTCTTGAAAAAGGTGATATGATCATCGACAGTGGAAATTCTCACTTCACTGATACGAGTCGCCGCGCAAAGGAATTGTCTGAGCAAGGCATTCACTTCTTTGGTATGGGAATATCAGGTGGTGAAGAAGGTGCGCGTTTCGGACCGAGTATGATGCCTGGTGGTGACAAAACTGCTTACAATGCGGTAAAACCAATACTTGAAGCAGTTTCTGCAAAGGTAAACGGCGATCCATGTGTAGCCTACATTGGGCCAGGTGCTTCAGGACATTTTGTGAAAATGGTGCATAATGGTATTGAATATTCCATGATGCAGATACTTGCTGAAACTTACGACCTGCTGAAAAACGGATTGAAATATAACAATGATCAAATTTACCAGCTTTTTGATAAATGGAACAAAGGCAGACTAAAGTCGTTTTTGCTTGAAGTAACCAAGGATATCTTTAAAGTAAAGGACGAGAAAACCGGGGGAATGCTGATTGATGTAATCAAGGACGAAGCGAAATCTAAAGGGACCGGAAAGTGGACTACACAGGTTTCAGTTGATCTTCAGTTACCCATTCCAACTATCAATGAAGCAGTAAGCACACGGGACCTGTCTAAATTCAAAGCGCTCAGAGTATTACTATCAGAGGCTTTGCCGCATGAAGGTACTGAGATTAAAGATCCGGCAGACTTTGAGATAAAATTAGAGCAGGCGCTTTATTTTGCTATGATCACATCATATGCCCAGGGTTTGCATTTACTTGAACAGGCTTCTATAGAGTTCAAATATGAGCTTAACCTCAAAGAGATTTCACAAATTTGGCGTGGAGGCTGTATCATTAGGGCAGAACTTTTAGAAGATATCTTCCAGGCCTATACAAATCAACCTAAGCTAGCTCATTTATACAGTGATGGGGGTATTCAAAAGCAATTGAAAGCAATTTTACCCGGAACAAGAGAAGTGGTGATTACCGCAATAAGCAATGGTATAGCAATTCCCTGCTATGCATCTGCCCTAACCTATTTCGATTCGTTTAGAACAGCAAATTCACCGCTCAATTTAACCCAGGCACAACGGGACTTCTTTGGCGCCCACACCTTCGAGCGCATTGATGAGGACGGTATTTTCCATGCCAATTGGAACACAGATATTTAGCAGTACAAATTACAACAAATGAAAACTAGCATCAGTCTCAACCCAACAATCGTAGTTATTTTTGGTGGTACAGGCGATTTAAACTTGCGCAAATTAGCGCCGGCCCTATATAATCTTTATGCAGACGGCTACATGCCTGAGAAATTTGCCATAATTGGCACGGCCCGTAAACCGCTTAATGACGAAAAATTTCAGAAAGCACTTATGGAAGGGGTCAACAGCTTCTCCAGATCAGGTAAAGTAAAAACGGATAAATGGTCGAAATTCTCCGGGCATCTTCATTACACCTCAGTAGATGTAGAGTCACCTGAAACTTTCGGAAACCTTAAAAAGAACATAGAAAAATATCAGGCAGAATTTGGTCCGCAAACCCAAGTCATTTACTATCTGGCAGTGGCACCTAACCTATTCCCATTGATCGCTAAGTGTCTGTCTAAATATGAGTTAGCCGGTACAGAAGACAACTGTCGCATAGTAATTGAAAAGCCTTTTGGCCGCGATTTAGAAACAGCAAAGGAACTTAATTGCATCCTGACAGGAATTTTCACAGAAAAACAGATTTATCGTATTGATCATTATCTGGGCAAAGAAACTGTGCAAAATATAATGGCTTTCCGGTTTGCAAATTCATTCCTTGAACCACTTTGGAACAGAACCTATATTGATCATGTGCAGATCTCTGTAACTGAACAACTTGGTGTTGGTGATCGTGGAGGCTACTATGAGAGCGCAGGCGCATTGAGAGATATGATTCAGAACCACCTGTTGCAATTACTTTGTTTGATCGGCATGGAAACACCTGTAAATTTCGATGCGGATGAAATTAGGAATAAGAAAGTTGACGTACTAAAGGCAATGAGGCCATTCAGTCCGGAAGACATCCGTTTCAGCACAGTCCGTGGGCAGTATACTAAAGGCTGGGTTGAGGGCAAAGAGGTTCCGGGATACCGTCACGAAACCGGTGTAGACCCTGATTCCAACACAGAAACCTTCGCTGCAATCAAGTTTTTTGTAGACAATTGGAGGTGGCAGGGTGTTCCTTTTTATGTGCGGACAGGCAAACGACTTTTTCAAACATCGTCCCTTATTACCATACAGTTTAAAGACGTGCCGCACCATATTTTCCCTGCGGGAGTTACTGAACACTGGCAACAAAACCGTTTGATAATCAGTATTCAACCGGAAATGAGCATTCGCTTGCAGGTCCAGGGAAAGCGACCAGGTTTAGACATGGTACTTAACCCTGTAGATATGGTATTCGACTACAAAGGAACGTATACCACAGAAACTCCTGAAGCATATGAGACGCTCCTTCTTGATGTCATGACGGGTGATCAGACACAGTTTATGAGGGCTGACCAGGTAGAAAGCGCATGGGAATTATTAATGCCTGTGGTAAATGCTTGGGAAAATAAAAAATCACTTAGCTTTCCTAATTATACGGCAGATTCATGGGGCCCGGAAGATGCTGAAGCACTTATTGCAAGAGACGGTTTTCACTGGTTTACCCTACCTTTAAATAAAGACTAATGAATCTTTTGATCTACCCTACCGGCCAGGAATTATTCAAAGACCTGGCCGATTACATAATGAGCATAGCCAATCAATCCATTGCCGAAAAAGGTATTTTCAACTTCGTCCTGACAGGAGGAAATTCTCCTAAAAAATTGCACGAATTGCTGGTAGAAAACTACAGGGATAAAACAGATTGGTCCAAGGTTTTTTTCTTCTTCGGAGATGAAAGAAATGTACCTTCAACACATGAAAACTACAACGGGTTAATGGCAAAGAATACTTTGCTTGATCCATTGAACATCGTTTCAGACCACATCTTTTATGTTGATACAAACCTGGAACCGGAAAAGGCAGCTATTGAATACTTTAAGTCTATAACTAAGCATTTTAATGGGGCTGATCTCTCATTCGACCTTATCCTTTTGGGCATGGGAGATGATGCGCATACCGCCTCCCTGTTTCCTGAAACGCCGATTTTGTCCAATACTGAAGTAGAAATTGATTCAGTGTACGTAGACAAGCTGTCTACACACCGCATAAGCTTTACTGCGCCGCTAATCAATAAAGCTAAGCACATTGCCTTCCTGGTTTTTGGAGAATCTAAAGCCCAGGCAATCAAACACGTGATAGATGACGAAGAGAAAAACACTAACCTGTACCCTTCTCAACTTATCAATCCAATTGCAGGCACCCTGACGTTTTATCTAGATCAGGAAGCGGCCGAATTACTGTAATTTTAGGTGTAAATAAACACCTATTTTAGCACCTGTATTAACACTTGTATTTACATCAGCAAAAAGGTGTATATTCACACTTTAATACAGGTTTAAATTTACACCATTAATAGCATATGATTTACGTATTTGGAGGCATCAAAGGAGGTGTTGGAAAAACAACCGTCGCCGTAAATTTCATTCAATATCTGGCATCACAACACAAAAGAGACATTCTGCTAATTGATGCGGATGACCAGGAAACCGCAACAGACTATACTGCCTGGCGAGATGCCACTCTCGAAGGCAATCTTGGATTCACTGCAATCAAATTAACAGGCGATGCGATCAGATCGCAAATGCCCAATCTTAAAAAAAAGTACGACGATATTGTAATTGATACAGGTGGACGGGATACGAAAAGCCAGCGTGCAGCATTGATTGTAGCAGACACCTACCTGGTACCCTTTTATCCGCGAAGTTTTGACTTCTGGACTGTTACTAAAGTTCAGCAATTGATTGAAGATATTAAGTCAGTCAATCACCAACTGAAAGTGTTTGCCTTCCTTAACCGCGCTGATCTAAGAAGTGCAGACAATAGGGATACCGCAGCGGCACTTGAAGATGCAGAAGGACTAACTTACATCAACCAGCCTTTAATTAACCGTAAAAGCTACTCAAACGCAGCAGGAAAAGGAATTTCTGTCTTTGAGTATGAACCCAAAGACGATAAGGCAGTGAGTGAACTTAATGCATTGTTTAACCAGGTAATGAAATTAGCTTAATCCCATGTCAAAAATCCAACTACCGCCTAAAAGAAATTCTGAACCTCAGAAAGAAGATCGCCCTGCACCTAAAGTAAGTGAAAAGAAAATTCAGCAAATCATCAACAAAGGAGGCAGCCCTATCCAGGGTGAAAAGACCGTTGACGATAAGGTGAAAAATTTCAACATAATGATTTTAGAAAGCGACCTTGATACAATCGCTGAACTTTGCGACAAAAGACCCAAAAAGCCCGGCAGGATAATTGGCTTCTCAAAAAAAGACTGGCTTCTAGAAGCAATACAAGAGAAAATTGACCGCGAAAAGAGGAAGTTTAACGTGTAAAAAAAGGTTTATTTTTACACCTGTTTTCATACCTATTTTCAAACCTAATCTAATGCTTGTCAGAGCCAGTATCATTCACAGCCACCACCATAGTTTCCCTGTAAAAAAACATATACAAAAAATGGCTGTTCTATAAAGACAACCTGATCGCTATGCAGTTATTTGAAGAAATCAAAACCCTGCTTGGGGAATCCACTACGTATTATTTGATTGCTGTCGACATGGATTCTAATTATAGCTATCTAAACAGACGGTATGCACAGATTTTTGCGCCAATTCACGGGGATTTGGTTAACAAACACTACGCAATAACTATGCATCCTGATGACCAGCACACGTGTAAGATCGTTTCTCAAATGGCCTTCAGCTATCCAGAATCGTCATTTCCGGCAACACTTAGAAAGCACGATGGCAAGGGTGGATATATTGTTACGCGCTGGGAGTATAAAGCAATGTTTGATGATAGCGGATTACCAAATGGCATTTTCTGCATTGGTCACGACATTACGGAACTAATTCAGGTTAGCAACGAGCTGGACAATTTAAAAAGCAGTCACTCACACCAGGTAAGAAAACACGTCGCCAACATGATGGCACTCGGAAAGTTAATTGGCCAGGCAGAAAGCCTTAACGACGCACAAGATGCTGCCCGAATGATTGAAGAAAGTGCAACTGAGCTTGACGCGGTGATCAGGGAGCTTTATACATAGTACGAGAACATTCTTTTATTCAGGTTGTTAAGGTTTTATTAATTGAATCACCTATGGGCCTCACTGAATACAATAAAAAGCGAGATTTTAACAAGACTGCTGAACCAAAGTCGGGTAAGTCGGCAGATAAGACTAAACTTCAGTTTGTAATCCAGAAACACGATGCGTCCAGGCTGCATTATGATTTCAGACTGGAGATGGAAGGTGTGCTTAAAAGCTGGGCGGTTCCTAAAGGGCCTTCTACAGATCCCAAAACAAAACGGCTTGCAATGATGGTGGAAGATCATCCATTCGATTATAAAAACTTTGAAGGTTTGATACCAAAAGGAGAATATGGTGGAGGTACAGTTATCGTATGGGATCAGGGCACATATGAGCCCATTGAGAAGATTAAAGGCAAGAAGGCGCAGGAAAAGCACCTGCTGGAACAATTAAAATCCGGCTCAGTAAAGATCATTTTACACGGGGAAAAACTGAAAGGGGAATTTGCATTGGTCAAGACCCATGGTATGGGCGAAAACGGCTGGCTATTAATTAAGCATAAGGATGATTTTGCCAGTTTGACTGACATCACAAAAAAAGATAAATCTGTAATTTCCGGGAAAACCATCGAAAAAATGGAAAAAACCAGTGAAAAAGTTTGGCAGCATGGGCATGAGGAAGAAGTAGCTCCCGACGAGGAACTAGCCGAAGAAGAACTTGCTGATGAGGTGGATCTGGCCGAGCCCGAACTAATGGACATCAAAGCTATTTTAAAAAAAGCACCAAAGTCCAAATTGCCCGAAGGGATCAAGCCGATGAAGGCGACATTGGTGGATGAGCCTTTTGATGAGCCAGGCTGGGTGTTTGAAGTTAAATGGGATGGTTACAGAGCAGTTGCCGTTGTAGATAAAAAGAAAGGAGCCAGTTTGATCTCCCGGAACAACCTTCCCTTTGAAAAGTACTATCCAATAAATGACGCCCTAAAAAGCTGGGGCGTAAATGCAGTACTGGATGGTGAGCTATTGGTTTTGAACGACAAAGGTATTTCAGATTTTGGCGCCATGCAAAACTGGCGCAGCGAAGCTGACGGAAACCTGGTATTCTATGTGTTTGATATTTTATGGTATGAAGGCAAAAACCTGATGGATTTGCCGTTGAGCGAGCGCCAGGCAATTTTGCAGTCTATTTTACCAACCGACAGTGATCACATCCGTCAAAGTAAGGTATTTAAAGCAAGTGGAATTGACTTTTTTAAAGCAGCCGAACGAATAGGCCTGGAGGGTATTATCGCTAAAAAAGCTGATAGCACGTATACATCCGACCTGCGGAGCCGGGAATGGCTGAAAGTTAAAGTTCAGCGCCGGCAGGAAGTGGTTATTGCAGGTTTTACCAAAAATGAAGGAACCGGCAAATCATTTAGTGCATTGGTGCTAGGCGTATACAAAGGAAAAGAACTGCAGTTTGTAGGAAAGGTAGGAACAGGATTTTCAGACAAGCTTCAAAAAGAAATGATGAAAGAGTTTACTCCTTTAATTACAGATAAGAGTCCATTCGATTATGAGGTTGATGTAGACAAGCCAACACGCTTCCGGCCGAAAAGAATGGGTGCAAAACCAACCTGGTTAAAGCCGGTTCTGGTTTGTGAAGTTGGATTTGCTGAAGTTACCAGTGACGGCGTATTCCGCCAGGCTTCTTTTAAGGGAATGCGTACGGATAAAAAAGCGAAAGATGTCATACTAGAGACGCCGGCTGACACTTCGGAAACGATTGAACATGTAGAAGAAGAGTCTAATGATAAAGGAAAATCAGCAGCTAAAACGAAAGAAAAAGGAAAATCAAAGAAGGCCGACCTCACTTTAGAACCTGTTAAAAACACAGAACGTAAAACCTTATTGAACCCTACTGAAGATACACAGACGAAAAAGGTTTGTGGCCATACCATGAAATTTAATCATGTAACCAAATTATACTGGCCTGAAGATGGAATTACGAAAGGTCAGATGCTGAACTATTACTATAAAGTCGGCGAATACATGATGCCATACCTCAAAGACAGGCCAATGTCGCTTAACCGCTTTCCGGGAGGTATCCACGGACAAAGCTTTTATCAAAAAAATGTGACCGACAAGGCTCCGGAATGGGCCAAGACGTTTGACCACGTAACTGATGAAGGTAAAGTGACCAAGTACCTGGTAGGGACTGATGAAGCAAGTTTGCTGTGGATGAATTCGTTAGGCTGCATCGAGATAAATCCCTGGTTTTCAAGAGCAGAAACTCCCGACAATCCGGACTATTGCGTGATTGACCTTGATCCGGATAAACATACTTATGATCAGGTAGTTGAGGCTGCGCGCATTACAAAAGATGTCCTCGATGCAATTGGTGCACCATCCTTCCCAAAGACTTCGGGTTCTACCGGAATGCATATATACATACCTCTCGAAGGACAATATACCTATCAGCAGTCGCAGCTATTTGCAAACATTGTTGTTAAGCAGGTCCATAAGGAAATCCCTAATTTCACGAGCCTGGAGCGCAGCATTGCGGCACGTAAGGGCAAGATGTACCTGGATTTTCTCCAGAACAGACCAGGTGCAACTATTGCGGGCCCCTACTCTCTTAGGCCAAAGCCTGGTGCAACTGTTTCAATGCCGCTGGACTGGGAGGAAGTAAAAAAAGGACTAACAATTCAACACTTTAACATCCATAATGCTTTGGATAGACTGAAGGAAACAGGAGATTTATTCAAGGGTGTTTTGGGCAAAGGCATTGACCTTGGGAAATCAGTTGCCAAAGCAAAAGAAGTATTTGGATAAACCCGTTAACTGGTCTCAAACTTTGTTTTTGTGTAGCCTTGATGCTAGTAATTAGCGAATAATTATTTAAATAACTGCTCTAAAAATACAGCTGCAATAGCATATGAAAATAGCGAGTTACAATATCAATGGGATTAATGCAAGATTAGATCTTTTGCTCCGCTGGCTCAAAGAGGCGAAACCTGACGTAGTTTGCTTGCAGGAACTTAAAGCACCTGATGATCGTTTCCCTCAGGCCAATTTACTTGAAGCAGGTTATCATTCTATCTGGCACGGACAAAAAAGCTGGAATGGTGTAGCAATACTATCTAAATATGGAGAAATTCAGGAAACAAAGCGAGGCTTGGCAGGTGATCCTGAAGATTTGCACAGCCGCTACATTGAAGCTTTCATAAATGGTATTGTTATTGGTTGTTTATACCTTCCTAATGGAAACCCTTTTCCCGGCCCAAAGTTCGACTATAAATTGAAATGGATCAAAAGGCTTACCGCGCACGGCAAACAACTAATCAGTTTTGATTTACCAGCAGCATTGATTGGAGACTATAATATCATGCCAACTGACCTTGATACCTATAAGCCTGAGAAATATGAGCTGAATGCATTATTTAGGCCAGAGGCAAGAAAGTTGTTCAGAGCCCTTCTTAAGCTGGGCTGGACTGATGCAATAAGGCACTTATACCCTGACGAGCCAATATATACTTTCTGGGATTATCTTAGAAAAGCCTATGCCCGTAACGCAGGTTTAAGGCTAGATCACTTTTTGTTGAATGACAAACTTATTGACCGATCAACAAAGGCGGAGGTTGATAAACATGTAAGGGGCTGGGAACATTCAAGTGACCATGCGCCGGTTTGGATTGAAATAAAGGACTAAGTCCCACTAGCCACATATAAAAAAATCTAAAAATATTTGCACAACCAAATGGTTGTCATTATATTTGACAACCATTTGGTTGTATATGATTGAAAGAAGAGATGTTTTCCAGGCTATTGCTGATCCGACGAGACGAATTATCATTAGCAAATTGTCGCAGGGACCGCTAAATATAACGGAGATTGGCGAAGACCTCGATATGAGTAAGCAGGCCATTGCCAAACACATTAAGATTTTAAGGGAATGCGGGGTGATTATAATGAATCAAAAAGGACGTGAACAGATCTGTGAAGTTCAACTCAGCCAACTTGATGAAGTGACTGACTGGGTAACCTTATCACGTAAAATCTGGAACCAGCGATTTGAAAAGCTTGACCGGTTCCTTGCCTCTATAAAAAAATAATTTAGATATGAAATCAGACGAAAAAGAATTATTAATTAGTCATCTGTTTGATGCCCCTCAGAATGTGGTATTTGCAGCTTGGACAGACCCTGAGCAACTAAAACACTGGTACGCACCAGACGGTTGCAGCATCGAATTTAAATCAATAGATGTTAACTCAGGAGGAGACTTTCACTATTGCATACACGATCCGGTACATGGACCTTGCTGGATTATAGGAACATATTTAGAGATTGTACAGGATCAAAAGTTGGTGTTTACCATGGTCATGTCTAACGAAGCCGGAGACAAAGTAAGTTCTGTTGCGAATGGCAAAGTTGAAGATTGGCCGGAAAGTCATGTAGCAACAGTGACATTCGAACCAATCGGTGCCCGCACGAAAATGACAATTCATCAAACGGTATCTGAAGAGAAGGCAAAAGAAACCGGAGCTTACCAAAGCTGGATAAAGATGTTCAACAAACTAAATCTATTGTTACAAGAAACGCAATAGCTTGTCATTTGGTTTAACCTGGCTTGTTCGCCAGGTTAACATGAATAAATAATAAAAAATTATTTGCGAAATTGATTAGTTGCGCATATATTTAGCAACCGAACAGTTTCATATAGTAATTAAATCTCGTTGCTTGCAGTATTAGGCGCGT
Organism: Bacteroidota bacterium; assembly: GCA_040385565.1. GTDB lineage: Bacteria > Bacteroidota > Bacteroidia > Sphingobacteriales > Sphingobacteriaceae > Pedobacter. The sequence continues at coordinate 141,684 of JAZKHD010000014.1, read as the reverse complement.
TGATATAAATGAAACTGATTGCTTACGGAATGAAATAACAATTTAAACAATCAAAACTTATGGAAACCAACCTATCCTTCGAATTTACTGTAGACAAACCTTCTAAAACGGTGTACATTACCAGAGAATTCGATGCTGAATTGCCCTTGGTGTGGGATGCCTTCACTACAAAAGAATTACTAGACCAATGGGTGGCACCAAAGCCTTGGTCGGCTAGAACGAAGTACATGGACTTTAAAGTCGGAGGAAGACGATTTTATGCAATGGTAAGTCCTGAAGGACTAGAGCGATGGTCGGTGCAAGAATACACCTCGATAACACCAAAGACCAATTTTAAAATGTATAATACTTTCGCTGACGAGAATGAAAATAAAGAACTCCCTGGATCAGATTGGAACTATACTTTCAGTGAAAACAACAGCGTTACAAAAGTGAATATCACTATTGTGAATGAGTCGCTTACCCGCTTGGAGAAAATGATAGAAATGGGCTTTGAACAAGGTTTCAAAATGAGCATCGTTAACCTGGAAAATCTATTGGCCACGTTGTCGAAAAAATGATGCTTAGCCAACTTTGTTTATAGATATCCTTACATTTTCCTATATTTAAAGTTACCAACGCATATACCCTGAAATTGCTACAACCAGGCAATTCATGTTGCGGATAGAAATGTAAACTTCGTAGAGAAATCTTAAACTGCATGATTGATAGCCTGAAACCCGTCTTCGGAAAACACAAATACCTGATTGGATTGATAATCCTGTCTTTTATCTCTGTGATTTGCGCAGCTTTCAGCATGGCGGGCAACGACGATTTTGAAATCTCCAGACGAGAGGTTTTACTTCGCAGTGTGGGCCATGAACTACTGCTACAGTCGGGCGACAAGACTTCCAGGGTACTTCCGGTAAAAAAAATTGGTACAAATGAGTACCAGATCAGGTTTGAGAATGACCTAACATTCCTGCCCGACTCTCTGGTAAATACTACCCTGCGCGTGCTGGCTAAAGACCCACTCGCCAGCGATTACGTTGTCAATGTATTAGCCTGCGGAGTTGACAGTGTAGTTTACGGGTATGCGATATCTAAAAAAAGGAAAGACGATATTATTGCATGTAAAGGAAGGATACAGCCCAAAGCGTGTTATGTTGTGAACGTTAAATTCAAATCGAACGGAATTGCTACGGCCAGAAATGGATATTTATTAGGGAGCCTGCCTTTTCTAGCATTTGTTGGGTTCATCGTTTTGAGATCTGTTAAGCCACGAAAAGATGTGGTTCTTCAAAATCAGCTAACAGACATAGTTGCCTTGGGTGCTGTATCGTTTGATGCAAAGAATCGCAAGCTTATAATGAACAACGCGACAGTAGACCTGACAGGAACTGAAACACGTTTGCTGCTCATTTTCGCCTTGTCTCCCAATGAGATAATAGAGAGGAGCCGACTGCAAAAAGAAATATGGGAGGATGAAGGTGTAATTGTTGGCCGCAGTCTGGATATGTTCATTTCAAAACTTAGAAAGAAACTGGAACTTGATTCGAATATAAAAATTGTAGTTGTGCGCGGAAAAGGTTATAAACTAGAGTTTAGTTCTTAAGCAAGTTTTGATAACCTTTTCATGATTCAAAGTTTATTTAGTTTTACCAATACTAGAGAAATGATGGCACATTCTTATATTTGTATTTATGTCATCGCAAAGAATTCACACTGTAAAGCTCAAACAGGAATAAACACAAAAAGCAGTGCAGGAGGCTCCCAGATGACGAAAATAAAACTAGGTCTTTGCTAGGTGTTTGATAGGTGTTTGACAGGTGTCTGCTAGGTATAAAACACGTCTGAGATACCTTTGAAAGGCCTTATACGGTACTAGTTTGTGTACAGCCATATGCCACTCTTTCCGAAGCCTGTCCGAAGCCTTAAAATCACCTTGTTTGCCTGCTTTAGCCTAACACCTCATTTTAGTATTCATTGCTAGACTTAGTACCATGATTCGGCAAATATTGCATTTAGGGCATCCTCAGAGGTATTTTTGCTTGCAGTTGGTACTATATCCTCTTAAAAGACATTTAGCCGTCTACCCCTTCTAAAAGGATTTTGCAAGAGCCTGCAAGGTTTGTGAGATAATAACATCTGAGCAAAATAATATACTAAAATCATTCATTTATAGGTGTAGTGTAGGTGTCATTGCCCCACATTAACCCAGTGCTCTTTCTTTAATTCAAACCAATCGCACTGCAATCCTTGGTATTCACATTTATCGGTGATGACCAATCCGGTTTTCTGCAATGCATTTCTAGAGGCTTCGTTCTCCGGATGGGCCATAGCATACACGGATGAAATACCAAGTTCTTCAAAAGCATATGCAACAGAAGCTTTGGCCGATTCGGTGGCATACCCCATTCCCCAGTATTTTCGGAGTAATCTGTAACCGACATCGTAAAAGTTATTGTGATTATTCACAGGGGATGTGATCAATTTCAGGCCGCCCCAACCTGCAAACGCATTGGTTTCTTTATCAATAATTGCCCAACGCCCTATGCCTAATTCCTCGTATTGCTTCCTGATCATTTTGATGGTTGCTTCGGTTTCTCCCATAAGTAATGTAGGCTTCCAAAGATAGCGGTGAACGAGTGGATCTGAATCCATTTCAAACATGGCCCATTTATCGTCCATTACTATTTCGCGCAATAAAATACGATCAGTTTCTTTAAACACTTTCATAGAGGGACAAGAGTTTTGCTCCCCTAATGTAACAAAAGCCTTCCCGTTTGGGAAGGCTTTTTAGTTATTTACCTGCGAGGTATTCTTTAACTGCGGCCCTGGAACTGCCAACTGCTTTTACCGCATCTTTAATTTCCGCAGCTGTAACACCGAATTCTTTAGCAGCATATGAAACTTCACTGCTGTCATTGGCATCGATCTTACTGTCATCTCTGCCATCCTGTTTACTTTTGTTATCTGCCATAACGTTTTATTTTAGGTTTAATAGTTAACAATCGATTATATGATGTGTTTTTAGCTTAGTACTTAGAATTGCTTTTTTGAAACGCTGAGTTACATGTTATGTTCGGTGATTAATTCACCAATTTGCTGAACAAAATCTGTGTCTAATTCATCCTGCGTGCTCCATGTAACCTGATCGCCATCCGGTTCAGGATAAACTACACCTACTTTCTCTTCGCCTTCCATAATCCTATACGTGCCGTTTTCCTGTGGTTCGATAGTTAGTTTGCTTTCCAATAACTGAATTTCAAATGATTGCATGCTGTTTTTTTAAGATTATACACGTTTAACTTTTACTGCATTTAAACCCTTCTTGCCTTCCTGCTCTTCGTATTCTACACGGTCATTCTGCTGGATCTCTTCTTTAATGCCCGACATGTGTACAAAGATCTCTGATCCATTGTCATCGGTAATAAACCCAAAACCTTTCTCTTTGTTAAAGAATTTTACTGTTCCTGTTTTCATATTATTCTGTAATTTCTAATCGTTCTTTATATCCCTGAATTTGGCTTAATGATTCTGAAATGCCATCAAGCTGTCTCTGAAGTAAATTGATGTGATCGGCATGAGTGGCCGGATTGCTAATTGCCGCCAGGAATTTTTCTACAGCAGCCTTTTCGCCTGTTTCAATAGCGCCAAGGATTGCAGAATCTTCTTTTGAACTAAAAGCCTGCTTGATGTCTATCCAGGTACGGTGTAAAGCACCCAATACCCCTCCGCTTTCGTTGTCTGATTCGCCGCCGTGCTGTTCAAGATGCGCCTTGAGTTCATCTGCATACAGGCCGCGTTGAACTGCGAAATTCAGGAACAAACCTTTTAATTCAAGGTCCTCAGTAGTTTCGCTTGCAGAATTGTAGCCTTCTTTTCCGTCGTTTAAAATGTTGATCAGGCCTTTTAGGTCACTGATTGTCTCTGAATTGTGTTCCATGATAGTTTTTTGTTAGCTGTTTGCTATTAACCACCTATAATTCAGAATGTTTTCATATGTTTCAAATACAGGCGTTATTTCTTTAAACGGTTAATTTCTGCTGAAATGCGACTGTATTTAACGCAAATAATTACGTCGATTACTACTCTATTTCAGGAGAATACGCATCGTTAAAAAGCAATAAACAAATGAGGAATATTTCTGTTAGCTATGGTTATGAAAATAGCCTACATGAAACGTAAAAACAAAAGTTCATTTTTCTACAAGAATGGGTTGACAATTGTGTTCATGGCATTGTTTATTGTCACGCTTTTTGCCCAGGCATTTACTGGTTGGAAAAAACACAATGAAGATTTAACTGAAGATGGGGCCAAGCAGTTATCGCTGGAGCGATACCTACAAAGTGGTCATTTTATTTCGGCTACTTTTGAAAATTTCGAAAGCGAATTTCTGCAAATGTCCCTATATGTACTTTTAACGGTATCCCTCCGACAGAAAGGCTCTGCAGAATCAAAGCAGCTTGAAGGACGCGAAGAAGTAGACAGAGAACCAAAAGCTGGCGCTGATGCACCCTGGGCTGTTAACAAAGGAGGCTGGATTTTAAAATTGTATAGTAATTCCCTTTCGATATGCTTTGGTATACTGTTTTTGGGAAGCTGGTGGCTTCATCTGTATGGAAGCTGGCAAAATCATATTGATGAACAATTGGCCAAGCACCTGGCACCCGACGCATTGACCACTTACCTTGGCCAACCGGAGTTTTGGTTCGAAACATTCCAGAACTGGCAAAGCGAATTTTTATCTGTAGCATCCATCGTATTCTTCACAATTTTCCTCCGACAAAAAGGCTCTCCCGAGTCTAAACCTGTAGATGCTCCGGATTCAGAAACGGGAAAATAAATGGGTCTGTTTTAGTGTAGTCAGCTTATATGGCAACTGCAGATTTTATTGCAACTGCAGGTTATGTTGCAACTCGATACCCTCTGCCAGATTATACTGCTGCTTTTATCAGCACCCTCCTACCCATAAGTTTTTGGACCAGCTTGTTCAGTCTGGATTTGTAGTCATCCCGTAACCAATCTGTGTAATTTTTGGTCACTCTTCCTAAACATTTCCCATATTGCTTGATACGCCAGTCGATCTCTTTTTCCAGTTCTCCGGTTAATTCTAAAGCCTCTGCAACGGAACTGCTGTTTTCAATACACATTAGCGCATGCTGCCGAATAGAGTCGCGGATGACGATCTTGGCCTTTTGCCCGCTTTCAATTGCCGCTTGGTGGGCCGACTGGATATCGAAAGAAATTTCCCTGCTTGCAGGAAATTTACTGCGCATATCTGATGGGATCTGATGCGCTTCGTAGCTGGTTCTACTATGAAGCATTTCATGATAGGCTTCCGGACGCTCGAAAACATCTTTCCAGTCGATCGGCGTATTCCATTCACCAAACCTATCGGTGTTGTTCCCAAGATCGATAATAGAAAATGTCTTTTTTTGCGGAAGTCTTCTTGAACCTCTTCCAATCATTTGATGGTATAAGGTTAGCGAAGTTGTTGCCCTGTTGAGAATAACCGTTTGTATGCTCGGCTCATCGAATCCCGTCGTAAGAATTGAAACTGAAGTAAGGATAGCTCCTTTGGTTTTCTTTAACCATTTCAAAATCTCCTCCCGCTCTGCATGGCTTGCTTTATTGTCAAGGTGCCGAATCGGATAACCTAGTGAGGTAAACACCTCCAGTACTTTTCTGGAAGTAAAGATCCCGTTATTAAAAATTAGTGTCTTTTTGTTCCTGGAATGGCTTTCATATGCATGTACCAAAAGATCAAGCATTGCCTGAGAGCTGTACAATTCATCGGACGTACTTACCGAAAAATCTCCATGTAGGCCTGTCTTTAGCGTATTGAGTTCTACATCGTACCTCCATGTAGTGGGCCTTGCCAGGAAACCCTGACTAATGAGCGAATCAATCGGCTCACCTATAACCAGTTCATCATAGTTTTTACGCATTGGCAGGTTCACATCTGAACTGAATGGTGTTGCAGTTACACCAATAACAGCTGCGTTTTTAAAGTTTCCAAGGAGCTTATGAAACGAGTTATGATGGGCTTCGTCTACAATGACCAACCCTATGTCTTCAGTACGGATCAGACCCTCCTTAATGCGGTTTTTGAGGGTTTCTACCATTGCCACATAACAAACATATCCGTCTTTTGCCGACAGTTTCTTTACAGAACTATCGATGACCTTGTTTCGTATTGAAGTCATTTTTAAGGCTGCGGAAGTTTGTTTAGAAAGCTCCTTACGGTGTGTGAGCACAATAACTTTTTTCTGGTAGTTGTTTATGAACCTTCCCGCAATCTCTGAAAAGATCACGGTCTTACCACCGCCGGTTGGCAGTTGGTAAAGCAGGCGGTGACCAGGCCCGTGTTGCGCTAATTTATCAAGCAGTTGGGTGATGTCTGCTTCCTGATAATGGTATAGTTTTTTGGTTTCCATAGCTCCTTAATTCTGCGATGCCATGATTTGTTTTCCAATTTGCTGGATCACGTTATCGTCCAGCAATAAATCTTCATGCCCGGAATTTTCATCATACGCATACACAGGAAAACCACCAGGTTGCATCTGTTCTGCAGTCAGCGCCTCCCAGGCTTCTTCATTGCTGCCCATAAAGATTTCTCCGATTAATGCCCCGTGATAAATCACTTTATAAGTACCTGCCTCTTGCGGGTGAATATTTAGGTCAATTTGGGTGTTACCCGGTTTGATTACGATGTTGAAGGGATCCATAAGATTATATTAAAGTGAATCTGGCGGTGGTACTTCACCTGAAGCTCTGCGTTTGTAGAATGATGCTTTGTCGAAGTGCTCATGTGTATAAAAATTTTCCTGATCAAAGTCAACCAATGTATCTTCAATCCTGAGTGCGGCCGGACTACCAATTACCGACCTGATTAAGCTTTCCGTCTTTGAATCAAGATTTTCGATATCATAGGCAGGTAATGCATTGTATTGATCAACGTGCAGCCCTGGTAACACCACCTCATCGTCACTCACGTGGAGATGGGCAATTCCTAATGGTATCATCACTTTTTTATCATCCAGGTTCATTCCGTTGTCTTCAAGGTCAACCACCATATAGCGGACTGCCCGCGTAGCCGGGTCAAACAGCAATTCGTCAACCTCACCGATGTATATCCCGCCTTCATTCTTAACTTCCCAGCCGACGATGTTTGGTTCATCATCAATAATCTCAAAGTCGCTGCCGGATAATTCCTGCAGCTTTCTGTATGTATTTTCTTCCATGATTTTATGCTTTAATTATTGTTTTGGGAACACGACGATTGAAACATTTCGGTTTTGTTTGCGGCCGGCACTTGTTTCATTTGTTGCCACTGGTTTTTCTTCGCCAAGTGACCGCACCGAAATTGTAGCCTCCGGAACGCCTCCACCAGAAACCAGCCAGTTTCTCACTGCGCCGGCACGTTCAGCTCCAAGTTCTTTATTTTCATCTGCAGGGCCTGTAGCATCAGCACTACCGAATACACCTATAGTCGCTCCCTCAAACCTCTTTTTCAATACGTCACTAATCATTTTAAGTTTGGTTTGCCCCGCGGTAGAAATATCATTGTTTCCACTTGTAAAAAGAATATTTTCACCAAGCGAATAGATTGTATAAGTTTGGCCGGCTCGAGCCTCAATCTCAGCATCTGTGATATCGGCATCAGATGAGGGTGCAGTGTTGAAATCGATTGAATTCCAATCCGGACCAGTAGCCGCTACAACGTTAGTTGTCGAATCTGCATTTGCTGCCCTCAAAGCATCTGAATGCTCTGCGTCACATTTCCTTAACAACATTGCTGCAAGTAAAACGAGTAAAAGGATAATGATTGCCCAAATCCACCAGGGTTTTGAGCGTTTTGGTTGTACTTCCAGATGTGCCATAAAATAGATTTTGATTACTGGTTCAATTCGAACCATGGAAGTAACATCGCTTAAAGAAAAAAGTTTCTGGTTTAAATCAGCTTTTTACGCAGCCATTTTCTTACTGGCTCATCGTACCATTTCAATGCAGCATAGGCAAGAAACAGCCCACCTAAAAGGATAAGGAGCGCATATGGCCAGGCTTGTGACAGGGTCATTCCTTTATTGTTGCTAACCCATGCCACATAAAAATAAACTATAGGGTAATGCACCAGGTAGAGCGGATAAGAAATGTCGCCCAACAATTTGCAAACTTTGTTTTCATTTTTAGATTGCGATACGCCACTTGCACCAAGATATACGATAAGCGGAAATACAAAAATGATGCACACGGCATCATAGATTCCGTTAAGCCATAGATTTTCCGCACCGCCAATACGCGGCATGTAAAGCACAATTGCTACCAGCACGCTGCACCACAATAACGCATTTTTAATTTGGGTGGGTTTAGCAATACGTGAAAGCAAAAGACCCGCAAAGAAAGGAAACATTACGCGCGTAAAGCCAATTCGCACCTGCTCAACATTCAATGTCCAACCGCCACTAACGTCACCATTCGAGATTGCAAGGTGTGTTAATGCAATGGCCGAGACGCCTACTAAGATACTTAACGCTGTGTTCGAAAACTTTCTGATCCAGACCGCGTATAGAATGTTAGCAACGTACTCAAAGAATAATGACCAGCCAACGCTGTTCATGGGATGCATTTCCTGCCAGCCACGGATATCCAGCGACAATGGTATCGGCAATATTGTGTAACCAATAAGCGTTACCAATAGGAATTTCCAAACTGGGATGGTATGGATAAGTGGCCAAATTGTAGAATCTGTGAAATAGAATCCGATCGCGCCGAGTGTCATCCCCAATACCACCATGGGTTGAAGCCGGATGATGCGGCGTTTAAAAAAGTTTCCTGCAGTCATCTTCTTCCAACGGTCATCATAAGCGTAGCCCATAACAAAGCCCGATAATAAGAAGAAGAAGTCAACCGCCAGGTAACCATGGTTAACAAACTTGTCCAGATTGCTTGTTGAGAAAGGCTCAGCAAGGTGAAAGGTCACAACAATTATGGCTGCAACGCCACGAAGGCCGTCTAATATGGGATAGTGTGGCTTGGTGGCCAACTCATTTGTCTGTTCAGGTCTCATGCAAAGGAATGTGAAATTGCAATTTGTAAAAAATTGCTAACATTTGGAATCCGGAACGATACCTAATCACTGTAAAGTGATACCCTGGTTATTTTTTGATGGTATATCTGTTAAGCGAAATGCCATTGGTATACTTTTTTGTTTCCTCATTTAGGAGCTTAATTTGATCCGATTCTCCAAAGAGCCTCATTCCTTTTCCCAGAATTATTGGTACCGTGCGAATCTCTAATACATCAATCTGACCAGCAGCTAACAACGACTGGAAAAGCGATAAACTTCCCCATAAAATGAGGTCTTTACCTGGTTCTTGTTTTAGTTTTTTTATAGCCTCAACGGCATCACCTTTTTGCTGTTTCGCGTTATTCCATTTTCCCCATTCCACCTTGTCAAGAGAATTTGAGAACACCATTTTTGGTGTTTGATTAATACGGTTTGCCATAATCTCTTTTTCTGATTTTGTTGTAGGCCAGAAGTCGACAAACAATTTATAGGTATTAGCGCCCAATAGAATCGTATCAAATGAATCCATAGCTGCTAATAATTCTTTATCAGCTTGTTCAAACTCCTCTGAAGGCCCAAAAAAATCAGTTGAACCGTTTTCATCTGCAGCATAACCATCTGCAGATAACCATTCCTGTACAATTAGCTTTCTCATAGCGATTTAGTTTTTTGATCTTAGTAATATGGATAAACATTTTTCAGTACATGAAGGTTTTGATTGATGGTCATACAAAACAATAGCTATCTTTGGAGAAAATTAAAGTAATGAGTAACACAAAACCATCTCCTGTATTGACGCAGGTTGTAAGCATCATCAAGAATGCTGTAGCTGATATCAAAACTGAATACCCATCTGCCGGAACTGCAATTATGAAAGATGGAAACGACACCATTAAATTGGAGCAAAAAGGGGACGATGGTGGCAGCATTGATACCATATTTATTACTGATCCGCGTGATATTATCTTTAGCGAAGACCTTCTTCCCGTTCTTAAAGATCTACAAAATGCAACCATAGTTGTGAACAACCTGGAAGTAGAAACTTGCCTTGTTCTGGAGACCGCTAAAGAGGCATTTGATGAATTAAGCAGCAGTTACGAGTTTGTAAAAACAACTGAAAGGGCCAATACTAAATTGACGAGTGCATTTAAATTTGATAAACATGCATTTGAAGTTACTATTACTAACGATGGTGACCAAATTATTGTAGAGGCAGATTTGGATAAGGTGACAGATCAGGCGGTTAAAACCGTAATTGCCGGAGACGCTGCGAAAGTGCAAAAAGCGCTCCATGGTATGTACAAAGATGCTAAGTAAAAGAAGTTTTATAAAAAAAGCTTCCTTTGGTTTAGCAGGTACGCTTTTAGTTGGACCTTTAACCACATTTGCTGAACAAGCCGCGTTCAATAGCGTTGATTATAATGCAGATAAGGGACTAACCATTCTTTTTCAGGGTGATTCTATTACTGATGGAAATCATGGTCGTGAAGAATGGGATTTGAACCATATTATGGGCCATGGCTATGCATATAGCATCGCAAGCAGACTTGGCGCAGACCATCCGGAAAAGCACTTGAAGTTTATCAACCGCGGCATAAGCGGAAATAGGATTACAGACCTTGCGGCGAGGTGGAAGCCTGACACACTGGATCTACAACCAGACGTATTGAGTATACTGGTAGGCATTAACGACAGTGACTCCTATTTAAAAGATAAAAGCAACGGTGTTTCGGTTAAGACCTATGCCGATACCTACCGGAGTTTACTGGATCAGACTAAAGCAAAATACCCAAAAGTTCACTTTGTACTTGGCGAGCCATTTACCCTGCCCTTTAGTTCAATTGAGGCAGAGAAAACTGAAAGACAACGTGATGTTGCAGCGCGCTCTGCTGTGGTAAAGCAACTGGCAAAGGAATACAACGCAGCCTTCATACCGTATCAGCAGGTTTTCAGTGACGCACTAAAACGAGCACCAGAAAAGTATTGGATATGGGACCACATTCATCCCACTGTTGCAGGCCACGAAATAATGTCAAGAGCCTGGCTTAAAGGAGCAAAACAATTTATGAATTTGTAATAAAATAATTCTTCTTTTTTTGGCTGAGAAGAAATCTTTGAATCGGTTGTGGGGAATGTATCCAAGCAAGTAACGTTCGTATTTGGATGAAAATACTTAACATTAATATTTTTTAAAATATCTGCCCTTTACCTTTGGAATTTACATTAGACATTAGTTAACTTAGAATAAACAATTTAAATTAATACCTCTATGGGCTCATTTTCATTTGAAAAAGAACTCATCCCTTATGTTAAAATGTGTGAGTATGGCCCGTTGCCATTGGCCTTATTTGAAGCAAAAACATTGCGCCTGATCAGCGTGAATGAAAAAATGCTGGATTTGTGGGGGCGGACTCCTGCTGCGCTTGGAGCGCCTCTGTTGGAATTCATGCCTGAAATTGCCAATCAACGTTATCCTGATCTGATGCGTAATGTTGGGGAGACGGGTAAGCCAATCCAAGAGAATGGTGCTGCTGTGGTGTTTGAAAAAGAGGGTAAATTACAACAGATTTTTCTGGATTTCAGTTATACGCCTGTTAAAATCAAAGAAAGCCACCAGGCACAAGCCATTCTGGTAAGTGGCACGGAATGCAGATATAAGCACTTTTATCAGCAAGCGATTTCTGTGGAACGACAGAACCTGCGGGCGATGGTCTTGTCTTCCCCAGTGGCAATGTGCGTCTATGCAGGAGAAGATATGCAGATACAGTTCGTAAATGAAAAAATGCTTGAACTCTGGGAGCAAAATAAAGATCGTCAAATCGCTCTTTTAAAAGCAGTTTACCACACCGGGGTAATGATGAAAAAGATCGACAATGGTATAGAATACAGTTGCACAGCACTAAGGGCACCAGAAGGAGACATCATGGGCTGCGTCATTATTGCGTGCCATATTGACTTAAAGGGACATATTACTTGTTAAGCATCATATCTATACCAAACCTGGTAAAATCTGCTACACCTCTTACACCCTTAGACCAAATGGTGTAAATTTTTCCTTTTTCAATAACTGCATTGTCCAAAACTGCAAGTGTCTCGGTTTTTCCATGTGCTTTTATTTCAATCTTTAGGGCCGAGCCCGGTTCGACATTAACAAATGTAGAAACGCTTCTAAAAGATTGCTTGCTAATGGGCGTCTGGATTTTTCCGGCGATATATAAATCTAATGCGATAGAATCCGGACTTAGATTGGCAAAACGGATTCTGGCCTTTTCTGGGGCCGGAGCTGAAAGATCATCTTCTATTAGTGCGAGTGAGGCTCTCGGGGATTTGTCGCCAACGATAAGCGTATAGTATTTTCCTGCTTTAATTTCACCATTAATCTTCGCGAATACTGAACTTGAATCCTTTTTACTGAAACTAAGTTCATATTTATTGGCTACCACAGCATTATAAGGTATTATAGTGCCAAATGTTAATGGCTTATTAGCCGCCTTTTGCCCACTAAAGTATAAGGAAAGTTCTGGAGAACCTGGTGACAAAATTAATAAGGCCAACTGACCCGTTGGTGTCGTATTTAAATCATCAATATTCTGTTTCTCACAACCCGAAAATAAAAGTAACCCTACAAAAAGCAGCACCAGCCTTTTGATCATCAAAAGACACCCCTTAATATCCATTTTAAAAAATTTTCTTATCCGTAATTGACTGCTAATCCCCTATGCGCTGTCTTTATTTTTGAGATTCTATCAATAACGTAATTTTTTACCAATTATTTACTGGGTTTGGTGAAAAAAAACTTATCTGACCTTACTATTACAATTAGAATGTGAACTTTAAAGTTTGAATTGGTGCTTAATTCTTTGTTTTGACGAATTGGATTGTGTTAATATGATTAACCTTTAAAAAATCAAACATACTGAGGCATTTCAAAACAAAACTGTAACTTAAACAAGTAGATAAATTTATTGTTGATTGTGTATGCTTATGGGGAACAAAAATGGAAAATCATAATTTAGAGAGATTTATAGCTGCACAGAAGGCTACATTTCAAGATGCGATTACAGAAATACGCGCCGGTAAGAAAACTAGTCATTGGATGTGGTTTATATTTCCGCAAATACAAGGCTTAGGCTTTACTGAATACTCAAAATTTTACGCTATTACTGACTTATCTGAAGCAAAGGAGTATTTGGAGCACCGGGTTCTTGGACCAAGGCTTGTTTTAATAGCTTCTGAATTGTTAAAGTTAGCTACGCGCGACCCTTACATGGTTTTCGGAAGTCCTGATGATTTGAAACTGCATTCTTCAATTACGCTTTTTGCTGAAGTTCCGGGAAGTGATCCAGTTTTTGCCCAGGTGCTAAAAGAATACTTTAACGGATTGAGAGATAACAAAACACTCAAAGTCCTCGCATTGCTAAATAACGGCCAGCCCAATCAATTTTAGCAATTAAATTTTACTACCCCTTTTGTTCGTTTGATTCTAAAAGCTTTAATACTATATCCAATCTGTACCGTATAGGATTAAGTACACGTTCATTTTTCGATGTTTTTAGGATATATAATTCCTTTGCTAAAAATTCTTTTAAATCAGGAATGATGCTCCCCTGGACTAATTCAATGGATGGGGGCAAATCTATGCCGTGAAAGGCTGCTTCGTAATCTTCTGCGGTCATCTGGTAAAGGTAAAAATAAAAAGGGACGTCCCATCCGGGTACCTCCCTTTTCTAACCAAATATAAACCTGCATGAACCAGGATATCTTATTTTTCCATGTGGGGTAAACATTTCACACACACAATTTACCCCTCAGGAAACAATTAAATTCGTTTTGTACTAATTGAGCAACATTCCATGCTACTTAATAACACTAAACAAATACTGTACCATAGTGTAATTTATACACCAAGATTTTTTACAATTATAGTTGGTCTTTTTATAAACCTCTTAGCGATCAGCTTTTATTTATCAGTAGAGATTAACCAGGGAAGTACATCTGCCATCATCAATGTGGCACTATTAAAATGGTTTCCATTGAGCGGTCTTAAGGTTAAATTAGTAGCTCCTGCTGCTTTAAACGCATCAAATGTGGTTTGCGTACTTTTATATGGAACGATTTCATCAGCTGTACCGTGATATAAACGTGTGAGTCCTTTAGGGTACCAGTCGAAGAAACTATTTTGCACAAACGAATCCTTAAGAATTGATTCCTTACCTTCCGTTTTTAGATCTGCAAGAAACACTGGATTTAAAAGAATACTCAAATCGTTTGTTAGCGCTGAACTGATGGTCTGACTATCTTTAGTCCCATCCAGCAGAGATAGGATATTACTAGCATATGGTTCGTTAAAAAAACTATTTAAAGGCCGTTTCCAGTCGTATACCAAATTGTAAGAGTTTAACATCAATGCCAGGTAGGCAGCTCCAGCATAAGTAGGTTTTGAGGAAATTTCAGACACCATTGTTTTGAGATCGAAACCTCCACCTCCCGCAGCAGATGCCGTAACGGTCAATTGATGTGATGGATTTAATTCGATTTCCCGTTGCGCGGCAAGCGTAGCATAACCACCTTCAGAGTACCCAAGCAAAAACAGTCTCCCACTGCTGGAAATTTTTTGGTTCTTTAAGTATTCTTTGGCAGCCTTTATCATATCTACGACAGCCAGGCCAGCATATTCTCTCAAGAAATAGGGCCTAACTTCGATAGATGACGCGCCAAACCCTATATAATCAGGAATCACAACAATATATCCCATTCCAGCTAATATTTCATAGCCTGTACTTGCGTTTGGAAATAACGAGGGAGCAGAAGAAGAAAGGAACCTTGTTTCATGTTGTGCACTAATGATAGAGGGATTGAAAGGGCCATTTTTTGGTAAACCAAGTAGTCCGGAAACTTCGATGACTCTTCCCTTATATTTAGTTTTATATATAATTCTGATAAATTCAGAATCATAGTTGATCAAAGAATTTACTGAAGTCCCGAAACCCGCAAAACCAGCCCTCATTTGCATATCAGCTTTGCTGACAGTTCCGGCAGAAGTAGCGGAAACGAAATAATTATCCGGTGCCGCGAGTTCCACTGTTGTACTTTTTTTCTTACAAGAAAACACCAGCATGGCCAGCACAGTATACATGAAGAAAACTTTCGCTACTTTAAACATAAGTTAGTTACTGATTGGAAGATTGCAAAATAAAAAAAACGGGATGCTTTCGCAAACCCGTTCATCTATTGTCCTTCTCACAAGGCTAAATATTCTTTGGATTAAATGAGCCGTGCTCCCGGTCATTTTTATAGTTCAGTGCATCTGCCTCTTCACTGTTGTCGCTGTTAGACTTGCCCTCTCGCATCTCTTTTATACTGAGGTTAGCGTCGATGTTGTTTTCACGCTTGTCTTCACGGCTAGTCAGGGTTTTATCATCCTGATGACCTACAAATCCAGGGTCAACATCAGAATTTTCGAAATGCGCATCATCTGTTACCGGTTTATTTGAGTTGTTTACGTCGTTGGTTTCCATAACAAATATTTTTTAGTTATATGCAAATAACAATTGAAACACACTAAGGTTTGAATTTATATTCGTGCTGAATGGGAACGGCTATATTGAACCCATCAGTAATTAAAATAACACGTCCATTTTTTACATCCTCCCGGCTGTAAGTAATTGTCACCTTTTTCGACTCTCCTGGTAAGAGGTTAAAAAAATTGTCTGTATAAAAGGATGGGCTCAGGCTCTTACCATTAGCGCTCTGCAGTTTTAGCTGAGTAAAGAATGATATCACATCCGAAGGATTACTTACAGTAACATTCACTTTTCCGATACCTACAAAAGAAGCGGTTACCGTTAATGCCGCTTTACCAAGATCCTTGATAGAATGGAAGCCAGATATTGCCGGTCCGGTCATAGTCCATGCACCCTGATATTTATCATTTGACCTCCAATAAAAAGAATCAGATATTAATTTACCATCAGTATCTTTTAGCATCAACTTGATGAAGTGAACCTGTGAAAGTGTTTCAGGGAATTCAAGCTTGATTGCATCTTTAAGCAGACCATCTGCAGGAATTTCGATTTTAACAGCTTTCGTGCTAATTTTCCTAGAGTGAATATCATATACATCCGCGGATAACTGATAGCCCTTAAATTCTTTGCGGTAATCATTATATACGGATACAGTGTTTTTCAGGTAATCATACTGCGCATGTAATGGCTCCAGCCCATCCTGGGAATAGTACAAAGCCGCAGTTGGCTCGAGACTCCAATCATACATCCTTCCACCTGTTTGTCTGGTTGGACTGTTGTGGTACCAGAACAAAAACCCAGAAGCCCAGCGGTCTCCAAAACCAAATTTGTTATAATTCCAGACCTCCCATATTGCACGAAAATTGAGTGCACCAACAAACTGTGCTTTTTTTGCAAACTCCTCTATCGAATTGGATTGCCCAAACTGGTTTACTGCATCAGTATACTTAGTGGTAACCTGGTGAAAGCCATTTCCATCCATATAATCCCAAACCTTTTTATTGATTGGCCACAGGTCACTTGCGGGCATCATTTCTCTCAGTGACTCTACTGTTGGCAAGCATGGAGTTCCATACTCAGGATTAAAACCATCTACCCTGCTGCCTCTTTTAGAAGCTGTATTTTCGAAATACTGCATTGGGTTTTCATATTTATAAGGACTTCCATCATGCACACCACAGCATTCAGACTGCATTTGATAGCCCCTGGAGGGATCAAGCGATTTGATGAGGTTGGCAGCACCCTTAATTTCAGTAGATTCATTTGATGACACATGATAGGCCAGGGAAGCATGGTTCCTGATCCGCTTAACTGTACTTTCAATGTTCTCCAGATATAGGGGAACATCTGTTGGGAATTGGGTATCCCCGGTAAGCCAATATTCATTCCAAACCAGGAAACCAAGTTCATCGCACTTGTCGAAAAAGTAATCAGATTCTGCTATGCCACCGCCCCAGAGACGCAGCAGATTTAAACCTGCCTGTTTTGTATAGGTAAGTTCTGCATGTGTACGCTTTACTGAATTTCTGAGCATGGCTTCAGGTATCCAATTGGTTCCCCTTATGAAAACAGGATAGCCATTGACCAGGAACCGTCTTGATTTATCCGGTGTGTTTTGATCGGATGTGATCTCCCTAACACCATACCTGACATTCTTTACATGGCTAATTTGGTTTCCCTGTGAAAAGCTTAGTTGCAGGTTGTACAAATTTTGTTTGCCTTTATTTATTGGCCACCATAATTTAGGCTTTGAAAGATTCAATGCCTTGTGTTTATCTGCTGAGAAAATGATAGTCTTACGCTCGTTAGGTTGCAGTACCACCTCCTCCTGGAACGACGTCCCAATTTCCTTTATTGTTCCTTTTACCAGGCCCTTTTGCATGCTCTTCGTTGCGTTAAATAATTCCACAGAAACAGTTTGCTCCGCCGAACTGGTATCAGGAAGGGGAAGTTTTGTTTGAACAAAGGGATTTTCCAATACTACATTCCCGGTTGCATAGACCTCTACATCCCGCCAGATTCCGGTATTCCTGTCGCGAACGCCATCTGGAAGTGTGAAGTCCCAACCTACGCTCATGAGCATGGTTACATTTCTGCCGATCTCTCCATTACCCCCGTTACTATTTTCACCTACAGCGCCGTTGGACTTTTGATTTTTCGGCCCGCTACTCCCTGTAACGTCAACAGGTGAAACGTCAATCGCAATAACATTGAGTTGTTTTCTACTGACAAGATCAGTAATGTCAAAAGACCTGGTATTAAACATACCGTTTAAGCTGCCTAATTTTTTCCCATTAAACCAAACATTGCTTTTATAATTGATGCCGTGCAATTTAATCCACACCCTCTTTCCTTCAAAGGTCTGAGGGATGGAAAAACTGCTTCGATACCAATAATGGTAGAATTCTCTTCCAGCGTCTGCGATATCAGGAATGATGTTGTTTGATCTCCGGTTCAAATCTCCCCAATAAGGATCGGGATAAACTTTATTGTGGACCAAACTGGTAAGTATAGTGCCGGGCACTACTGCATCTAACCATTTGCCCGCTTTATAACGGGCACTGGAGATAACAGCTCCATCAGCTCCGGCTTTATCGACTTTTTCTATTTTCCAATTGTATTTTCCGCCCTGCGTAGTGCTGGAAGTAAGAAAAAATGATTGATTTGATGATGGTTTGGAAAGACCTTCCTGCTGTGCAAAGCATGGGATTACCATTACCATATACAGCACTACAACGATGTATCTCATGTGATTTTTTTTAGGAAGCCGGAATAAGCTTAATCAAATAGCGAGAATCCAATGTAGTAATTTTTGCTTAAATATATTTTATATTGCAGCAAAAGTTACCCCTATGAAATCGCCCGAAACAGAACCAGTAAAATTTAGCTTACCTGCGCTGATTGTGAATTTGTTGATTCCACTTTCCATAGGCGGCATTGGTGGCTGGCTAACGCAATCCTCCGTAGACACCTGGTATCCTACGCTTAACAAGCCTTCATTCAACCCGCCCAATTGGATATTTGCCCCGGTTTGGACAACATTATATATTATGATAGGCATTTCAGCCTATCTGGTGTGGCAAAGAAGAAGCCGCATTGAACATCTTCCCCGGACGATAGCGATCTACTTTATTCAACTGGTATTAAACCTGATGTGGTCGTTTTTATTTTTTTACTCGCATTTAATTGGTGCTGCCTTTTACGAAATTCTCGCTTTGCTGTTAATCATTGTAGTGAATGGCAGCATGTTTTATAAAATTGATAAAACTGCCGGATTACTTTATATCCCTTACTTTCTTTGGGTAAGCTTTGCTACCATACTCACCTACAGTATTTTTAAATTGAACTGACAGGTTCCACAGTTTAAAAAGCTTATTTTTAGGTGTGCTAAACTTTAAACCATTTCTCACCATTTTATTATGTCTTTTCATGGGCACAGTATATGCTCAGAAGGTGGGGCTGGTATTAAGCGGTGGTGGCGCTAAAGGAATTGCACACATTGGCATACTTAAGGCACTGGAAGAAAACGACATTCCAATAGACTACATTACCGGCACTTCGATGGGTGGTATTGTTGGCGCCATGTATGCAGCCGGATATTCGCCTGCACAAATAGAAAAGATTGCCCTGAGCGGAGATTTCCAGAACTGGGTTGGCGGACGCTATACAAGCGATTATACTTACTTTTTTCAAAAGAAAAGTTTAAACCCATCCATCTTAACCGCAAAGCTATCGGTAGACAGCAACCTGAGGATAAATTTCAGGTCTAACCTTGTAAACGACATACCACTTAACTTTGCGTTACTTGAACTTTTTTCCCAGGCCTCGGCCATCTCAAAGGACAACTTCAACAACCTTTTTGTACCGTTCAGGTGCATGGTTTCTGATGTACTTTCTCAAACTAGCATAACTGTAGCGAAGGGTAGCCTGGCTGAAGCTGTTAGGGCTACGATGACTGTTCCACTGATTTACAGACCAATTAAGCTGGATGATAAATATGTTTTCGATGGTGGGCTGTACAACAATTTTCCAGCTGATGTGATGAAGAAAGATTTTAACCCCGATATAATGATAGGGTCGAATGTGTCATCTAAAATATTTAATGAATACCCAAAAACAGGAGATGAAAGGCTTATGAACCGACTTATGGTGTTCATGTTTCTTTCAAAATCCGACTCAACTTTGATCGGTAAGAACGGTGTGTACATCCAGCCTGACTTAACAAGCTACTCAGTATCCAACTTCAACCCTGTTGCCGCTCTTATAAAAAAAGGCTACGACGCAACTATTGCAGAAATGCCACAAATTAAAGAACGCATACGGCGCAGGGTTAGTCAGGAGATGCTGGTTGCTAAAAGAAACACGTTCAACAATAAAAAACCCAATCTGGTATTTAGCGGGGTCACCGTATCAGGAGTAAATGACCAACAAAAAAAATACGTGCAAAGACTTTTCAAAAGAGATCAAAAAACCTTCAATCTGATCGACATTAAACAAGGGTACTATAAGCTAGTTGCAGATGAGACTTTTGAAACAGTTTACCCTAAAATTTCTTATAACTCTGTTACAGATAGTTACAATTTTGAAATTGTAGCTAAGCCACAAAAAAGCTTCACGGTAGATTTTGGAGGCAACATCTCAACAAGACCCATCAGCAATGTCTTTCTGGGACTGCAATACAATTATCTAAATAAGAAATCCTATACTTTTGGCACAAGCCTTTATTCAGGCCGATTTTATGAATCTGTAGAATTGACGGGAAGAGTTGATTATCCCTCCCGGCTGCCTCTTTTTCTGGCAGCAGAATTAACATACAATCACCTGGATTACTACAATTCAAGCTCCATATTCATTGAAAATCCCAACCCAACTTATATTGAGCAGTCTGACAGGAAGATTGGGTTAAAATTGGGAATGCCGCTGAACCGGAATACCAGAATTACTTTAAGCACTTCATTTATAAATAATATAGATGAATATAGTCCGGACGATCAATTTGTTGCGGGCCAGCAGTTGGACAAGACGGTTTTCAATGCTTCGCGCTCTACTTTGGCATTTGAGCAAAACACACTCAACAGGAAACAATATGCCAGCAGGGGGCGAAACTTTGCTTTTAATATTAACTTCTTTGCTGGTCGCGAGAGCTTTAGGTCAGGCAACATTGCTGTTAACCCCAATGTATTAAGTTCTTTGGATTTAAATAAAATGGTAGTTGCAAGTAAATACAGACAATGGTTTACCCTAAAAATAAGTGATGAGAATTATCTGTTTCAACAGGGAAAATATGCATTAGGATATCTTGCAGAAGCCACCATATCAAATCAGCCATTATTCTCTAATTACTATTCAACATTATTGGTTGCTCCCGCGTTTTACCCATTGCAGGATAGCAGGTCTCTGTTTCTCCAAAATTTTAGGGCCACGAGTTACCTGGCGGGAGGGTTAAAAAATGTATACTCCTTAAGGCGTCATTTAGACATACGTGCAGAGGCATACGCTTTTATACCTTATGAAAAATTTGAAAGGGTTGGATTTCAGGGCATAACACATAGTAATGCATTTAAAAAATGGCAATATGCAGCTACTGCGGGTATTGTATACCACACACCTGTTGGCCCTATAAGCCTGAGTTATAATATCTATGACGATCCAATAAAAAGAAACGGTGTTTTATTACATTTGGGATATCTAATTTACAACAAAAGGTCTATAGAATGAGAAAAGTGTACTTGTTAATCCTGGCTCTGATAGCCTCCGCTCAAAGTTTTGCTCAAAATTCTGAAATCAACAATTTTATTGTAAAAGAAAGTCTTTTAAAAAATAGCAAGCTTGCCATTATTTCGGCTGATTCACTTGAAAATCCTATCGAATCTATCAATGGAAGATATACGTTTACAGTAAGCGGCTTTACTCAGGAAATAACTTTCAATGACGGAATTGCAATCTTACCTATGCCCTTGGAGAGCTCCTCATTTGTATACATTAAACATCAAAATGATAAGGGAACACACAGCAAGCTCATTTACGTTTATAAAAAAGACGGCAACCTATCGCCTTACGCTTTTAGTAGCCTTTGGTTAGTACTTTTCCCTGTAATTGTAATCATCCTGGCATTCGCGTTCCGTAAGTTCATCATCGTTGCAGTTATATTGATGTTGATATTTATCTACTTCAACCATAGTAATGGTTTGAGCCTGTCGACATTCTTTGAAACAATATTTGATGGCCTTAAAAGCGTGTTCTAAGTCTTAGAATGGCATGCCTATACCAAAGTTATATTGAACAAAACGGTATTGGAACGGGGTGTTTGCAGCATTATAAGTCCTTTTGAAGTCTCTGCCACCACTTAAGAATTTGCTGATTACCCATTGCTCTGAACCATCAAACTGAGGGTCTTTAAGTTTTAGGCCAACATCAAAGCGAAATACAAAATACTGAACATCGTACCTGAATCCCATACCTGTTCCCAATGCGATCTGACTTCCCAGTTTAGAGAAATCAAATTTACTCTCAGGCGCCGAATTAGAATTAGAGATGTTCCAAACGTTACCGCCATCAACAAATACAGCACCCTTTAATTTAGCACCGAAAAATCTGTTGAGGAGCAAGAATCTATATTCTACATTGGCTTCAATATGCATGTCACCAAGTTGATCTATTCCAAATAACGAACGCCGTGTAGCAGAATCGGGTATGGCCTCTCCCCTGTTATAATTACCTGGCCCGAGTGTGCGTGCCTGCCAGGCCCTTACACCGCTTGATCCACCTGCAAAAAATAACTTTTCGAAAGGCATTGCAACAGAGTTTCCGTAAGCAAAACCGACACCGGCATTGATTCTCGATACCAGCTGTTTCTCACCGCCCAAACCTTTGTACCATCGTACATCAACCTCTGGACGTATATATTGATTGAATGGTAATCCGAAAATGGTAGCAAAGTCGTTTGCTTTCGGGTTATAGCTGTTACCGGAAATCTTTGAGGCGAGCTGCAACATGTTTCCAGCCAAATCAATATTGCCCCTGAAATAAATAAAATCACTATTGGTCAGTAATTTATCTGAGTTAAGAGAATAGGTGTACTTGATACCAAGGGTAATGTCTTTGCGACTGAGGAGCCTAACATAATACTGATTATTTTGAATGATACTGTCTGACAGCTCACTGCTTAAATTTCCGAACCGGTATTCGAAGTTTAAAGGTGTTATGGAATGGTATTTGGATTTGGTCTCTACAAATTCATAGGTAACGGAATTGAGCAATACATGTCGCTGGAAAAAACCTGTTTGAAGCGCATAGGCATAACTGCTTGAGAAAATTGTGTGCGGCATGCCACCCCTTCTGCCTGGACGGGCAGAAATGAATGGCAGTATAAGCCTTGGTACACTTAAATTAGCGCTCATAGAGAAATCACGCTGGTAAATGTCGCTGAACAGCTTACTGCCATTTCCTATCCGAGATTGCAAGCCTCCCTTTATCTGGAACTCAAAACGCTCTGCACCCCTGAAAAGATTGTTATTGGTATAGGTATTACTCAATGTGAAACCAACAGTCCCTCCGTTAAACGGAACCTCGCCCTCAACCCTATTGCTCATGATTTTTTGTGGAATCAATTGTATTTCAGGAAGCACCTTATTAGAACTGTCTTTCGCTTTCTCATAGCCAATCTTCACATTCTTAAACACGTTAAGTTCATAAAGCCTGTCATAGGTAAGGGTTTCATTCCTAATGTCATAAACAGCGGAGTCTCTCAAAAAATTATACCGGGCGATTGGGCCTCTTCTAAATTTACCTGATAAATCAGTGTACCTAAGTCCCCTCAATACTTTGGGACTTTTTAAAAGCGAATCAAGTTTGCCATCAGTACTTGGGAAACCATCGGCATCAGGCGCGATAATCATATTAGCCTCTCCAACACTGTACTTAACATGGTGATCTTTGTCTTTCGGATTGTCTACAAGTAAAGCCACATTTACACTGCTGGAATTTAGGTTGGTATCCAGCTCGTATTTAACATAAGGGCGGGCAAAGTCAAAATACCCGTTTTCTTTCATAACCTGGTAAATCTGATCCCTCTCATACGCAAGCGAATCGTCATCGTAGCGCATGCCTTCCTTAAAATGAGTAAATAAAGTCTTATTCTGAAGGTAAATCTCTTTTGTTGCTACATCAGGTATCTTGTATGTTATTTTATTAATCTTAAAAGAGGGGCCCTGATCTGCTTTAAAGCGCACTTTTGCCTTTTGATTCTTGATTTCAATTGAGGATTTGACTTTAGCCTTAAAATAACCCTTACTGATAAGGAACTTTTCTATTTGTTCCCTTGAAATTTCAACCAGTGCACTATCAAGAATTGGCGGTGGTGTTCCTAATGGTTTAATACCTGTTGTTTTGTAACGTCCGTCTTTGGTGTTAAAGATATTATAGATCAAGACGTTAATACCTATTGTAGAGGTTGGCCGGAGGTCCTTCTGTATGTAATTAAGCGCCTCTTCTCCAAATGCTTTATCAACACTGTCAATTTCCACCTTTTTAACGATAGACTGGTAATCAGCAATGTACTTTGTTGAGGAGCATGAGGTAACGAAAAGAATAATTAATAGTAATATTGCAGGAAAAAAGAGGTTGTT
Source organism: Bacteroidota bacterium (assembly GCA_040385565.1). Classification (GTDB taxonomy): domain Bacteria; phylum Bacteroidota; class Bacteroidia; order Sphingobacteriales; family Sphingobacteriaceae; genus Pedobacter. The sequence goes on along the minus strand of JAZKHD010000014.1, from coordinate 117,478 downwards.
TTTATAAAGAAGATATGCTTTCAAAGTCTCAGTTAGGTTTTATAAAATCGTTACATCAAAAAAAGTACCGTAAAGAAAATGAGATTTTCATTATCGAAGGTATAAAATCCATCTCAGAGTTTATTGATTCTGCCTATCAAATCCACAGTATCTATTATCTGCCTCAATATCAATCTTTACTGCCCGCTTTGCCTGCAAATATAAAGTTATTTGAAGTAAACAACGCCGAACTGGCTAAGATTAGTACATTACAGGCACCTCAGGGAATATTAGCATTGGTAACGATACCTCATGCCCAGGTTTTGACAAATGAAGCGCTTGCAGGAAAGTTTACGCTTGTTCTTGATGGTGTACAAGACCCGGGTAATTTAGGGACAATCATCCGGACGGCCGACTGGTTTGGTATAGAACAGGTAATCTGTTCTCAACATACAGTGGACGCGTATAATCCAAAAACGGTGCAGGCAACAATGGGTTCCCTGGCAAGGGTCAAAATTGCTTACCAGGATTTGCTGTCACTTTTTAATGCAAACAAATTGCCAGTATTCGGTGCATTACTGGAAGGTCAAAGCTTATATAAGACACATTGGGGCTTAGAAGGTATGGTTTTGTTAGGCAACGAGGGACAAGGAATAAGCAAAGAGCTTCTGGGGTTTATTACCAATCCCATTACTATTCCGCGGGTTGGACATGCAGAATCATTGAATGTAGCTATTTCGGCGGCAATATTATGCGCAGATATCAGCAGAAATTTGCACAAATAAATTGCATAGTAATTAATAATTACTATTTTTGCAGCCTGAATTTTAACAGGGTCGAGTGGCCGAGTGGCTAGGCAGAGGTCTGCAAAACCTCCTACAGCGGTTCGAATCCGCTCTCGACCTCCAGATTTATATTTAAATAAAAAACATTGACATGGCAGTTACAAGATTAAAAAGAAAAGACAGAAGAAATAAAACTTTCGCAAAGCTAGATGTGAAAAACTTGAAACTAGCTACTAACATTGAGTTGGGAAGCCGTTCAAGACAATCTACTACAGATCAGTTGGCTAAAAATAACGCGATCTTAGATCAACTTACTGCTAAAGCATAAGTTAACTTATTACAATAAAAAAGCCTTTCTGAAATTCAGAGAGGCTTTTTTATTTTCTAAACTTTCTTGCTAAAGACTATTTTACTAAGGACTTACAGATCTCTTTAATTAATCCGGGCCCTTCATAGATAAACCCGGTATATAATTGAATTAAAGATGCACCAGCATCCAATTTGTCTTTAGCATCTTGTGGTGAATGAATCCCTCCCACTCCTATAATTGGAAATGCCTTATTCGATTTTTGCGATAAATACCTGATTACCTCCGTTGAACGTGCGGTTAGCGGCTTACCACTTAACCCGCCAGATTCTTTTATTACCTCACCTTTGGAATAAAGACCATCCCTGTCTACTGTTGTATTTGTAGCAATAACACCCGCAATTCCTGTAGCCATAACAATCTCAACAATATCATCCAATTGTTCATTAGTAAGGTCTGGTGCTATTTTCAATAAAATTGGGCGCTTAACAGGATTTTGCTGATTTCTTATTTCGAGCGTATTCAATAGGTCCATTAAAGGCTCTTTCTCCTGAAGTGCCCTTAACCCGGGCGTATTTGGCGAACTGACATTCACTACAAAATAATCGACAACCTCATGCAAACGATCGAAGCATTTAATGTAGTCGTTTACGGCATCTTCATTCGGTGTGTTTTTATTCTTTCCAATATTACCGCCAATAACAATTTCAGAATTCTTGCTTTTTAAAAGCCTTAGCCGCTCTGCGAGTGTATCAACACCTTTATTATTAAAGCCCATTCTGTTGATAATGGCCTTATCATCCTCCAGTCGGAACATTCTTGGCTTATCATTACCCGGCTGGGGCAAAGGTGTCACTGTGCCTACCTCAATAAAACCAAAGCCGATGTCACTTAATGCTTCTATGTATTCTCCATTCTTATCAAAGCCGGCAGCTAACCCAACAGGATTTTTAAACTTGATTCCAAAAACTTCTCTTTCAAGACCTTTTATCTTAACATCAAAACTGCTGCGCAGGATGGTTTGACCCAGCGGAAAATGTTCATGAAACCATTTTAATCTCTTCACTACAAAATAGTGGACTTTCTCCGGATCAAACTGGAAAAAAATGGGTTTAATTAGATGGTACATGCAATGAAGATATAAATAATGCCAAAAATGCACATTTGTTTGTATTTTTGCAATCACATGATTTCGATAAACGACTTAACATTCCTTATAGGCTCCAGAGCTTTATACGACGAGGCAAACTGGCACATTAAACCGGGCGACAGGGTTGGACTAATTGGTGCCAACGGAACAGGAAAATCTACACTTTTAAAAATAATTGTTGGTGAATATGGCCCTTCTTCAGGTTCCATTTCTATGTCAAAAGAGCTGAAAATTGGTTATTTAAACCAGGATTTGCTCTCATACGATTCTCACCATAGTATTTTGCATGTTGCGATGGAGGCTTTTGAACGCCAGAACCAGTTACATGATGAAATAGAAATACTGCTAAAAAAAATTGAAACTGATTACTCAGAAGAGGTACTTTATAAATTAAGCGACAAGCAGCAGGAATTTGAAGCGCTTGACGGTTACAATATTGAATACCGTGCAAATGAGATATTAGCAGGTTTGGGCTTTAGTACTGAAGACCAGCACCGACCACTTAATACCTTCTCCGGAGGTTGGCGGATGCGTGTGATGCTGGCTAAAATATTATTACAAACTCCAGATATTCTTTTGTTGGATGAGCCTACCAATCACATGGATTTACCATCCATCAAATGGCTGGAGACTTATCTGGGCAGTTTTGAAGGCGCTATCGTGATTGTATCACATGACAGATACTTTTTGGATAAAGTTGTAAACAAAATTGTTGAATCGCGAAAAGGAAAGTTGACTCCATATGCTGGCAATTATTCTTTCTACCTTGAAGAGAAATCATTAAGAGGCGAAATTCAAAAAGGAGAGTTTAAAAATCAACAAGCTAAAATCAAACAGGAAGAACGCCTGATTGAACGATTTAGGGCAAAAGCATCTAAAGCGAAAATGGCACAATCCAGAATGAAAGCGCTGGATAAACTAGAGCGTGTGGAAGATGTAGATGATGACAACCCAACAGTGAACTTTCAGTTTAAGTTCTCTAAGCCATCAGGCAGACATGTAATTAGGGTTGAAGGAGCGAGCAAAAGCTATCCAAACATAGACATATTGCATAATGCTGAAGGCCTCATTGAAAAGGGTGATAAAATTGCACTGATTGGTGCCAACGGTAAAGGTAAATCTACTCTACTGAGGATCATTGCAGGAACAGAGGGTTTTGAGGGTAAATGTGAAACAGGCCATAACGTAACTACTACATTCTTTGCGCAGCATCAGCTGGAATCACTTCATTTGGAAAATACCATTCTGGAAGAATTGCAGGCTTTTGCGCCAAAACATACGGATACCGAATTGCGGGGCATTTTAGGATGCTTCCTTTTTACCGGAGATGATGTATTCAAAAAGATCCGCGTTTTATCAGGTGGTGAAAAATCGAGAGTGGCACTTGCTAAATCTTTAACAACAGATTCAAACTTCCTAATCCTGGATGAGCCTACCAACCACCTTGACATTCAATCTGTAAACATCCTGATACAAGCCCTTACGCAGTACGAAGGAACATTTATCGCGGTATCTCACGATAGGTATTTTCTTGATAATGTAGCCAACAAGATTTGGTTTATTGAAGACAGGGACATTAAAGAATACCCGGGTACTTATGCGGAGTATGAAGAATGGAATAGTAAAAGACCACCTGCGCAACCGGGATCTATACCTGTTCGGCCAGATAAAGAGGTTAAAAAGGTAGTGGAAGATAAGCCTGTTACCCCTAACTTACAGCAACAGCTTAAGAAGTTAAACGATCAGCTCAAAAAGATTGAAACGGATGTTGCTGAGTTTGAAAGTCAGGTTAAGGCAATTGAATCTGAAATTGCCGACGAAAAAACTTATTCAGATTCGAGCAAGCTAACGGAAGCCAACAAAAGGTATCAGGCTGCAAAAAATTTGCTCGACACCGCTCAAACTACCTGGGAGGATTTAGCATCTGATATAATGGAACTGGAAGGTAAATGATAAGAACCCTTGCACTGTTATTAATTTTCATGGTATGCAGACAAACGACTGTAGCACAATTGCCTTTCGTTTATGAAAACAAAGTATACCAGGACAACATAAAAACAGTGCAATGTTTTAACAATCAGAAAGAACAATCCTTGCCTATAATAACCCTAAAGTCAAACGAACAACTCTTATTTTCTTTTGATGATTTAAAAGGTGGAAGTAAGGTTTACTGGTATGCAATTGAGCATTGTACGTCTGACTGGAAGCCTTCCGGACTCTCTACGATGGATTATATGGAAGGGCTTTCGGAAGATCGTTTCCCGGATTATAGGTATTCCTTTGGAACGTTGCAAAAATACACCCATTATGAATTGTCTTTGCCGAACACGCAGATCAGGCCTAAAATTTCCGGTAACTACTTGCTAAAAGTGTATGAAGATGGAAATACTAAAAAACCAGTTCTTTCGCAGAGATTTTATGTTGTTGAGAATAAAGCGAGTATAACAGCGGATGTTGTACCTAGCCAGCAAGTTTCTCTTCGGTTCAGTAATCAAAAAGTGAACTTTGCGATCAACCACCAGATGGCTATTCAAAACCCATATACAGATGTCAAAGCGGTTATCATACAGAATGGAAATCAGGAAACGGCAGTAATAAACACCAAGCCGTCTTTTGTTAAACCCGGCGCACTCGTCTATAATGAACTTAACAGCAATGATTTTCCAGGTGGCAATGAATTTAGAAAGTTCGACATTCGAAGTCTTAGGTATAAAGCTGAAAACGTACAGGACATCATAAAGGATTCTTTGATAAATGTGATATTATTTAATGACATTGTTTCAGGCAAGTCTAAATATAGTAATCGGCTTGATGAAAATGGAAACTTCTTTATACGCAACAACGATGGCAGAGAACCAGCAACTGACAGCGAATACGCAGGTGTTACTTTTACCTTAAACGCAACCCCACCCGGTAGAAATGGCGATGCATACATAGTTGGCCGTTTTAATAATTATACAATAAATGACGGTAATCGGCTAACATTCGATACTTCTAGAAAAAGGTTTTATGGAAACGCTTTCTTAAAACAGGGTCTTTACGATTATAAATACGTCTGGCTGGATAAAGATTCAGGTAAAATTGACCCGGTTGTTTTTGAAAGTTCTTTTTTTGAAACAGAAAACACTTATCAGATTTTTGTGTACTACCGTAAACCTGGTGCCCGCTGGGAGGAACTGGTAGGCTATACCAATATTAGTAACGTTAAGCGATAATTGTTTATTCCTGTTTTAGCACCCATACAGATACACTTTTGTGCTCACACTTAAACTGTGCCCAGCCTTCGTCATTAATCTGAATCTCGTCTTTACAATGTCCAAGTGCGTCTACAAATATCTTACCTGCGTGCCTTAGCCCTATTTCCATATCCTTATATCCATCGCCACCATTACACATAATAACTGCGAAGCCAGAACAGGGCATATCTTCAGATCCTTCCCGCGTCCATCCAATGCAGTTTGGATGGTTTAGGAAATCACGCTGAATGCCTGAGGAACAGTCTTTCCTAATCCGGCAAAGTTCATTCAGCGCTGGAACCCCTATAATTTCGATCTCCACATCTTCCCCGCTATTGTCCTTATCTGTGTATTTACAACCATATAAATCTGGGAAAAATAGACAGGGTATTCCTTGTTCTCTCAACAGGATTAGGCTGTATGCCAGTGGTCGAAACCAAAAATCGACATACGACTCAAGCGCCTGTAGAGGTTGCGAATCGTGATTATCAACAAATGTTACCGCTAGAGTTGGATGTGATTGTACAAGTGTATTGTCAAATATTTGGCTTAAATCAAAATCTTCATGATTCTGTGCCGCCTGGTAAAGATTGTGGTGCAGCATGGTATCAAAAAGTTGCATCCTGCCGCCTGTAACATCGATGTAACTCAACAACTGATCTACATCATGCACTACCCAATTCTCGGCAACTATAAAAAATTCCCGGTTGAAAGTTGCCTTCATATGGTCCAGCCACTCATTTAGAAAGTCGGCAGAAATATGCTTCACCGCATCCAGTCTGAAGCCATCCATCCCACAGTTCTCATAATACCACTCGCCCCATTTCTTAAGCTCTTCACGAACAGCCGGGTTTCTTGAATCGATATCATTGAACATCAGGTAATCATAATTGCCTAATTCATGAGACGGTACATCTTCCCATGCCTCACCATACTCATTCTGAATGGAAAAAATACCTTCTTCTTTTAGATCATCGGCATAGTCAATACCGCTAAAACACTGATGGTCCCATATGAACTTTGAGTATTTTCCATCCCTTCCGGGGAATGTAAATTTCGTCCAGGCATCAATTTCCATTTCATCTGAAATGAATTCACCACGATTTTCAGGATCCACTTTTCGGACTTTAATCCGCTCGATTTCATCTGCCCCGGCTTTGTGGTTAAAAACAACATCGGCAATGGTAAAAATTCCATTATCCTTCAGTTTTTTTATTGCAGCAATATATTGATCCTTATTACCATAACGTACTTCTACAGTATCTTTTTGATCAAACTCCCCGAGGTCAAACAAGTCATAACAGTCGTAGCCAACAGATTCTGCTCCAGAGGTTGCTTTATAAGCGGGCGGTAACCACACACCAGTGACACCTAAATTTGCAAGACTTTCTGCTTCTTCACTAACTTTAATCCAAAGTTTTTGTGCTTCATTATAATACCAGTGAAAATACTGGATGAGTAGTTGGTTGGTCATACGGGAATAACATGAAGTGGCTCAAATTGTTTATTTTTGTAATATATGACGTTAAAAGTTAAGAACCCACGCCACTCTTTCACTATCATGAATGAGTTGGTATTACCAAATGATACAAATACATTAAACAACCTTATGGGAGGGCGTTTGCTACATTGGATGGACATTGCGGCCGCAATTTCGGCACAGAAGCACTGCAATAATATTGTAGTGACAGCCTCGGTAGACAATGTATCGTTTAAGCAACCTATTAAACTTGGAGACGTAATTACGATTGAAGCTAAAGTTACACGCGCATTTAATACCTCAGTTGAGGTTAGGTTGGATGTGTGGGCAGAAAATATCCCATCGGGAGCCAGGGTAAAATCTAACGAAGCATACTATACATTTGTTGCAGTTGGCCCGGGTAACAACACCATTCCCGTGCCTGAGCTCATTCCTGAGAGCAGCGAGGAAGTTGAATTATTTGAAGGTGCATTGCGGAGACGGCAGCTTCGTCTTATTTTAAGTGGAAAGATGAAGGCACACGACGCACTGGAACTAAAGGCCTTGTTTTATCCGGAGTAGATTTACTGTTTTAGGCACCCATTTCCAGAATCTTATCAAATTCGGATGCTCTTAAAGGCATTACTGATAACCGCCCTTGTCTTACCAGAGAAATATCTTTTAAGGTCCCTTCGGCCTTGATTTGTTCCAGCGACACCGGGTTCTTCAAAGCTTCAACAGGTGATAAGTCTACTACTACCCAATTGGTATCATCAGTTGTGGGATCCTGGTATGCTTCTCTAACAACCTTGGCAATCCCAACTACATTTTTACCCTCATTGCTATGATAAAACAAAACAAGGTCTCCCTCCTGCATTTCCCTTAAGTTATTACGCGCCTGGTAATTGCGAACACCATCCCAAAAGGTACGGCCATCTTTATTGAATTTCTCCCAGCTATATTTAAAAGGTTCAGACTTAACAAGCCAATGTTTCATTGATTTTTTAATTGATACGAAGCAAATCTAAGAAATATGAGGTAAATGCTGGCCAAGAAAACAAAGCATTGTTATGGCACTGGTCGGCGTAGAATCAGTGTCTTCCCATTATCACCATAGATTTCACCCTCAGAAATTATTTTAAACTTATATTTCTTCAGTTTTGGAATTGTGACAATTAACGTTTTTCCTCTGATATTATATGATCCTCGAATACGGTCATAACCATTTTCAAAAACCTCTGCCTCTCCATTTGGCATTAGAATCATATGCAACCCTACTTTCCATTCACTTGAAGGGGAAACAACTCTTTCATAATATTCCATATACTCTTGAACCGTAATGACATCTTTCTTACAGGAATTAAGAGCGGTTAGGAATATAAAAAGTGTAAAAATTGAAAAGACTTTAGATGTGCGCATTATTTGAGGGCATTGGTAAATCTGATTAAATCTAGAAGTTTTTAAGAAACTGTGCAAATATTCCTGCAAGAGACTAATCTCCTGAAAAGTCACCTTGAAGTATTGTCTCATTGTCAAGCTCAATTTAAAAAGCAAAAGCCCCGGTGAAATATCACCGGGGCTTTTATTTATCCCTCAAATTATTTTAGGATTAGCAAAACAGCATTAGTCTTTAGATTTTAATGCGGTATCAATACGATCAGAAAGATCTTCCAAATGATATTTAGTCAATCCGGTTGCACTTGATGCAGCAGTTTTAACTGAAGCGCTCAGCTCTTTTAACTGGCCTTTAACAACAGAGATCACATCGCTTTGCGATGGTGCCCCTGCAGAAGCGCCACCGCCTCTGCCGCCTGTAAATGTAATAACAGTGGTTGAAGGAGCTGTTGGCTTTATAATTCCGATCAACTTATCAACGTAGTTCTTCTGCAAATTCCTGCGATAAACATCTATTGACGAGTTGGCTTTCAATTCAGAAAAAATAGAGCCATTCATATCAGTAAAGAAATCGGTAATCTTATAAGCAGTAGCACCGTCAGCAGCCTCGGCAGTTATTAACTTATTTAGTGTAGTGTTGCTTACCAGTCTGGTTAAAGTTGGTGCTTGTAATCTTGAAATTATCGCAGTAGGATCCTGACCTATATCATCAAGGATGGTTTTATCCAATAACCATGACGGCGTAGTGAACAATTGCTTGTCTAAGAATGTCATGGCTTCTTTTTGCTTCGCAGCAGGATTACGTTGGTAAATTGTACCTGCTTGCTCTACCATTTTAGGCGTTTCAAAAACACCACCAATGTTTTTAGCAACGTGCCCCATGTATCTGCCAAACTGGGTAGTAAGCTGTCCGTACATCACTTCAAGGTTCTCATAACCTTCATTGTCAGCCTTAGTCCATTCCGGTAGTTTTGCAAGAATGCGCTTTAAATTTTTAATCCCGTAATCACTTGAGATCATCGCATTGTCGCCCAAATCCTCATTTTGTGAACGTGGATCATCCGGATTAGTTTCAGTTCCAAACCACAAACGGTTGTTTTTCAACTTTTCCATAGTTAGCTTATTCAATACAGGAACTTCAGAAGTAGCAGTTTTACCGTCAACCATTTTGTAACCCCATTCAATAGCCCACATATCATAATCGCCAATTCTAGGATAAATTCCTTTTGGTTTAATGTTATCTTCAGGTTGTGCAACATAATTGAAACGTGCATAATCCATAATTGATGGTGTATGGCCGTTAGCTTCAACAAAAGCTTTGTCGCGTAACTTCTCTGATGGCACAGTTGAACTTGAGCCGTAGTTATGACGAAGACCTAATGTATGACCTACTTCATGTGAGGAAACAAAACGGATCAAATCGCCCATTAGCTCCGGACTAAAGTTCATCTTTTGAGCTCTTGGGTCAATTGCAGATGCCTGGATCATGTACCAGTCATGTACCAGCTTCATAACGTTATGGTACCAGTTAATATGACTTTCCATGATCTCCCCGCTGCGCGGATCAGAGATACTCGGACCGCTTGCATTAGCTATCTCAGACGGTTTGTATACGATTGCAGAATGGCGTGCATCATCTAAACTCCATGTAGAGTCTTCTTTTGCAGTAGGCGCCATTTTTGCCATAATTGCGTTTTTGAAACCAGCTTTCTCAAAAGCTTTTCCCCAATCGTTAACACCAGCCATTAAATAAGGAACCCATTCTTTAGGTGTAGCGGGATCGATATAAAATATAATTGGTTTTACCGGCTCTACCAGTTCACCTCTTTTATATTTTGCAATGTCGGCAGTTTTTGGTTCTAACCTCCAGCGCTTTACCATGTCGATTTCTTTAACACCTTGTGGGTTGGAATCAAAATCGGTATAACCAACAGTAAAATAACCAACTCTTGGATCGAAATAGCGAGGTTTCATTGGAACCTTCGGCAAAATTACCAAAGATGCATTCAGCTCAACAGTTGATGAACCTGATGGTGCACCACCACCAAAGCCTGCCGGTGCAGCGGCACCAAATGGCGAAGCGGCAGCCGTCAATGAATATGTTTTCACAACATTGATTTCTACGTTAGTAGGAAAACTTCTAACACCTAAAATGTAGCTCCTGTCTGACAACTGTGCACCCAATCTAAAACTAGTTTTAGCCCCAGGGGAACCGAAATAAAAAATGTCATTGTCACTGTTTATATAATCAGTCATATCAATAACACTACCTTTTTTATCAGGAGAATATGCGGCTATATTGAACGCAGCTGCAATGGCCTGTATGTTAGAACGCTGCAAGTTTTGATACATTGCAGTAGTACTGTCAGGACCATAAGTTCTGTAAGAGATTTTACGCATAAAAATCCTGTTCGACGGACCTTTTTCAAAGCGGATCACAGTACTTCCAATTTGGTCTCCAGCATACCCGGAAGCAGAACGAACTTCAGCACCAGCCCTTGAAATACGGCTAACTACCAAAATATCGCGTCCTAAAGTTGAATCGGCAATTTCAAAAAAGAATTTATCTTCCAGTTTGTGACTTGTAATCATCCCACGGCGTGTAATGGCCTTGTTGGTAATTACCTGATCATAAGGTTTCGGCTGTGCCCTGGCGGCTCCTGGTAATGCAATACCACCCGGTCTTCTTGTGGTATCACCAGGCGTAGTTGTTGGATTAGTTGGCCTGGTTTGAGCGATAACACCAGAAACTGATGCCATACCCAATAAGGTTAACATTAAAATTTTTTTCATGAATAAGTTGTGTAAATCTTTGTAAAGATAAGATTGCCAGCGATAAATAGCATCGCGCATTTTATAACTTTACGGTTACACTAGTGAAGCACTTTAAACAACAATTCTTTCAATAGTTCTCCATCAGTAGTATTTCCTGTACTGTCTACCCCCTTGCTCTTGAGGTCATATTCCCGCAGCATGCTAATGATGTCAAAAGTCTTATTAAGGTTGTAGCTTCTGGCTGCCGTTTCAAAATCCTTAACAAAATATGGATTAACCCCTAATTCTTTTGAAGCATCCGCCTTATTCTGCAATGAATGGTATTTAAGAATTTTTGTGAAGTAAGCACTCAGGTTTGCCATTACCATCACCATAGGATTCGCTTTCGGGTTGTCAGCAAAATAGTTAATGATCTGATTGCATTTCAAAACGTTTCTGACAGCAAGGGCTCTTTGGAGTTCAAACACATTGTATTCCTTACTAATACCAATATTTTTCTGGACCAAATCAGTGTCAATCGTGATGTCTTTACTGATGTTCAGCATCAACTTTTCCACTTCATTAGAAATTTTGGAAAGATCTGTTCCCAAATATTCAGCCATTAAAGCCGATGCCTGAGGGGCTATTTTATAACCCTTTTCTTTTACCAGATCTTCTATCCATCCAGCCAGTTTGTAGTCTCTTACCAATTCCGACTGAAAAACAAGGCCCTTCTTATCAATAGCTTTGTAAATCTTTTTCCGCTTGTCGAAATTTGCATACTTGTAACCCAAAACAAGAATAGTGCTGGGCATGGGATTTTCAAAATAGTTGAGCACAAATTCTGCCTCTTTACTATTACCCTCCGTCTCTTTAGCCCACTTTAAATCCTGGGCCTCTTTAACTATAATAAGTTGAAAATCTGACATCATCGGATAGCGCTTGCAGGCATTTATTATGGTTGCCATATCAGTATCTTTTCCGTAAAGGACGGTTTGGTTGAAACCCTTTTCCATATCACTCAGCACATTTGCTTCCATGAAATGAATAATCTGATCTATGTAGTATGGCTCCTCACCGTGTAACAGGTAAACAGGCTTAAATTTGCGGGCTTTTATGTCTCTGATGATCTCTGCAGCACTCATATGATTCTTCAAACTTAGATAAATTTTTGCCTATTTTTACACAAATGTCATTTACTCCAACGGCCCTTAATCTACCGGAATATCCTTTTAAGATTACTTTAAAAGATTCCAGATATTTCATATTTGATGAGATTCGAAAAAAGCATTTGGTATTGACACCAGAGGAATGGGTACGGCAGCATTTTATCCAGCATCTTATTATCAATAAAAAATTCCCAAAAACATTAATACAAATAGAAGGAGGATTACTGCTGAATCAGCTTCAAAAGCGAACGGATATTGTAATATTCGATCAGTCAGGTTCCAGAGTGATGGTTATAGAGTGTAAGGCGCCTGCAATAAAAATAACACAGGGTGTGTTTGATCAGGCAGCGCGTTATAACTCAATACACAAAACGAAATGGCTCGTGGTGACCAATGGCTTACAGCATTGTTATGCTCAAATAGATCACAAATTGGAAAGCTTTCGCTTTGTTGAAGAGTTGCCAGAATATACGCTACTTTAAGAATATTGCTGGGAAAAAAAAGCCATTCTATTCGCAGGCTGGTATCTGATGTCCTGAAAAAGGACAACAGCGCCTAGGCCTCCTCATAGAAGGCATGTTTTTCCGGTCGCAAAAGTTCCGGATGGTGGGTCCGTCCATATGATATGTTAGGAAGTTTAATTAAGCGAGGGATAATTAATAGCACATTGTACGTTTAATATGTTGTAGATTGTTTGTTAACTTTCCCAATATTAAATACTTTTAACATGCACCAGTATATTCAATTCAAACCGAGCAACACTGCATAATTTGACAGAAACCGAGAATATCAATTCAAACTGAGCAACACTGCATAAGTTTGACAGGAACCGAGAATATCAACTAAAATTTAGCAATACTGCGTAATTTTGATATGCATCAGTATATTCAATTCAAATCGAGCAACGCTGTATAATTTTGACAGGAACCGAGAATATCAATTCAAATCGAGCAATACTGCATAATTTAGAAATGCACCAGTACATCAATTCAAGTAAGTATCATTGGATAAATTCAGAAACGCAGCCAGTCGCTTCAATTGAAATAAGCAACAATGCATAACTTAACATACTCCCAGTCTGGGCGTTGCAGCAAATTTGGTTTCTCAGACAAGACCTAGGATTTGTGCGCTTCTTCAGCGCGCAAGGTCCAGTCTTGGAAGAGTAATCCAAATTTTAGCTCAATTAGCCCAAAGCTTCCAAACTTTCTTCGATGATCTTGATCTTGCTTTCAGCATCTGCCTTTTTGTTGCGCTCGTTTTGAATAACCTCTGGTTTCGCATTTTGCACGAACCTTTCATTACTTAACTTAACATCTACTGATTTCAAAAATCCCTGCAAATAAGTAAGGTCCGCATTCAATCGTATCCGCTCTGCATCAACGTCAATAGCCTCATTTAAATGAATAAAGAATTCATCATTTCCAAGCATGAAGGTAACAGCACCTGGTATCTTTTCGTTTACAAACTCAACCTGACTAACGTTGGCTAGTTTAAAAACAATGTTTAACCATTTTTCGTACTCCAGTGTGGAGTTCAATTTAATGGCTAATGGCAAAGCTTCTTTTGGAGACAGCTGTTTGGTATTTCTAACATTCCTGATCTCGGCAACCAGGCTTTTAATAATCTCACCTTCTTTCAACAATGGAGCGTCAGCATCTGCAACTTTTGGATATGCAGCAACAATGCAGCAATCCATTTCATCGGTACGGTTAAATATCTCATCGTGCCATAATTCTTCTGTAAGAAAAGGCATAAAAGGATGCAGCAAGGTCAATAACTTTTCAAAAAAACCGACAGTAATCTTTAGAGATTCAGCATCAATAGGCTGCTGATAGGCAGGTTTAACCATCTCGAGGTACCAGGCGCAGAAATCATCCCAAACTAACTTATAGGTAGTCATAAGGGCTTCAGAGAGACGATATTGTTTAAAGTTATCTTCAATTTCTGCCATAGCTTCATTGAAACGGTTTTCAAACCATGAAATGGCCTGTTGGTTTGGATTTTCAAGACTTTCGTCTATTTCCCAACCCTTTATTAGTCTAAAAGCATTCCATATTTTATTGGCAAAATTCCTTCCCTGCTCACAGTAGCTTTCATCAAACATAAGGTCATTTCCTGCCGGAGAACAAAGCAGCATTCCAACACGAACACCATCAGCACCATACTTTTCGATCAGGCCTATAGGATCTGGAGAATTGCCTAAAGATTTAGACATTTTACGTCCCAACTTATCCCTTACTATACCTGTAAGGTAAACATTGGTGAAAGGCTTCTGCCCTCTAAACTCATGGCCGGCCATGATCATTCTGGCAACCCAGAAAAATAAAATCTCAGGAGCGGTTACAAGGTCATTAGTAGGATAATAATAGTTGATGTCCTTATTATCAGGATTTTTAAATCCATCAAATACAGAGATTGGCCATAACCAGGAAGAGAACCAGGTGTCCATTACATCAGGATCCTGGGTCACAAATGGTGCCAGCTGGTGTTTAAATCCATTAGCTTCCTCTGCTGAAAATACACCATCTAAATCCTTTAATTTCAAAAATTCGTCAAGTGCCTCTTCCTTTGTTTTGGCAACCACCCAATTACCTTTATCATCATACCACGCTGGAATTTGCTGACCCCACCACAACTGCCTGCTGATATTCCAATCGCGCACATTTTCCATCCAGTGGCGATAAGTATTTACAAACTTTTCAGGAATGAGTTTTACATCGCCGTTTAGTACGTCTTCAAGCGCTGGCTTTGCCATCTCATCCATCTTACAAAACCATTGCAAAGACAGTTTGGGCTCTATAGCAGCATCAGTACGTTCTGAAAAACCTACTTGTGATTTATAATCTTCAATCTTATCTAAATGACCGGCTTCGTCTAATAAAACGGCAATCTTTTTTCTTGCCGCAAATCGGTCTTCACCAACAAGGATTACAGCTAATTCATTAAGCGTACCGTCATCATTCAGTATATCAATTACAGGAAGCTTGTGTTTTACACCCAGCTCATAATCATTTAGATCATGCGCAGGTGTAACTTTTAAACAACCCGTTCCAAAATCCATTGTAACATATTCGTCCTCAATTACAGGAATTTCCCTGTTTATTAAAGGAACAAATACCTTTTTGCCTTTTAAATGAACATACCGTTCATCGTTAGGGTTTATGCAAATCGCGGCATCAGCCATGATTGTCTCTGGTCTGGTAGTGGCAATGGTCAGAAAATCATCACCGCCAGACACGAGGTATTTGATATAGTATAACTTTTGGTTTACTTCCTTCCTGATAACCTCCTCATCAGAAACAGCCGTCTTACCCGCTGGATCCCAATTAACCATTCTAATGCCACGATAAATCCTACCTTTTTTATATAGGTGGATAAATGTATCGATAACGGCGTCTGAAAGATCGTCCTCCATGGTAAAGCGTGTACGCTCCCAATCGCAGGATGCACCTAACTTTTTAAGCTGCTCTAATATAATACCGCCGTATTTTTCCTTCCACTCCCAGGCGTACTTTAGAAATTCCTCGCGACTAATATCCTTTTTACTAATGCCTCTTTCTTTCAGCATAGCAACAACTTTTGCTTCAGTTGCTATAGATGCGTGGTCGGTTCCAGGTACCCAACAAGCGTTCTTACCCTGCATTCTTGCCCGGCGAATGAGTACATCCTGTATTGTATTGTTCAGCATATGTCCCATGTGTAAAACACCGGTAACATTAGGAGGAGGGATTACTATAGTGTAGGGTTCGCGTTCGTCGGGCTCAGAATGGAAAAAGTTCTTCGACATCCAGTAGCTGTACCATTTATCTTCGGTAGCTGCCGGATCGTATTTTGTAGAAATGCTCATTGTATCGCAAATTTATAATTTATTCCCCTTACTTTAAATTTTGCATGAAGTAATCAGTAACTTTCTGGTACAAATGCGCCCGATCTTTACCAATAACATTATGCTCATGACCGGGGTAGATCATGTAATCAACTTGCACACCTTTATCAACTGCCTTCTTAACAAAGTCTATTGAGTTCTGCTGTAACACAACAGGGTCTTGCATGCCGTGTATCAATAGCAGTTTGCCTTTTAGCTGACCTACGTTATTACTTAAGTAGGTTGCTGCATAACCTTCCGGATTTTCCTGAGGTGTGTCCATATATCGCTCCGTATACATCACTTCGTAGAACTGCCAGTTAATAACCGGGCCGCCTGCTACAGCCGCTTTAAATATCCTGGGATGGCTTACCATAAAATCCACGGTGTTAAATCCTCCAAAGCTCCAGCCAAACAAACCCATATTTGAGGTATCAACATATGGCTGGCTTTTTAAATAATCCACTGCCGAAAGCATATCCTCCATTTGCACGTCGCCGACTTTTCTAAACATCGCTTGTTCAAATTGCTTACCCCTGTTGTCGCTTCCTCTGGTGTCGATAGTCAGCACTACATACCCCCGCTCTGCCATGTATTTAAACCAATAATCTCCCGCTCCTGCATTCCATGCGTTCAATATGAGTTGAGCATGCGAGCCTCCATACCAATAAACAACAACAGGATATTTTTTCGTGCTGTCATAACCCAAAGGTTTATAAAGGCTGGCAAAAAGATCGTCCCCATTTTTATTTTTAATCGTAAAAATCTTTGATGATTCTGTCGCAAAGCCAGCAAGCGGATTTGCCGATTTAAGAATACTTTTATTTTTTAGTGATGCCACAGCCACAACATTGATTATCCGCGGCGTTTGCAGGTTGCTATAATTATCCAGTACAGTTCCGCCTGAACTGCTTATCTGTGTATTGTGTACGGCCGAACCGATAGTGATGCGTTTTGATTTACCGGATTTTATTTCAAGTGTATAAAGGTTTCTTGTTATTGGTGATTCTTCTGTTGATACATAAAACAGTTGATCTCCTTTTGATGAAAAACCCTTTACTTCCAAAACCTCCCAATTTCCTTTAGTAAGCTGTTTGATCAATTTTCCATTTAAATCATACAAATAAAGGTGATTCCAACCGTCCCGGTTACTTTGCCAGATGAATTTTGAGGGGTCGTTCTTCAAAAACAGCAAGGGAACCAGTGGCTCTACATATTTATCATCCTTTTCTTCAAACAATGTCTGGATAAACTTCCCTGTAGCCGCCTCATATTTATTCAATTTCAGATGGTCCTGTCCGCGATTCAAAACCGCAACATAAATAAATTTATCGTCGGGGCTCCAGGCAATGTTTGTAAGGTATTGTTCAGCGGGCATTCCGGTATTCAAGTATACAGTTGCCGCAGTCTCGGCATTGTAAACACCAATAGTTACCTCGTGACTTTTGTCACCGGCCATTGGATATTTAATGTTTACACTTTTAGCTGGCCTGCTGGTCCAATCTATTATCGGGTAATCTGCAACCATGGTTTCGTCCATTCTATAAAATGCAAGGCTTTTACCATTATTGCTCCAAAATGTTCCCTTACTGATACCAAATTCATCCCGGTGAACAGAAGATGCATAAACGATTCCTTCCCGTCCATCAGTCGTAACCTTTTTACGTGCGCCATCCTTTGCCACATATAGATTATAGTTATCGAGGAATGCGACATAACCTGCGCTACAGGCCTCAACAGCGGCTTTTTGAGCTAAATCCTTCTCTATTAAAAGGCTGAAGCTTTTCAATTCGGGATTATAGGCATATTTGCCCTCATTTAGATACATGATCCATTCCGGGCCCTGATTAAATTGAATGCCGATCATTCTATTTAATGTATCGAGCTTGGCCTTGGCCAAACTGCTATTTAATTCAGATAAAGTCAGAAATGACACATCATTTTTCTCATTCAAATCGCCTTTCATCCAAACGGGACCGTTACCCATATCCTTCAGATACACGTATTGCTCTGTTCCGTAGATGAATTGAAGTGCTGCTAGATTCTCAGGACCTAATGTGGTCCGGGCGTTTACCATTGCATCGTTCATGGTTAATAACTTGCCCTGCGCAAATCCTAAACAGGTAATGGAAACAAATAGAATTGTTGAAGCCAGCTTTCTTATCATCACAACAGTATTTTTATTGTTCAAACTTATATAAAAACTGGCGAAGGATAACAAGAATACTAACTTTGCGAGGTGAAAAATTTAATTATAGGGGTCTTATTTGCGATGCTATGGGCGTCAGCTTCGGTAGCGACAAAATTCGGGATACTATCCTCTCCGCCACTTATATTGGCCAATATCAGATTTTTCCTGGCTGGGGCGCTTTTATTATCCTATGGATATCTTGTTAAAAGTGACAGCAGCTACCGATTACCCGCAGGCCGGGAATGGGTTCAACTCGCAATTTTCGGAGCATTGAACACCACCATATATCTCGGACTATACGTCTACTCCATGAAATATGCCGCTGCTGGCATCGGCAGCTTATCTACATCTACTAATCCCCTACTCATCGTACTCTTTTCTTCCTGGCTAATGGGAAGGAAACCAGCTAAAGAAGAGATTTGGAGCATAGTTATTAGTATGGCAGGTATAGCACTGGCTACTTATCCTTTGTTAAAAAACAGTACCACTACCCTAACCGGGTTAATTTTACTTGCACTTAGCATGATATCTGTTTCTTTTGCAAGCGTCTATTATGCGGGCATAAAATGGCAATTACCCAATATCCTTATAAACGGATGGCAGGTTGCCTTGGGTGGATTTATGCTGGTTCCTTTTACATGGGCCTTTGGTGATTTTTCTTTGATCCATATCGACAACCGGTTAATTTTTTCAATTCTTTGGCTTAGCCTTGCAGTCTCGGTAATCGGACTGATTTGCTGGTTTTATCTACTAAAGATAGATACAGTAAAAGCTTCGTTATACTTATTCCTTTGCCCCCTATTCGGATTTCTATATGCATGGTGGCTTATGGATGAACCCATTACTAGCTACACTGTCTCTGGAACTGTGCTTGTTATACTTGGCCTTTACCTTGGCCAGCGTAAAAAATTTAAAACCGCCATTTAGTTTCCAATACCCAACAATCGCGAATTTATTTGCAGAGCAGCACAATAAAAATTGTTAAAATATGTTAAATACATACTAAACAAAAGGTGCGATGAAAAGTGTAAATGTATTCTCAATTACCGCGATCATTTTCAAAAAGGTTGGTTTAGCCAAAATATACTACTGGTTCAATAAGTAATATTTTGATTATACAGCAGGCTTCAATCTCTGTATTTTCTACTTTTACGCTACACTATTATTGACCTAATACTCTTTACTAACTTATGAATATGAAATTAAAAAGCTGTTTAACAGTTTTAGGCATTTTGTCGGCCAGTTTTTCTGCCAATGCACAAGTACCGGCAAAGCTAATCGACCCGGCAAACATGGATCTTTCTGTAAAACCTGGCGATGATTTTTACACCTACGCCAGTGGAAACTGGGTAAAAAACAATCCCGTTCCTGCTAAAGAAACCCGGTGGGGAACATTCAATGCACTGCGCGATTTTAACATTATAGCTGTTAAAAGCATTGTGGAAGATGCTGCTGCTGATAAAGCCCAGGCTGCAGGATCAGTAAAAAAACGGGTTGGAGATTTCTATGCTGCAGCGATGGACAGTCTTGCAATTGAAAAACTTGGTTACAAGCCAATCAAAGCAGATCTGAAGAAAAGCAGGCAGATAAAAACCCTTCAAAACATTCTAGATCAGGTAGCCTACATGCGTACTTCTGGTATTGGTGGGCCAATGTTCGGCTTTAGTGTGGGACAGGATAGAAAAAATGTTTCTAAATATGTTACTCAGTTGAGTCAGGGTGGCACAACCCTGCCAGATAGAGACTACTACTTGAATAATGACACAAGAAGTGTAAAAATACGTGAGGCATATCATACTTATATGACTACGCTGTTTACACTAACCGGAAGCAATCCAGACGAAGCCATTAAAAAAGCTGCAACAGTGTTTGCCATTGAAAAACAACTTGCTGAGGCACAAATGTCACGACTTGAAATGCGCGATCAATACAAAACTTATAATAAGTTTACTGTTGCAGATTTTAGCAAGACAACACCCAACATTGATTGGGCTAGTATGTTTACAAAATTCAAGGTTAAAGGGCAGGATACAGTATTGGTCTCTGCACCTAAATTCTTTGTGACCCTTGATGGTATGCTTAAATCTGTTTCTATTGCAGATTGGAAAACCTATCTGGAATGGAATATTTTAAAGGGTGCTGCGGGTAACTTGAGTTCTCCATTTGTGAAAGCGAATTTTGCTTTCAGTCAGGCTCAAAGTGGTCAGAAAGTAGAAACTCCTAGATGGCAAAGGATGTCGCAATTAACTGATGGCACCGTCGGTGAGTTGCTGGGCCAGTTGTACGTAGCCAAATACTTCAAACCTGAAGCTAAAGCACGTATGTCAGAACTAATCACCAATCTTAGGAAGGCATTTGAGATAAGGATAAAAAACCTGGATTGGATGAGCAGCACCACAAAGGAAAAGGCGCTAGCTAAGTTGCATGCTTTTGTTCCTAAAATTGGATACCCGGATAAGTGGAGAAACTATGATGGCCTGGTAATTAATCGCGGCACCTATTTTCAGAACCTTCGCAATGCTGGTGCATGGGGATATGATGAAATGATCAGCAGATTAGGGAAACCGGTAGACAGGACCCGATTTGGAATGACTCCTCCAACGGTAAACGCATCGTACAGCCCAACGATGAATGAAATTATTTTCCCTGCCGGAATTCTTCAATTCCCATTCTTCGATGCTAAAGCAGATGATGCTGTGAATTACGGAGGTATTGGCGCAGTAATTGGTCACGAGATGTCTCATGGATTTGACGATCAGGGCAGCCAGTACGATAAAGATGGAAACCTGCGCAACTGGTGGACAGATGAAGATAAATCCAAATTTGATGCTAAAACAAAAGCGTTGGGTGAGCAATTCGATGCATACACAGTTTTGGATACCGTGCATGTTATCGGTAAATTAACCATGGGTGAAAACATTGGTGATTTAGGTGGCCTGAACGCGGCATATACCGCATTTAAAATGACTAAACAGGGTCAGTCTAATGAAAAGATTGATGGTTTCACGCCGGATCAAAGATTCTTCTTATCATGGGCACAGGTATGGAGGGGTAACATTTTACCCGAAACTGCAGCTCAGCTGATCAAAACAGATCCACACTCTCCGGGCCCATACAGAACTATTGGCGCACCGGTAAATATGGACGCTTGGTACCAGGCATTTGACGTTAAACCTGGCGATAAACTTTACAAAAAACCTGAAGACAGAATTAGAATGTGGTAATCAACTTAGATTATTACTGAATTTTAGCAGAATATAAACCGGGTTGCCTGGAAGCAGCCCGGTTTTACTTTTAATGGTGAATACAGATTGTAGTCACCTACTTATATTTCTCCTGCACCTTCTTGCTTAACTTTTTCAAAACTAAGCTTCTAGATTCTTCCACTCTTTTTAGGAGTTCGCTTTCGGGCAAAACCTCCAGGTTATCTAATGCTATCCACTGTCGCCTGGCGAAATGAGGTGCCTGTTTAACACCATAACCTGCAACTAGTTCATCAAAATCTTCCGGATTACATTTGAAACAGAGCCCTCCATCATCCAATGATACTAAAACAAATATTTTCTCTTCTATCATAAAACAAAGGTGATCCCACTTCATTCCTTCTGTTGCACCTTTTAAACTCAAACAATAGTCCCTAAACTGCTCAATATCCATATCGATAAAAATAATGTGTTAATAAGTTAATAAAAAATTAAGGGAGGAAAAAGAATTTTCAACAAATTGGGAACGATAAGTACAAATTTTCCCCAGCAATCTTTACTGGCTATACAAAAAATGCTGTAAATGACGTTTAAATGATCATATTTGGTTATGGACATAAATTTGCTTTATCCTAAAATAAACCATCAATATCCTTAAACCTCTACCATGATAAAAAAACTACTTACCCTTACCTCTATTTCTTGTTTAATGCTGGCATCATGCAGCAAAGAAATTGTTACTGCTGAACCAGAACCTGTTGCAGCCAAACCTACCGCGACATTGGAAGTACCAAAAGGTTTTACCTGGGAAAATTCCAGAGCAGTAAATTTAAATGTAACCATTGCCGACACTAAATTTTCCGGAAAAACTTATATCGTTGCAATATATGCAACCGATCCTTCAAGAGGTAGTAAAATTTTGAGCAAAGGAGCATTGTCTACCGCCAAAAAGTTCAAGAGCAAAATGTACCTGTCTAATCAGATTACTGAGCTGTACCTGATATGCATGGCACCTGATAAATCAACTACATCAAAAAAAGTCCTGGCCAGCACTTCAGAACTAAACGTTTCTTTCGGCAACTAACTTCAAGCACCTTTCAATTATTATTATGAAACTATCTGGTATTTCATTTCTCACCATAATTATAACAATCCTTAGCATTCATTCTGCTGATGCCCAAACCGCACCATCATTTGGTACAGCAAAATCATTTGGCATTTTAGCAGCCAAAGGAGTTTCTTCGATAGGCAGAACAGTTGTAAACGGCAATATCGGCATAACACCTGGTACAGAAATTAAAGGTTTTCCTCCCGGAATTATCAACAAAGGGGAAGCAGTGACAGGAGATAAATCTTCGGCAACAGAAGCAATGGCGGTCGCCCATGAAATGTATGAGTTTTTAAGTAAGGAGGAACCAAGCAAAGATGGCGACTTAAAAGAGGCTGTTCTTGGCAAAACTGCAGAATCAAACACTTTAACACCGGGTGTTTACAACTTAAAATCCGGCAAGCTAACTTCCAGCCTCAGGCTTGATGATGACAAAGATCCGGGAGCTGTATTCATTTTTAAGGTTGACGGGCCCTTTACTGCCGACAGCTATTCAAAAGTAATTATGAACAGTGGTGGCCCTGGCGAGAACGTATTCTGGTTGGTAAATGGAGATGCTAAAATTGCAGACAACAGTACTTTCGCTGGTCATGTAATTGCTAAAGGAAATATAGAAATGGGTCTTGGTGCCACAACCACAGGGAAGCTATTCTCATTAAGTGGTGAAATTACCCTCAATACAAACAATATTGCTGCAGTGGCATCTGAAGAAGGTGATATGGATGGCGACGGAATCTCAGATCTGATGGACGATTTTCCTGAAGATTACAACAAGGCATTCAAAAACCTTTCATCTACTGGAGAAGGATCTACACTGGCGTTTGAAGATCAGTGGCCAATAAGTGGTGATTTCGATTTGAATGACCTTGTTATTTCCCATAATTATACCGTTGTAACTAATGCTAAAAATATCGTTGTTCAGGTAATTGGCGAATTTAAACTCATGGCAGCAGGAGGCGACATCGCTAACGGATTTGGAGTGGAGTTTCCTATTGAAGCAGGCCAGGTTTCCAATTTAAAGGGGGCTAAATTAGAAGATGGTCAAAGTAAGGCAGTGATTGTCCTTTTTACCGATATGCACAAAGAGTTGCCTGAATTCAATACCATACCAGGAAAACCTAAAAGTGAGGCTAAATCTTATACCGTAACATTTGACGTAGAGAAAGGTCCCGAATATGGTAACTTTGGTATTGATTTCAACCCATTTATTTTTTACAGTCAAAATCAGGTAAGGCATGAAGTGCATCTTTCAGGAAAACAACCTACGTCATTGGCCGATCAAAAACTGTTTGGAACTGCAGATGATGCGACAAACGTTTCTGCCGGAACTTATTACCTGACTAAAAAAGGCCTACCATATGCAATTGAAGTACCTTTCGCGAAATTCGAATATCCGATTGAAGGAAAAGATGTTACATCTGC
Source organism: Bacteroidota bacterium (assembly GCA_040385565.1). Taxonomy (GTDB): domain Bacteria; phylum Bacteroidota; class Bacteroidia; order Sphingobacteriales; family Sphingobacteriaceae; genus Pedobacter. The sequence goes on along the minus strand of JAZKHD010000014.1, from coordinate 93,455 downwards.
ATATCTGCATTTTGCAGAATGGGCAAGATCAGGAGGAAAAGAATACGTAGATTGGTATGAAAACCTTTCTAAGGGTTACAGGAACGCTGCGATGATCTATACGAAATAAAACTCGCCGGATATTTTAATTACTTTTGGAGCCAATGAATAAAATCGTTCCCACTGCTGATGGCTCTAATACTTTGTACAACGAAAACGTTGGCGAGCACTACCATTCCAAACATGGCGCTTTACAAGAAAGCAAACATGTTTTTATAACCGCAGGATTAATGCATACCATAGAGAGATTTCCCAACCAGGAAATCTCTTTGCTTGAGGTGGGTTTTGGTACAGGGTTGAACTTTTTGCTCAGCGCTGAACATTGCCTGGAGAATGCTGTGCCGTTAAATTATACCGGAATTGAAGCTTTTCCAATCCGCTCTGAAGATCTGGAGACTACTGGCTATGAGCAATATGTACCACAGGTAATATGGGAGGGACTATTCAATAACTATGGAAAAGCCATGCAGCAATACGTAAAAATTCTTCCTCACCTGCAATTCAAAATTGAACATACCTACCTGCACCGTTACCAGACTTCAAACCAATTCAACCTCATCTATTTCGATGCATTTTCTGTGCAGCACCAGCCTGAAATGTGGACAGACGAACTAATAGCACACGTTTGTCAGTTCTTATGTACCGGAGGTGTTTTCGTTACCTACGCCATTACCGGAAAGCTAAAACGCGCACTAAAATCAATTGGCTTCACTATTGAAAAATTACCGGGTGCAGCGGGTAAAAGAGAAATGCTCAGGGCCATTAAAAACTAATTGGTTTAAAGATCATTTCCTCTTCAGTACCAAGTATTTATTTACATAATCCCGACGATACGGAAACATAGCGAGGTTACATTTGTTAAACAGCAACCAATTCTGATATTTAACAATGAAAAAGAGACAAGTAGGTAATTCTGATTTGCATGTATATCCTATTGCCTTCGGCGGCAATGTATTCGGGTGGACAATCGATGAAGCAAAATCATTTGAAATATTAAATGGCTTCACAGAAGCCGGGTTCAATTTTATCGACACTGCCGATGTCTATTCCACCTGGGGTGCAGGAAATAAGGGGGGTGAATCTGAGACTGTCATAGGCAACTGGATGAGCCAGAAAAAAAACAGAGATCAGATTATTCTATCGACCAAAGTTGGATCTGACATGGGCGATGGAAAAAAAGGGCTTAGTAAAAAATACATCATACAGGCTGTAGAAGATTCTCTAAAACGGTTAAAGACCGACTATATAGATATTTATTTTTCGCATTTTGACGACCTTGACACTTCAGTGCAAGAAACACTTGATGCCTATGATCAACTGGTGAAATCTGGAAAAGTTAGGTGGATTGGTGCGTCAAATCTATCACCGGAGAGATTAACAGCATCACTGGAGACTTCAGAAAAACTAGCTCTTCCAAAATATCAGGTGCTGCAGCCAGAATATAATCTATATGCCAGGGAAAAATATGAGAAAGAATATGAGCAGATTGTTCTTGATGAAAATATTGGTGTTATGACTTACTTTTCACTGGCAAGCGGGTTTTTAACGGGAAAGTACCGGTCAGAAAAAGACACAGGTAAAAGCATTCGTGGAGGCAGCATTGATAAATATTTTAATGACCGGGGTTTCAAAATCCTAAAAGCGCTGGATATTGTTTCAGAACAATACAGCGCTAATCAGGCAAGTGTTGCCCTGGCATGGCTAATTAAAAGATCATCAATAACGGCAGCAATAGCAAGTGTAACCAGCTTAGCACAATTGGAAGACCTAACCAGAGCGGCGGCTCTCAAGCTTAACACAGAAGATATTGCTATATTAGATGACGCCAGCGACTGGAAATAAACTATGAAGACCACATCTATACCATTTTACGCCAAGCTTGCGCTTGTCTTATTTTCAATCGTTTGTCTCGGCTATCTGGCTATTCTAGGACAAACCCTTCTTGCACCAATGCTAACATCATTTTTGCTGGCATTACTACTGTTGCCAATGGCCAATTTTCTTGAAAGAAAGTACCATTTCAAACGAAGCATGGCCTCTTTAGTTTCAGTAATTGTCATGATTGCAGTTATATCAGCAATTATGTACTTTTTAGTTAATCAACTAACAGACCTCTGGCAAGATTGGCCTTTGCTAAAAAAGCAGGCAGAAACTTCTTTTCATGAAGTACAGCTGTGGATATCAAGGACATTTCACGTTAACACAGCAAAACAGATTAAATACCTGCAAGACAGTGCGGCAAGTGCGTTAGCAACCAGTGCAACGGTGCTCGGCGCTACACTGCTCACACTCTCCTCTACACTTCTTTTTTTATCCTTCCTGCTATTGTTCACGTTTTTTATTTTAAACTACAGAAAAACACTTTTCACTTTCCTGACTTCTGTATTTGCAGAAGAGCATACTGAAAAAGTGGGCGATATAGTTCAGCGTATTCAATACATCATTAAAAAATACATTACCGGCCTGTTCTTCCAGATGGTTATTGTAACCGCCATGATGATGTTTGTTTTATGGATTCTTGGAGTCAAATATGCGGTTCTTCTAGGACTCATCGCCGGCATCTTCAACATAATACCATACATCGGTATTTTTAGTGCCTTGCTTATTAGCGCGCTAATCACATTTGCAACAGCCGGAGCTGCCAAAGCCTTACTGGTTATAGCTGCTTTTGCAGGTGTGCATGCCATAGATGGCAATGTGCTAATGCCACTTGTAGTAGGTTCGAAAGTTAAAATAAACGCTTTATTTGCCTTCATTGGAATTGTGGTTGGTGAAATGATTTGGGGAATATCAGGCATGTTTCTTTGCATACCCTATTTGGCTATGCTCAAAATTATATTTGATCGTGTAGATCAGCTTAAACCCTGGGGTATACTTTTGGGTGGTGATGAGAAACCTCCAAAAAAACGCAGAATTTATAGAATCACAAAGAACATTCAGCTCGAAGAGCAGGAATAGTTAACTTTGGCGTATAAGAAACATTATGCCAAATAATATACCTCCTGTAAGCGCTGAAAACCCCGCAACAGCTTTTGAAAGATTGCTTACTGTACTTAATACGTTAAGAACAGAATGCCCCTGGGATAAAAAACAGACTATAGAAACCCTCCGTCACTTAACCATAGAAGAGACCTATGAGCTATCTGATGCCATTTTAGAAGGGGATTTGCAGGAAGTAAAGAAAGAACTGGGCGATGTTATGATGCACCTTGTTTTTTATGCAAGGATCGCTTCAGAAACGGGTGATTTTGACATTGTGGATGTCTTGAATGGCGTTTGCGACAAATTGATCAGCAGGCACCCACACATTTATGGCGATGTGGAGGTGCAGGATGAACACGACGTAAAACGTAACTGGGAAAAGTTAAAGCTGCAGGAAGGCAATAAATCTGTTTTGGGAGGGGTACCAAAAGGTCTCCCATCACTCGTTAAGGCGAGCAGAATACAGGAAAAAGCCCGTGGTGTGGGGTTTGACTGGGACAACAAGGAACAGGTTTGGGAAAAAGTTGAGGAAGAACTTCAAGAATTTAAAGATGAATTCAACATCACGTCAGACCAGGAAATAGACCAGGAGAAGGCTGAAGGAGAATTCGGAGATCTGTTGTTTTCCTTGATCAACTATGCCCGTTTCCTTAATATCAATCCGGAAAACGCGCTGGAGAAAACAAATAAAAAGTTCATCAAACGCTTTCAATACCTGGAAGAAAAGGCGAAACAAAACGGTAAAGCCCTACAAGATATGACACTGGCAGAAATGGATATCTATTGGAACGAGGCCAAGAAGCTCTAGCCGTGTTTTTTCTTCATGGTCATTTTGGCTTTTTGCCCAATACCGTAATTATAATCCTTAGTGTTACTTTCCTTCTTGTCATGATATGCACCTCCACCCCTTGGCGCATCCAAATCTTCCTTTGTCGTTTTCACCTTAGGGGCTTTAGCAGGTTTATCAATTAAAAGCGCATCAGGCAAATCAATTACCGGAATCTTGGCGCCAATGGCTTGTTCAATTTTTTTGAAGTCTACAAGTTCCATATCTGTAGCAAAGGTGATTGCTACCACTTCTTCGTCCCCTGCCCTTACTATCCTGCTCATAAAAGTTTCCTTTTTCTCAGGAACTTCAAAATGAAATAGGAAAGGAATACCAGATAAATCAAGCAGAGATGGCGCCCCCTCGTTGGCAATGATCAATATCCTCGCTTCCGGAGCTTCTTTAAAATCTTCTATATGGTCGAATCCAGCCTCATCAAAAAATAGCGGGCTCAATACCGAAACAGCGCCGGGTTTCCGGGAAGGAAGGGCTTTCCCCAGCTTTTGTGCAGTTAAACGCGTGTTTACAAAAACAACAACCTTATCAAAAACTTCATCGTCCCGAAGCAGCAAATCAAGTAAATTGATCTTTGTTTTATAGTTAGGCACATGGTATAAAAGCAATTCATGGGTCTCAGCAGTTTTCTCTCCCAAATCTTCAACTTCAAGGGTAGTTGGCAAACTTAAAAACTGATCAATCATAAGGTTAAGCTTTTCGTGCACTACAGTAGTAAAAATCAAGTGCTGACATTTTCCTGCACTTCTGGCTAGTTCACACACAGGCAGCTGCATACCCTGTTTAACAATTTGCTCCGCATCGTCAACAATAAATTGCTGCAAGCGGTTTAGATTTAAACCTAACTTCAAATATACTGCACGCGCCCTTGTTGGCGTAGAAACTACAATATCAGTTCCTTCCAGCAGTTCAAGCACTTGCTCCTCCATACCACCGGTACCGTACATACCGATTATCCGCAGGTTACGGTTTCCGCTCAATTGTTTAAACTGCTCAGTCACTTCCAGTACGCGCTCCTGATCGGGAACCAAAATCAAAACTTTAGGTGCTTCGTCAGTACTGTATTTCAGTTTCATTAAAACGCCAAGCACGTAGGTGGTTGTTTTACCAGAGCCTTCCGGACCAACAGCTATGATATCCTGACCACCAAGAATCCTTGACATACTTTTAGCCTGTATTTCTTTTGGAGTAAGGTAGCCTGCATCCGTCATGGCCGAAACCAACTGCTTGCTTAATTTTAACTTTTCTAACGACACGTTTCCTGAATTAATGATCAACGCCGCAAATTTACGCATTTCATAGAACTTTATTGTCGCTATCTCAAGTGACCAATACCCGGTATTACTGCATATTTGCTCAGGGTTGGATGCAGGCATCCATGGAGAAAATGAGCCTTATCTACGGACTAATCTGCTCTAAATGTACTTTAAAGTTACTTTTAACCTAAAACATGAGGCTCTTTATGCGACAAATAATTAAGAAAATCGCAGTTGAACCCTAAAACCGTGTTTAATGTCGCTGTGGGGCTATTTTAACATATTTTCATACTACCGAAAAACGCCCTTTTCAATAGCTTAGACGGCGATTATAGATGGTTTTAAAGAAGGGTTCTTGAACCCAGTTGAACTACCATAGGAAATTTAATATACTTTCCTTTGCATTGTCAATATAAACATGACACAATATGAAGAACAATTGGAAAAAAAGCAGGGTAAGAATTAGAAGTCCTTCGAAGAAAGACAAGGAAAAACAGGTCATTTTTAGGTCTTACCTTCCTCTTCGGTAGGTCTCACCTAGGTATGTTGACCTAGAAAAGACGTTTTAAAGGCCCACAATGGGCTACTGACAGACAAATTTTTATATCACTCATTTAAAACAGTAATGAATTATTCACAATTAAAATTAACAAATTATGGCAAAATTACCTAAGGGCATACTTGGCCCAATCTCCGGAAAAATCGGACCAGTAATAGGCGGAGTCTGGAAAGGCATTCCCTTCATTAAAGAAGCAAAGGATGTCCCAGAAAAACTTCCGCGTACAGCAGCACAGTTGGCCAACGAAGCAAAATTTAAGTTTGTGAACGACTGGCTTATTCCCTTTCACCCCTTCCTAACCGTGGGATTTACAAACATGGCTGAAGGGAGAACGGAGATTGCTGCTGCATTTAAAACAGTTTACAAGACCGTATTTACCGGAACAGCGCCCGATTTACTTGTTGACCACCATCAGATGGTTATTTCATCAGGGCCACTGCCAATGGTTAAAAATCCTGCTGTAACTTTTACAGGCCCGGATCTGGTTCATTTCACCTGGAATCAAAATGCCGTAAAGGGCACCCAATACAACGACCAACTGATGGTTGCATTGTACGATCGTGAGTCTGGAGAATGCGATGGCTTCATCGGTGGGGCAAATCGCGCTGCTCAGTCGTTCACTTTTAAGGTCATGGGGGAAACTGTTGGCAGAACCCTTGATGTGTACTTGACCACTTTCGCTATTGGATTAACCAAAGTTTCCAACAGCCAGTACCTGGGGCAGATTGTGCCTGGCTAAATTTCGTTCTTTAATCCGTTAACTAAACATTAATACAGGAAGGGAACTTAGTTGTTCTCTTCCTGGTATTAATGAATGACAAAATCTCTGTTATTGAGTTCGCAACATTTTTAGAAAAAGAAGCTGCCAATTAATTTTAACATTGTAATTTAACACTAACCAAATCAATTTTCTGCATGAAAACACTCGCAACACTCATATTCATCCTGGCACTCACTTTCTCGCTAAACGCTCAGGGGCAGGAATTTGACAGTACTGGTATTTCAAGAGAAAAGCTTATTTACTATTTAAAACGGGCGGTTACCATGGCAGAGTTTCTAGCGGTGGATCCTTATGCAAATGACGGTCCTTATCCATATAAAAAAGACGATCTGAGGCTAATTAATAATATAGGAGCCAAATTTATTGGCCGTGCCATATACAGATGGGGCAAAGAGGCAGAACTGGCCAATCCAGATTTCATTAAACAGGCCGCTTCATTAATTAAAGAAGTTCATCGGAAAGATCCAGAAGTCATTTTTCAGGCTGCTGTCTTTGAATGCATTACGCCGCAGGTAAATCAAATTGAAGTACCAGAATGGGCATTTCAGGCGATAAACCAACCGGTAAAAAAGCGCAGTTTCCGCTACAACGACATGCTTAATGTAAGAGGAAAGATGGTTAACCATTGGGGAAACAACAGCGCCGTGCCAGACATTACCCGGCCCGAAGCGCAACTTTGGCTTATGTACCTCTGCGGAACCTATATGAATCTGGGTTGTGAAGCGCTGCACCTGGGGCAAATTTCCTTAATGGGAATGGAGGATCCTGAATTGAGGGTATGGAATACATTTATACAAAAAGTAAGAAATTATGCCCGTTACCACACAGCTCACAAATGGGTGCTGCTTGATGCACATACACCAAAGGGAGGAATGATTGTAGATGGTGTAAGCCTGCTTGATTTCAATTCCTTTCCATTGAGGATCAAAGAAATCCCTGAGCGTCCTATGGAAGGTATGTTGCAGGTGGGATACCTGGATGCAATCTTTCAGCGGAGCATGGCCTGTAAAACCCCAAGTGGGTGGGATTGCACCAGGCTGCCTTACCTCGTAGAATTCGACAATTTTGGAATCAGTGATAAACCAGGGGTGGCAAATACCTCCTCTCATTTTATTTGGGGATACGATGAGATTACATGGTTTTATCTTTTGCCCGAAAAGAAACGAAATGAATGGCTAAAGTATTCCGCCCATTGGGTAGCTGCCAATGACCTTATCGGCTGGCTGCAAATGCCGGTATCAAGAATTATCACACCAGGCAACGGGAGTTCAAGTAATCGTTACCGAGCCAATTCACGCTCAAAAGAATGCCCAGTGGGGCTGAATGTTGAGGAGACTATTAAAAAAATCTGGGGTCGTTAAATCTTATTTGGAAAACATTCAGTTTTCCCTAACTGGTGGTGTACTCATTTAGTTTTATGACATCCAAAATTACTTTGCTAACTTCTTCTGCGTTTGCGTAAACCATAAAATGCCCCGCATGTTCAATCTTGTAATCCGGTTTGTTGTAGCGAAGAGGCAAGATCCTATCTGACGTCCCATGAATTTGCGTCATATTATTCGGCCTTTCTGCATTTCTCCAACTAAGTATACAAGTTAGCGCCCATTTCATGAAGACCGGATTACTGTCAGCTACGAGTTGTTTAAGCAATGCTAGCTCGTCGTTTGTTCTAGCTCCAAGAAATTTTAACCCAGCAGAATTGCCCTGCTTCATCAGTTTAACAGGAACAGCCTTTTGCAAGCTCAACGCGCCTGCAACTCTGTAATACCAGGGAAGTTGTTTATAAACTGGCGTGCTCGATATAAGGAAAGTGTGTATGGGATTTAGTTTTTTAGCAATTTCTGTGGCAAGCATGCCGCCAAATGAAAGTCCAATTAAGTAAAACGGTAAAGACCTATCAATATTTGCCGCTAGCCTGTCAGCATAATTTTCCAACGATTCGTTAGTTAGGGCGGGTATCCAATCGAGATAAACTAATTCGTATTCCTCTGGGAAATCGAGTTTTCTAAAAGCTCTTCTGTCAGCCCCCAAACCACTAATGAAATAGATTCTTTTCTTGATCTCAGCAACGAACATTTTAAAAATGATTTTTTTATAAATATACTATTTCAATGAACAACATGGTTTGCTATCCAGACAGAATTTGAATATCATTAAGGAATTGTGTTTGTTGCGCTATGCTTGCCGTCATTGAGGGGAACGAAGCAATCTTCTTTGGCAGTCGATACAAAACCCAGCCAACTGAAAACATTTAATCCAATTGCTATTTAATTACAATATCATTTGCTTCACGAATGAGTTGAAAAAGGTGATCTGGGCGAACAATCACAAAATCTTTGTTAAGTGAGTTGGCAACATTTTTAAAACTTGTTGGCGATACTCCTTTCCAGGGCTGCGCTTGTATAATCAAGAACCTTGGCGAGTTACTATCCCAACTAGCTGAAGCCCTGGCGATATGATCTTTCATTGCCTGTTCGTTGGTACAGTAATTACAAGCAAGTGCCATTCCTGGAAGCTTGTTGTTATAGATACTAAGTCCGCCACCCGTATTCTGAGCAGTTATACCTAATAGTGATGGCGCCTGATCGGCATAGATTTTACCCACAGTTGGGTTAATCCCTCCAACAATAGTATTCCATATGGTAATTACCCGCAGCCCGGCTCGTTTATTATAATCCTCAGTCTTGGAAACAAACTGCTTTAACAAATTTTCGTCAGACCAGGTGTTGGGATAGGTGTAACCATAGCCAGATGGTCCGGAAATTAAATTATCATTAATAGTAGAGCTTTGCCAATAGTAATTGAGCGCACCTGGCATTGCATCCAGCATGGCTGGCGATATAGTCCAGCCAATTGGAACTTTACCACGGTCTGGATTATCCCAAAGTTTACGCATCAAATGCTCGGTATACTGTAAATTGTCCCCATCGCTCAATACAAACGCTACGTAAATTTTATTCTGAAGTGCTGGTTTTGGCGGTATCGGCTTTATAGCTATACTCCTTGAAGTACCACTATGTGTACTCAGGTTGGAACACCAATCACTAGCTATGGTGGCAATCCCGTATTTTGATGCCCGCTCTATCCCTAGCGCTTCTTGCGGCCACCAACCCATAAAGCTTGCACCTGGCGACATGGAGGATAAAAATTTGTTTAGCAATTCACTTTCACCCGTTACTTTGGGATCCAGCCAAATTACAGCTGCGCCTAAGGCTACCGCATATTCCCGAAGTGCGGCTTTATGCGCATTAGGATTTAGGCCCATCAATAATCGGTGATCAATATTTGGCCAATAACTATCATATAATGACTGATAGACTTCCAGCTTGCTGGCAAACTTTCCCTGTAAATCAATTAAGACAGGTAAATTATATGGAGCAGCCGTTAGTTTAGACAATAATAATGGCGAAGCAATAAGTGCTCCTTTACTTTTTGCAAGCACTGTAGCCAGGTTAACGGTATGAATTTGGGCAGGATCGTAAATGATCAAGCCTGAAACCTCACTTCGGTATTTTATAATCAAGTCCCATTTGTCTGCCGGTTCAGACCATTTCAAACCCAACGACTTAAGCCAGGTATGGGGACCTTCAGCATTTGCGTCACCCTCGTAGGAGAAAATGCGAGGTTTAGTTTTATTAACAATACCCTTTAATGAAGCAAACAGGTACATTTCAGCGGCTGTGTACGGAGAGTTTTGCCGCAGCGTTATCAAATCCTGAACTTGTGCAGGTTCAGGGAAAGATGGAAGCAGCTGACCAGCGGGCCACTTAACCTGTCCAATTGCCGGTATTATAAGTGATTGTAACAATATAAGGCATACAGCTACAGCATTAAGCTTAGGCACTCTAACAAATTTGATCATTGGGTTATCGTTTTAAGATGGGCCAATTACGAAAACAGGCTTCTTTTAAATCTAAGTAAATCTCACCAAAGAATCCGATAGCTATTTAAAATTTCTTCCTCCATGAAATACTGGTGCAGATTTTTCATCTGCCCTAGATAAAGTTAACACAGGCAAATCGCCAACTTCTCTTTGCACAAGCTTTCCCAGCATCTTTGTAAGATCAAAACACTTACTCACCACCACATGCACAACCAGCCCTTCTCTTTGCAATCTTCCTTCCACCATCAATAAACGGGAATGTAAAATTTCTTTGCGATAGGTCTCAAATAACTTTTCGAAGACAACCAGGTTGCTAAACCCAGTTTCATCTTCAATTGTAATGAAGCATACTCCACCGGCAGTTCCTGGCCGCTGACGCACTAAAACTAAGCCTGCCACTTTCACCAGCTGCCCGTTTGATGAATCATTGTTAATGTGGTGACAGGATCTTATTCGCAAAAGTTCCAGCTGATCCCTTATAAAACTCACAGGATGGGCTTTTAGCGATAATCCCACAGTTGCATAATCCTGCACAACATGTTCTCCTTTAGTCATTAATGGCAATTCAACCTGAGTTTCCAATACACTTTCCGAAGGTTGCCCTTTAAATAACTCTTCAGGCATGTCTTGTAATGCTGATACTTCCCATAGCGCCTTGCGCCTGTCAAACCCTATGGATCGGAAAGCATCCGCATCGGCCAGTTTCTCTAAGGTGGCTGCAGCTATCCCAATATCCCGTAAAGCTGTTATACTATTAAATCCTTCCCCACGCGCAGTTATCAATACTTCCATTTCTTCCTGGCGGATGCCTTTAACTTGCCTGAAACCCAAACGGATAGAAAAATACTTGCCTGACTTTTCTTCCAATGTATTATCCCAATTTGAATGGTTTATATCTATCTCGCGAACTTCAACAGAATGTTTTTGGGCGTCTATAACAATTTGAGCAGGTTGGTAAAAACCCATTGGCATACTATTTAACAAGGCAGTTGCAAATACTTCAGGATGATAATGTTTCAGCCAACAGGAAACATATACCAGCAAAGCGAAGCTTGCAGCGTGACTTTCAGGAAATCCGTAACTCCCAAATCCTTCCAGCTGTCTAAAAATTTTTTTTGCAAAATCCAGATCATAATCCTTAGCAAGCATGCCATTGATTAGCTTTTCTTCATACTTGTTCACCATACCATTGAACTTGAAAGTTGCCATACTTCTTCTCAAACCATCTGCTTCAGCTGGGCTAAACCCCGCAGCAACAATAGCTATTTTCATGGCCTGCTCTTGAAACAGTGGTACGCCAAGAGTTCTCTTCAAAATTTCTTTCAATTCAGGCGAGGGGTATTCTACTTCCTCTTCACCATTCCTCCTCCGCAAATATGGATGTACCATATCGCCTTGTATAGGTCCTGGCCTTACAATGGCTACCTCTATAACCAAGTCGTAAAATTCACGTGGCTTTAATCTGGGCAGCATCGACATTTGTGCCCGGCTTTCAATCTGGAACACACCAAGCGTATCTGCCACGCAAATCATATCATATACATTTGGATCATCTTCAGGAATATTGGCCAAAGTATACTGCTTCCCGTAATGATCCCTGCACAAGTCAAACGCTTTTCTTATACAGGTAAGCATACCTAACGCCAGTACATCTACTTTTAAAAAGCCCAGCGCATCAATATCATCTTTGTTCCATTCAATATTGGTACGGTCTTCCATGCGGGCATTTATGATCGGACAAAGATCAGTCAGCTTTCCCTGCGTAACTACAAATCCTCCGGTATGTTGTCCCAACTGTCTTGGAAAACCTATCATCTGCCTGGTCAGTTCCAGTGTCTTTTTCAGATGTTCATCATTTGGATTTAAGCCTTGTTCTGTTAATCTGTTGCCTTCAAACCATTCATCAGTAAACTCCCATAAAGAACCGCTTAACCTTTTAATGGTATCAACCGAAAGTCCCATTGCTTTACCCACATCGCGGATTGCTCCTTTTTGATGTTGCTGGGTTACTGTTGCCACAATTGCTGCCCTATCCCTACCGTACTTTTGATAGATATACTGCATAATCTCTTCTCTCCGCTCATGCTCAAAATCTACATCAATATCTGGTGGCTCATTTCTGGCAGGAGATATGAAGCGTTCAAACAGCATTTCAAACTTCATTGGGTTTACAGAAGTAATTCCCAAGCAAAAGCAAATGGCAGAATTTGCCGCTGAACCTCTGCCCTGACACAATATCCCTCTACTGCGGGCTTCCCTCACAATATCCTCTACAAACAAGAAATAATTGGCATAATCCATTTTCTTCACAAATTCCAATTCATACAAAACCATGTGGACTACTTTTTCAGGAATTACTTCTCCATAAAAGTCATGCGCCCCCTTCCAGGTCAGGTATTCGAGTTCTTCCAATGGGGGTCGACCGCTTTTATTGATTTCCTCGGGGTAAACGTATTTCAATTCATCCAATGAGAAAGTACAGGCTTCAGAAATCCTGAGTGTATTTTCTATAGCTTCCGGGTATTGACGGAACAAGCGCTGCATCTCTACTACTGATTTCAGATGCCTTTCTGCATTTTGATGGAGAAGAAAACCGGCATCGCTTATGGTGCATTTTTCACGAACGCATGTAAGCACATCTTGCAGTTCCCTTCTTGAAGGTATGTGGTAATGGACGTCATTGGTTGCCACTACAGGAATGTTAAAACGGCCAGACAACTGTGAAATTCTAAATATCCGCTTATCGTCATTACCCATATAGGTCCGGCTAGCGGCTAGGTATAAGCGCTCTCCTATTGCATCACGGTACTGGGCTACAGCAGTAATAAATTCATCATCAAACTGAAACTTTCTGTTGAGTGTATCAGGACAAACTATATTAAATATAATCCCTTTTGCATGTTCATAAACATCTGCTCTTGAGAGGTGACAGCTTCCTTTTTCTGCGCGCAGGTTTCCTTTTGTAAGCAAAGCTGACAGCCTTCCATAAGCTTCCTTGTCTGTAGGATAAGCCAGAAGACTAGGACCGTCTAGCAGATCCAGTCGGCAAGCCGGGATAATTCTCAGATCTTTACCCCTTGTTGCAGCATGCGCCCTTACAATGCCGGCTAAAGTATTGCGATCTGTGATAGCAATTTTATGATACCCAAAACAGTCTGCTTGGTCTATCAGTTCTTTGGCATGTGAAGCCCCCCTAAGAAAACTAAAATTAGAGGTTACTTGTAATTCGCTATATCCCATAACTCATCTCTTTTAGGCAAAAAAGCCATGTATAAACCATTGATATTTCTGTTCGCTGGTATAGTGGCCTGAACGGAAAAGCCAGTACCTTCTACCCTGATCGTCTTCTACCTGGTAATAGTCTCTGTGTTCTCCCTGATCAAGCCACCATTCACGCTCAATACGCTCTGGCCCATCTGCCTTTACAATCATGTGTTGAACACCTTTATAAATAAAAAACCTAGGCGGATGATCGGGAATTAGCGCCATTACTTCTATGGGATCCGGTCTTTTAAGCAATTCAGTAGGTCTTGGTTTATCCACCCGCCATTCCGAAACCGATTTCTGTGTTACTGAAACGGCCATTTCCATTGAACGCTCCGGCCAATTATGTTTAGCTGGAAGGTAGCGGCGGATTACCTCTATTCCTACTTTGCCTGCAACCCTGTCAAGTAATCTTATAACACTTTCATTATCCAAACCTGGTTTGGAAGTCCACATTTCTTCCTGTGGCACTTCCACATCATCAACTTTTGAAGCATTTAAAACAAAAAGTTCAATACCTAAATCCGGACGGATTTGTTCAATTTTTAACTGAAAAAGCTTAAATAAATGACTTATGCTATGGGTAGCACCACTTGTACCTACGGTAATCTGCACAATTTTTCCATCAAGTCGATAACAGGTCAGGCTTCCGTGCCGCAAGCCTTTTCCCTCCTCCATCATTCGTTTACACAAACTTTTCAGCATGTTTGTAATTGCTATTTCAATTGCGGTACAGGTTCTTACCGGTTCAAGACAAGGCAGTCTTTCCTGAAAAGGTACTGGGACTTGTAAAGGATTAAGAATTTCCTCTTCTGTTCCTAAGGCCTGACCCAGCCTTATCAAAAAATTCGTTCCAAACCTTCGTCTTAAAACTGAACGGGGCATATTGATAAAGCTTTTAATTTGATAAAATCCCAACTTTTGAAGTTTTGCAAGAACCACAGCTTCCAACCTCAAGGCTTCAGGAACCAGAGGTAATAAAGCTTCAATATGTTGTCCGGATTTAATCAAAGGAGTGACCTTTCCATACCGTGCCACAGCCCAGGCAGCGCCAGGATTATCTGCAATTGCAACATGAACAGTATAGCCTTTACTTTTTAACCTTGAAAGAATTTCAGTTAAGTAACCATGCTCATCACCCCACAAATGGGTACAGCCGCTCACATCCATCATCAACCCATCCATCGCATACTCATCTATAGCTACAATGGGAGCATAGCGCACGCACCATTCCCCCAAGCCTTTTAACAATTTAACTGATCGACCTGCTTTGTCCTCTATTATTTCTAATCCTACGCAAATCGCTTTAGCATCTGCTGCTTTCATTCCTACCTGTACCTCTGCTTCGGCAGCAAGGGGACTAACAGCAGTAATAATCAAACGTCCATGATCAGGTGCTGCAAAAACAAAAGGCACCACCTTTAATTCAGGCCGTCGGATAAGCTGCCAGTCGGCCAATAATTGCCGGAACCATATGTAGACAAATCGCTTTTGCATAAAGTTTAACCAATCTGTCGCTCTTCCTCAATCTCCCAGCTTTGCAATTCTGTTGGCAAAATAACCTCTTCAAATCCATCTCCTGCCCATTCCATTAACCATTTACCTGGATTACCATTACGGACTTTTAATAAATCAACATTCCATCTTGGAAAGCCAAGTCCGGGAAGAGCATCTTCACTTTTACTTGGCACAGGCATAATTTGCCAACGTGCAGTAGCAACTGTGCTGGCGGTTTTCTTAGGGTCTTTTCTTAAGATAAATCCTGTGACACCACTTTCTTCTACAGCGAGTTGAAGCCTTCTTGACTCAATTAAACTTAGCGTATTAACTTCCGCAACTACGGCCGCCAAGCCTTCACACTTCAATGCTTCCTCGGTAATCCACAGCACGTCTTTTTCCGTTTTCACGTCCATGAAAATGATGCGTTCAGGTTCAACATTAAAATTTCTCAATGAAGCTGGAAAGACCCTTCTATTGGTACTAACCCATACACAGGCAGCGCCATCTTCCATTAGGACAGCCAATAGACCAGCAATAAAACCATCACTTGCTGCCGCTTGCTCTGGAAGAACAGTAATAAATTCATGAATGGCATTTCTTGGAAAAACCCTGTTTGGAAAAGCGTCTTCAATAGCACCTAAACCGACGCGAGACAATTTGGCCAAAGATTTAGGACTAAACCCTTGCCATAGTAAGATATCTTCCTGTAACTTAGTAACTAATTCTATTTTTACACTCATGACTGCTACTATTTAAATACTATTTTATTTAGTATACAAATATAATAACAAACATAAAGCTATTTTTGTTAGTAAGTTTATTGATGTTGAAAAGAATCTTTTTTTGTTAGAACTTTATTATTCATTTACTAATTTTAATTAATGAATAATTGTAGAATTACCTTAATTCTAATCGCAGAAGGGATTTATGGTTTATTCAAAATTGAAGAATGAATTATTATAGAAGAAACTGGAAGTTGTTTACAGAATAATGATTGCAAAGATTAAGAAACCTGAAACCCTATTTCTGGTAATAGGAATTTTATCAATATTATTTGGTTTTGCAATAAATGCAAACTCAATATATGTCAATTTTCATGACACCTATTTTGTTATAAGATCTTTTGATGCTGCTACATTAGTAGCTCTAATATTGGCGTTTTATGCTTTGATTTATTTAATTTTAAATAAGTTAAAAAAGCCTATAACATTACAGATTGCTTACTGGCATCTTGGCACTTTCCTTTTAGGAATATTAACATTTTTATTTTCAAGTCAATCAAATTCATTCCTGGCAACAAATTATTATACAATATCTCTTTTAGCAAGCATCATTTTAATTATTATTAGTACTATAATTTTCATTTCAGGCCTGCTAAATGCATTACTATGATGATTTTCTTTGACGTTCGCTATAAGTAGACAGCAGATGTAATATTCAACCCACCTACTTCAATAAACTTGCTAACCTTTCATTCAGTTCTGCACCTCTTAAGTTTTTCGCTACAATTTTGCCGTTTGGATCAATCAATAAATTTTGAGGAATTGATCTTATACCATACAACCTGGACACCTCATTATCCCAAAACTTAAGATCCGATACTTGCGTCCATGGTAACCCGTCGGCTTTAATTGCCGCCAACCATGCAGCTTTCTTACCTGGCTGGTCTAAAGAAATACCAAGTACAGTAAAATTCTTGTCCTTATAAGTATTGTATGCATTTACAACGTTAGGATTTTCCGCTCTGCATGGCCCGCACCATGATGCCCAGAAATCTATTAAAACATACTTGCCCCTGAAATCTGTCAACTTAACAGGCTTATCATTTATATCATTTTGTGTAAAATCCGGAGCTAGCTTTCCAACGGCTGTAGGACCGTTTTCATAAATCTTTTCAGCTAAAGCTTTGCCAGATGGTGTATTCTTTACAGAAATTGCAAACGCTTTGTATACAGGCTCAATCTTCGTAATATTAATATTCGTTCCAGCAAGCTCGGTTAATGCCACCAGACTAATAAATGATTTGGGGTTTTGTTTAATGAAAACATATTTAAGGGAGTCCATCTTTTTACTTCCCACACTGTATTTCTCCATCAGCGCTTTCCCCATAGCCGGATCTTTGCGCTCTTCTGGAGAGCTTTTATTAAACTCATCACGTATGGCCTTATAATATGCTGCTAAAGGAGCATTAACAATTTGGTTATAGCGCTGATATTCAATATTCACTATCCCACCCTTTATAGTAGCTGTTTTGGCTGAATCATTCCCGTTAACTGATATTTTTCCTTTCTCCAGGTAGAATGCCAATACATCATCGTCCTTTTTCCACCCTTTGTAACTAGCACCATCATGCTGAATCAATAGACCAATCTTTGTTGGCTCTGCAATACGGTTTCTGAAATTAAACATACCATTAATCAGCACGGCAGAATCAATAACTTTGTAGTTAGTCCAACCATAATTGGAAATCAGGTAAGCCTTAGCAGTTTTACTTAATTTTGAAAAAGTAGCTGTTAGCCTATAATCTACTGTTTGCCCGAAAGCAATCATTGGCATTAATAGTACAATTGTTATAAATAGTTTTCTCATAGAAACTTGATGTTTTAGTTTATTAAAAGCAGGATAGTTATTAAACTACCCTGCTCTCCCTAATTATTGAAGGTACCCCGGATTTGGGGTAATATTTGGATTTTGAATACTTTCTGATGGTGGAATTGGCCATAACGACATATAACTCGCCCAAACGGAACCTTTAACAGTACTTACAGATTTCATTACATCATCTATAACACCTGTTCTTTTGAGGTCGAAGAAACGATGAGCCGATTCAGTAAATAATTCTGTTTGCCGCTCTTTCGCTATAGCGGTTAACAAGGTCGTTTGAGGGGTCGAAGCAGCAAGCAAGGGTATTCCTCCTGCCCTCGTACGGATTGCATTCACATCATCCACTGCAGTAGCTTTATTCTGCATCGCTCTTGCTTCCGCCCTTATCAGGTATTGTTCTCCTAATCTTAACATCACCTGAACATCGGCGCCTGCGACTGCCGATTTATACTTATTTGGAAAATAATAAGTTACTGCGGGCACAGTAGTCACTGTCGTAGTACGCATCCAGTTGGTTAATCGTCCGTCACCTGGTGTAAACGCATTAAGTAACGGTGTATTAATTGCCGCAAAAATTACGTAAGGTGAATTGGATATTGCAGCCGCAGTAGGCAGTGTTGAAGGCATTCCATTAGTATAAAAACCATACTCTGCACTTACCCTTGCTGTGGCATAGGCAAGTGACCAAATCTGTTCCTGACTATTTGCAACAAAAACTTGTGCCAGTGGAAGTAATTTATAGTTTGCATCTTCAATTAAAGTACTAGCAGCGGCTTCTGCATTTGCCCATTCTTTAGCATACAAATATGCCCTGGCCAAGAGCGCGGTGGCGGCAGCTTTATTTGGCCTCAACCGATTTGTAGTTGGCAAACCTAAACCATTTCTGTAGTCGGTGCTCAACAAAGCCTGAGCCTGTTTAAGGTCGGCAATGATTTGTTGAAATACTTCGGCTTGCGGGGCCCGGGGCAATACATTATTGACTTTATAATCATCCGTCAATGCTAGTGGTACATCTCCATAAAAGTTAACCAAATTGTAATAGAAAAGCGCACGTAGAAAATAGCACTCCCCCAACCATTGATCTTTATATTGAAGTGCTCCTTTGCTGCTGTTTATTCCGGCAATGGCGGTATTGCAAACAAATATCTTTTTGTAAAAATCATTCCAGAACGGACTTTGTCCGGTTTGAATGGTGTTTTTGTAAAATACGTCGGCAAAATTTCCAGGTACAAGTGCTTTAAGTTCATCTGAATACAAACCGGTTGTAAAACCAATGTTATTACCAGAGGATGGATTAAACGCTCCGGCAATGGTTAGTGACAGAAAAATGCCGGTCACCGCAGTTGAGGTAGTTCCATCTGTTAAATAAACATCAGCCACCGCAACTCTATTGGCTGGTAACTGGGTATCATCTAAGTATTTCTCACAGCCGGAAAGTACCATACCAACCAGCACCAATATAACAGCGGCATATCTTGTAGTTATATTTGCTATTCTATTTTTTATGTTGAATCTCATTTTCTTATATACTTTAAAGTGTAAGATTTAATCCGAAGGTAACCGTCCTTAATGGCGGGATAACTCCAATGGTTAAGTTCTCAGGGTCTAGACCATCAAAATTGGATATTGTAAATAGATTTTGTCCCTGGGCATAAACCGACAGGTTTTTCAGGTGGATACTTTTTAGCAATTCGGGTCCGAAGTTATAACGCAGGCTTGCGTTTTGTAGTCGCGCATAATTCGCATTGCTATATCCACCGGAACTTGCTGCCAATAAACTTTGGCGCGACAACTGGTTACCCAGACTGGTAGACACCCTTGGTACATCCGTTATGTCGCCCTGTTTTTGCCAGCGGCGAAGCCATAGGTCGGTGCCATTATTCGCGCTGCCATAGTATCCAAAAGCAATAGGAGTTTGGCCTAAAATGTTACGCCCGGTTCTTTTGGTGAAATTAAAGGTGAAATCAAGGCTCAGCTTCTTATACGAAAGCGTATTAGTGATTCCGCCATAAAATTTTGGTGCCAGATCTACAAACTCTGTTTTATCAGCCTGTGTTAATCCATTCAAATAATCCTGTGTAACGCCTTTTGCATTTGTAAAACTATAATAGCCTGTTTCCGGGTTTACTCCGTTATATGGGTAAACTTTTACTCCTGTAACAGGCTTATTGAGCACATAATTTGTATTCAGGTTGCTTTGCGATGGAACTTTTAGCAATTTACTTTTTGGAAACGAAATGTTAAATCTAGTGTTCCAATTGAAATCTTTGCTCTTTAGATTGGTCGAGCTCAGGTTAGCTTCTAGGCCGCTAGTTCTGATCAAAGCATCTGAATTTATTGCAAAAGTAGAGAAGCCTGTAACTGTAGACAATGGCTGACCAACCAGCTGATTGCTTGCCCTGTTATAGTAATAGCTAAAATCTGTTGTTACCCGGTCTTTGAAAAAGCCCATTTCCAGTCCCAGCTCTGAATTAAAATTGCGCTCCCAGTTTAACAATGGATTCGGAATATTTATAGGTTCCAATCCTACTTTTCCGTCATAAGTACCTGTTACTACCCTATAAGTTCCTAAATAAGCAAAGTCATCATTCAGCGCATCGCCGCCAACGACACCACTACTCGCCCGAAGTTTACCGAAGCTCAAGAACAATAGGTTATCTTTGATGAAACTTTCTTCACTAAATATCCAGGCCAAAGCGCCGGACCCAAAATTACCGAAACGGCGACCCGGACCAAACTTAGTAGAACCATCCCTCCGGGTATTGATGTCAATGATATATTTATTATCCCAAACAAGCTTCATGATACCATACATACCAATGGTTCTGTATTCGGTAAGGTTATAGTTAGTCAAGATTGTTGTTCCTGCAGATGGATTTTTCAAAAATGCGTCTGAAGGAAATCCCGTACCTTGTATTTCATCAAAATAGTTGCGCCTGTTTCCGATCTCACCACCAATTTTAATACTGAAGTCGCCTTTTTTTCCAATCGTGGTATTGTATTCACCGTATGGAGAAATGGTGATGGAACGCGTATCATAGTGGTGGAATATACTTACACTTTTAGTAGAAGCCAGGGCATCAGTCGGACTCAAAACGCTCGTAGGCGCACCAATCAATTCCTTTCCGGTTAAATCACTGTAACCAAATATACTTCTCAGTGTAATCTTACTTGAAGGTCTGTAAACCAAGGTAGCATTGGCCAAAAGATTGTTTGTGATGTTGTTGTACGTTCTGTTGAAACTACTGGCAAGGCCATTACCGTTCACATCGTTATTCCCCTCCCAGAAAATTGTACCGTCCGGGTTAAACGCAGGGGGAGCATTTGGTGCTGCCAATGCCCTGCCCGATGCATCAATAGGCACCATATCATTCTTAGATGACAAATAAGTACCGGTTAATGATAAACTAAATTTGTTATCATTCGTATTGGTATTCAATGCAAAGCGAAGTGACCCATCACCATTTCCACCTTTATGGCGCTGAATGTTACCCATATCCCTTAAACTTCCGCTAAACAGGTAGCTGGTATTTTGTCCGCCACCACTATAACTTGCGTTTAAGTTAGATGTTGTGGCAGATTTGCCTATGAACTCTTTTTGCCAGTTGGTATACCTATCGGTTGGCCATACACCATTTACATCCGGGTTAGCTGTTGATATAGGAAGTGCATCATTTGCGAACGCTTCTTTGCGCAGCATCAGGTATTGTTCAGTGTTCAGCAGCGTGGCCGTCTGACCAGGAAGAGATACTCCTGAATAGGCATTGACATTAAATGAAGTGTTATTCTGCTTTGCTTTTTTGGTAGAGATTATAATTACCCCATATGCACCGGAAGAACCATAAATAGCAGTCGCATCCACATCTTTTAGTACATCTATACTTTCAATATCATTTGGATTGATATAGTTCAGCCCACTTCCACCCGCCAAAAAGGTTTGTGTGCTATAAACGGCATTCGTAGCCATATCCAGCGTTCCAGCAGGGTAACGAACTCCATCTACAATGATCAATGGTGGTGTAGCACCAACAGCAAAGTTAGTTGCACTACGCATTCTGATATTAAATGCACCACCTGGCTGACCAGTAACTTGCTGGATAAACAATCCAGGTACCTTTCCCTGCAAAGCTTCCATTACATTGTTTACAGGGTTTTTCTCAATATCCTTTGCTGTTATAGTCGTAATGTTACCGGCATTCAAACGTTTGGTGGTTGTTCCGTATGCCGTAACCTGTACCTGATCCAGATCGTTAAGACTCATTTTCATGTTAACGATTAAAGAACTTTGAATTTCACTTACTTTAACTTCTACGGCGTCATAACCTATGTAAGAAAATAGCAATATGGCATTGTCATCAGTGGATAAGGTAAATTCTCCCGAACGGTTGGTAGCCGTTTGATTATTAGGATTTCCTTTTTCCCTCACCACAACTCCAGAAAACGGCAAACCCTCTGTTTGCACCTTACCGCTAATTACTTTAGGCGGAATTACTGCCCTATCACTTGTGGCCACAGCCTTTTTGGATTGTATAACAATAATGTTGTTATCAATACTAAATGTAAGTGATTGTCCTGCTAAGCACTTTTGTAAAGTTTGCTCCAGACTCAAATTGTTAACTTTTAAACTTACTGGCTTGGCATTATCAAGTAGCACATCGGTATAGAAAAAATCAAGTCCTGTCTGTTTTCTGATCTCTTTAAATACCGTTTCCAGGGGAGCTTTTTTTACATTCAATGTAACCCGTTGCGCAAAACTATTCGCGCTAACCTGTAAAATCGCAGTGGTTAATAACAGTATGATTAGTTTCATAACGCGTAAGGTTTTTGGCCATGAGCCTATGCGTCCGCATAATTTTTTAGTGTAGAAATGCATACATTTGTTTGGGTTTATTCACGACGCACAGTCACCTACATAGTACATGCGCCGCGAAGGTTTCAATAATTAGATTGTTAATTCAGTCACCGGCTGCACCGGGATTGATAACCAGCTCAACTTTTAACCGGGAGTGTTCCACCACTTCCGGTTTTTTTATTGCCTGGCCAAATAGCCGAAGGTTTATCGATTGTAGTTTTGTGTCATAGTCTTTTGGTTTAGGTTTTTAAATTAAGGTTGGTTGATTAATTAGTTTATATTTTTTATCGGTTGGATACAAAAATCGTTTTACCTCTGATATCAAAATTCAAAGTGGTAGTAGATTTTTTCATCATATTGATTACTGCAGAAAGGTTTTTTGAGCGTGATACTACACCTGTGAATGTTTGTTTCGATGATTTATAATTGTCATAATTGACATCAATATCATACCAGCGGGACAATAACCGCATTACCTCTTCTAGGCCCTGACTATTAAAAACGAAATCTCCCTCGTGCCAGGCCATTGTAGCATCAATATCAGCCTGCATTACTTTTAAACCGGTTGAAGAATTAATGGCTTGTTCTCCGGGCTTAATGAGTTTTGAAAGGTGTGTATTAAGGTTTGAGACACTCACGCTCCCTTCCAGCAAAGTTGTTTTTACAACCGGCTCATCACTATAGGTATTAATATTGAAATGAGTGCCCAAAACCTGAACATCCTGTCCCTTCGAAACCACATGAAAGGGTTTGTCGGCAATATGGGCAACTTCAAAATAAGCTTCTCCAGTTATCTCTACCCTCCGCTCATTAGCTGTAAAACGAGTGGGATAGGTAATTGAGGAAGCCGCGTTTAACCAAACGCCCGTACCATCTGCTAAAGTAAGGTGATATTGACCGCCACGTGGTGTGGTCATTGTATTAAAAAGGCTAATACCCGGACTTTCATCCGTATTCGTTACGCTGTAAACCACTTGTCCCTCTTCAGTTTTACTAATGGCGGCATCCGCCTCATTTGCGAGTACACCTGTTCTGGCATCATGAAGTACAATTTTCTTTCCGGTAGCGAGGGTGAGTGTTGCCTTGTTCGTTCCGGGTGCAGCGTCAGTTTCTACTATAGCAGCAACATGTCCAGGCATAACCTTGTTGTCCAATGTAAAATACAGGCCTGTTGAAATCACAACAAATACGGCTGCGGCTGCCCCGATCCATCTCCATAAGCGCTTCTTTTGCGGCTCATTCGCAAAAGGTGGCTGCATAGCAAGTATGCTATCAATTTGATCATTACTCAAATCCTGAAATTCACCAGGTTCAAGCTGTATATACCAAGCTTCAATCAATGCTTTTTCAGCGGCTGTACAATTCCCTGCAGTGTACTTTCGCAATAAGGCTTTAAATTCTGGACTTTCCATTAAACATTTCCTGATTTATAACTAAGACAGTTAATCCCCTACCCAGGGGCTAGTGTAAATCAGAAAAAGTTAATATATTTTTAATGATGGCCTAAAAGAACAATAAATAGCGCCAAATCTAACCTTGTCCGTAATACTTTTAACGCTGCTTTGATGTGATTTTTAACAGTGGACTCCGAAATACCCAAATGCTCACCTATTTCTTTATGTGAAAGCTGACTCTTACGGCTCAGCAAGAACACTTCTTTCATTTTAGGAGGAAGTGCGTTGATTTCCTGATCAATGATAGCCATCATTTGTTTTTCTCTGATCAGTTCATCTGCTGAATACGCATAGTTTAGGGCGAAGCTGCTAAGGGAATCAGCATATTTAGTTACTACCTGCTGATGCTGAATATGGTTTAATACCCTGTTGCGGACAAGTGTGTACAAGTATGATTTTAAGTTCTTTATTAATGGCAATGCATATCTGTTCGACCAAAAGTTAGAAAACATTTCCTGAATGATCTCTTTTGAAATTTCTAAGTCCCCACCAAGTTTTTTATTGGCATGAACTACTAGCAACCCTTTGTAGCGGTGGTAGATTTCTGTAAATGCCCCATGGCTATCTGCTTGCAGCAGTTGGCTCAGCTCTTCATCCGACAACTTATCAAACTCTTGCATCTTAAGGCTTTAGGGGTCATTACAAATCTAGAGATTTTTTTGAAGGCAACAAGTCAAGGTTTACCGGCAAAATCTATTGTTCCGGCTTTCCAATGATTACTTTACGATGCGCGGTTCCCCAGGCAGCTAAATTGTTTATAATGGTCTGTAAGGTCATACCATATTCTGTTAGTTGATATTGAACGGATATTGGTTGCGTATCCAGCACGGTGCGGTTGACCAACTGATTTACCTCCAACTCCTTTAATTCTTTACTGAGCATTTTATTTGATATTCCTTTCACATCATTCAAAATGTCAGAAAATCTCCTTTTGTTGTAGTAGCAAATGGATGATATGATGGAAACTTTCCATTTTCCATTCAAAACGTCCATCGCATCGTGAACGGCCATAATTTCTTTTTTGTGCCCTAATTGGCATTCTGTATCTGTCATAAGTTACTTTGTTACCCAAAAGTTACTGTTACTTTTGGTTACAAAGTAACTTAAATAAATATACCTATTCTAACTTTGCACCATAAACATTCAAAAATTATTATGGACTTCAAAAATAAAAATGTTGTGATAACTGGTGGAACCACCGGAATTGGATTTGCAACCGCAAAAGTATTTATAAGTGCTGGTGCCAGCGTTTGGATTACCGGTAGAAATTCCGCCAATCTTGAAAAAGCATCTGCAGAAATAAACAGCCCCAATTTGTTTACAGTAGTATCTGACACGTCAAAACTGGAAGACATCTCAATCCTGGAAAAAACTTTCGCCGAAACCGGACAAAAACTGGATGTACTTTTCCTGAATGCAGGAATTGCTACATTCGAAGCGATAGAAAAGGTGACTGAGGCAAATTTCGATGCCCAGTTCAACACAAATGTGAAGGGACATTTTTTCACCTTGCAAAAACTAATTCCGTATCTGGCAGCCGGAGCAGCGGTGGTGTTTACTTCATCAACGGTGGCGACAGCATCAAATTCTGGGGCAAGCGTTTATTCGGCGACAAAAGGGGCATTAAACAAGATTGCTCAAATTGCAGCTAATGAGCTAGCTGACAGAAAGATCCGTGTAAACATTATTAGTCCCGGACCGATTTTAACTCCCGGACTTGAAGGAGCTGTTCCTGCTGAAGCACATGATTACTTAGCTGGAGCTACAGCTCTGCAAAGAATTGGAGACCCCGATGAGATTGCTAAAACAGTGTTGTTCCTGGCTTCTGATGCCGCTAGCTTTATTACGGGAACAGAACTCGTTGTAGATGGGGGTTACCTTAACTACGCCACTAAGTAAGTGCAAATTTTATGGTTTCAGAAAGTGGCAAATGCCGCTTTCTTTTATTGAACTTTTGATGAGCTTAGACGAACTCAAAGCGCTTTTAAAAATTTATCAACTGTTCTGGGAGTACTCATCGCATTATCAGTAACAGAGTAAATGATCTTATGATTTTGATCAGTCATAATGATATGCGGTCTATTTCTGGTTTCATATGCCTCAGTTATTTGAGATGCATTATAGATATGTTGATCATTTACGATGGGCGAAACTTTTAATGCCTCTGCCGCCTCATCATATGAATGATGGGTAACCACAAGAATCCTGAACTTTTCAGGATTCTTGTATTTTAAAAGCACGTCGTTTAGACTAGCATAAGCATCTCTTCCGGAACCCACATAACATCCCCTGCACCAAAAGATCAGGATGACTGTCTTGCTCTTTAGCTCATCTAGTTCCACTCGTTTGGATAATGGTTTTAGATCAAGCGTCATTCCCTCCTGGATTTTAATGTTTTGAGGTTTCCTTGACTTCCTACTAATCGAATCCATTTGTTCCCAACGAGCGTCGCTAAATCGACTTAACTTTCTTCTCATTCCTTCGAGCCCTTTTACCAGGCCAAACCCAAGCGTATATTTAAAGGTCTTTACCATCTTATCGGCTTCCAATGAGTCAATTATCTTCCCATGCTCATCATAAATCAGTTTATCTGTTACACTGCCAAGCATTTTTTGCACATCACTGCCTTTCATGATCACACTTTTCGACTCTGTCTTAACAATTTTTCTTTCTTCTGTTTGACCATAAATTGAAGAGCTAAAAAACAGAATTATTATACAAATAACAGGTTTTATGATCACTGATAGTTTGAGCGAATTCATAGGTGTCGGTTTGGTTTATGATGTAAGATAGGATTATTCCCCGTCTGTTAAACTCATTTATTATATTCGTAACATGCCTCTTTCGAAAATCATTTGCTCTACTTTAATTTGCATATTATTTCAGTCGCTTTCACCAGCCACAAACGCACAGCGTTCTTTCGACCAAAAAATTGAGGAGGCCTTACAGTACTGTAAAGAAAACGCAATGAACATGTCATACTGTGTTATGGTTGATATGAGTGTTCATTCAGGAAAAAACCGCATGTTCGTTTACGACTTCAAACAGAAAAAAATAATTATCAAAGGATTGTGTGCTCATGGTAGTGGCGGCGGCAGCACCCCTTTTAAACCTGTTTTTAGTAACAAAGTAAAAAGTAATTGCACATCATTGGGTAAATACAGGATCGGCAGCAGAGCCTATAGTAACTGGGGCATACATGCACATTATAAACTGCATGGCATGGAAAGCACAAACAGCAATGCCTATAAAAGAATTGTAGTACTGCACTCATACAGCCCGGTACCAGAACATGAAATTCATCCATATGGCCTTCACGGCGTTAGTATGGGTTGCCCGGTAATCGCAGATCTAACTATGATTCAAATTGATAATCTGATAAAAAGTGGCGAGAAAAATATGCTGCTTTGGGTTTATAATTAAAAACTACACTGCCATAGGGTTGTCAGTTGTAACTCTTTATTTCGCTTGAAATTACTAAATCATGAACACCATAGATATTGAAACACGACACATAATTGGACTTTCAGTCCGAACAACGAATGAAAATGGACAGTCTGCAACAGATATACCGGCGCTTTGGAATACCTTTTTAAGTAACAATACGGCCGCTCTAATACCTAACAAAATAGCCGAAGATCTATATTGCATTTACACAGATTACGAATCTGACCATACCAAGCCTTATACTACTATTCTGGGTTGCCAGGTTTCTTCGTTAGCAAACATTCCCGAAGGTTTAATTGGCATTACCATAAATCAGGATACATATATTCCTTTTGTGGCTAAAGGTAAAATGAGCGACAATATTGTATTCAAAGAATGGGAAAAGATTTGGGATACAGATCTACCGAGAAGCTATAATGCAGATTTTGAAATTTATGGACCTAAAGCTCAAAATTTTGAGGACGCAGAAGTAGAAATATTTATTTCGGCCAGCTAAGCCGAAATAACCATTATTTTATATTGTATTAAAGGCTCATTCCTCCAGACACTTCAATACGCTGGCCGTTTATCCACCGTGCGTCTTCCGTGCATAAAAAGGCAACCACGCCACCAATATCATCCGGCAGACCCACACGACCCAATGCTGTTAAACCAGCAATATTCGAATTCACATCAGCATTATCCCGAACGTGTCCTCCTCCAAAATCCGTCTCTATCGCCCCTGGAGCAACAACATTTGCACTGATCCGTCTGCCGCCCAGCTCTTTTGCTAAATAGCGCGTAAGTACTTCAACAGCACCTTTCATTGAACCATAAGCTGATGAACCCGGGAAAGAAAACCGTGCAAGACCCGACGATATGTTTATAATTCGGCCGCCATCATTTATAATCGGCAATGCCTTTTGCGTTAGAAAGAACACACCTTTATAATGAATGTTTAATGCGGTGTCAAACTGCTCTTCGGTAGTCTCTGCAAAACCAGCATACAGCGCCGTGCCGGCATTATTGATTAGAAAATCAAAATGATCGGTATCAAATTGACTAGTCAATATGGATTTGACTTCATCAAAAAAATCATCAAAGCTTTTTATGTTGCCTGCGTCAAACTGTAACGTCGCTGCTTTTCGGCCGGTATGACTAACCTCAGAAACAACTGCTTCTGCCTCTTCCTTTTTACTGTTGTAAGTGAAAATTATATCAAAGCCCTTCTTGGCTAGATTAATCACCATGTTTTTGCCTAGTCCGCGACTGCCGCCGGTTACCAGTGCTATTTTATTTGTTGCTGTCATTTTCTTGTTTATTTGACAACAAAATTAACCGCTGTTGGTTGGGAAAAGTAATGCAGACTTCAGTATTTTCAGCATTATTACGAAACGGCTAACAAAGACTTTCTGTACTGTAAAGGCGTAAAACCCGTCATGCCCTTATAAAATTTTATAAAGTTTGTCGTATCCTGATAACCAAACTTAAAACTAATCTCAGCGATAGATAAACCAGTATCAGAAAGCAATGCCTGGGCCTCTTTTGTAATCCGTTCTTCCATTACGTCGCATGGCGATTTACCTAACACAGACTTAACTGTATTAGTAAGATGTCTTGGAGCAATAAAAAGCTTATCTGCGAAATGCTTAGTACTCATTCGATGTTCAATTGTCCCAGACATAAGTTTGGTTAAATGATCATCTACCATGTTGAGGAATTGATCTGTTATTTCCTGACCACGGGTACGTAGCTTCTTTGGAATTACGTTAGACATATGGCAAGATACGAAATACAAGAAATTAAACATTTTTAATAAATTGCCTAAATGCACAAATATGCAATCTTGACTTCCATTTTACTTTTACTGGCGACTACATCAGGTTCCGCTCGTGAGGCTGATACAAGCCTAATCAGGAAACATCTTGTAGAAATCACCAAAACAGTTGCTTACCGGAATTACAGGAATGTCAATCAGCTCAATAAGACCGCAAACTATATTCAGCAGTGTTTTATCAAGTATGCAGATACCGTCTTCATCCAGGAGTATATCGTCGAAAACGAAACCTATAAAAATGTAATCTGTTCGTTTGGACCTTTGAACGCAAAACGTATTGTTGTTGGCGCGCATTACGACGTTTGCAATGAACAGGAAGGGGCAGACGATAATGCCAGCGGAGTTGTTGGACTGCTGGAACTTGCAAGATTGCTAAAGGGTAAAGAATTGAAATACAGGATTGATCTTGTTGCGTACACCCTTGAGGAACCACCTTATTTTAGAACCGAATTTATGGGAAGTTACATTCACGCCAAATCCCTTATTGATCAGCAGACGAATGTATTCGGTATGATTTCACTGGAGATGATTGGTTATTTTAAAGATGAAAAGAAAACGCAATCTTACCCCTTAGGACTACTTTCCTTATTTTATGGAAATAGAGGCAACTACATTACTGTTGTTAAAAAATTCGGTGCAGGTCCATTTGCTAGAAAATTCAACAAGAACTTTAGAAATACAAAAGTAATTGAGACAAAAACTTTTACAGGTCCGCGGGCATTGCCTGGGATTGACTTTTCTGATCATCTAAATTATTGGAAATTTGGCTACAGCGCCCTGATGATTACAGATACTTCTTTCTATCGTAATAAGAATTACCATGAGAAAACTGATGTACTGGAAACACTTGACCTAACCAGAATGGCGAAGGTTATTAATGGTGTATTTTTAACATTAGCTCAACTTTAGCAGAAGATCTTTCTTTCGATTTAATATGGACTTTTTCAATACAACACACAACACAAACTTATTACCTAAAGATGGGATAGTAAATTATTACGGCCCGATCATGTCTTTAGCGCAAGCCAATCATTATTACGAAGCTTTATTAAGATCAATTGACTGGAAAGCTGATGAAGCGATGATATTTGGGAAACACATCCTGACAAAAAGAAAAGTAGCTTGGTACGCAGATGCGAACTTCAGTTACACCTATTCTGGCATTACAAAAGGTGCACTTCCATGGACCAAAGAACTTCTTGAACTAAAAACCATTACAGAAAAAGAAACTGGCGAAACATTCAATTCTTGCCTGCTAAACCTTTATCATACCGGTGAAGAGGGCATGGCCTGGCATAGTGATGGGGAAAAAGATTTGAAAAAACATGGGGCCATTGGGTCTCTTAGCTTTGGTGCACAACGAAAGTTTTCTTTCAAGCATAAACAGACCAAAGAAACCATTTCATTAGTATTAGAACACGGCAGCTTACTGGTTATGAAAGGCGCTACGCAAGACAATTGGCTACACCGCCTTCCCCCTACCAAACTTCCATTTAAGCCTCGGGTGAACTTAACATTCCGGACAATTAACCGACTATAATGATAACGTATTCATTAACAGCGATACTGCCGTAGAACCTCCAAACGCAGATCTTGGTTTTAACTCCGGCGTTTTAGTCGCCCATTTAGTATGTATTAAATCCTGTGAATTCCTGTTGTTATATGCAACTTTCGCATTTAACTGCAACCACTCCACTAAATCTCTATTTTTAGTTTCAAGTGTATATTTACGTGCGTAACGTGCAAAAATTCCTTTGAAACCTGGCAAATCGTTTCCGCCATCCTCATTGTTCATTGTCTTTCCGTTAAACATAGCGTCTCTTGCATACAGTGCAATTTTTTTAGCATCCGCCAGATATTGCTCATCTTTAGTGTACTTGTAAAGCATTACTGCAGCTCCAAGATAGGTGCCCTGATTGTAGGTTGAACTCCAAGTACCTGTCTTAACTTCTCCGGTCTGTTTGTCAAGATCAATATTATCATTCACCTTGCCCGTTGCCGGATCAAAGAGGTAAACTTTGGACCATTTGTACAAGCCCATCGCCTTGTCGTAATAAGTTTTATCTCCCGTTGCCTGGGCCAGGTAACATGCGGCTACCATCGCCGGACCTTGTATACAGGCGTTTTTTGATGTTTTGGTTTCAAACCAGTTTAATCCACCGCCATATTTATTGGTAAGCGCCCGCGCATACATTTTATCATATTGATCCTTTGCTTTATCCAGGTACGCTTTATTACCTGTAAAAAGGTATCCCCTCACACTAAAGAGAACGGCCCAGGCAATATCATCATTGAAATTATTGTACATCCAGTCTTCCTTGTTACGTGTGATAAAGTTGGTATACATTGCGTTGAATTTATCGAGGTATTTCTTGTCCCTTGTTACCTCATACGCATCTAACACAATTTCCATCATTTCTGCTTTATCCCAAAAGCCTCTTCCAGTTTCTATTTTATATTGGGTATACCAGGCGTCAAAAACTTTCCCTGCCACCTTAGTTGTTAGCGGTTTATCCTGAACCTTATCTTGCTTAAAAACCCAGCTAGCTGCATCAGCTACAGGTGAGTTGTTCAGGTTTACCTTGGCGCCGTCGGCACTGGCATTACCATAAACACTTAACAAGGATGTGATTTCAGATAAGGGCTTTAACTGATAAGTACCATCTTCCTTTTTTACGATATTCCACTGAACATCATTTGCACCTGTAGGCGTTATTTGATCTACATTAACTGAATCTGCCGCATCCGTAGCGCTATGCAATAGCTTCCCGCTCTCTACATTTGTTATCGTATATATGCCCTGTCCAATATGATTTAATCTCCACCGCTGGGAATCAGATTTTGTATCTGTCCAGCAATTGACCCTGGCTTTATTTTCTATGGATGAATTATGAACATTAAGCAATTTCCCATTAGCCTTTGATTGCAATATGTAAATGGCGCGCGATTTTATACCAGCCGTTTGTGCCTGTCCGTTATACGGAAGTAAATAGCCGGCCAGTAGTACTGTGGCTGTTAAGTAAATAGATTTCATTCGTGTTGTGTTAAGACCCACGAATATAATTGTAAATTACTAAGCTAGTGACTCTTTATGTTTAACATTAATGTTATACAACGGGCCAAACGGGCCAATTAGCTTTACCAGACCCATGGTAACGATTGCGTGGATTTTTCTGATTGCTTTCTAATTGGTATCTTTCAAAACTGTTAATATCGCGAACTAATATCTCTAACCAACCACATATGAACATTTTCAAGAAGTCTGTTTTTACCATCTTGCTTTCGGCTTTTTCTACTACACTCCTCTTTGCCCAGTCTCAGAATAAGGGTTTTTACAACACTGAATTAAAGTCTTTTGATGCCGCGCTTCAGAAAAATTTTTACGACAAAGCGTCTGGCTATTATCTGGTAGTACTTGATCCTGCACAACGCGAAAACAAAAATGGCTATCTGAGAGAATACACCTACCTATGGTCATTATGCGCACTTTATCAGGCGGCTAATGAAATGGAAAAGCTTGATCCCAAAGCGAACTTAATGGCTCCGCTTCTTAAAAATATGGAAGCCTATTATAATCCTGCCCCTCCAAAAGGTGGCTACACAGATTATATCATGAAGTTGAAACCGGGTGAGCGTTATTATGACGACAACCAATGGATCGGCATTACCGCATTGGACGCATATGCGCGTAAAAAGAAAAAGGCCGATTTCGAGAAAGGTAAAGAGATGTACGATTTTATGATGACTGGATATAACCAGGTTCTGGGCGGAGGAATTTACTGGAAAGAGGGTTCAACCAGCTCTAAAAACACCTGCTCAAATGGCCCTGGAGTTTTAGTTGCACTTCAAATGTACCAGGCAACTAAAAATAAGATGTATTTGGATACAGCACTGAAAATATTCAATTGGACAAACGACAAGTTAAAGAGTCCGGATGGCCTTTATTATGATAACATACATACCAAAGATGGTGGTTTAGATAAGACCAAGTTTTCATATAACACAGGTACCATGCTGGAATCAAGCGTGTATTTATATGAAATCACAGGCGATAAAAAATACCTAAATGCTGCCAATGCAATGGCAGAAAGCTCACTTGCGTATTTTTATGGCAACGGTAAGTTTAGAGATGGGTACTGGTTTAATGCGGTACTTTTAAGAGGATATCAGCATTTACTAAAACACAATAAGGACACCAAATATATTATTGGTTTTAAAAAATGCTTAGACAACGCACTTAAGACCGAAAAGAATAATCAAGGCTTGTTTATAGGAAAAGATGGCGTTCAAAACCTGGTGGAGCAGGGTGGTATGTTAGAAATCCTGGCCCGTTACGCCTGGCTTGAGAAGACCATTTCAATTTAGTATCTAGTTGTAAGTTCAAAGCATGAAAAGACGATCTGCAATACCACTTCTTATATTCCAGTTATGTTTTGTTGTTACCTTGTTTGGTGCAAATGAAAAACCCGGTATCACTAAATCTTTGTTTGGTGATATTAATGGTATAAAAATATTTGAATACACCCTGAAGAACACATCAGGCATGCAGGTTAAGGTAATTAGCTATGGCGCCAGTATTACCGACATTATTACTCCTGCCAAAGATGGCAGAATGGAGAGTGTGGTATTGGGGTTCGATTCTTTAAGCGGCTATACTGGTAGGCAAAATGCTTTAATGGGTGCAGTTGTAGGTCGTGTTGCCAATCGGATCACCAATGGCAAGTTCACCATTGACGGTAAGGAATACACATTAACCGCTAATATCCATGGCGGTAAAAATGGCTTCGATCGCCGGATATGGAAGGTAGAAGAATTAAATGGCAAGGAACCTGCGTTAAAAATGACCTATTTTAGCAAAGATGGCGAGGAAGGATTTCCTGGCAACCTTTCTGTAAGCATCCTATATACACTTACCAATAACAATGAGCTGAAAATTGACTATCAGGCTACTACCGATAAAACGACACATGTAAACTTTACTAACCACAGTTACTTTAATCTTTCAGGTGGTCGCGACGCAACTGTATTGAATACGGAACTCAACATCCTGTCAGATCAATACCTCGAAGCTAATAAAAACAATATTCCAACTGGAGAGGTGATCAATGTAAAAGGAACAGAAATGGATTTTTCATCTCCCCGGAAGATTGGTCACGATTACGACCTTACCTATGTACTAAGAAACCAGTCGGGCAAACTTGCACTTGCTGCAACTGTTTACGAACCGATAAGTGGGCGCATTTTAAAAGCATATACAACTGAACCGGGACTGGTGTTTTATGTGGGCAACCATTTAAACCCTGGGGTGATTGGCAGGGGACAAAAGCCATCAATTAAAAACGCTGCTTTTTGCCTGGAAACACAACATTATCCGGATGCAGCAAACCAACCTTCTTTTCCAAGCACGGTTTTAAAGCAAGGTCAGGTATTTAAATCTCAAACCATCTACGCTTTTTCAGTTAAAAAGAAATAAGATATACCGGCCAAATATGTATTTTAGGCTATGCATCATTTGGTGATCCAATACGTCAGCCTTTTATTCGTAATTCTTTTTGTGGTCATGCTGGCCCAAAAAATTAAAGTAGCTTACCCAATTTTGTTAGTGTTGGTGGGCCTGCCTCTGGGTTTTGTACCTTTCTTGCGTGGAATAGAGATAGAGCCTGACCTTATATTTGTGATTTTCCTGCCGCCATTGTTATATGAAGCAGCATGGAATACATCCTGGAAGGATTTTTGGAAATGGCGGCGCGTCATCAGCAGCTTTGCATTTCCTGTAGTTATCCTTACCTCCTGTGTAGTTGCGTATGTTTCATCCAGCATCATTCCCGGGTTTACACTGGCTGCAGGGTTCCTATTAGGTGGAATCGTTTCTCCTCCAGATGCAGTTTCAGCAACTACGATACTAAAGAGCCTGACAGTGCCCAAACGTTTTGTAACCATTGTTGAGGGTGAAAGCTTGTTGAACGACGCTACCAGTTTGGTGATATTTCGTTTTGCATTAGCAGCTGTGATTACCGGTAGTTTTGCATTTACAGATGCCGCTACCGATTTTGTGCTGGTAATTGTAATGGGTGTGGTGATTGGAGTTGCGGTGGCGTTATTTTTTTATGCGATACACAGGTGGCTCCCAACATCTACAAATAGCGACGTAGTGCTTACACTGGTTACCCCATATGCCATGTATATGCTGGCAGAGCAGTTCCATTTTTCGGGTGTGCTCGCAGTGGTTAGCGGAGGATTATTCCTCTCTTCCCGCAGGCATGAGTTTCTGTCACACCGCAGCAGGCTTCACGGCATCAATGTCTGGGAAGCCGTTGCATTCGTGCTCAATGGCTTCGTTTTCATACTAATCGGA
This sequence comes from Bacteroidota bacterium, assembly GCA_040385565.1. Lineage (GTDB taxonomy): Bacteria > Bacteroidota > Bacteroidia > Sphingobacteriales > Sphingobacteriaceae > Pedobacter. The sequence goes on along the minus strand of JAZKHD010000014.1, from coordinate 57,822 downwards.
CTGGAATTCCCTGTGGTCATTAAGAATCTTGGTCCGGGCGGATTGCAACCGGCACTCACTTATAGTCTGATAATCACCGCTGTACTAATCCTCACTAGGTTTGCCAGTACTTTTGGGGCCATCCTGATTACCATGATTATGGCGAAGTTTATTAAGGTGGCAGATCCGAATCCGGGCTGGAAAGCACCAATACTTTTCGGCTGGACCGGCATGAGGGGCGTAGTATCTCTAGCCGCAGCATTGAGTATTCCGCTAACGCTCAACGGAAACGGAGCTTTTCCCAACCGCGACCTTATCCTGTTCATTACCTTTACGGTGATATTGGTTACACTGGTATTGCAAGGACTAACTTTGCCCGCTGTTATAAAATGGGTTAACATGCCGGACCCTGATTTAACGATCACACATGAGCAACAGCGACAATTGGTACGTAAAAAGTTATTACACCTATCGCTCAAAATCCTGGAAGAGGAATATGCTGAGCACATTGAAAACAATGATATGGTAAAGGCACTGCGTTTAAAGTATAACGCAGATATAGAGTTATTGAAAGATTGGGACAAAGCAGACAATGAAAAACGTGCTACTGAATTCTATAAAGGTTACCGGGAAATCATGGCGCATTTATTAAAAGAACAACGAAATCTCCTCCTCACCCTGAATAAAAAAGAAAACGTGAGTGACGACCTGGTGAAACAGCAACTGGAGTTACTTGATTTAGAAGAAGAAAAACTAAGGCAGCATTTTGAACCTGCAAACAAAAGCGACCTATAATAATCAATGATGCTAACTATCAATCTGACTTCACTGCCAATTCTTGAAACTACCCGGTTAATACTGCGAGAACATTCGCTGGAAGATGCTGCGCCATACCTTGAGCTACGTAGTAGTGAAGTAATTATGAAATATATCGACCGTCCGCGTTATAAGGACCTTGAAGAATCTAGAACCGTTCTGCAAAGTTTGATCGACGGCTTTCACAAAAGGACAAACTTACTTTGGGCAATAGCGCTTAAAGATGAGCCCGGAAAAATGATTGGTAATGTTGGTTTCTGGCGTACCGAACTGGAAAATCACCGTGCAGAAATTGGCTACATACTACATTCAGATTATTGGAGACAAGGGATACTAAGTGAGGCATTAACTGCTGTAATTGAATTTGCTTTTAGTGAAGTTGGACTGCATTCTATTTCAGCAAACATCAACCCTGCCAATACTGCATCAAGACAATTGTTACTAAAGCATGGGTTTGAAAAAGAGGCATATCATAAAGAAAATTACTACTTTAATGGAAAGTTTCTAGACAGCGAACTATATGGATTGCTTAATCCATACCACCAGGCTCGAGATTTTTAATACTATAACCAAATATAACACCATGAAGAAATTATTTACCCTGGCCATGTTGCTTTTATTGCTGTCGCCTTTTGCCATCTTTGCGCAAAGCGGGAAAGTATATGACAACCTGAGCCTACCCAGCAAAATCCTGAAAAGCGAACGCAAATATGCAATTTATCTACCTCCTGACTATGAGACTTCAGGCCGTAGTTATCCTGTACTTTACCTTTTACACGGCTCGGGCGATGACCAGACCGGTTGGGTGCAGTTCGGTGAGGTGTTGAACATTACAGACAAAGCCATTGCTAATGGCACCGCTACGCCTATGATTATCGTTATGCCTGACGCCAACACGGGCAGGCGCGGGTACTTTAATGACATTAAGGGCGACTGGAATTATGAGGACTTCTTTTTCACGGAACTTATTCCTTTTATAGAAAAGAAATACAGGGCAAAAACAGATAAGCGTGCAAGAGCAATATCAGGTCTGTCCATGGGTGGCGGCGGTACTTTTATGTATGCAATGCACCATCCGGAAATGTTCTCTTCTGCCTGTCCACTCAGCGCGTCTGTTGGTGCGATCAACCCTGATGATGCCAAAGCTAATATCAAAAAGAACAATCCCAATTTAGCAGATTCTACCATAACTAACTATGTGAACAGACACAGCGCAATAGCGTTGTCAAACAATATGCCTGATAATCAGAAAAAAGCGGTGAGGTGGTACGTAGACTGTGGTGATGATGATTTTCTTTATGAAGGCAATGCGTTAGTACATGTTGCAATGCGTAAAAAAGAGATTCCACACGAATTCCGGGTACGAGATGGCGGCCACACCTGGACATACTGGAGAGGCTCTTTGCCAAAGGTTCTTGAGTTTGTGTCTGATTCTTTCCACCAGTATTAGTCGTGTTAAATCAAAGCCTGATGGGCTGAGTGTATGAGACTAAAAAGTTTGAATGTAGCATTTACTACAGCTGGATTACTGGCCATAGCAGTTTTGGGCTGCCACGTTTCACAAAAAAACAAGCAGGCTACTGCCGGCATTAGCAACCAGAGTCCTATACCATATCCCGGTCCTGAAAAATTTGCCGATCATATTCGTAGTACTGAATTTCAGACCCCTGAGCAGGAACGCGCAGGATTTAAACTTCCGCCCGGGTTTGAAATTACCTTATATGCTTCTGAGCCCGACATAGGGAAGCCTATTAACATGGAATTTGATGAAAAAGGAAGATTGTGGGTTACACAATCATCTGAATACCCAATGGCAGCGCCATCTTTAAAAGGACATGATAAGATCACTATACTGGAAGATACGGATGGAGATGGAAAAGCAGATAAATTTTTACCATTTGCGACAGACCTTAACATTCCCATTGGAATAATACCTGTACAAAAAGGAGCCATTGCTTTTAGCATTCCCAATGTTTACAAATTCAATGATGAAGATGGCGATGGGATTTCGGAAAGCAAGAAAAAGCTTTTAGGCGAGTTTGGATATCAGGACACCCATGGCATGGTCAACAACTTTGCACGGGGTTTTGATGGATGGATCTACGCTTGTCACGGCTTTACCAATACTTCTACCATAGCAGGTACTGATATGGATTCCATTACGATGGTATCAGGCAATACTTTTAGGTTTAAAGAAGATGGGAGCCGCGTTGAACAAACTTCGTACGGTCGCGTAAACCCATTCGGATACACGTTCGATGAAATGGGTTATTTATACTCAGTGGATTGCCATAGCAAGCCTATTTACCAATTGATAAAAGGTGGCGAGTATCCTCATTTTGGAAAGAAAGCCCCTGCTATGGGCTATGCCCCTGAAATGATGAGTTTCGAATTGGGCTCTACCGCATTATCGGGCCTGGACTATTACTTGGGAGAACAGTTTCCTGCAGAATACAGAAACAGCTTTTACAATGGGGATGTGGTGACCTGCCGCATAAACAGGAACACCATGTCTTTCAGTGGATCATCACCTGAAGCCAAAAGAGAAGAAGATTTTCTAATCAGCTCCGATCCATGGTTTAGGCCGGTTGCCATTAAAGAAGGTCCGGATGGTGCGTTATATGTCGCAGATTTTTACAACCGGATCATCGGGCATTATGAAGTACCACTTGACCATCCACTACGCGACAGACAAAGTGGGCGGATTTGGAAAATAAAATATGTCGGTAATAAGCCTCATAAGAATCATGTAAACCGCGACTGGAATAAAGCAAGTTTGGAGGAACTCATAAAAAATCTGGACTACCCTCAGCTCAATATGCGGATGGCTATTGCCAATCAGGTTGTACAACGTTTCGGACAAGCTGCTGTAGTACCGCTTACCAAATTGGCGACGGCTAAAAAAGCCAGTCCAAAAGCGGGAATTCAGGCACTGTGGGCATTATATCGCTTAAATGCGTTAACAGACGACGTGATCGACCAAGCATTGCTAAATTATCCAATATGGAAGGTGCATACCCTTAAAATATTTACAGAACAGAAGAACATCAGCGTTGCTCAGCATAAAAAAGTATTACAATTACTGGGCGATAGCAGTGCACACGTACAACGTGCAGCAGCAGAAGTTTTGGCTAAAACAGCAGACGTGAATAATGTTTCTTCGTTACTGGCTTGCTACAGTAAAGCAAACGAAAAGGATAGTCATCTGAAGTACACGCTGCTTCTTAGCATTCGGGAGAATCTGAGAAGCCGCCAGGTAATGGATGCCGCTGCCTCTAAAATTTGGACAAATGAGCAATTGGAAGTAATGCTTAAGGTTGTTAGAGATGTACCTTCAGCCCCGGCGGCGCAATTTATGATGCAGTATCTGGAAAATCATGACTTGCCATCTTCAGAACTCGTAAGCAGTTTAGAATTCATTGGCCGTTACATCAACATAGCGCAGTTTGGAAGAGCGATCACTCACATTCGAAAGCGCTTTGAAAATGACCTTAACGCACAGTATTTGCTATACGCTACTATGCAACAGGGATTACAGCAAAGTGGCGCAAACCAAGTTCCGGCAATGAAAGATTGGGGAGTTCAACTTGCAGAAAATGTACTTGACAAACTTCCTCAAATAAACACTTCTGCTTGGAGCAATATACCATTAGCGGAAACGGGTGATCCTGAAAACCCCTGGTCGATGATAGACCGAGCTATTGTTGGGGAATTACCTCGTGTAAAATTGATGTGGAGTGAGTATAACTGGTACGCACCTATGGGTGTGCTGGTGTCACCAACATTTATACTTCCGGCGAAACTCGAAATCAGCATATTCGACAACGATGTTCATAATACTGATTCTAAAATTGGTGTATCAAAAAATAACGTTCGCATCAGGCTTGCGAAAAATCAACAGGTAGTAGGTAGCTACAGATCAGCATTTACCTCAGCTATGGGCATGGCTGATTTGATGAAGCAGGTACCATTTGACTTGAGCAATTATGCAGGACAGCAGGGATATATTGAAGTGGTAGACAGCACTAAAACAGGATCGATTGGTATTGGGGGATTTAAGCCGGAGGTCCTAACAATTCCCGATTTGGGATTAGCTGAAACCGCTGAAAGATATACCAAAGCGGCAGAATTAGCGGGAACATACAAAGTCGCTTCCTTAACCCCTGCTTTGAAAAGGCTGCTGTCTGATAAACATACAGATTATAAAACACGCACTGCCGCGGCAAATGCATTGATTGCGATTGACCCGATGAAAAACAGCGTCTTTGCAGAAGAGATCCTTTTAGATCTTACTGAACAACAGCTTCTAAAAGAAAAAATGGCTCAGGTGCTCGGTCTCAGTAATTCACCTTCAAGATTTAACGCATTGCAAAAAGGTTTGGCTGGGAGTAGACGGAGCTTACAGTTAAGTATTGCGTCAATTCTGGTAAATACAGAACAGGGCATCTCAAAACTACTTACTTCACTCAAACAAGGAGACATCAAATATGATTTGGTTTCAGATGTATTAATTAAGGAACGACTCATCAACAATATGAGTAGCGCGCAGCGCGAAGAGTTTAAAAAACTATCAGCCGGTCAGGCATCAGAAAGCGAAGCCCGGCAGGCATTGATCAATGCCAGGTTGGCAAGCTTTAATCCGGAATCGGCAAGTGTAGAAACCGGCAAAGCCATGTTTATACAAAACTGCAGCATGTGCCACCAAATTAAAGGAACAGGTGGAATGATTGGGCCGCAGTTGGACGGTATAGGCAATTGGGGACAAAAAGCATTGACTGAAAAAATATTAGACCCTAACAGAAACATCTCACAGGCATTCCGGACTTACACCGTCACTTTAAAAAATGGCAAGGTGTTATCTGGCTTATTTCGGAGGGAAGAAGGGGCTGTGCTGATTTTTGCGAATCCTGGAGGTGCGGAATTTACCGTGGTTAAGGCTGACATTAAAGAACGTACACCTTCGAAGTATACTTTGATGCCGGATGAATTTAGAAATACCATAAAACCAAAGGATTTTGATGCATTGCTAAAGTTTTTACTGGCAACTAAGGAATAGGATATTGACAATGAAAGTGTAAATTAGTAATACCAAATGAGTGTGAACACGATGAATTTAACCTATAAAATATGTCTTACTGCCCTACTTGCTGCGCCAGGTTTGTATGCAGGCGCTGTATCAGCACAACAATCCAAAGATTTAAAGTTTAAAAAACATATACTAAGCACTGAATTTTTTTCAGAAGGATCTGCCTATGGCGATTTCAATAAAGACGGGAAGATGGACATCATCGCGGGGGCCTTTTGGTATGAAGCACCTAAATGGACAAAACATGAGGTTTACACTCCCGGAAAGTTTGATTTCAATACCGGATATAGTGATTCCTTTATCAACCAGGCAATGGATGTGGATCAGGATGGCTGGTTAGATTATGTGAGGGTAGATTTCCCTGGTGAAGCAGCCGTGTGGTATCAAAACCCAAAAAACGCTGGCGGCCATTGGAAAGCTTTCCCGGTTTATGCTTCAGTAGGTAATGAATCTCCGCTTTTTACAGATGTTGATGGCGACGGAAAACTTGACCTGCTGTGTAACGATTCAAAAGGGGGTAAAATGGTATGGCTGGAATCCCCGAAGAAAAAAGGTGATACGGCTTGGACTCCACATGTGATTAGCGATGTGAAAGACCGCGGTACACATCAGTTTACCCATGGTTTAGGATTTGGCGATATCAACAAAGACGGAAAAAAAGATGTAGTAATCAGGACTGGTTGGTGGGAATCTCCAAAAGATCCTAAACAAAATAACTGGACCTGGCATGATGCCGATTTGGGTGAAGATGCCTCCCAAATGTACGTGATGGATCTTGATCAGGATGGTGATATGGATGTAATCAGCGCGTCTGCACATGCCTATGGCATTTGGTGGCATGAACAGGTAGCGGATGCCAAGGGGGCTGTGACATGGAAACACCATGAAATCCTGAAAACTTTCTCTCAAACCCATGGCCTCGGGTTGGTAGATATGAATAAAGACGGTAACCCGGACCTGGTTACCGGCAAAAGATTTTGGGCACATATGGGCCATGATCCTGGCGAAAGAGAACCGGCTGTACTTTATTGGCTGGAATATAAGCCGGGTAAGGCGCCATCATGGACGCCACACTTGATAGATAGTGACTCTGGTAACGGTCTGCAAACTAATGTAGTTGACATGAATAAAGACAAGCTGCTTGATATTGTTGTAGGAAATAAAAAAGGCGTGTTTTTATTTGAGCAAATAAAAAATAAATAATCAAAAACAGACTGCCATAGGGTTGTCAGTGGTGTGCCTTTTCTTTGTGTAAGAAATTTAAACAATTGATTATGAACTCAACAGAAATTAGCACCGAAACAGCAGTATTTATCTCAGCAGAGAACTTTTTAAATCAATGGTTGGGACACCGCAGGGTAACCAGAAGAGTTATCGAGGCATTTCCTGAAGACCAGCTTTTTACCTTTAGTATTGGTGGAATGAGAACTTTTGCCGGATTGGTTAAAGAAATGATTGATGTATCTGGTCCGGGTATAAAAGGTATTGCTACTAAAGACTGGACAAACACAGGAAACTGGGATCATACCATAGCTCCGGAAGATCAGACTAAGGCAGCATTGTTAAAACTCTACGACGACAGTACAGAGGTGATAAAAACTTACTGGGCGCAAATCACCGAAGAAGATTTTCAGGAAAAGATATCGGCATTTGGGCAGTATGAGGACAATGCTTACTCCTCTATTCTTTATTTCAAAGACAACGAAATCCATCACCGTGCACAAGGCACCGTTTATCTGCGTGCTTTAGGTATTGAGCCACCTGCATTTTACGACAGAAGCTAATTAAAATAATTCAAGCGTTACAGCCGCCTGTCCGCCTTTGGACGGGTTGGCTTTTATTTTACTTTTTGTTCGCTGGTCTATAATCCACTTGATGTATTCCGATTCCTGAATAGGTTCTTTCAACCTCCCTGCAGCAATTAAAATAAGTGCGCTGCGGTTCTCTACTACTTGTCTGTATTTTAGCAACATATGCTGCACTTGCTGTTGTAGTTTATTTTTAGGCTTAATCCTGATGTGTTTATTCAGGGGATTTAACAGTTGTGTAGTGATCTCTTTGGCAAAATAAACCTGTGCCGATTCAATTCTGCTTTGCAATGCATTCAAATCCTTAAATCCATGCTGCTTGTGCAGTTGCAATACTTGCGATTGGAAACGATCCGAAACAGTTATCAGTTCTTTTACAGAACTCAGTAATTGCGAAATGGTGCTCTTTAATTCTGGCAGATGTGCCTTTGTGATTTCTGGATTACTGCTGATGTCGTCAAGGCCTTTAATTAAGGAGGAAAACGAAAAGTCCCCAAGAACGAGCTTCAGAATAAAGCGTTCCTGCTCATGTAAAAGTAAATCATTTAAATCTTGTTCCTGCACAGGTTTCATGTAGTTGATCACCTCCGTATTAGACCTCAAACTTTCTGTATTGATCTTGGACTTTAGAATTAGCCCCTGAAGTGTTCTAACGCGACTTAAAGCCACATAAACCTGTCCGGCAACAAAGGATTTACCGGCATCAATAATGGCGCTGTCGAATGTTAAACCCTGACTTTTATGAATCGTCACTGCCCAGGCCAGTTTGATGGGATATTGTGAAAACTCCCCTACTTGCTGCTGCACAATGGCTTCTTCATCTGCCTTGTATTCAAAAGACTGCCATGACGATTTCTCAAGTGGCAAGTCATCCTCATTAGGAAAAGAAATATAAATAGTTCCATTTTCCACCGCCTTTACCCTGCCTATCTTTCCATTGTAAAATTTACGGTCTTCACCAGTATCGTTTTTAATGAACATGACCTGGGCACCTATTTTTAGTTTCAGACTCTGCTCTGCCTGAAGGTTTAAGTCGCGAAACTCCCCGCTTACCTCTGCCTCGAATGTATGTTCCTCACCTTGCAACTCATCTAACTTAGCCTTGTTTATGGTGTTGGCTTCAACATTATGGGACGTAATGATAATTGGATTTAAGTCGGCTGTCGCCATAAACAAAGGGTCATACCGCTTATTCAACAGCGCTAATCCGGCCTGATCAATCTGGTTATTTCTAATGTCGTTAAGGATGTTAATAAACTCCGGTTCTGTTTGTCGGAATACTTTAGTCAGTTCCACCTGCAAAAGTGGATTTCTATGGATTACATGGGCATCAAAAAAGTATGGCGATGCATAAGCAGTTCGCATAAATGCCCATTCTTCTCGTTTGGTTACCGGGGGCAATTGAAAAAGATCACCTATCAATAATAATTGCACACCCCCGAAAGGATAGTTGTTCCTCCTTACTGCACGGAGAATGGCATCAATCACATCGAGGAGATCAGACCGAACCATCGAAATCTCGTCTATCACCAGCAACTCAAGTTCACTAAATAATGTTGTTTTTTCCCTGCTGTAACTTAGATCTGCAACCATCGACTGGATAGACATAATACCGGCCTGCAGGTTAATCAAACTAATATCTCCGGGAAAGAACGATCCTTGTGGCAGTTGAAAAAAAGAATTGATGGTTGTTCCTTTTGCATTCATTGCCGCTACACCTGTCGGCGCCACAACTGCCATCTTTTTGGAAGTTTGCTCTTTAATTCTTTTCAGCAATGTTGTTTTACCTGTACCAGCTTTTCCGGTAAGAAAGATGTTCTGACCGGTGTATTCTATAAAAGAAAGAATTTTTTCAAATATCAAATCAGCCGAACCCTCATTACTCATACTACAAATTTAAGGAAACCTAATCGAATCTTCATTGTTGTCTTTGATATGATCACTAACAATTTGGAGGATAAACAAATGGAAAGCTTTGTTCAAAAACAATGGGAAGAGATAGATAGAAAACTTTATAAAGTAATGCTGTTTAAAGATTTTCAGGAAGCATTTGCCTTTATGATACGTGTTGCTTTTCTTGCTGAGAAAAACAACCATCATCCAAAATGGACCAATACTTTCAACAAACTGGAAATCTGGCTATGCACACATGATGCTGGGGATATTGTAACCGATAAAGACCGCAGCCTCGCTAAACAAATAGACCAATTGCTGGTGCCTTGTGATTAAAAGATTTATTAGATTTATAAATCTTTTAAATCTATGACGACAGCAGATCTCGAAGTCCTACGGTTTCCAATAGGCAAATTCTCACAACCATCAGTCCTTACTGATGAAATTATAAGTAGCTACATACAAGCCATTGCCGAATTTCCGGGTAAAATGAACAGGGAAACTAGTCTTTTAAGTGATGAGCAGTTAAATACACCATACCGACCGGATGGATGGACCATCAGACAAGTTGTTCACCATTGTGCAGACAGTCACCTTAATAGTTTTGTTCGATTTAAGCTAGCATTAACTGAAGATGAACCGATCATAAAACCTTATTTCGAAGAGCGGTGGGCAGAATTGCCCGACAGTCAATTACCAGTTGCTGCTAGTTTAAGTTTACTGCAGGGGTTACATGAGCGCTGGGCAATATTGCTGGCATCCTTAACCTCAGAACAGCTGGACCGGACTTTTGTACATCCAGAACATGGAAAGCATTTTTCGTTAAAAGAGACCATTGGCATTTATGCATGGCATTGCGAGCATCATTTAGCACACATTACTGAATTGAAAAAGAGAAAAGGTTGGGCATAGTTCAAAAACTCTATTTGTCTACTTGAATACGTATTCGTAATTAAAACGCCCCAGGGGCGCCACATCACCATTTAGCAGAAAATCAATGATGTCGCCGTCCGCTTGCATGTTGTCCGACCATTTGAACTGGAAACTTTTTCCACTTAACTTCAAAATTTTTATTGGCACTTTAATTTCTAGCTTATTCCCGGCATAGCTATACGCTACTTGACCACATGATTTCCAGTTCCACCCCTTATCGGTCTTTTCGAGACCAGCCATTTTACCCGGCGACTTTCTGTTGATGACAAAGTCATAACCCTCCCACCCGGTCGCCTTATTGTTGTCGACATCAATAAAGAGTCTCATCCAGGCATTGTCTGATGCTGGAGTAAGCTTATCGGCCGTTTCTACATAGAAATAGATATTAGTTTTATCCCTGGCAACCTTAGTGCTTACAATATCATTTCTGCCTGTGGCAGTGCTGTAATGAGTGCCTGAAAACCCATCTGCATCCCGGTGCAGCGTGTTACCTTTATGACTTTTAAACTCTGGAAATACGTTGTTCCATTCTGCAAAATGTCCATCTATTTTAATGACTTTAGGTGCAGAAGTTTTTGCTGGTGCAGGCATACCCTTAAATTTCCTGATGTTTGCAATCAGCTGGTAATAGTAATTGTCGTTGTGTCCGCCCTTCATAGGTTCAATATCCCGGCTATGCTCCGTATCAAACTGATCCGGAAAAGCATTCTCCTTTCCCTGCCACTTCTCATATCTGCCGGCTATCCATTCATTCCAACCGGTTACAAACACCAACTCTACATTTTGCTTTAGTGCATAATCCCATTGCTCCTGAAAATTCAAGCCATATTGATGCGCATTTGGCCGCAGGTCTTGCCCATTCTTATCTGTGTAACTTCTACCAAATGAACCCTTCGAATTCATTGCACTCAAGCCATTTGCTTTAGTCCAGTTTTGAGAAGTCCCTACTGTCATTTGCTCAAAGCTCCCATCTGCATTTTTGGCAAAGCCATGTTGAGGATAAATTTCCAACCAACCCCAATGGTCTTTCCGTTTAGGGCCTTTATCATAAACGGGCTGTCCGGGCCTAAAAGTAAAGAACTGTCTGATTTCAGGATCGATATTATCAGGATATGCCATGATCAGCGGCTTCCCTTTCCATTGAAACCACAGGTCTTTATAAAGCCCGGGTTTGTACAAATCATTATATACCTGATTTATAGCGCTCTTCGTAGCGTCAGTTGGTCCAAATCCCATCATAAAAGCAATCTGTGGCGTTTTAATTCCATTTTTTCTCGCTTCCGTAAAAACTTCGCATAAAGCCATGTATGCAGGTTTCCACACTAAATCACCGTTTGTGCAATCAAACATGATCATGTCTACATCCGCATCCGCCAGCATTTCCGCATGTTTATATAAAACCCATTTATCCATATTGGTGTAAAATCCAAATAAGGGCTCTCCCCAGAAATTCATAATATTCTGCGGCCAGGCGGGATGCTTATAATCACTAATTGCATCTGGGTACTTTTGCAGGAATGCAGTAGTGTTGTTGGGCTTATTAGCAGCCTGATGATAATGCCAGGTCCAGTAAAATAAGCCCACAAAACGATCTTTTTTAATATCTCCAACATCTTCATATGTTGGCAGTTTTCTCCCTAATGCATCCGCTGCAGGTAGCCCAGCAGAATAATTTATCAGCTTTTCTTGCGCAAAGGCAGGGCAAAATGAAGCAAACATCAAGAGAGTCAAAAAATATTTATACGACTGGTTTCTCATTCTATTATTTGAAATCTATGCTAAAGGCCTTTATTTTTAACAACTATTTCGGCCTGACCACTTCCAAGTTTGCCACTAAGATTTGCGCCTTGAATATTTATACTATAAATCCCCGAACGGTCTGAAGTGTAAAAAGTAACGGTCGCTTTACCTTTCTCGTCTGTAACTATATTGGGCTCCCAATGAACTGTTGCCCGTTGGTTTTTTCTATCACTGTTAATTGCTTCGTATTTGGGTTGATAATATTGTAGTGGTACCGTGATATGCAATGGATTGGGGCGCCCCCGAGGAATGTTCTTTTTATGTGCATATCGAATAATAATTGTTTTCGGGTCATTTTCTGACGGAACTTGTTTACCCATTCGTGCGTACAACTCCACAAGTTTTGCCCGCTGACCCGGCACGTAAGGCTCTGCGGGTTTGCGTTTTTCGTAAACATGCGTGTAATTTTCAGAGTATAGTACTTCTACCATATCATAAATAAATATTGGTTGGGTTTTCCAATATTCCTTAGCTTCGAAAGGCGAATCTGAATACGTGCTGGTAAGTATCACATCAGTAGTCTCGACAAACTGCAATGTACGGTTTCCCCAGGCCAGAGTATATTTTGTTCCTTTACCTGGGATTACAATTGGTTCGACTGTGAGGCCCGGCAATTTCTGTCTTAAGAGTTCATACATATTTTGGGCCCCTGTAGCAGCCATGTCAGCAGAATCAACCACGATATCAGCAAATCCAGTTCCCCGCCACTGTTTTTTCCCATTAATGACAACTTCTTTGAGCATATTTTTACCCTCGATATTAAAATGCAGTAATGGATTTTCAAAAGTGATATCAGGAAATTTTGTGTTCTCATCATCCTGTTGAACAAACCAAGGCAAGAACCTAATGTTCTTTTTCCAGGGAAACTCCATAAATATTAGTCTTGAGTTCTCACGTCGACTCATTCTTATCCCGTCGAAAACAGGAAGTTTACTAGATGTAAATACCGTTTTCCAGTCAAATCCAGTCCAACCTTGTGTAAGCAACAAATTATCAAGGGCCATTGAGGCAACAGGGTTGTTTTTATCAAAATATGAATCAGGCTCCTCTATTTCGCCCTTTAAAGGAGACTGCAATAGTATCGTTGATACACAAGAGTTATTTACCAATCCAGAAGCTAACTGCCCCTTGTCCGTTATAGACATAGAAAATGATCCTGTGGCCGGATTTCCAAATTTATCTCTTACCTCTAATTTCAAGGAAACTTTATCTCTGGTACGGTTTAAATCACCATCGGCATGAACCGAAATTTGCAGTTGATCATTATGGTTTATGAAAACAGTTCTTTCATTTACAGGAATCCTTTCTTTAAGTAATGAGATTCTGGTCACGCCAGTAGGAAATAACCTCTTCGCAATATGTATTTCTTTAGTTGAAGACATCAATACGGGCATAATGTAACAAACAATTCCACGTGCAGTACCCACCAAATAAAAAAGTCCTTTGACCGCTAAAATATCTTCGCTTGCGTTAATATTTACTTTAAGGGAATCTGTACCATCAATATTTTCAATTGCCAAGTTTGTTCCGCTTTTCTGTGCAGCCGGTAATTTGAAAGTCTGAAAAGCATCTGCTGGATTAGTTAAGCGCGCCTCGTATTTCTCCCCAGCAAGCGGTGTGAAGAGTACACTGCCCATTCCCTTATACAAACTTTGAAATGAAGCGACCACTTCTCCCTTAGAATCTATTATTTCCCCTTTAACATCTACATTTTTACCATCTTCACCCATTGCTTTGAAAGCAAGTTTGGTTTTCATGTTAACAATTAAATAACCAGATTCCGGAAGAAACTGAAGATCAATTTTATTTGAACGGTTTAACGCTATTGGCACATTTAAATCTTGGGCTGTACCATCTTTACGAAGGTCCTTAATTTGATAGCGCAGGTCGTTAAAATTTTTATTTCCTGGTAAGTCAAGATTAAATATGAACTTGCCTTGCAGGCTCGTTTCCAATTTTTGTTTATAGAAGAATTTACTGCTATCAACTACCGAAATCTCGATGTTTCGCAACCCAACTGGCTGTCTTTCCAAATCTTTCAAAGAAATTTCATTCCTAATTTGTACTTTACCTCCCACTATTGTTTGCGTTAGATTCGGGTAGACCAACCAGGAACTTTTTTCAGCACTCCCCACATAAATTCGTTTATTGAAAGCCGCGTCGGGACCGAAGTTCTGTATCCAATTAGTATACGCTTTAACAGTATACCCGCCACTTACAAAGGTTCCGCGAGATAAGGGTATTTGTGCGTTGCCCAATCCATTTTTTAAGATAACACTGATCCTCCTCAATACATCGGAACTGTCATCATGAATTTCTATAAATAAAAGCTTGCTTTTAGTAGTTGGTTTTAAATAGGTTGCATCCAATACGTAGGCCTTAAACCACATGGTATCCCCAGCAAAGTAAAAGTTCCTATCAGTATGAAGATATATCCTTTCTTCAGGCATGGCGTCACGAGTTTTCTGTACTGAGTCCTTAATTGCTTTTACACCGATAGTTTGTTTTGACTGGCCGCTGCAAAAAAAGAACGAGCCTATAGCCAGCGATAGAGACATTAAAACTTTGAGTCGCATAGTCAAGGAGTGTTAATTTGACATCATAAAACTCAATTTAATGAAAAATAAGCGTTTCTTCATTATTAGATCGCACTTTGTATCAATATTTTGATACAATCCATTCTGCCACCGACTTAAGATTCTGTATTTTAGCCCTATTAACTTCCTTTATTTGCTAATCCATGAAAAAACTTATTCTACACCTATTTCTAACTAGTTTCACGCTCACAGCTTTTGGGCAAGATGCCGTTGATTACCAAATGCCTCCTAAGGCTATAGCTGATCTTTTGCTGGCGAAACCAACACCTTCGGTGAGCATTGATAGTAAAGCAGAATGGATGCTCCTGAGTGAGCGCAATTCCTATCCTTCTGTAGAAGAACTGGCCATGCCCGAATACAGAATTGCAGGAATGAGGATAAATCCAAACAACTATGCACCAAGCAGGCAAACATTTATTAATAATTTTAGTCTGAAGAATATAAAAACCAATAAAAGTGTTTCGGTAACCGGCTTGCCTAGTCCCCTTTATGCAGGAAATGTTGACTGGAATCCTTCGGAAAACAAAATATCGTTTACCAATACTGCTCAGGACAAGGTTGACTTGTATGTGATTGATGTGGCTACAGCGAAAGCGTCAAAAATAAACAAGCAACCATTGAATGATATTCTTGGTAGCGGAGTAGTTTGGGCAGACGACAACACGTTACTGTACAATGTAATTACCAAACCTGCAAGCGCTGCGCCTGCAAGACCATTAATGCCAAAAGGCCCAACCATTCAACAAAATTTAGGTAAAGCTGCACCAAGTGCTACTTTGCAGGATTTGATTAAGTCGCCATTTGATGAGCAATTGTTTGAGTTTTTTGCTACTTCACAACTTGTCGAAAACAAAAATGGAATAGAATCTCCAATTGGCTCTCCTGCCATTTATAGCGGTGTATCATTGTCGCCAGACAAGAACTATCTGCTTGTACGCACCATCCGGAAGCCTTTTTCTTATTTGGTAGCTTCCTATGGCTTTCCATCTACTTTGCAAATTACCGATAGAACCGGAAAACAAGTGAAGCTGATCGCAGAACTTCCATCAACAGAAGTGAGACCTTCCGGATACGATAATGTACAAAATATAGCAAGGGGTTACAGCTGGCGAGATGACGAAGCAGCTACCCTTACATGGGCACAGCCTCTGGACAGCGGACTTATTAAAAAAGAAGTGCCATTTCATGATGCAGTGTTTGCGCTTACAGCACCATTTACCGGCAGTCCGAAAGAACTTTTTAAAACAACAATGCGCTATAGCGGAACTAGCTGGGGCAATCCTACCCTTGCACTGGTCAGAGAAACATCAAGAACAAAACAGACCTCTAAATTAAGTCGCTTTAACCCTTCGAACGGGAGTCTTGAAACACTATATGAGCTAAATACGACAGACGCATACAACAACCCGGGTACACCGGTTACCGAGAAAAATAAATATGGCAGGTATGTAATACTCACAACAGACAACGGAAGTAAATTATTGCTTAATAATACAACTGGAGCCTCTGCTAAGGGCGACTTACCTTTTCTTGCCAAATTTGATTTGAAGACAAAGAAGTCTGATATTTTATGGCGCGCTCAGGAAGGCTCTTTCGAAATGGTAACAGACGTACTTGATCCGCAGAAACTCACTTTGCTCACCCGTAGAGAAAGCCAGAAAGACGCGCCTAATTACTATATTAAAAACCTGAAATTAAGAATTGCAGACCAGGCCATCACCAGCTTTGGAAACCCATATCCTGAAATGGAAGGGGTTACTAAGGAGAAGGTATCATACAAACGCGCTGATGGAATTGACCTGACCGGCGACCTTTACCTGCCAAAGGGCTATGATAAAGTAAAAGACGGCCCATTACCTGTACTGATTTGGGCTTATCCCCGTGAATTCAACTCGGCGGCGGATGCGGCGCAGATCAGGGGCTCAAAAGATAAATTTACCACTATATCTTCTGGCGGACCAATATTTTTTGTGACTCAGGGATATGCTGTGCTGGACAATGCAGAGATGCCAATTGTTGCAAAGGATGGAAAGAAACCAAACGATACTTTTGTAGAACAGCTACAATTGAATGCCGAAGCAGCTATAAAAAAATTAAGTGACATGGGTGTGGGTGATAAGAACAGAATGGCAGTTGGAGGACACAGCTATGGGGCGTTTATGACGGCGAACCTGCTTGCGCATACTAACTTATTTAAGGCGGGCATTGCAAGAAGCGGGGCGTACAACAGAACCCTAACCCCATTTGGCTTCCAGAATGAAGACCGTACCTATTGGGATGCTCCGGAGTTGTATTACCAGATGAGCCCATTTAGCTATGCCAATAAGATAAAAACCCCAATATTACTGATCCATGGTGAAATGGATGATAATCAGGGAACTTTTCCGATCAATAGTGAACGCTTGTTCAACGCAATAAAAGGCTTTGGAGGCACTACAAGATTTGTTTATCTTCCTTATGAAGCTCACGGTTACCGTGGTAAGGAAAACATCCTGCACATGCTATGGGAAATGAATACCTGGCTTGACAAATATGTAAAGAAGGCTAAATAAATCCTTATTTAAACCTGATCGCTTTTAACGGGCTTATTTTGCTGACCAGCACGGAAGGCAGGATAAGCACGATTAAGCAAACTAATCCTGTGCAGATATTTAGTAATACCACATCAAAAAAATTGATCTGAATAGGTACGTATGCCAGGTAATAAGACGTTTGATCCAGTTTAAAGATGTGTGTATAAATCTGTAAAAAACCCAGCCCCAAACCAAGTATATTACCCAGTAACAGCCCTAATCCCACAAGGTATAAGGCGTTGTATAAGAAGATTTTCATTACGCCAAAATCGGTCATCCCAAAGGCTTTTAACATCCCAATCATATTGGTGCGCTCGAGGATCATGATAAGTAGCGCAGTAATCATATTGATCACGCCAACAATCATCATCAAAATTAACAGTACCCGGGTATTCACATCAAGCAAGGATAACCAGGTGAATATCGCCGGAAAATATTCCTGTACCGATTCAGATTTTAATTTGATTTCCAGTCCTTCATATATACCTCTGGATGTTGCCTTAAGTTTAGAAAAATCTTTAACACGGATTTCTATCCCTCCAATTTCATCCGGCTTCCAGTTATTGAGTCTGCGAATGAGGTTAAGATCGCCTATAACAAAATTCTTATCAATCTCTTCAACGCCGATATTGTAAATCCCGACGATTTTAAAAGGCCGCTTGCGTGGTGGGTTTTGAACAAAGTGCATAATGAAATCATCACCTACTTTTAGTTTAAGGCGGTCGGCCGTGAACTGCGAGATCATGATCTGTTTTGTTGCTTGTACACTATCCGTAAAATCAAGCACTCTACCCTTTACCAGGTGTTTTAGAATATAGTCCCAATTGAAGGTTTTGTCTATTCCTTTAAAATTGATACCTTCTACCTCGTCATTGGCAGATATAATGGCGGGTTTGGTAGCATAGGGTTGAAAATATATAACCTCAGGATTTTTTCGGAGATTTTTGATTGTCTCTGCCCCCGGAACAAAGGGGGAAAGTTCAAAGGAGTTATTGAGGTCATACTTAAAAATCCTTACATCGCCAATATAGCCTCTAACTTTGTCCTGTATTTCCGTCTTGAATCCCTTAATAATTGCTATGGAAAGCATCATTACGGCAAGGCTAAGCATTACACCGGCAATCGCTATACGAACGATCAGCTTAGAGAATGTCCGTTCCGACTTGATGGCTATCCGCCCTGCAATAAAGTATTCTGTATTCAATATTTGCTATCTATAGGTAACCCCGCAAAAATGCAAATAAATAATAACTATTGTTTAAGCGTAAGCAGATATTCTGCAATGTTGGCAAGGTCTTTTTCACTCAGCTGAAGACCAGATGGCTCAGGCATAATTGACGTCGCAAACTGCTTTCTGGTAGCAATATCGGCGGCTTTAACATTGTATTTCTCACCTGCCATTCCTTTCAGCACTACTGTTTCTCCATCGCCCTGCAAAAAGCCAGACACTGTGGTACCGTCTTTTTTAGTGATTAGCCATGATTCATACCCAAAAGCCATACCGGCACTCGGATTGATGATGGCGTCAAGTAAACCGCTCTTTTCAAATTTCTTATTAATAAGTGTCAACTCCGGACCTATACTTGCGCCCTCATTTCCTATCTTATGGCAGGTCATACACTTCTCTTTGAATAGCAATCTACCTAATTTTGTATCGCCTTGCAGCTTAGCAATTTTTGGAATAGAAAGCACCGTAGTTACTCCTGGCTTTTTAAAATAATCACTTGCCAAAACCCGAACTGTTTGGTCCGGATTGTTAAAGATTACTTTGCTCACCTCGTCAACTAAGGGTTGAGAAAGCTTTTTATCAACCGCCAATCCAATTAGCATTTCGCCACCTACCTTGTCCTTAGCCATTACTTTAATGGCTTCAATTTTATCTTTCTGGCTGCTAGTATTGTTTTCAATCTTTAGCTTTTGAGCCAGCATCTTCTTTTGCGCATCTGCATCCATTGCCGGACCGGTAGATGGCAATTCCATCTTGAAGTTGCTCCACTCATTTCCCTGACGATATTTAAGCCACCACAATGCCTGTTCTTTCGTTTTGGCATCCGTACTGCTTAAAAGCTCCTGCATAACGTTAACTGCGGCCTGATCTTTTATAAAGCCAAGGGTAACAATAGCTTGCTTTTTTTGCGCCTCTGATAACTGGTCTGACCCTGCCCTTGCTTTTAGTGCAGATACAGCCGCTTTGGGATGTAACCGCCAAACAATATCAGCAAAAGGCTGGCTCCATTGTAAAGCATCACCACCAATTTTGCTGTTTAGCAAAGGATATAGTTCTTCTTCTTTACCTTCTGCACCCAATCCAATAGCCTCCAGGTAATACCTGTCATTGCCTTCGTAAGAAGCAGCAAGCGCCATTACGATTTCACTTGCTTTGTTAAACGGCAAATTACGCAACGAAACCGCAACTTCCCGTCTAACTGCTGCTGAAGGGTCTTTGCTCAGTTGAAGTGCATAGGAATTTACATCTGACTTTGCTTCGCGCAAGGCCCTGAATGCTGCTATACGAAGATTTGGATCAGAATTTGTCAATGTAGCTTCTACTTCAGCCAGTCCTGTAGGCCCCATACTAGACAACAACCAAATAGCCCTTGCCCTATGGTAAGGATTAGTAGACATCAAAATCTTTTTTACGTCCTTAACCGCTTTCGCACCTTGCGCTGCCAGCAATACAAAACCTGAATTACGCACATTTACAGCCGGGCTCAATAAAGCGTCTATCTGCCCTTTCGTATTTTTTAAACTAAGTTTCGGATTAACAAGTTTCTTGCCTTTGGGCGCTATCCTGTAAATCCTGCCAGTCCCGGTAGTGTCATTCATTCTATGGCCGCCAACCATACTGTCGTACCAATCGGCCACATAAATGGCTCCATCTGTTCCGATAGCAACATCGCTGGGGCGAAACCATTTTGCCTTTTCATTTTCGCCGGATGAGCTCTGTGCAACTGCCACTTCCTTGTCAGACAAAGAGGTAATCATATTTTGACGGTTAAGGTCGTACCCCGCTCCACTTGCAGTAGGTTTGTACGCGAAAACAACATTTCTGCCCGCATCGCACGCCAGTAGCATACCTCTATATTTTTCACCTAAAAGGTCGCTTTCATTAAACGCTACACCTGTAGGCGATCCAGCACCTGTATTGTCTCCATAGGGAAGCACTCCCGGATCTTCCTGGTGCCAGTGCGCTGCTGCGGTTTGTTGCCCAGGCCTGCGGTCAGCTTCCCACCTGCGGGTGCCATCTGCACTTGCATAACCCATGTTGGCGCCTTCCATTAGCCACGAAACCCTTACCCCTCTATTCCCATCATCATCATTGTCGTTCTGCCACATGTTCCCGTAAGAATCCACGGTAAACTCATAAGAGTTTCGGAAATTATGCCCCAGAACTTTTAGTCCGGTGCCGTCCGGATTAACACGCATAGCGATACCACCAACCCACATCTTTCCATCATCACTCACCAGGGCGCCTTTGTTGCTGTTGTTATATGGAGAGCCCCCATTATAGTTACTGCCGGACCGCAAATTCCAGCCCGATTTATCGGTAACCATATGCGGACCAGCATTTCCCGCGTTGAAATAGTACTTCCCATCAGGACCAGAAATCATTGCGTGCAAGCTATGATCATGATCTTTACCTCCAAACCCTGTTAAAAACACTTCCTTTTTATCGGGCTTGTCATCTCCATTCAAATCCGTGTAAACGATGATTGAAGGAGCACACGAAACAATTGTTTTATTACCGATTACAGCAATTCCCAATGGGGCGATCAAATCCTTGTCCTGCACAAAAACTTTAGAAGTTTCAGCAACACCATCACCATCTTTATCTTCCAGTATGACAACCCTGTCGCCTTCTTCTCTATCCTTGTAATGAGGGGCTTTGTTGTTATATTTCCTGTAATTTACAGCTTCAGTAACCCAAATACGCCCTTTGATGTCAACATCGATATTGGTTGGATTATAAAACTTTGGAGATTCTGCCCAGAGTGTTGCTTCCAGGTCGTCCGGCAAAAACAATTGCGTTTGTTCAGAAAGATATTTTTCTTCTAATTTGAGGGAATTGTCCTTGATCAGGGTATATCCTGAAAGTACCGTAATCACCGCAGCGGTGGCGATAAGTTTAGTCTTCATGGGTTCATTTGGTTACGAGGCAACAATATAATAAACTTCTAGGGAAAATTTTATCTTTGTTTAGCATGAAAACATACATTCACCATATTTTAATATCCACATTCCTTGCGGTTTCTTTCCAGGCATGCGGCTCTTCTCCAAAGCTGGTAGTAAATGGCAACGTGCCAAATCCTTACCATATTGACACCGAAAAGATTGATCCGCCTAAAGTTGCTAAACTTAAAACCGGGGCTGAGCAGACGGAACTTTACGTGCCTTACCTAAAAGGCAAGAGAGTTGGCATGGTGGTTAACCCTACTTCCATAATTGGAAAGGAAACATCGGTAGACAGTCTGCTTAAATTAGGTGTTAAAATTGTAAAAATATTCGGACCTGAACACGGTTTTAGGGGCAATGCAAGTGCTGGCGTAAGTGTTGATGATGACACTGATACCAAAACTGGAATTAAGGCAATATCATTGTATGGTAAGCATGCTATTCCCACAAAGGAAGACCTGTCTGATGTAGACATCATGATCTTTGACATACAAGATGTTGGGGTGCGATTTTACACCTATATCAATACGTTGCAACACATAATGGAAGCCTGTGCGGCGAATAACAAGGAGGTGATGATACTGGACCGGCCGAATCCAAACGGCTTTTATATAGACGGTCCGATATTGGATCCCCAATTTAAATCAGGAATTGGCCTTAAGCCGATTCCGGTTGTACACGGCTTAACCGTAGCGGAATATGCGCAAATGTTGAATGGTGAAAATTGGCTCGACAATAAATTACAGTGCAAGCTGAAGATTATCAAGGTGGCCAATTATACCCATGATACGCCCTATGAGTTACCGGTTAAACCCTCACCCAATCTCAATACCGCGCAAGCTATTTTATTGTATCCTTCAACCTGCTTGTTTGAAGGTACTTATTTGAATCACGGTCGGGGTACGCAATTTCCTTTTACAGTTATTGGTTCGCCATTTCTAAAGGGTAAGTACAATTTTGCTTTTACACCAGTTAGTATAAAAGGTATGGCAGAAGCACCTTTATTTATGAATCAGGTTTGTTATGGTCTGGATCTAAGGACTTTTGATGCATCGAAATTCAGGAAGGAGAAGAAGCTTAAATTGAGTTGGCTAATTGAACTATATAATGCATCCCCAAATAAAGCGGACTTCTTTAATTCGAAATTAAGCAATCAAATGGGTACAATTGAGCGGCTTATAGGTGTAGCGGACTTTAGAAATCAGGTGGTTTCAGGGAAATCTGAAAAGCAAATCAGGGCAAGCTGGGAACCCGGTTTGAGCAAGTATAAAACAATGCGTAAGAAATATCTGTTGTATCCGTAAACCTGGGTTGGTTTTGGATCATCATTGCTCACAGCTGTCATTGCCCGCAGCTGTCATTGCGAGGCACGAAGTAATTCAACATGATGTCATTGCGAGGCAAGAAGCAAACCAACATGATGTCATTGCGAGGCACGAAGCAATCTCAAAAGGCACTGCAACATGCAGGAAGATTGCTTCGTACCTCGCAATGACGGCCGAGTGTTGGCAATGACGGCCGAGTGTTGGCAATGACGGCCGGGTGTAGCGTAATTAAAATCCTGATTTACTAAATACTAATATTATGAATAGCGCGCCAAAAGAGAAAAACGAGAAACCGAGCAGCAATTTCCGTGAAGAAACACCAAAAGGAAAAGTTCCTGAAGGGGATAAAGTGGTAAAGAAGCCGGAAGATAAAGACTACAATAAAGAAGAGGCCGGATTTAAAAACCCTGCTAAAAGAAGAGAACAGGATGAGCAACCTGTTAATCCAATTAAAACCCCACCCAATGACTAGGCTGCGGCCTTTTTGGTTTTAACCTTCACTTTCTTGACCTGCTTCTTCTGAACAGCTTTTAAAAATGCCATTAGTATTTTCTCATCGTTCTCCATTGCTGTGGCGCTAACCGCAGGCTTGGTATTCACTTTCTTTAGATATTTACCGAGTTCATCATTTTCAAATGCTTCCAAAAGAATAGGATATACATAAGAACTTTTACACACAGCCCTGGTGTTGCCAAGTTTACTGGCAACACAATCAAGCACTTCAACAATAACTTTCTTTTTAGGCCGACTAACATCATCTACACAGCATTTCGCAAGTTGTCTTAATGCTTCGAGCGTGCCTCCCCAGGTTCGGAAATCTTTTGCAGTGAAATCACAATCAGTAATTTCCTTTATATAATTATTGATCTTTCCTGAATCGATTGGCCTGTGTTCTTTCCCCTCAGTATAGTATTGAAATAAATCTTGTCCGGGAATTTCCATGCATTGCTTAACTAACTTTGCCAGGGTTTTATCGTTCAAGTCTACATTCTGCTTTACCCCTTTTTTCCCTATAAAGTTTAACTTCAAATGGCTGCCCGCAATCTTAACATGTTTGTTTCTTAAAGTAGTTAATCCATAGCTTCCATACATTTGCGCATAAGATTCATTACCCACCCGGATCAATGTTTTCATCATCACCTGCAAACAGATGGCTAAAACTTTCCTTTCATCAAACTCTTTACGCCGTAAATCTTTGGCAACACGCTTACGTGCAACAGGCAGTACTTTACCAAACTCAAGTAACCTAAAATATTTGCTTTCAGAACGGCGGGATGTCCAGTCGGGATGGTATTTATATTGCTTCCTGCCGGCGGCATCCAGACCGGTAACCTGCAGGTATGCACTCTTTCTGTTGGCAATCCAAACTTCAGTCCATGCCGGAGGTATCACCAGGGCTTTGATTCTACCAAGCTGGTCTTCATCGCTAATACGTTTGCCGTCCTTATCCTCGTAGTGGAACTTGCCCGGTTTGCCTTTGCGGTAGATGCCCGGTTGGGAATCTGTTGCAAAAGTTAGTCCGCTTGATTTAATTTCTTCCAGGGTCTGTACCATAAATACTGCCAATAAGCGTTAAATTTGAATGCTGTTACACATAAACATAAGATGATGAAAATAGTTTTCATGGGTACCCCCGATTTCGCAGTAGCTTCTTTAAATGCCCTGGTAGAGGCTGGTTTTGATGTGGTCGGAGTGGTAACGGCAGCCGATAAACCGGCAGGTCGCGGACAAAAACTTCAGGAAAGCGCAGTAAAGCAATACGCGACATCAAAAGGAATACCTGTGCTGCAACCATTAAAACTGAAAGCTCCTGAATTTATTGAGAAATTGCGAGCATTAAAGGCTGACCTGCAGGTAGTAGTGGCATTCAGGATGCTCCCAGAAGTGGTATGGAACATGCCGGCGAAAGGAACTATTAACTTGCATGGAAGCTTATTACCGCAATACAGAGGTGCCGCACCTATTAACCATGCCATCATCAATGGAGAAAAAGAGAGTGGTGTTACCACGTTTTTCCTGAAACACGAAATAGACACAGGAGACATCATCCTGGCAGATAAAGTCGACATTGCAGATGATGAAACTGCCGGGGAACTGCACGATAAATTAATGGAAACAGGTGCGCGACTTATAGTGAAAACTGTTAACGCTATTGCATCTGGCGATTATGTAGAACAACCACAGCCGCAAAACGATGAACTGAAGCATGCACCTAAAATCTTTAAGGAAAACTGCTTGATCGACTGGAATCAGCCATCGCAAACAGTCTATAACATGATTAGAGGCTTAAGTCCGTATCCTACAGCGTTTACCAAACTAAACGATAAAGTATTAAAGGTTTTTAAAGCTGAACTTGAAGAAAAGGAAGCAGCGATCACTGCAGGAGGTTTCCTTACAGATGGAAAAACCTTTTTAAAATTTGCGACAAAAGACGGCTTCATCAAATTGATTGATGTGCAGTACGAAGGAAAGAAAAGAATGACAGTTGAAGAATTTTTAAGAGGAGTTAGGTTGTAGTCAAGGTGAGCAGCATACAAGCTCTTAACAAGTCCAGTTTTTATCCAACCCGAACCCAGGCATATTCCAGCCTTTTGGCCGAAAACCTGGACTTACCCTGGACTATACCTGGACTCACCCTGGAGTCATTGCGAGCTCTTCCTCATTTTCTCCTCAATCTACCCTCATTTTCCAACTATTTTACGTTGATTTTTTGTCTCGAACTGCCCAAACCTCCATTAGGGTCAAATCCTTCTACGCTAATCGTATAACTGCCCTTACTATCTGATGTAAAAAAAGACAATTTGGCTTTTCCATTGGCATCGGTCACAATGTTAGGTTCCCAATAAATTGTCGAGCGATAGTCCCGCGCCGCAATATCCGCAAAATTACCTGAATATTTAGGACTATAAAATTGAATTGGATTCAGCAATGGCAAAGGACGATACGTAAGAACGTCCGGTTTCAAAATTTTGCTCCAGCCTCTCTTGTTACCTGTTGTAATTGCGATAACGGCTAACTCCCGTGTTTTACGCGTTAGCACATTTGCGCGTGCTTCCAGGTAATTGACTGGTCTGAAACTATTCTTGTAATAATTACCTATCCCATTTCCCGCCTGATCTACCTGGTTTACCGTATTAGGGTTGTCCCTGTCACCAGAAAGGCTATTGACCACGGATGCCTCACCAAAAATCATGTCTGAACTGGAATAACTACCTGCACTCAGGTTATTTTCAGAATCAGTAATTTCTTTTGCTGTTGGAGTTTTGGGAATCAAGGCATATGGCTGGACATATTTACTTAGGTATTTGTTGCTATACATCACTTCCATCCCAACAAATTGTGCAATCTGGTATTCACTTAGTTCTTCTATCAGTTGCTGTTCCGTGGGTGGTGTATCCAGAGCTACGGGTAAACCGGCTCCGTCTATTTCAATGATTACCATGAAACGGTTGTACCTCAAAGTGGGAAGGCCATCTTCTGTTATCACCCTAAAACCCGGCAGTTTTTGCTTGATCAATTGGTATAAATTCATCACTGCTGAAGCCTTGATCTCTTTTTCATCAAAGACTAAATCAGCCTTGCCTGGACCATTCCTGTTACTGGATCCCGGAATTAGCTTTTTAGAAGTAATCTGAACTTCTTTTAATGCTATTCCAGTTTGTTTTAATTCTCCCATGCTGCCTTTAGCCGCAATATTTTTGGCATAGTTAATCTGAGCACTGTCGGAATTTACATACCATGGCAATACCTTATCTCTAAAAGTTGCCTCTATAGGCAGCGGATGGAAACGTTCTACGGTTATGCCTCCAAAATTCATCTCTTTCCCTTTTGGAGTTCTTGCCTGAATAAAGAATGATCCGGAATCTATTTTAGGCAAACCCTTAAAGATATAGCGACCTTTATCATCTGTGTTGACTGTTGTGATAAAACTTGGTTTTTGCGATGAGATGAGCACTGGCGCGCCGATTACGGGCTTTTTCAATAGGTTGGTTACGGTGCCTGTGATTTGAAACTCCTTTTCTGCATTAAACTTTGAGGTTTTGCCATTGCTGAATACATCTTTCCAACTATAACCAACCCAGCCTTGCGTGAGCATAAGGTTATCAAGGTCCAGCCACGCACTTTCCGTATTTGTATTAATGTAGTAACCGGGACTTTCTACATTTCCTTTTAATTCAGCACCCAGCAACAGGCCCGCCGTAATACTAAAATTACCTGTCGGATCAGGTCTAACCTGGGAATCATCGGTTACTGAAAGGGAAAAGCTTCCTTTTACTGGTATACCGCTTTTATCTTTTACTTCAATCTCCAAACTCACGCTATCACGTTTCAAAAATGATGGTTTGTTTTGGGCGATGTGAATGTTAAGATCACTCTGGTGGTTGATAAATATGATGCGCTCATTCAAAGGTGTTTCCCCCCTTAGGAGCGTAAACCTTACAATACCGTTTGGAAACTTACTTTTCGGAATAGAGAATGTTAGTTGCCCGGCAGATACCTGTTGGGAGAAATACAAAACACCTTTGGCAGTACCAAGTAAATAAAATGTACTGTCTGAATTCAACGCATTGTCAGATGTCTGTACCTTGACTTGCAATTGATTACTTTTAACTTCGTTTAAAACACTCAATGTTGTCCCCTGTGGTATGACTTTAGGAAGATCGTAGCTTTTTATTTCTCCATTAGTTAAAGTTAATCGGGCTGTATAACTTTCGTTAGTGCCTGGTAATAATTCAAACCTTCCCATGCCTGCATAGGAGCTTGAAAACGGAAGCACTACATTCCCCTTTCCATCGTAAATGGTGCCCGAAACTGGCATGCTTTTTCCATCTTCACCAATTGCCTTAAATGCAACTATAGATTTTATTCCTGCTACCATGTAGCCGCTTTCAGGTAAAAACTGCAAATCTATTTTTTGAGTTCGATTAATTGATAAGGGAACCTGAAGCATTTGGCTACCATCTGCACTGTGCAAGCTCCTAACCTCAACACGGATATTTCGCCCGTCGGCTTTATCTTTTAAGATTTTGCTGAATTTTAGTTTACCATCTAGTGAAGTCTGCAATTTTTCTTTATACAAATACCGGTCACCCTCATAAATCTGTACTTCAACATCTCTTAAAGCTACCGGTGCCTTACTTGTATTAGATAATGAAAGATTTACGCGCAATTCGTCTTTATCCGCAACCCTGGCTATTTCAGCGTCTGACGTGACGATCCAGCTATCTGTTTTCGGGCGGCCCAAATAAAAACGCCTGTCGAAGACATAATCAGAACCAAAGTTTTGCATCCAATTGGTATAGGCCCTGAGCGTATATCCTCCCTCTTGGAATATCTTTGATGGTAACGGAATTTGGCCCCAGCCAATACCCTTTGTTAAAGGAATACTAATGCGTCTCACCACTTCTGAACTGTCGTTATTCAATTCGACATATAGCAATCCACTTTGCTTTGATGGTGATAAATTTGCCCCATCAACGAGATAACTTTTAAACCAGATGGTATCACCAATATTGTAGTATGGCTTATCTGTATGCAGGTAGACTTTTTCTACAGGTAACCGTTTACGCAAGTTATCCAAACCGGCTGAGAGCTCCTTCTCTCCTGAGCTTAAGGCACCGGATTGTTGCGTCTCTGTACTGGCATCAACGGTGTAACGATATACCTGACGGCCCAATTGCCCATCTGCATTTATCCCTTCAATTATTACCTTATAAATACCTGGTCCGTCGGCATTAAACAAGTTTAAAGTAGTTTTACCTGTGGAGTAGGTTTTTACCGCGGCATTCCAATACACAGTTGAACGAAGGTCGGGCAGGCCATCACTGCTGCCCTGACGATCGTAGCGGGGAGTATAGAATTCTTTTGCTTTATCAAAATTTTTGGGCGTTATGTTAACCATGTTTGGGTTGTAAGCCGGTTCATGGTTACCACCGTTTTTTGTAGTTATTAAGATGACACCCTGCGGCGCACCGTATACAGTTGTATAATTAGCCGACCGCAGCACTTCAATACTCGCGATTTGATTAGGTGTTGGGTCGTTAAACTGAAAAATGGCTTCTATAGTGCTCGCATTCTGAATTGGAGATAATGGATTTCCGTCAAGCACCACCAGCATGGACGAAGAGGGGTCATCTTTTCCATCCAACGATGAAGTAGCTCTTGTAGAGTAAGGCAGTCCCAGCTTAAAAATCACTCCTCTTAGCTTTCCTTCAAGACAGGCAATTAAATTCGGGCAGGATTGCAGGTCTTCATTACTGACAATCTGATCATGTTTTCCGGGACCGTTTTGATTGTAATTCCTTTGTTTAGGAAGATTTTTTTGAAATACCTGTTTATTGATGTTTACCTCTCTTAAACGGTTTACCCTACTTAGCCCACCCCTCTCCTCAAGCACCTCATCCTGCTTTTTGGTATTCTCCGCATAAGATTTCACACTTCGGTATAAATCCGTATTCAATGCCCCTATATTCCTGTTAGCGGAGCTTTTCAAAGCAGGTACAGTGTCAAGTATCACCTCAACTTTGTTACTTTTCTTTGGAGACCGTGCCTGGATAGCAAATTTAACGCTGTCTGCTAAAAACATACCATCAAACTTAAACCTCCCGTTTGCATCGGCAGAGGTTGCCTTAACTGAACCTGCTTTAATAGACATTAGCATCAAGGAAGCGTTTGCCACAGGTTTGTTGCCCAGAGTGACAACCCTTCCTGTGATGTAAGTACCCAAGCCTTCTGCCGGAAACATTGGCTTAGCAGCAGTACCAGATTTTAATCCGGACCATAGAAAGCGTGTATATCCCTGAGTAAGCATCAGATTATCCAACGCTTTGTTTACCTCCTCATTGTCTGCTGTAAAGTAGAAACCGGGGTTTTCAATGTAACCTTTGAGGTCGGCTGTTAAAAGGAGATTTGAGAAGATGGTACTTTCTTTTTCCTGGTTAAAGGGCACCTTAGTCTCATCAACAACAGAGATGGAAAAATTTCCGGCCGTAGGCCGACCACTTGCATCGCGGGCTTCCAGCTCAAGCTCTACCCTTTCCTTACTGCTGTACATCTGCTTTGCAGTATTGAGCTTTAGTGTGAGCTGATCGTTGGTTTTAATAAAAGCAATTCGCTCATTTAATGGTTCCCCCAGAGCAGAAAATAATGTGAAGTGAGCGATACCAGATGGAAAAGCTTTTTTATCCACCCAGAAAGAGGTTGAAGGCCGGGTGATTTTAACTGGCGTAGCAGTAATTGTTTCTCCCCCGGAATGAACTATGCAATTTAAATTCAGTGCCTGAGGATTTGATAACATTTGTTCAGGCACGTTGACCCGTACCAATACGCTGTCTGGATTAGGCTGGAAGACACTCAGTACATAGCCGGTAGGTAGTGGTTTTGGGATGGCAACTACTTTTTGTGTACCATCCGGAAAAGTTATTTTTGCGTTGTAAGATTTGCCGGTTTCAGGCCTGATTATAAAACTGCCCATGCCGGCGTATGTAGTTGAAAAATCACCAATGTGATTTTGCTCCTGGTCAAAAACTTCGCCTTTAATCGCCAAACCATTACCATCAATTCCAACAGCCTTAAAAGCCAATTTGGATGCGACCCCGCATACCAGGTTTCCACTTTCAGGAAAGAATTGAACGTCACTTTGCGACATTGATACCTTTATAGGAAATTGCTTTTCAACTTGCACGCGATCTGGAAGTTCGACAGTAGTTTTAATGACCCCACCGTTCCATTTTTGTTGCTTATTGGGTGGGATAATAACTTCAATATTTCCTTTTTCGTCTGTTACTGCGGTTTTTGTAAACTGGATTTTGCTTTCGGTAACGACCTCATACGTTATCCGTTTGTTTATGAGCGGAGTTCCATTCTCGTCGGTATAATTTAAAGTTGCATTAAGTAGTTGTTTATCATCTGATGTGGAGTATTTGTAGTCTGCCTTTGCAATAACCTCGTTTACAAATGGATTGATCACTGTAAATGTGTGATCAAAAAAGTAATCTTCACCTGCATTTCGCATCCACTGCGTGTATGCTCTAATGCGGTAATTACCTTCTTTTAACTGATCCTTTAAGGTAAAGTCACCCATAGTCATCCCGGCTGTTAATGGCAGCTTTAATTCGCTTACTACAGAGTCTTCCTCGTTGATCAGGTCTGCATACAGCGCCCCGCTTATGGCAGACAGTTGATGTCTCGATCCTGTTGTTACATAAGCTTTGAACCAAATGGTGTCTCCTATTGCATAGTAAGGTTTATCCATGTGGAGGTATACCTTCTCCTGGGGTACACTATCGGCCCATAACGTTAGGGAGTTCACCAGCTTGTCCAAAGGATCTGTATCCTTTGGAACAAAAGCCAGAAAACACATTACTGCGACTAAACAGAATTTGAGGGAGCGATTTAATTTCATGCAATCAATGTCAATTGACCTTTATTTTTTTTAGTCCTGTACCTACACTGCCATTCGTGCTTGCACCTTCTACATTGACAGTATAATTACCGGTTATATCGGAAGTGTGAAAGGTGACTTTCGCGCGCCCGTTCATGTCTGTAACAATATTAGGCTCCCAAAATAATGTTGACCTGAAATCGGGTTCGGCGACTGTTTCATTTGCATTGTACAAGGGACTGTAAAATTGCTGAGGATACATGATTGGCAATGGTCTGTAACTGACCAGGCCAGGATTATTCAAAACGTGATAACCGGCACCGCTTTTAGTCGTTATCTCCAATACAGCCGGATAATAATCCCTGCGGGTACCATTTCTGGGTATTTCTTTAATACCTACAACCTTCCTTGTTCTTGTTATGGTTTCAAAATTATAGATCACTTCCAATCCCCTAAAAGTCTCTATTTGATATTGACTAAGTGCATCAATAACTTGATCGGGAGAAAGCGGATCATCAACAAAGATGTCCAAATTGAGGAGAAGTCCGTCGATTCCTATATCCGATTCGGGAATACCCCTGTATTTGCCAAAAGCAAACATTACCGGGCCACCACGTATTTCCCAGTTCCTAAATATTTTAAATCCTGGAATCTTTTGTTTTAACAATTGATAAAGATTCATTACTGTAGATTCCCGGATATCTTTTTCATCAAAAGTAAGGTCTGCACTTCCCGGTCCATACGGGTTAAAGGAACCTTTTATGATCTTTTTAGTCTTTATGTTTACTTCATTCAAAGAAATTCCCTCTCTGTTCAGGCTTCTCTCATTGGCTTTCTCAGCAGCATTTCTTACATAATTAAGTTGCGTGCTGTCAGTATTGACATACCATGGCAAAGTTTTGTCTCTAATCATGGATGGCACAGCAGGTGCCCTGAAGCGCTCGACCGTAATTCCTCCAAAAGCCCGCTGCTTACCTTTCGGCGTCATTGCCTGGATAAAAAATGATCCACTATCTATAGGTGGTAAGTTCCTAAATGTATATCTGCCATTTAAATCTGTTACTGTAGTAGTAATGAAAGATGGTTTTTTCGAAGAAATTAAGACAGGAGTATTTGCTACCGGCTTATTCAAAAGACTTGTAACTACACCACTGATCTTAAATTCTTTTTCTGGCTGATACTTGGGTTTCGAACCATCAAAAACATCTTGCCATGAGTGCCCTGTCCATCCCTGCGTAAGCATTAAATGATCTAATGCCTGCCACGAATTTTTATCCCTCCTGTTCAAATAGTATCCCGGAGATTCAACTGTGCCTTTTAAATCTGAGGTCAATAACAGACTTGTTCCAATTGCCCAATTGCCAGTACTGTCAGCCTTAACCTGACTATCATCGGTGACAGCTATCGAGAAATTACCCCTAACTGGTATCCCATTTTTGTCTTTAACCTGCATCACCAGCTCTACACTATCACGTTTCAAATAAAAAGGCTTATCAGCATCTACGCTAACTTTTAGCTGATCTCTATGGTCCACAAACACAATGCGTTCATTGAGGGGTCTCTTACCTTGTAAGAGTGTAAATCTTGTAATTCCCGTTGGCAGGCTACTTTTGCTTATGGAAGCTTCTGGCTGAGTGATGTCCAGTTTCTGCCAAAAACTCATTACCCCCTTGGATTTTCCAACCAAAAAATAGCTGCTGTCTGGAGTCAAAAGACCCGGCGATGCCTTAACCGCTATTTTAATATCAGAACTACTTTCCAGATTCTCTACATTCAAAATAGTTCCTTTTGGTTCCGTTATAGGAAAAACATAGGTTTTATCTGAGTTTTCAGGTAAGTTAAGCCTCGCTGTGTATGTTTCTGTGCCTATGGGAGTAAATTCAAAAGACCCCATTCCGTTGTGATAGCTATCAAATTTGAGCACCTCTGTTCCTTTACTGTCGACAATCCTTCCGCTGACTGAAGTACCCTTGCCATCTTCCCCAATAGCTTTAAATCCAATTACAGATCTTAACCCTGCCACTAAATGACCCCCTTCAGGCATAAACTGGAGGTCTATTTTGCCAATTCTTTTTATAACAAGCGGCACGAGCAATTTTTGTTCAACTACTTTTTTGTCGGCGCTAACGATTTCCACCCGTAGGTTTCTGCCATCGCTTTTATCTTTTAGTATCTTACTGAACTGCAGGCTACCATCCAATGAAGTCTGCATTTTTTCATTGTACAACCAATGGTCTCCTTCGTAAATTTTAACCTCCAGCTCTTTGAGGGCTACGGCCGACTGATCGGCGCGCCGCAGGTTAATGTTTACATCAAGGCGGTCTTTATCTTCAACCCTATTAATTTCTGCATTTGATTTTACCAGCCAGGTATTCAATTTTGGTATTCCAAGGTAAAATCTCTTTTTGAAAATGTAATCTTCACCAAAATTTTGCATCCAGTTCGTGTATGCCCTTAGTGTATATCCACCCTCATGAAATATTTTTGCAGGTAATGGAATCTGCGCCCAACCCAGACCTTTGTCTATCGGAATACTGATTCTCCTCACCACTTCAGAACTATCATCGTCCAGCTCTACGTAAAGAAGCTTGCTTTGTTTTGATGGCGAAAGGCTACTTCCGTCCATAACATAGCTTTTGAACCAGAGGGTGTCGCCGATGCTGTAATATGGCTTGTCAGTATGGAGGTAAACCTTTTCAATAGGCATGCGATTTCTTGCGCTGTCTATACTTTCAGAAATCACTTTAGCAAATCCCTGCGCAGGCATTTTGATAGGGGTCAACTCCTTACTGGCAGCAAATAAATCTCCTTCAACACTGTATCGAAATACCTGTCTGCCCAGTTCACCTTCTGCATTAATACCCTCAACAATAACTTTATAATTCCCAGGCCCATCGGCATTGAAATAGTTAAGCGTTGTTTTGCCTGTACCATATGTTTTAACGGTAGGGTTCCAATAAATGGTAGAACGAAGATCGGGCAGCTCAATGTTACTGCCCGGAAGATCGTACCTTGGGGTGTAGAATTCTCTTGCTTTATTAAAGCCTTTTGGGGCGATATTGGCGACATTAGGATTGTAGGGTTTTCTTAACAACGCGCCATTTTTGGTAATCACCATAATGTATGCCCCACCAAGAAAACTCATCATTGCCAGATTGGTTCTAACCACCTCTATCCGTATGATATCTTCAGGCAAAAGCGTGCCGTCCAGCATCATCGAAATGTCCAGTGGATCTTCAATCTTTCTACCATTAACAATTAATCCCATGGTACCGCCTCTGGAATCTCTGATTACGGTGTTACCACCAACTTGTTCAAACCTGATACTGCCCAATCTACCCTGCAAACAGATGGCAAGGGTGGCGCATTTGTCAGCATCCTGAAGCACATAAGTTTGATCTGCAGATACTGATGGGATCTTAAACATTCCTTGTGGAGCCTCCAATGCGGCAACAGCTTTCTTTGCAGAGATCGTAACCTCCCTTAAACGCTGCACCAAACTCAGCTTACCCATTTTCACTGCCAGGGAATCCTGTTTTCTATTGTAGTCAATATAAGTTTTAAGGGTTTGAAAAACGTTCGAATTAACTTCCGCAATGTTCCTGTTTTTAGACATGGCAACCTTTGAAGTGGTATCTAGAATGATTTCTACCTTGGAGCCATTCTTTTCAGTTTTTGCCTGTACAGCAAACTTAATGCTATCAGTTATTACAAGGCCCTCAAATTTAAAGCGCCCGTTTGCATCTGCTGTAGCATTCTGCAGAATACCCGCCTTTGTGGCCATAAGCGTTATCCGGGCATTGGGAACAATCTTTCCTCCTAAGGATTTAACAACGCCAGAAATGTCTACTCCCAGACCCTCAACCTTAAACATTGGATTGGTCATGTAGGCCGATTTTGGATCTGCAGGGATAGAAGCAATGTTTGAAATGCCTTTCCATGCAAATCTCCGATAGCCCTGCGTAAGCATCAGATTGTCAAGCGCTTTATTTATAGAATCTTTATTGTTGCGGAAATAGTAGTTGGGGGTTTCCACATATCCTTTAAGATCTGAAGTTAAAAGTAAATTCGAAAAGATGGTACTTTCTTTATTCTCATCAAAAGGAACTTTCGATTCATCGATAACGGTAACCGAGAAATTACCCGGAGTTAGCTTGTCGCCCCGGTCGCGTGCCTCAAAATTGAGTTCAACCCGTTCTTTGCTTTTGTACGTTTTTCTATTCGTTGATAGCGTAAGCTGCATCTGGTCTCTGCTTTTAATAAAAGCCACGCGCTCGACGAGCGGCTCCCCGCTTGCTGAGAAAATCGTGAACTGCGCTATTCCAGAGGGAAAAGCACTTTTTTCCATCCAGAAAGATGTACTTGGCCGAACAATTTTTACCGGAGAAGCCATAATAGTTTCACCCCCACTCTGGGCAACAAAGTTTAGGTTGAGGGGCGTTTGTTTAGCTGCCTCTGCTATTTTGGCTGAGACGTTAACTCTTACCAGTATACTGTCTGCATTTGGTTGAAATACGCTAAGTACATAGCCATCATCTAAGGCAAGTGGTAAAGCGACCGTCTTCTGGCTTCCATCAGGCAGTGTAAGACGCGCATTATAGGTTTTGCCAGACTGCGGAATCATACTAAAACTCCCCATTCCCGCATGCAGCGTTTCAATATTGGCAATTTCAATATTTTCACTATCTGAGATAATACCCTTTACAGAAAGGCCTTTCCCGTCAATTCCCGTAATTTTGAAACCTACTTTCGAGGCGATCCCATTTATAAGGCTCCCGCTTTCCGGAAAGAATTGCACATCAGTTTGAGAAAAACCTGCCTTAATCGGGAAGTCCTTTATGATTTTATCACCATTGTGAGAAAAGGTGGTGCGAATGTAACCTCCCCGAAGGTCCAGTTGTTTTTCATTAGCAATAAGCACGCTAATATTTCCCTGTCCATCCGTTTCTGCAGATTTGCTGTAGAGCCGTTGCTTACCCAGCATGATATCATAGGCAATATTCTTATTTGTTATTGGCTTTCCTTCCTCATCTGTGTAGTTCAGGGTAGCTGTAAGTCTTGTTTTATCATCCAGTGTCTTATAGTGGTAATCCGAACTGGCAATTACATTCGAACTAATTGCGGTACCTACTGTAAAAGTATGATCAAAAAAGTAATCTTCCCCTGCGTTACGCATCCATTGGGTATATGCCCTCAACCTATAACTACCCTCTTTAAACTGATCCTCTAAAGCGATGTCGCCCATACTCATACCTGCGGTAAGCGGCAATTTCAGCGCCCTTATAATTGAATCTTTTTCATTTATTAGTTCCACATACAAGGCGCCGCTCATTGCAGAAAGTTGATGCCTGCTACCCGTAGTTACATATGCTTTAAACCAAATGGTGTCGCCCACTGCATAATAGGGCTTGTCCATGTGCAGATAAACTTTTTCGTAAGGGTTTGATTCTGTCCACTTTTGAAGGGAAGCCACCAGCTTGTCCAAAGGATCGTTATCCTTTGGAACAAAAGCCAGAAACCCCAAAACTGAAATAAACAGGATGGTAAGAAGAGAGCGCTTCGATTTCATCAGTATGTATATTTGGTTAATTGTTCTGTTATAGAATTTTAGGCACAATGCCTAAAAAGCCTTTCTAAAAACAAAGACAACTCAAAGTGACTGAGGGGGGACAGCTTAAGAAAATATTTTATTTATAGTTCTGGTTTCCCAGCGGGACATAATCCATGGGAACCAAGTCTGCTACCATTTCATAAGCCCAGAATCCTTCATATAATAGCGACTCGGGATCAAGCACGCCCCCATTCTCGAAGAAACCGGGAGCTGGTTTTAAGCGATACACCAGTGAAAGTTGATAGTCGCTAAAGTCTTCAGGTCGTTTGATCTTGTAAGCTGAATATTTTCTATAATCCCTGGGCTCCTTCTCTCCCTTAAAGATAATATAAAGGGCATCATTGAAATTGAGGGTTTTCATGGACGGTACTTTTTGCTGTACCAGCGCATATCGGGAAACGTCTTCCCTGATCAGAACTTCGACTGTATCCGGCAATAATTTCATTTTAGTGTATGAGCTTAGCAACTCCTTACGCTTATTATCGTCCCGGCGTTTTCGCATCTTGTCAGACAACAGCCTTATCTTTTCGTCAATTACATAATCAGCCAGCTTTTCACTATTTGGCTTCTTGATGAGTTTATTGATTACAAAACCCTGCTCCTGACCGGTATTGTTATACAATGACCTAAAAAAATGTTGTGGGGATCCTATATAAGCCATCTCCCGCTTTTTCGCATACCGCCTGGATTTAGATTGGTCCGGCTCCAATTCTTCAAAATAAGGATATCCGGAAAAATGCACCACATGTGTTTCGTAATCCATTTCAAAATACTGCAGGAGGTATTTTATTCTATAGCCAAGGGCTTCATTCTTTATGATCAAAAATTCATCTGTTGAAGCCCTTAGTATGCGATTCTGGCGATCGTAGTCAAAACGAATCACTTCTGGATTGATGAACTCGCATTTTTTTGAGTTCGGTGAAGTCCCAATAAAATTCTCGATAAATGCTTTTAAGTATTCCGATCTGTATGGGTCTGGCCGGATCACTACTTCTGTAAGCATGCCTACATTTTCTTCAAGAAATATATCAAGGTCCTGGGATTTATTGCTGATAATCACATTTTTTGATGTGGGAAGATAGCCAACCATCTGTATCAGTAAGTTGTAACTCCCGGGAGCGAGGTCTCTCAGTTCAAACCTTCCTTCATCATTTGCTGAGGTGCCAATCTTGTACCCTCCCAAAAGTATGGCAGCACCGGGTAATACTTCCCATTTCTTGTTTCTGATGATCCCTTTTACGGTGTAGTTGATGCCTTTTAACTTTACAAATTCTTCCTTCTGGGTGATTACTACAAGTTTTTCCTGAATAGTGTAGGTTAAAGGAAGATTAACGAGGATTGAATCAAGGGCCTGACTGATACTAACATTTTTTAAATTGATGCTAATTGGCTTAACGTTCCTGACGATTGCCTCATTATACAGAAAATCAAACTTACCCTGTTTCCTCATCTCTTTGAAAAGATCCTGAAGAGAAATCGCCGTTTGTTGTATTGTTATACGCTGTGCATAGGATGTCATGCTCCAGGCCATGAGGAAAGCCAAAAGAATAGAGCGCATTAATTTCATGTTACTCGCTTACAACAACCCTTTTGCCGTCAATTTTAAACTTTACATTTCCAGCGGATTCAAGCGCTTTTAAGACGGCAGAAAGATTTCTTGATCTGGAAACTGTACCTGACAATTGAAGTCCGGCATGTCCGTTTTCATCTTTGATTTCTACATTGTACCAACGTGCAACCTGACGAAGGATGCTGCTGAATTCCTCCTGGTTAAAGATAAAATCTCCATTTTTCCAGGCAACGCTTTCACTAAGATCAGCTTTAGCTATTTTAATGCCATCTGTTGTTGTCTGAGATTGTTGTCCTGGTTTAAGAACTACATTGCTATGAGTCAGGTTGTTTGCAGTATTGCGCTCCTTAACGGCACCCGCTTGTGATGATGAAACAACAACGGATCCTTCCAGCAATGTTGTTCTGACTACTTTTTCATCCTTGTAGCTGTTTACATTAAAATGCGTACCCAGAACTTTAACTTCCTGATTAGCGGTTTTAACAATGAATGGATGTAATTTATCCCTTGCGACTTCGAAATAAGCTTCACCTGTAAGCTCAATTACACGACTTTTAAGCGAAGCAAAGTTCGCTGGAAACTTAATTGATGATGCGGCATTTAACCACACACTTGATCCGTCTGGCAAAAGTACCTGATATTGCTGGCCCCTGGCGGTTGATACCGTGTTGTATTCTGAGCCATTGCCTTGATTTCCTTTAAGCTTGTATATTAAGGTGTTCTCTTTTGATTTATAAATAGCTACCCCGGTTTGGTTCGCAATTTGGCCACCTACAGCATTGGCTAACAAAATTCCTGTTCCATCAGCCAGCGTCAATGTCGCTGAGTTTACACCCGGCATTACATCATCTATTTTCTTATGCACAATATTGTTGCTATCTACCGCATTTTGGCGGCTCAGGCTATTATTAAACAGTATTACTGAACCTACAATGAGTATTGCAGCGACGGCAGCAGCAACCATCGGGTACCACAAACGAGTTGTTTTTACAGGTCCAGAGGCATGGGCTCCCTCAATCAGGGATTTAAAAATGATATCACTCTCCTCATCCAGCTCCTTTTCTGAGAGCTTGGACACATCATCTCTTCTAAAATAATGCAGCCAATATTTTGCTGCCTTTTCGTTTTTGAAGTTGTTGTTTTCCATTTTTAGAGCAGGGAATCTCCCATTATAAGTAAAGGCAATATATAAAAGCGAAATGGGGACAAGCGTTTTAAATATTTTTTCATAACCAGAATTGAGTTACAGATATTAACAATACCAGCAAGCCCAGTTTTAATCTAAGTTGCTTTTTTGCCCGCTTCATTTGTGTGATAACAGTTGATTCTGCTACGCCAAGTTGCTCGGCTGTTTCTTTGGTAGACAGGTATTGCTTTCTGCGCAGTTCGTAAACTTCGCGCATTCCTCTCGGCATAGCTGCGATTTCTTGTTCAATGACCGCACTGATGTCCTTTTCCCTAATTAAAAAATCTGTCTCAGTGTGCTCCAAGTCAACATAACCATTTCCTTCGCTGGCATATTTACGCAGGACCTCATTGTGTTTATACAGATTGTAAATTTTATTTAATACAGATTTATACAAGTATCCCGACAACGTCGTTGTGAGATTAAGATTTGAGCGATTATTCAATAGCCAGGCGAAGACGTCCTGCACAATATCCCTGCACTCCTCTTTATTACCTAGCTTGTGATAGGCATATAAGTAGAGTGGCTTATCATAACGAAGGTAAATTTCCCTAAAAGCAGTGTCGCTACCAGCTGCAAATAACTGAATTAATTCCTGATCACTATGAGCGGTATAGTCTGGCATTAAAGGGTATTGGTTAGAGAGACCAATATAGCGCTTTACATCGAGAAATCAAGTTGTATCGCTGCCGCTTTTGGGGTGATCCTAAATACGGTTTGCTCATTAGGTTTACTGAATGTCCCTGCTTTTGCGTTGACAGTATATTTCATTCCCTCGAATTCACAATCAATTCTGGTTGAATTGATTGTTGCGAAAGGAAGCACCGCATTACCTGCAGTTGTCATATCTAAAAACCAATTGACTGACTTTCCATTAACAGTCATTTTTAACTGTTTTTCGTCTAAATCTATCAATAATGTTCCAGAAGCGCCATCCAATGGCCATGCGATGTGTAGCTTTCCATTTGATGGACTGGATATTACAGGCTTGCCGCCTTTAAGCAAGATATCTTTCCCTCCAATTGCGGCTTTTAAACGTAAACCCGCCAGATTACCCGGTTTACTCCATATGTAACCATCAACAAAAGGAAGTGTAAAAAATGAGCACTCATTAGATGTTGCCTTGTTTTCGGTATAAACTGATGGAAACTTCTCATTGAAAATATGGATGTCCCTAATCGTTAATCCCCCATCTTCCCAAAGCAAGTTAACGCGGTAAAATCTGCTATTGAACCAAACGGTCTTCTTATTACTTCCTTCGATGTCATTATTTACCGTTACAGAGGTAGCCGGAGTTACTTTATAATGAGATTTAAACCATTCTCCGGAAGCGGCAAGCGTTTCTACTTTAACTTTTTTCTCATCACGTAATTTTGCTATCAATGGCATTTGGATCTGGAAGCCTTTAGACATTGCATCCCAAGTAAACGAATTTTCTTGTCCGGCCTGTGTGTAAGCAAACTCCATCGACTCTCCCTCTACAAACTCCTTAAAAAACCAGTTAACCCAGTTGGCATCACCACCGGCTTTAGGGTATACTGGTTCGAGCGTAATTACGCCCTGTCTGCTGGAACTTACCCCTGTATCATATTGGCGCACGGGGTCACTACCCAGCAACCTGAATATGGGCACTGGCAGCTGGTTGGCTGCATTTTGTGCCGGCATGTAAGAATTAATTTTACTGGGATAATAAGCCTGGTTCCAGTAGCCGCCCCACAAGGTATAACCATCAGTGCCATATTGGTCCTTGCAATTTGCTGAAGCAACTATATGGTATTTTGAGTAAAGGTAGTTCAATGTATGTGAATCAATAAACCAGGAGGCAACAGATTTAGGATAATAACCAAATATTGCTTTGAAGTCTGCCATGTATACGTCCGCCAGCTTTTCACGTTCGGCAGGTGTGTATCCTGTTGAAAACCCAATGTCTGCATGCCAGTCCCAAGGGTAGCGTCCACGCCACTTTAATCCAGCTTTTTCGACCATAGGCTGAGGAATTTCCCACCAAGTACCAATTTCAAATTCATTTCCTGGCAATGCTTTCAAAAGCTTTTGATATCGGACATCCATTAGTGCGTCGTATTGCAATAAAAAACTGCCACCAAGACGATACTTTTTCATGATATCGACCTGTTTAACTACCGTTTGGTAAAGTACGTCTTGCGTAATACTTGCATCTCTCGGCTCAAGCAGACGAATAAAGTTTACAATATTTATAATTTTTGGTTTCGGCTTTTCCGCAGCGCGGCATATGCATGAGTACATTACGGCAAATGAAATTGCGTATATGACAACAAGTCTTGTTTTCATAAGGACGATTTTGTATTATTTGGTTAGGACTAATGACAAATTTATTAGATTAAGTCCGACAACCATCCTGTACCATCCTAATGACAAGGCCATCTTTTTTCAGTCTACACACTCTTGTATATACAAGAAATACTGCAAAGGTATCTTTAAATAAGCTCCAAAATAAATCAAAAGCGGAACGCAAAAAAAAGCCTTCAGCTTGTGTAGTCAACCATTTTTTGTATACTTTTGAAAATAAGACCCTTAACTAACTGGGCCAGTAATCATTCAAATAAACTGAATAAATGATATTAAACGCTCATCAACATATTGCAGAAGTTATTACTATAATGCGTGATCAAAACTTTGACTCTCTGCCTGTGCATGAGAACGGAGTGTTAATAGGAACTATTTCATACAATGAAATTATTGAGTTTTTAGGTGACCCTGACGATGAACAGAATGTATATTTTCATAAAATGAATTTTAATCTCGGCACGGCCCTTCATGTCTTAAAGGATGCCGAGGAACGTAAAGATTATAAATTATCTGGCAGTAGCGGCATTAAAGGTGCTATTGCCATTCGAACTATCAAATTTGCCGCAGCAGCCATATTGGTACTGGCAGTTTTCGGGTTAAGCTGGGCTGCCATCAATAAATATAATTATATTCCCAAAAAACATACTAGTACTGCCAAGCTAATAACTATTGCTACGAAGCACGGAGAGACACAAAGCGTCAAATTGCCAGATGGTACTACGTTAATTCTGAATGCACTTTCGGAAGTTAGCTATCCGGAATCGTTTGAAGGGCTTGAAACGCGTGAGATAATATTAAATGGCGAAGCGTTCATAGATTCTATTGCCAGCGGCGATCTCCCTTTTGTGGTAAAAACTGACAAAAAGATATTTAGGCCGACGGGGAATAAATTAAATGTGAATGCTTACGTTGATGAGAATAAACTGACGGTAACATACACGAACGGCCCAGGGACAACTGAAGCATTAGCCTGGACAAAAGGTAATTTTCTGTTTCATGACTTGCCTTTGAGCGCTGCCATGCGTCAGTTGGAGCGATGGTATGATGTTAAGGTAGTATATCAAAATGACGAACTAAGCAAAACACTGGTTGGTGCCACTGTATCAAAATCAAAAAGCCTTCAAGACATATTACAATTGCTGGAATTGAGCCAAAGTATTAACTTTAAAACCTCAGGAAAACAGGTAGCAGTTAGTAATTAGGTTGATGCGCAGAAAAGGATTATTGATCGTACTATTTTTTATAATCTTTTCTTGCGGAAACGCCCTGGCACAAAAAGTAAATTTTGTAAGCCGTAATGTTGCTTTGCTAAAAGTTCTTACGGAGATACAGAAGCAAACTGGCTACAGCATA
Organism: Bacteroidota bacterium; assembly: GCA_040385565.1. Taxonomy (GTDB): domain Bacteria; phylum Bacteroidota; class Bacteroidia; order Sphingobacteriales; family Sphingobacteriaceae; genus Pedobacter. The sequence continues at coordinate 14,408 of JAZKHD010000014.1, read as the reverse complement.
GCCTGGAATGAACGTGAGGTAAATGTTGAACGTTTAGTTGATGCCAATTTCATCAATACTGACCTTAGGACAGTTTTAGACCAACTAATTGCCGGACATCCAATTGCATATAAGATTTCCGGAAAATCGATTGCTATTCTACCCAAAAAACTTGATGATTACACCATGGCGAATTTAGTAACAGCCGATACAGTAACCCACCTGCAGGAAGTTGCAATTATAAATACCGGTTATCAAAAAATCCCCTTACAGCGCGCCACCGGAAGTTTCGTTTTGTTAGATTCTATGCAATTTAACCGGAGAGTTGGTCCGGATGTTATACAAAGATTGGAAGGTATAGCATCAGGATTGCTGTTTAATCGTAATACGTTAAAAACAAATACCGGCAATCTCGATCTTTCTATTCGGGGAAGAAGCACCATTTATGCAAATGACCAGCCACTAATTGTATTGGATAATTTTCCTTTTATTGGCGACTTCAATTCAATAAACCCAAATGATGTTGAGGGTATAACCATACTTAAAGATGCAGCAGCCGCAGCAATATGGGGAGTGAGGGCGGGAAATGGTGTTATAGTTGTCACAACTCATCATGGAAAAAAAGAAGAGCCATTAAAAGTTTCGTTTAATACTAGCTTAAGTGTGATCAGCAGGCCGAATTTATTTTATAACCCAAAGTACCAAAGCAGCTCGGAATTCATAGACCAGGAAATTTCTTATTTTAATAAAGGAAGCTTCGACAATATTTTGTCAGACAAGGTTAACTACCCTGCCGTAAGCCAAGTCCTAACGGCACTTTATAAACAAAGGCAGGGTTTGCAGACTGCAGAAGAAACTAACCGGCAAATCGTTGCCTTGCGGGCAATCGACATTAGAAATGAACAATTAAAATATTTTTACAGAAATGGCGTTGCCAGGCAATATGCAATGTCTTTAACAGGGGGAACGGTACATTCCGCTCACTCGTTTTCCATGGGCCTGGACAAAAACAACCAGTCACTCAAAAACAATTCTGACAGCAGACTTACGATTAGCAGTCAGAACAAATTTACACTATTGAAAAATCTTGAGCTAGAGGCAGGATTAAACTTCATAAGATCTGAACATACAGGCGATAGTACCCTTTACGATATGACCGTATTTAAAGCGGCACCTTATGACAGGCTCAAGGACGAATACGGCAAAAATGCAATCTTGGCCGCAGATCATACTTCAGAATACAAAAGTAGCGCACAAGAGCGTGGATTTCTTGATTGGAATTATCGGCCACTAGATGATCTGGGAAAGAATGAATACAATTATAGAGGCGATAACCTACGTTTGAACGGAGTATTAAAATACAATATTTTTCCAGGCCTTGCCGCAGCTGTGAATTATCAGTTTCAAAACATAAACAATACAGGGAACCGGTATAATGACGTTGCAAGTTACGCTGTAAGGAGACTGATCAATAGGTATGCTGTTGTTACAGATGGAAAGGTTACAGGATATAACATTCCGGTGGGCGGGATTTTAAATACTTATACAGGCAAGGCGAAGATATATAACACGCGCTTTCAATTCGACTATGAGAAGCGCTGGATTAAACATGAGGTTACTGCAATTGCGGGATATGAATTTTCTTCATTTAATTCTGATTTTAACGGACAGCAGAAATACGGTTATGACCCTGCACTTAAAACTTCCATACCTATAAAAGAAGATATAACATTTCCCCTGAACCCATCCGGTGCGGGGAGCCTGAGCGAAAATAGTATTCCTTTGGGTTTGATTGACCGCATTAGGTCAACCTACGGAACTGCATCGTATGTTTATTTGAGCAGATATGTAATTTCAGCAAGCGCCAGAGTAGACGGATCGAATTATTTTGGGATAAACACCAACCAAAAATTTGTGCCTCTTTGGTCCACCGGCGCTGTCTGGAAACTTGATCATGAAAAATTTTATAATGTAAATTGGTTACCCATACTGCAATTTAAAGCCTCGTATGGATTTAACGGGAATTTAGATAAACGAACTACAGGAATTACAACGATAGCACTGCGTGAACCCACCACGGCATCGAGCGGTTTACCATATGCGGTGATAAGTAATACCGGAAATCCTGATCTGCGATGGGAACAAATAGGAATAACTAACGTAGGGATAAATTTTGCTTTGAAAAACCAGATTGTCTCAGGCTCTGTTGAATATTTTGTTAAAAAGGGAACCGGAATACTTGGTGATAAAACATTTGCCACGAGTACCGGAATAAAGACTTTACGGGGTAATTATGCAGCCATAACCGGACAAGGACTGGATTTAATGCTGACGACAAAAAATTTGGATGGCCTGATTAAATGGAGCACAACCTTTCTATTTTCGACAATTTCTGATGAAGTCACCAAATACGGAATTGTCCAGACGAATGCATTCAACTTTGTGGGGGCAGAAAATTTAGAGCCAATACTGGGGAGACCACTGTCAGGCGTTTACAGTTACCGATCAGCGGGCTTGGATCCCTTAACGGGCGAACAACTAGGATACTTAAATGGGATGAGAAGCAATGATTATGCAGGCATTATAAATACTACAAGCCCTGATGACTTGATTTTTCATGGCACAGCAAGGCCCACTAAATTTGGATCTCTGATTAATAATGTAGCGTTAGGCCGGTTTACCCTGGGTATTAACTTGAGCTTTAAATTTGACTACTATTTTAGAAACGCTACTACAGATTATTTCAGCGTTTATGGCGGCAATGTATTGAAAAATACATTTTATGACAACCTCCCTTCTTCGGTAGCTAAAGGTGACCACATTCGTATACAAGATGTTAGCCTTGATTATAATGCTCAAGGGCTTTTAAAAAAACGATTGGGCTTGAAGAAGTTAAGCGTTTACGCATATGCAAGCAACCTTGGGCTACTTTGGAAAGCTAATAAATTTGACCTCGACCCGGATATGATTCCATATACCCAAAGCAGCCTGATTTTTCCTTCACCATTTAACATTGCATTTGGAATTAAAGGAAATTGGTAATAGCACTCCCTAATTTCTGTGATAGGGAGTGCTATAGCTTTATTCTTCGAAATGGCCCTCTGTTACACTATATGGGACATACGTGACGCCTGATGAAGGAATAACTGTATTGTCTGCAATAGGTGCGGGATTTGACCCTATATCCCATACAGCTGAACATAGCGCTCCGCCAGGATTGCAATGGTCATCAGAAAAGTAGACATAGCCCGCGGGGTTGCTAGCACCGGATAGTATTGAAGTAACCTTGTAATAAGTAACCAATTTGCTTTTTTTGAGCGTTGTGAATGCACTAAAGCCAAACGCCAGCGTTGCTATTAAGATAGCCAGGGCAGATTTTTTAAAGATTTTCATATTTTTTGTGATTTTAGTTAATGCCATACTTTTTTGGCAGGCTATGGCTTTAACCTGCAATACGCGCGTAAATTCTTTATTCCTGCAGTACTAATCTTTGTAGAGCCGTATACCTAAAGCTGCCAGGAAAACAAAAACAAGGTTAAACCAGATGTGTTGCTGCCAGGAAAGTGTACTAATCATCCCACCGCAGCTACATGGTAATTTACTTTCTGAGAGCACCATATACAGCAGGTACGCTGTGAAAATTACCATTAAGAAAAATGAGGCATATAACCCCTTTTTTCGAGTAGCATTTATAATTAACATGAGGCTTATTAATATTTCAGCAGCAGGTATGATCCAGGCAATCTGCACACTCATGCTACCAATTAATGGAGACTTACTTAGTGTAGAGGCAAATTTCTGGATAGTTAAAAATTTAGCCGTTGCTGTATAAACTAAGAGGATTAGAAAAAGATTTGCGATGACTTCTGGGAGTCGGCTGCGTATGATCGTTTGCATAGCTATTGGCATTTGTATGCTTCAAATTTGCAGCAACAACAGGCAACATAAAATGCAATTTTCTGCCAAACGCTTCGAAAGGCGAATGGCTGGAATCTATATTGTGGTAAGCGAGGAGGGCGGAAAACCAAAGCAATTTTTAAACGCCCTGCTGAAATAATAGGGTTCACGGTATCCGCTTTTTTCAGCTATCTCATAAATTGGCTTATTTGCATTTATCAACTGGTCCAAACTAAACTGCATTCGGAACTTGATAACCTGAGCATGCAGTGGTATGCCAAAAGCACTTTTGGCCAGACGATCCAGGTGTCGCTCAGAAACCATAAACCGATCAGCAAGCTTTCTCCGGTCTTCAACAATTTCTAACGCATAATTCTCCTGAACAAACTGAGCGATAGCAGCAGCCTTCTGTTTACTGTAGGTGCTTGTTGAAATTTGTAATTTTAGCCGCCTGTGATATTCATTAATTGAATCATTTAGGAAAAGGTAGATTGCCCTGTCGCGCTTAATAAGATCATTCAGATCACTAGACTTCCTTACTGCCCTCAGCAGACCCTTAGCCATTCTTATAGATGGTAGAAAAAGGCTTTCCTGCTTTGATACAGCACCAACCAGTGTATTAATTTCTGGCAGAAAGGAGCATTTATAGATGAACCAATCTTCACAATAGGTGATAAGTATGACCTGATGCATTCCTGGATTGAATGGCATGGGATCATGGCCTGAGAAATGAAAACCAAGGCTGCAATTATTGTTACGGATATCGACCAACAGGAAGAAACATCCTTCAGTTGAATTAATGGACAGTACTTCTCCTTTTTTCAATTGAAATTCGAAGATGTCGACTCTTCCGAGGTAATGACTTATTGTTCGTAATGGGCTAATACAAACTGTTAAGTTGAAATCTGAGTGGAGCGTTAAGATTGGGAGCATGTGTAGATGTGTGTGTTCCCTAACTTACTGAAAAAATTTTTGCCGTATAGTTGGTTTTGGAGACATTATATATGAGCGTTTAATTTACTGCTGAGCAGCTTAGAAACTTCATTAAAGTACCGTTTCCTTCCGTAACCCATTACCCATTGAATACCAAGCACCGCATTTGTAACAAATACCTCCTCCGCTTCTTTAAGAACTTCTGGGTTGATCTGAGCTTCTATCAATGGAATAGAATGCGTTTTTGCAATTCCCATAATCACATTGCGCATTACCCCGGCAACACAACCTTCTGACAATGCCGGGGTATATATTTCTTTATTATAGACTACGAATATATTGGAGCTAATGCTTTCACACAAGAACCCATGGTTATTTAAAATAAAGGCATCATCAAGCGAGTTCTGCTTTTTAAAAAGTCCTGCCATTACATACAGCAAAGAGCTGGAAGTTTTATAGTTGGCTATTTTATCTGCGGATTTAGTAAGGTCCGTATAGACATCAACGATCAAACCCTTCTTGTTTACCTCATAATTATCGGCAGCAAGTGGTGTTGCTTCCAATAGGTAACCAACTTTATTGCTTTCAGGTGTATAAAGTCCCTGCCCTTCACGATATACAGAGAGGCGGAAGCGTACATTATCTTTCAACTTATTTTTTCGGGCAAGTTCAGCTGTTTTTTGCTTAAGAAAATACTCATCCATCAACTCACCGCCTTCCATTTTAAGCGCCTTCATGCCAGATTTTAGTCGGTCAGCGTGCTTTTCAGCAAACATTAATTTACCCTTACACATCTTCATGGATTCAAAAAGGCCGTCGCCAAATTTAAACCCCCTATTCTGAGCTGTAAGTACGGCATCGGTAATAAGAAAAAAGTTGTCGTTATATAGTATGTACTGCGGTTGCATTATTGAGGTTGAACGATGTAATTTCTCCATTTGTTAAGAGCTGCATCAAAATCGGCAGGCAAAGGTGCTTCAAATTCCATATACATTTGTGTAGTGGGATGCACGAAACCCAATGTTTGTGCGTGGAGCGCCTGTCTGGGTAGTAAGGAAAACGTATTCTGTACAAACTGCTTATATTTATTGAAAGTTGTTCCTTTAACAATTTTATCGCCGCCGTAGTTGGCATCATTAAATAAAGGATGACCAATGTGTTGCATGTGCGCTCTGATCTGATGTGTGCGGCCAGTTTCAAGCTGACAGCTGATTAGTGTTACGTACCCTAAACGTTCCAGTACCGTGTAATGTGTTACCGACCATTTCCCCTTTTCTTCCTCATCATATACATCCATAATAATCCGATTCTTTAAACTCCTGCCAATGTAACCTTTAACTGTACCGTTTTCAAGCACATCGCCCCAGGCAAGCGCCACGTACTTACGGGTAATAGAGTGGTCAAAAAATTGCTTTGCGAGCTTAGTCATGGTGATCTCGTTTTTACTAATGAGCAGTAACCCAGAGGTATCTTTATCTATACGGTGTACCAATCCTGGGCGACCTTCATTACCGGGTAATTGAGGTAATTGCTCAAAGTGAAAAGCCAGGGCGTTGACCAAGGTACCTGTATAATTATTATAACCCGGGTGAACCACCATTCCGGCAGGTTTATTGACTACCAACAGGTCCTTGTCTTCATATATAATATCTAGTGGGATTTCCTCGGGGTAAACTTCAGTATCTCTTGGGGGATGTGGAAAAACAACAGAAATTTCGTCAGCAGGTTTTACCTTATAGCTGGCTTTGACAGTACTTTTATTTACTAATACATTACCAGCTTCGATTGCATTTTGTATTCGGTTTCGGGAAGCATTTTCTACCCTGTGCATAAGAAACTTATCTATCCGCAGCAATGACTGTCCTTTATCTACAACAATGTTCAGATGTTCGTACAGTTCCTGATCGTCTAAATCTGCGTACCCTTTTAGGTTTTCCATTAAGTTTTTACTTTTCCTATGTTAAGAAACTGTTATGTGCCATTATTAGCCTTGTTATTGGCCTAATAAAGGCCGGCAGCTTCTTTGTGCAAAACTAATCTTTACAGACAACATATTTAAAAAAGAAATTGGCCTGTTTTTTGAGAGCCCAACGCTTACAGAACCAAAATATTTTAAATATGAAAAACTTTACTGAAAATGTGAAAATTGTGCTGAATTTCTTTCCCTATCTAATAAGGAAAATATATTTCAAACCTTAACTGCTCTACATTAACACACTGGCTTTTATATTTGTTTAATGCTGACAAATATTTTCAGTCCGTTACAAAAACTAAAACACCCATCCAGGGAACAAATCCTGGTTAAAAGGGATGATTTAATTGATCCGTTCATATCGGGTAATAAATGGCGCAAACTCAAGTACATCCTGCAACATGCGCAGGACACTCATAAAAACCACCTTGTTACCTTTGGTGGTGCTTATTCCAACCATTTAGTTGCTACTGCTGCTGCATCTGCTCGATCAGGACTGAAAAGTACTGCGTTTGTACGCGGAGAAGAGGTTACTAATGAAATGCTCGTGCTCTGCAAACTGTTCGGCATGCAACTCATATTTGTTTCCAGGGAAGCGTACAGGGAAAAAGAATTGCTTTTTGATAAGTATTTTAGCCATAATGATAACGCTTACTTTATACATGAAGGAGGAGCCAGTCAGGAAGGTGTTAGGGGCTGCGCTGAAATAGTGAGCGAACTGCCAAAAGATACTGATCACCTCTTCTGCGCAGCAGGTACTGGCACCACCGCAGCAGGCTTACTCAAAGGCATACATGAGAATGGTTTGAAAACCATTTTACATGTGATTCCGGTATTGAAGGGAGGTGATTTCATTGCTGAGGATATCATGAAACACACCGATACGTTGAGTCAGTGTGAATTGCATACCGAATATCATTTTGGAGGATACGCAAAAACGACCCCTACCCTTATCGAATACATTAAAAAATTTACGTCAGAAGAAGGTATACTCATAGACCCGGTGTACACTGCCAAAATGTTTTATACTATAGACGATTTAATCTCGAACGGGACTTTCAAAGCTGAAGAAAAGATAGTGGCCCTGCATACTGGTGGCTTATTAGGAATAATGGGCATGACGGATAAACTGTACAAATAGTAAAGTTTATTTTACATTATGAATTGTTTATTTTACATTTGATAAAACATACAATTTAAACGATGAAAAATTCTTTTCTAATTTCCAGCAAGTGCAAGGTATATGGCTGGATGATTTTCTTTATTGCCCTGGGACTAAATGTCTTTTGCTATTCCATCTATCCAAATTTAAATGAGGAGAACATTAGCCTGGAAATAAAAGCCCTGGAGTGGCGCACAGACGGCTCGTTTGATGGTGGGATGAAGCAAAATATGCAACAGGAAATATTAAGCAGTTTGATTATTATAGGATTGCTGATGATTTCATTTTCCAGAGAAAAAGATGAAGATGAATATATTACTTCAATTCGGTTGAAAAGCTGGCAATGGGCGGTTTTGATCTCCTACGGTATTTTATTAATTGCAAATCTGCTCATATACGGGTCTAATTTCTTGTCATTCATGCTTTACAACATGCTCACGGTTCTAGTGGTTTTTATTGCCAAATTTAATTACAGCATGTGGATGCTTAGAAAAGAAAGGCTGGAAGATGAAAAATAATGTCAGGGTACAAAGAGCCATTAAGAACATTACACAGGCAGAGCTTGCAGATTTGATACAGGTGTCCAGGCAAACCATTAATACTATTGAATCTGGAAAATATGTTCCATCGACAGTTCTTGCCCTTAAAATTGCCAGGGTATTTGAGACATCGGTTAATCAAATATTTGAATTGGAAGAAGGAGACTAGCGGTACGAGGTTTTTGCGTATTTTTGGTATATACCAAATCCCATAGTTATGTATAAGCTGACCGTAAGCCCCGAGGAAGTTAATGCCACCTTAAGCAAACACATTTTGGCAGATGGATTTGACCTTACTTACGATATGGAGAAAAGTGAGGGGGTATATATCTATGACTCTAAACATAACCGCAAGCTTTTAGATTTCTTTACCTGTTTTGCATCAGTTCCACTAGGATATAACCACCCTAAAATGGTTGGAGACGAGACATTTAAGAAAAATTTGCTTCAAGCCGCATTAGCTAATCCCTCGAACTCTGACGTTTACACTCAGCAATATGCCGAGTTTGTTGAAACATTTTCTAAAATTGGCATTCCATATTACTTACCACACGCATTCTTTATCGCCGGCGGCGGACTTGCCGTAGAAAATGCTATTAAAGTAGCTATGGACTGGAAAGTACAAAAGAACTTCGCTAAAGGCTACGAACAGGAAAAAGGTTTTAAAGTACTACATTTTGAAAAGGCTTTTCATGGCAGAACGGGGTATACGCTTAGTTTAACGAACACTTTACCTGAAAAGACGAAATGGTTTGCGAAATTTGACTGGCCTAGAGTTCCTGTGCCCATTATAAAGTTTCCTTTGCAAGGTGACAACCTGAAGTTGGCAATTGAAAGCGAAGGAATGTCCATAACGCAGGTTAAGCAGGCATTCTCTGAACATAAGGATGATATTTGTGCCATTATTATTGAACCCATCCAATCTGAAGGTGGGGACAATCATTTGCGAGAGGAATTTCTTGAGCAACTAAAAGTGCTAGCTGATGACAATGATGCCTTTCTGATTTATGATGAAGTACAAACGGGTGTAGGATTAACGGGCAAGTTCTGGTGCCATCAGCATTATAGCGAAAAGGCGAGGCCGGACATTGTCGCCTTTGGCAAGAAGATGCAGGTATGTGGCATATTGGTTGGAAGCAAAGTAGATGAGGTTGAGCACAACGTATTTAATGTCTCCTCAAGAATAAATTCTACCTGGGGAGGAAATTTGGTAGACATGGTACGATCGACACAGATCCTTCAGATAATTGAAGACGACAGACTATGCGAAAATGCTGCAAAAGTGGGTGACTATCTTAAGGTTGGACTTAAACAACTGAGCGCGAAGTTTGACCAAATGAGCAATGTACGTGGAAAAGGATTACTTTGTGCATTCGACTTTCCCGATAAGACGATGCGTGACACCTTTATAAAAAAAGGTATGGAAAAAAATGTGATGTTTTTAGGATGCGGAAGCAAGACTATCCGTTTCAGACCGGCTTTATGCATGGAAAAACAACATATCGATGAGGGTATGGGGCTAATTGAAAAAATCTTGGCACACCTTTAATTATTTCAAGTCAAAAAGACTGTTTACTCCAAGCAACTTTCTTGAAGTAAATCCTTCAGCATAAGTAGTTCCTATTGATTTGCCCATCTCTCTTGCCCGACCGATTACGCTATCAAAAAATTCCGGAGATGAGATATACGTTCCGGGGCCTTCTTCCTGATCCGGGTTAAAAAATTGCGTTTTGAACGCCTGGATACATTCAATCTTTTTCTCAATGTAGGGTGTAATATCAATTATTATATCTGGCTTGATGTAACGGTCCTGAATATACTGAAGCACCAGGGAAGGACGCCAAGCGTGTTGTTCCTGCCCATTTAAATGAGTTTGGACTTTAGCTAAACCTGCATAAAAACAGGCGTCGTTAGCCAGATCTCCTGCCCTGCCATGATCTGGATGCCTATCTTCCAAAGCATTACTCAAAACAATTTCAGGCTGGTATTTTCGAATCATTTTGATCAATTCCAGCTGATGCTCCTCATCATTTTTAAAAAAACCATCTTTAAACCTTAAATTCTCTCTTGCATGGAGACCTAAAATCTGTGCTGAATTGGTCGCTTCATCATCTCTAGTTTCTGCCGTACCTCTGGTACCGAGTTCACCTCTTGTAAAGTCTACTATACCTACTTTTTTACCTTCAGCAATATGCTTTAAAATTGTCCCTGAGCAACCGAGCTCGGCATCATCGGGGTGTACGGCCAGTACAAGTATATCTAGCTTCATAATTATAATAGGTTGTTAAAGGAGTTTCTGAATCTTCTTTATTACTTTGGAAGATTTAGGCTTAGTAAAAGGATAAAAGTAGTCTACAACTTCACCGTCTTTATTGACAAGGTACTTATGAAAATTCCATCGCGGGGTGGATATATTAGCTAAAAACTGGTAAAGTGGGTGGGCAGCATCCCCTCTAACCATAATTTTTTCAAATAAAGGGAACTTAACGCCGTGGTTTTGCTGGCAAAAATCTGCAATAGCCAGACCTTCAAGGGGTTCCTGACGACCAAAATCATTTGACGGGAAGCCGAGGATTTGAAACTCATTAGAATCAAATTCGTTTTGCAGCTGCTGAAGTTCTGCTAACTGGGGCGCGAAACCACAGGCTGAGGCAATATTGACAACCAGAAGTACTTTATTCTTATAATCTGACAGGTTTTTTTCGGCACCGTTGATCAGTTTAACTTTAAACTGGTGAATGCTTTTAGAAATATCAGGCATGATTTATTGATAAAATCCTGATGAGGTGATGATTGATTCAATATCTCTGTCGGTTTTGGGGTCGTAGGTTGTTTTTAAGTTATGTCCAACTACCCTGGCCACTGACTGATACAAGAAAGCAGTAAGGCCACCCTTGGTTTCCTTTACAATATCGTAGGTAGTACGTCCAAGTTCACGATCAATTAGTTTTGTTAGGATTTGTCCCTGGGTGATGGTGAGTTCTTTGATCTCCCTGTTAAACATATCTTTGATCTCTTTATCACATTGCTTAACGAATTTCTTCTGCAATTTTTTATCAGTTGTGGAAGCAACTTCTTGTTCGAGTTGCTCATAACGCCTTTTTGCGTAGAGCGCATATGGCATAACTTTCATGACATTGTATCGTAATCTGTTAAATGCGGCCTGATCTGCAGGCGTTTTGAAAATACGGTAGCCGAATATAACAACCTCGTTGAGTGGAATCCAAGGAATCATTTCACCGTTATCATTTGTCCCTGCAACCCGAATGGTGTCGTTCTTACCTAAAACAGGCATTTTTACAGGAACGCCATTAACCTGCGCTTTCAGAGAAGTGCTGCTAATAATGACAATTGAAAGAATAAAAAACCTATAAAAATTCATAAATTTATGCTCCTGTAAAGGTACGGCTAATTTTATATCATAGTTTTCAATAACTATCTAATATAAATATTTTACAAATAAATAGCTCTATTTTTTACGCAAATAATACAATATTCCGATCCATATTAGAGAACACATGAATTAGCATTTTATTGTGTTTCCCTGCGCTGGATTGTAAATAAAACTTATATTGAAACACAAAAATATTTGTAATGAAAAATGCATTAGTTATTGATTTAGAAGCCGAAAAGCAAGAGATCCTGAAACGATACAGGGCGCTTTTGCGTGCCTGTAAGCCAACAATGCAGCGGGGAGATAAAAAGGAAATAAGAAAAGCCTTTGATATGGCCCTGGAAAGCCATAAAAATATGCGCAGAAAGTCGGGAGAGCCCTATATCTATCATCCAATTGCTGTAGCTCAAATTGCGGCCGAGGAAATTGGGCTTGGTACGACGTCAATTGTTTGTGCGCTTTTGCATGACGTTGTGGAGGATACAGATATTACACTGGAGGATATAGAGCGGGAATTTGGAAAAAAGACAGCCAAAATTATAGATGGCTTGACGAAAATATCCGGTGTTTTTGACTATAACAGTTCTTTACAAGCTGAGAATTTCAGAAAGATGCTACTTACCCTTGCAGATGACGTTAGGGTGATATTAATTAAACTAGCAGATCGTTTGCATAACATGCGTACGATGGATTTTATGCCTAGGCAAAAGCAGTTAAAAATTGCTTCAGAAACCATTTATCTTTATGCACCATTGGCCCACCGTTTAGGGTTGTATGCTATTAAATCTGAACTGGAAGATCTCTCCATGAAATATCTGGAACCAGATACTTACAAATATATTGCCACACAACTGAACGAAAAAAAGGCGGAAAGGACGCTGTTTATTAAACGTTTTGTGGAGCCGATAAACGAAATTCTGGCAGAGCAGGGGCTGGTAGCGAGCATTTATGGCAGGCCGAAGTCCATACATTCTATTTGGAATAAGATGAAAAGCAAGAACATTCCTTTTGAGGAAGTCTATGATCTTTTCGCGATAAGAATTATTTTGGACAGTTTGCCTGAACATGAAAAGGCGGATTGCTGGAAAGCCTATTCGATTGTTACCGATTTATATCGGCCAAATCCTGACCGTTTGAGAGATTGGGTTTCATCACCAAAAGGAAATGGCTACGAATCTTTGCACACCACTGTAATGGGACCGAAGGGCCAGTGGGTTGAAGTTCAGATCCGGACCCAGCGTATGAATGAAATTGCCGAGAAAGGGTTTGCAGCACACTGGAAATATAAAGAATCCAGTAATGACAATGGCCTGGATCAATGGATTATGAAAGTTAGAGAAATGCTTAGCAACCCCGAAGCAAATGCGCTTGACTTCTTGGATGACTTTAAGATGAATCTCTTCTCTGATGAGATCTTTATTTTTACTCCAAAAGGGGCCTTACTACAATTGCCGCTTGGGGCCACGGCCCTGGATTTCGCTTTTGAGATACACACAGATGTGGGTGCAAAATGTATTGGCGCGAAGGTGAACCATAAATTAGTTCCACTTTCCTATAAATTGCAAAATGGCGATCAGGTAGAGATTATCACTTCCGGCAAACAAGCTCCAAAGGAAGACTGGTTAAACATTGTTGTAACTGCAAAGGCTAAGTCAAAAATTAAGTCATCATTAAAAGAAGAAAAGAGGAAAATTGCTGAAACTGGTAAAGAATCCTTGGAAAGGAAGCTAAAATCTCTTAAAATAACATACAATACTGATAACCTTAACAAAATCAGCTATTTTTTCAAGCTACCTTCCACGCAGGAACTTTTCATAGCTGTGGCACATGGGAAGATTGAACTCAAAGACTTAAAAGATTACCTCGCAAGTGAAAAGGAAATTGAGAACAGAGGGTCGGACAAAAATGATCAACAGAAAATCGATGCATTACTAAGCAAAGTAAAAGGAAAGGAATCTGACACCTTACTTATTGGGGAAGATCTACAGCGTATCGACTATACTTTAGCGGCATGCTGTAACCCAATTCCAGGCGATGACGTTTTTGGCTTTGTAACGGTGAATGAGGGAATAAAGATTCATCGGACAAGCTGTCCAAACGCAGCACAATTAATGGCCAATTATGGTTACAGAGTAATTAAAGCAAAATGGAACAGGCAACAGGAGCTAACTTTTTTAACTGGCTTACACATTGTAGGAATTGATGATGTAGGGTTAATTAACAATATTACAAAAGTAATTTCCAATGATTTTAAAGTAAATATGCGCTCTATTACTGTGGATACTGATAATGGTATTTTTGACGGATCTATTATGATATTTGTGAATGATAAAGAGCACTTGGACAACCTAATTGAAAATCTGTTACTGGTGAAAGGCGTAACTGCTGTAACGAGGTTCGACGCTTAAAATACCAACAAATGATTAGCGTTTAATATAAAATTTGATACCTTTGAAAGGAGTTTAATACTATGTCTACAAACCACAACAGCGAGCTGGTAAGAAAAATATTCGAAGCCTATCTCGAAAATAA
>JAZKHD010000013.1:1971-243633 GCA_040385565.1 Bacteroidota bacterium | reverse complement strand
TTCCAGTATTTTTTATTGCTTTCCATTTAAGCTATATTACTGTTTATCGAACGTTCTTTTTACTAAACTCTATTAATAGTGACATTTACCACATTCCAAACCGCCTAAAGCAGCTGGTGTAATCTTTTCGCCTTTTTTGATTTTCTCATGCGCTTCAATGATGTTATCATAGAATGCGTTTCCTTTAACTTCAAGCTTGGTGTCTTTGTGGCAGTTGATACACCATTTCATTGTTAATGGAGAATACTGGTAAATTTCTTCCATTGTATCAACAGGACCATGACAAGCAAAACAAACTGGCTCTTCAGGTTTTAATCCTTTCTCTTTTCTTATCGCCTGCTCACCAACTACTACGTGCTGCGAGTGATTGAAATAAGCAAAATCAGGAAGATTGTGTACACGTACCCACTCCACTGGTTTTTCTTTCGATTTATCGTAAGTCTGAGTTGCAGGATCGTAACCCAGGGCAGTGTAGATTTTCTGAATTTCTGGAGAAATCTGGCCATCGTATTTCTCTGTTGCCTGTACCGACTTGTGACAGTTCATACAAACATTTGAAGAAGGAATGGTTGAATTTTTCGATTTAAAAGCACCTGAGTGACAATACTGACAGTCAATCTGATTGATACCGGCATGAAGCTCGTGTGAAAACTTGATCGGTTGAACTGGCTGATAGCCTGTATGCACACCTGTATTCCACATACCCATCCATCCGAAAGAACCCAGACTTATTACAAGACAAAGAATAAAAAAGAATATAAATTTCTTATTCTTAAAAAGACCTCTTATACCTGCCCCAAAAGAAACAGTCTCATCATCTACAAGAACAACACCTTGCTTTTCAAGGATTAGGCGCTCAAGCATTTTAATTGCACGACCTAACACTACCAATACAACTATTGATAATAGGATGATGGCAGCTATACCGGCTATTGAAAAGTCAGACACGCCTTCAGAAGTTGTAGTTCCTTCGCCCTTTACTTCAGCTTTCTTAGGCTCGCCAGCTTTAGCGTAAGCAATAATGCTTTTAATCTGTCCGTCAGTTAACCTTGGAAAGGTTGACATTTCTGCCGGAGAAAACTTCGATGCTTCAATTGCCTGCTGATCACCAGCATCCACCAAAGATTTCCAGTTTCTGATCCATTTAATGGCGAAAGCCTCGTCAAGCTCGGTTAATTTAGGCGTCAAAGCAGGTCCAGTGCTGTTGCTTGTTAACTGGTGACAAGAACCGCAATTCTCTTTAAACAATTTCCGGCCCTCTACCACATCTTGTGCCTGTGTTGCAGAAATAGTTAAAATAGATAGAGTCGCAAAAACAAACGCAGACTTCCAAACTCTTTTAACAATCAATGAGATATCCCTCATAATGAGTATTTTATGCTATATTTTAAAAAACTTATTAAACGTAATTGGCATTTAAACCCAGGTTCTCCACCAAAACGTCCACAAAAGTAAAATTTATTAACTTACCAATGACAAAGAAATGACAGTAAATACAATTTATAATCAATCTAAATAGTTGCTTTAATACCCTTTAAACCACGAAAATCAGCAATTTTCTAAAATTGCTGATTCCCGATTCATACGTTTTTAAGAACGTAAGTTTGTTAATTTAAATTACATTTTTAATATCCATGCAAACATGAGCGGAGCAACGATTGTAGCATCAGATTCTACTATAAATTTGGGGGTGTGTATGTCTAATTTACCCCAGGTGATTTTCTCATTAGGTACCGCACCAGAGTAGGACCCGTACGAGGTGGTTGAGTCTGATATCTGGCAGAAATAACTCCAAAAAGGGATGTTTTCCATTTCCATATCCTGGTAAAGCATTGGGACTACGCATATCGGAAAATCTCCGGCAATACCTCCGCCTATCTGGAAAAACCCTATTCCTTTACCTTCGCTATTAGCAATGTACCAATTGGCCAACCAACCCATATATTCGATACCACTTTTCATCGTTGTCGCCTTTAATTCAGATTTCATCACATATGAAGCAAATATATTACCCATAGTGGAATCTTCCCATCCAGGAACAACTATTGGCAGATTTTTTTCTGCTGCCGCAAGCATCCATGAGTTTTTAGGGTCGATTTCATAGTATTGCTCTAAATCGCCACTCAAAAGCATTTTATACATAAATTCATGTGGAAAATAGCGCTCCCCGGCAGTGTCGGCATCTTTCCAAATCTTGTGAATATGTTTCTGTAATCTTCTAAATGCTTCTTCTTCAGGGATGCATGTATCTGTCACACGGTTGTAGTGATTTTCTAAGAGATCCCATTCATCTTGCGGACTCAAATCACGGTAGTTAGGCACACGCTTATAATGTGAATGCGCCACCAAATTCATGATATCCTCTTCCAGATTTGCTCCAGTACAAGAAATTATAGCAACTTTATCTTGACGAATCATTTCTGCCAATGATATTCCAAGCTCAGCGGTACTCATTGCACCAGCAAGCGTAATCATCATTTTTCCACCTTCATCCAGGTGCGTCTCATATCCCTTAGCTGCATCCATCATAGCAGCTGCGTTAAAGTGGAGGTAGTTACGCTCCATAAACTGAGAAATAGGCCCTCTTGTTGTACTCATTTTGATTTAAATTTATGGCGCAAAAATAGTATAATTATCTTTAATTAGGTTCTGGCTCTAGTCAGCTAAATAACAAGTAGCAGAACTGTTTTGCTTTAACAAGTTTTATAATCGTTGTTTATACGCACATCACACGTTTTTAAACGTGTATGCAACGTGTTTAGAACGTGTATAGAACGTGGTTAAATCATGTTGAACTAAACCAAGTTATGATTCAGTCTTTAACATGTAACGAATGATATGTTAAGCGAACTCATAAACATGTAATACAAAATCTTGATATATTAATCCTTTCTGGTATTTTAGGCCGATGAAGCAACTTTCAGTATGTACGATTATCGTTTTTTTAGCAACAAACGGATTTGGACAGAAGAAACTTATTGAACGATACCTATCAAATAAGACTGACTCTACACGAAGAGCCAGCTTTATGCCAGTACCAGTTTTTAGATACAGTCAGGAAATAGGGATGGAGTTTGGTTTAGGCGCCCTATTCTCTACCTACCTGGATCGTAAAGACCTAACCAACAGGAGTTCTAATTTCAGTAGCGTAATTTCTATTTCTACAAAGGGACAGTATAATATTTCCTTTAAAAGCGACATATGGAGCAAGAAAAATGAGTATCATTTTGTGGCAGAAACACGCTTCAAAAGAATGCCTTTCGACTTTTATGGCGTAGGTAATGAGACGCAAGAAGCAAATAAAGACCGCCTGGTTCAAGGCTCAGTAAAAATAGTAACAGAAGCAGAAAAGATGTTAGCACCCAATCTTTACTCTGGTATTTCATTGGGATTTGAAAATTATCATTTTACTGATCAGGTATCGGGAGGGTTATTTACAACTGACCAAACCTTATTACATAAAATAGGTGGTTCTGTTATTTACGCTGGCTTATCTCAAAGTTACGACACCAGAAATTCTAACAATTACACCACCAAAGGCTTTATGGGCAGGGTAACGTACCAATATGCACCGGATTTTTATGGAGGTGAAAACTTTACGGGAAGTCTGTTTAAGGCAAATGTTAGAAACTTCTGGCCGCTTTCAAAGAAATTTGTATTGGGTGTGAATGCCCTTTTCAATTCCATTCAAGGTAAAAACACACCGTTTTACCTATTGCCTCAACTTGGTAATGATGAGATGATGCGGGGTTACTATACCGGAAGGTTTAGAGACAGGAACTTACTTGCAGGCCAGGCAGAAATACGCTACCGTTATAACAATCGTTTTGGACTAGTTGCTTTTGCAGGAGGCGGACAAGTGTTTAAAAATGGCGACCTGTCTTTCCAAAGCTTTAAATCCTCGTATGGGGCTGGCGGAAGGTATTTCTTTGACCCTGAAAAAGGCTTAAGTGTAAGGGTGGATTATGGTATTGGCGAGAAGCGAGCCAACGAAAAGCGCCAAACAGGATTTTATATCAGTTTAGCAGAGGCGTTTTAATTTGCTAGCAAATACTTAGCAGATGGGCTTTAACAGGCAACTATGTACTAAAATTTAATTTTGAAATGTTCCTTGGCTTGTCCCTTTTTAAAATAGACCAACCCAATCCAAAACAAATCAATAGTGACAGTTACCTGAGGGTTAGATTTAATTTCTTCCCAGGCTTCTTTCATACCCTCGCTCCAATATATATCGTCAAAGATCAAAAGTGAATTTTCTGTTATTTTGGGCAGACACCAATTGAAATAATTTAGTGTGGCATCTTTGCGGTGGTTTCCGTCTATGTAAACGAAATCAAGCTGGGGTTGCTCTGCAATTACGCCGGGCAAAAGCTCGTCAAAATTACCTACCTGCAATTCCACATTGTCCAGATCAAGCGCACGGAAATTATTATAGGCAACTTTAGCAGTTTCAGGGCATCCTTCTATGGTAATAATGTCGGCATCAGGGCAGGCTTTTGACAAATAGGAGGTAGTTATTCCTAAGCATGTTCCCAATTCAATAATACTTTTAGGGTTATTATCTTTGGCTAAACGGTAAATGAGCTGGGCAAGTCGGGGATTTTTTAACGCGTTCTTAGCAATCTGTTTAACCTTCTTCGTCCTATTCTTATTTAAATGAGATCCAGCGCCCAAATCGGTAACATTCACCATGGAATCGTCATTCAAAAGTTTTTTTCGCTGGTCTTCAATTGTTTTATAATCACTTTTGGACTTAAAATCGTAAATTACCTCATCGGTGAGCTTATAAACAAAGGGAGAATGGGTGCCATGTCTGCTTTTTGAAGTGAAGCGATGTTTAAGATAATCGCCGATAAAGTTAAAGACCATATTCGCAAAAGTAGGTATTCAAAGTTGTATGTTTAATGGAAAACGTTAAAGAAATAAATGCTTTAGTGAAACTTCTGGATGACCCTGATCAGGAAGTATTTCAGCACGTTGAAGAGCGGCTATTGGAATACGGCAATGAGGCAGTCGACTTTTTAGAAAACACATGGGAACATTCTTTAGATGCGCTACTACAACAACGAATTGAAAATATTGTTCACAAGATTCAGTTTAACAATGTAAAAGAGGATTTAAGTCTGTGGTATCAAAGTGGTGCATTCGATCTTTTGCAGGGTGCTTTAGTTATTAACAGATATCAATATCCTGATTTAGACGAGGATAAAATTAAATTCCAGCTGGAAGAAATAAAAAGGGAAATCTGGTTGGGACTGCAGTATGAAATGAGTTCAATTGAAAAGATTAAACTCATAAACCATGTTTTCTATAACGTTTATGGTTTCGGGGGAAATACCAAGAATCACCTTGATCCGCAGAATTCCTTTATTAGTCAGGTTATTGAAAGTAAAAAAGGAAACCAGATCTCTCTGGCTATAATTTACTCTTCTTTGGCACAAAAACTAGACATCCCGGTATACGGGGTTAACCTGCCACAGCACTTTATTTTAGGTTACATTGATGAGACCAAAAGGGAAGAACAGGAATTTGGCGTATTGTTTTACATCAACGCTTTTAATAAAGGAGCCATTTTTGGCAAGCATGATGTAGATCAATTTCTGCGACAGTTGAACCTGGATCCTCAGCCAGGCTTCTACGCGCCCTGCAGCAATGTAGAAATCATTAGGCGTGTGATAAGAAATTTGATTTCAGCTTATGAAAACCTGGGTTCTGCAGAAAAGGTAGAGGAGCTTAAGCAACTACAGGATATATTGGTTAATACAGACCTATAAAAACTTATTGTCTTTCATCCAAAGGCGAAGGCGTTCAAACCAGTCATCAGATGTAGTTTTGTTGTTTAATCCAAAGCCGTGGCCGCCTCCCTGGTAAATATGCATTTCACCTTTCACTTTGTTTTTTACCAAAGCTTCGTCAAAGTGGGTACTGTTTTGTACAGGAACCGCTCCATCGTCATTAGCGTGCACCAGGAATGTTGGCGGGGTGTTTGGTGTTACGTGCTTTTCATTAGAGAAGTATTCTTTTTGTGCATCGGTTGGATTAGCACCTAAAAGGTTATTTAACGAGCCTTGATGGGTATATTCTCCAAAGGTAATAACGGGGTAAACCAGAATAGAGAAATCTGGTCTCACACTTAGCTTCTCTTTGTTTTCTATCTTAACATCATCGTAATGAACGGTTAACGTTGAAGCAAGATGGCCTCCGGCCGAAAAGCCCATAATACCGATCTTGTTGGGATTAACATTCCATTTGGCGGCATCCTTCCTTACTAAATACATGGCCTGCTGGGCATCCATAAGCGGACCGAATGACTTGTCGACCATAATCGCATCGCTTGGCAACCTATACTTCAATACGAATGCGGTAACTCCAAATTCATTAAAGCGCTTTGCAATGTTGTAGCCTTCATGATCTATAGCCAGTATGCCATACCCACCACCCGGACAAATGATTACAGCCGCACCTGTAGCTTTATCTTTTGCAGGCTGATAGACAATTAACGTAGGAATAGAGACCTTTGAACTTCTGGTGATGTGATCAGTTCCCATAGGGGAATCTTCTACATAATCTGCCGGAGTAGGTTTTGATCCCGGGATTTTACCTTTGTACAAAGGAACTACTTCCTGGGCGTTAAGCCCGCTAAACGACAATAAAACCATCAGCAATGCAAAATATTTCATATTAGAATTCCATTAAATAAGCTTTTAAAAAATCATTTAAGTCGCCATCCAGTACGGCTTGTGGGTTGGATGATTGAAAATTAGTACGGTGATCTTTAACTCTTCTGTCATCAAGCACATAGCTTCTAATTTGAGAACCCCACTCTATCTTCTTCTTACTTCCTTCAATTAATGCGGTTGCCTCCATACGCTTCCTGATCTCGGCTTCATACAACTGCGATTTTAATAACCGTATTGCATTCTCTTTATTTTGCAGCTGAGACCTTGACTCCTGGTTTTTAATTACAATTCCAGAAGGTTTATGGTACAAACGAACAGCGGTTTCCACTTTGTTTACATTCTGACCACCTGCGCCGCCTGAACGGAAAGTTTCAAACTCAATCTCTGAGTCTTTTACTTCAATTTCTATAGTATCATCTACTAATGGATAAACATATACCGATGCAAAAGAAGTGTGTCTTCTGGCATTGGAATCAAAAGGAGAAATCCTCACCAAACGGTGCACACCGTTTTCACCTTTCAGATAACCATAAGCGAAATCACCTACAAATTGTATGGTTACAGATTTTACGCCGGCAACCTCTCCTTCCTGGTAATCTTGCTCAGAAACTTTATAACCATTCTTTTCGCCCCACATGATGTACATCCGCATCAGCATTGCTGCCCAATCGCAGCTTTCTGTACCACCTGCCCCTGCAGTAATTTGCATTACCGCGGGTAACTGATCTTCCTTATTCTTAAGCATATTCTTAAGTTCAAGGTTCTCAACAGCCTCTCTGCAAAGGTCAAACTGTTCCTGCATTTCTTCTGCACTGGCATCACCATTCTGGAAGAAATCAAACAGTACCTGGGTGTCTTCCAGCAAAGTGTTTACTTCCTGCCATGCATCAGTCCAAACTTTTTTAGCGTTGATTTGGGCAATGTGACTTTCAGCCTTTTTTGGATCATCCCAAAAGTTTGGCTGCAGGGTCATTTGTTGTTCAACGTATATATCTTCTAAACGGGTTTCGACGTCAAAGATGCCTCCTCAGCGACGCTATTCTGTCCCTTAAATCCTGTATTTGTTCTTTTGTCATAATAGCAAACTTAGATAAAATTGTTAATTATCACCATTACTTCTTTAAAAGCATATAATCTATAGCCAGATTACACAATGCATTAACGCCAAGTGTAAAGCCACTTTCATCAATAAAAAAGTCGGGTGTATGATGAGATGGAGCCTTTAGAGGATCACCATTCTTAGGCATCCCGCCCAGGAAAATAAATAGTCCGGGTACCTTTTCCTGGTAAAAAGAAAAATCCTCTGCACCAGTTACTGGCGGCTTAAGTTTAACATGATCTGCGCCTGCACTGGCCTGCAAACTTGGCAACATCTTCTCGGTAAGTGCTACATCGTTAAATGTAACCGGATAATGTGCGCTATAAGGTATAATAACTTCTGCTTTTCCACCACCTGCTTCTGCCGTCTTGGTAGCTATTGTTTTAACACGATCAATAAACATGGCTTCATCCTCTTTGCTGAAATTCCTAATGGTACCCAGCATCTCTACTTTTTCTGGGATAATGTTAGAGCGCACGCCACCGTTAATAGCACCGATAGTAACTACGCCGGGGTTTTCTGTTACATTCAAATTCCTGCTTACAATGGTTTGAAGGTTGTTGATGATTTGTGAAGAGATAACTACAGGATCTATACTGCTCCATGGATATGCACCATGTGCCTGTCTTCCGGTTACTATAATTTTTAAATCATTCACTGCTGCCATAGTACCACCCGGACGATAAGTAATGTCTCCAACCGGGGTTTGAGAGTTGATGTGTAATCCAAAAATGGCATCTACTTTTGGGTTTTCTAAAACACCCTGTTTAACCATTAACTCAGCACCACCTTCTTCTCCTACCGGAGCACCCTCTTCGGCTGGTTGAAATATAAATTTAATTGTTCCCGGAAGGTCCTTTTTCATAGAGGCAAGTACTTCTGCAACACCCATTAAGATGGCCACATGCGTATCGTGACCGCAAGCGTGCATTACGCCAACTGCTTGTCCGTTATAGGTGCTTTTCACTTTTGAGGCAAAAGGCAGGTCTACCCGTTCTGTTACCGGCAATCCATCCATATCTGCCCTGAGCGCAACTACGGGTCCTGGCTTACCGCCTTTTAAAATACCCACTACACCAGTTTTAGCTACTCCTGTTTTTACCTCTATACCTAAAGATGTTAAGTGCTTGGCTATGATGTCGGCCGTTCTTGTTTCGCTATTACCCAATTCCGGATGTTCATGCAAATCGCGCCTCCAGGCGATAACCTTTTGTTCAATGCTCAATGCTTTTTTAGAGACCTCGCCGCGCAATACATTTTTTTGTGCTGCTGCATTTAGGGACGTGAGCACAAACAGGATAAAGTAAACTTTTTTCATGAACCAGCTTTTTTCTGTTAAATATAGTATTATAGGCCGATAAATTCACCCTGACCATTATCAAGAATTGAACTTTATCAAATAAAATAAACTGCTACATTTACAAAAAACACTTTAACATTATGTTCCCAACAATAAATTTTACTGAGACCGAAGCCTATAAATATCTTGCTGACCATTTCATCAGCATCAATGAGAAAAACTTAAAACAACTGTTTGAAGAAGACCCTGCAAGGTTTGAAAAGTTCTCACTTCTTTTTGAAGACATCCTTATCGATTATTCCAAAAACAGGGTTGATGATACAACCATTGCTTTGCTTATTCAGCTTGCCAGAGAATGTAAATTGGATGAAGCCATTAAGGCCATGTTTACCGGCGAAAAGATTAACCAAACTGAAGGGCGACAAGTATTGCATGTTGCTTTACGCGAACCTGTGAACGGAGAGATTATTGTTGACGGAAAAAATGTAGTTACAGATGTGCATGCCGTGCTTAACAAAATGGAGAAATTCAGTAATGAAATTATCTCCGGTAATTGGAAAGGCTACACAGGCAAAGCAATTACAGATGTGGTTAACATTGGTATCGGTGGATCTGATTTGGGACCGGTAATGGTTACAGAAGCCTTAAAGGCTTATAAGAATCATCTTAAGCTCCACTTTGTCTCTAATATTGATGGAACCCATATTGCAGAGACACTAAAGACAGTAGACCCTGAGACGACGCTATTTCTTGTGGCATCTAAAACCTTTACTACACAAGAGACAATGACTAATGCCAATACCGCAAGGAGCTGGTTTTTAGAAAAAGGTGCAAAGAAAGAAGATATTGCCAAGCATTTTGCAGCATTATCTACCAATTCTAAAGATGTTGCTGCTTTTGGTATTGATACCGAAAACATGTTTGAGTTTTGGGATTGGGTAGGTGGAAGGTATTCGCTTTGGAGCGCCATAGGTTTACCTATTGCATTGAGCATTGGCTTTGACAATTTTAAACAGTTACTGGCAGGAGCACATGCGGCAGATCAGCATTTTGAGACTGCAGAGTTTGAGATCAATGTTCCGGTAATCCTGGGGTTAATTGGCGTATGGTATGTCAATTTCTTTAATGCAGAAACACAAGCAATACTACCTTATGATCAATACATGCATCGCTTTGCGGCTTATTTCCAGCAGGGGGATATGGAAAGCAATGGCAAGCATGTAGACAGAAATGGAAATGAGGTAAGCTATGAAACCGGACCAATTATTTGGGGCGAACCGGGTACAAATGGTCAGCATGCCTTTTACCAATTGATTCACCAGGGAACACGTTTAATCCCTTGCGACTTTATAGCCCCGGCACAAAGCTTGAATCCGATAGGTGACCATCATCCAATATTGCTTTCAAACTTCTTTGCGCAAACGGAAGCTTTGATGAATGGGAAGACAAAAGAGCAAGTGGAAGCAGAACTTAAAAAGGATGGCAAATCTGCAGAAGAGATAGAAAAACTAGCACCATTTAAAGTATTTGAAGGAAACAGGCCAACCAATTCAATTATCCTAAAAAAGGTAACACCATTTAGTTTGGGTAACCTGATTGCAATTTATGAGCATAAGATTTTTGTTCAAGGTATAATCTGGAATATCTTCAGTTTTGACCAGTGGGGAGTAGAGCTAGGTAAACAGCTTGCTAAGAGCATTTTACCAGAGTTAGGCGATGATAAGGAGGTAACTTCTCATGACGGTTCAACTAATGGATTGATCAACCAATATAAAGCATGGAGATAATTGCAATTGCAATGTAAATTGCCGTCATTTGTTTAAACCTTTTCAGTGCTAATTTGTTCTAATACAAGGAAATAATACCAAATATATATTCATAAATTAAACAACAAATCATGAAAAAGCTTAAAACCATTTTAATGATTGCCATGCTCTCCATCGCAATCCAGGCATCTGCCCAAACCGACAAGGCTACTACCATAAAGCTCATCGAGGGAAAGAACTTTGTTTTCAATGCTACGAGTGCGAATCCGATGAATTCTTCAGAGATCAACGCAATATTTAGTAGAATGCCCGGCGCTGTTGGCGGTGGGGCAGTACAGCTAGCCGGCTCACGTTATCAGCTAACAGTAGACAATGAAAGCGTGGATGCCTATTTGCCGTATTTCGGCAGGTCGTACAACGCGCCAAAGAATCCTAATGAAACCGGAATTAAGTTTAACTCAAAAGAGTTTAGCTATAAAGCCGACAAAAACAAAAAAGGAAACTATGTGATTACTATTAAACCTGAGGATACGAAAGGGGACGTTATGTCTATGACTCTTAATGTTTCCAAAAATGGCTATGCATCGCTAAGTGTTATTAGTAATAACAGACAGACCATTAGCTACAACGGCTACATCAGTGAGCCCGCTAAAATAGCTTCAAATAATTAATATTATCCGTTAGCTCTCCTTAATGGGGAGCTAACTTTATTTCAAATAACCGGGGCCACTTTTTCCCTGTAACGAACAGTCGTTTACTTTGCTTGTCCCAGGCAATTCCATTTAAAACGTCAATATTCCCATCTACCATTGTTCTGGTATATCCTTTAGCCAGTAAACCACTCAAATCTATCTTCTTCTCCACAATGCCCGTCTCAGGATCAATTACTACCAGGTAGTCTTTGGTATAAATGTTTGCGTAAATTTTTCCCTCAATGTACTCCAGTTCATTGATCATTTCCACAGGGCCCTGATCATCATAAACCTCTATGGTAAGCTCTTCTTTATAGGAATCTTTATTTAGAAAATAAATCCTGTTAGTGCCGTCAGATTTGATAATCCGCGTACCATCGTAACACAAACCCCAGCCTTCCCTGCTGCTTTGATAAGGGAATGTCCCCTTTTGAACTAAGGTTGCTGCGTCAAAAACAAAGCCTATGTTGCCCTGCCAGGTAAGCATCACAATCTTGTCACCCACCAACGTAACCCCTTCGCCAAAATATTGCTTGTCGATTTTTACCATTTTAATTGGCTTTCCGGTATTAACATTTACCCATCTTAATGTAGAACTCCCTTCTAATCCGGTGCTTTCCAAAAATTTCCCGTTGTGATATTCCAAACCTTGCGTATAGGCAGAGGTATCATGCGGAAGTACATTAACAACTTTATAAGAGTAAAGTGAGGGCTTCGTTCCTGATTTCAATATTATGTTGGTGGTAATTGTATCCTTTTCTGATCCATAATCCACGACGGCGGTAATTAGTTTATAACCCACTGCAAGGCCTTTTGAACTAATTAAAAGAGAATCGGCATTGGGTTTTGTTACACTTACCTTTCCATCTAGCGAATAGGTAATTGAAGCAACTGTCTTGCCTTGGGGTATAGCTAAAGCTACATTAATATCATCACCAAGCGCGAATAGCTGGCCTTGTTCAGGATACCTGAAACTTATGCTATCTGCTGCAGTCTTATCTCTCTTACACGAACCAAATAACAGGGCAGTAGCAATTATAAAAAACGTTACCCTTGGAGAGAATCTTATAGCGCGTTTAACTTGGCCAAAATGCATCTTCAATGTGATTTATCTGATAAATATTTTTGCTTTCAAATGTTATGGCAATTACATCAAAGCGAATTTCGCCATTATGGTTTTGTTCTTCAATAAACGCCAACGAGGCAAACTCCAATTGCTTTTCTTTTTTCCAGTCTACGAAATCCTCCGGTTGTCCAAAATCAATAGAACTTCTTGTTTTAACTTCTACGAACACAAGTGTACCGAATTGATTGGCAATAACATCAATTTCTGCACGACCATATTTCCAGTTCATCCTTAAAATATGATAACCCTTGTTCTCCAAATATTCACGGGCAATATCTTCACCTCTCCTTCCAAGATCGTTGTGACTTGCCATTTTATTTTAGAATTACAGACCCTAAAAAACGTGAAATCTCCTTTTCTACTCCCTTTATAAAGGAATAACGCTGCATTAATATCTCCTGGTTTACCGGGTCATTTTCAACTTTAATCTCCTGTAGTAAGCTGAGGAGCATGCGGTCTACTTTACGCTTCTTTAAATGATAGATGCCTCCCAGTATGGTCGCTTTTAAGTTAACTGTCTCGTCCCTAACATATATTTTATGCTTATTGTACCAATTGTCACTTAGCATATATGGCGAGGTTGATAGCGTAATTGCAAGATCGGCTATATCCCTGTTATCACTTTTAATAAATTGATTGGCAACAGGCAAATGACCATTTTCAATCTCTTCCCGATAAATATTTATGACCTCCTTGCATAACTCATCCTGAAAAACAACATCAGAGAGGTTTTGCATAATGAACGATCCAATGTACATGTTATCGATCTTGTCCCAGTTTACCAGCTCGTGTCCGAATGCTAGCAGTAACCTTACAATTTCCTGTTCCTGTAATTGGTCATTATCAGCATTTGTCTCTTGTTCTGACGGAATTGAAGGACCTGTAGCTTCAAAAAGATTATCTGGCGGGCCGTCCTGATTATAATTTTGTTGAGGAGTGGCATTGTTGGTATTATTAGAAGCTTTCTTAAACTTCGCCGCCCTCATTTTATTGAGTTCAGATAGCAGGATCCGCTCTTCAACCTGTAGCAATCCACTGCATTCCCTGATGAATATCGATGCCTTAATGTCGTCAGGTATTTTGGAAATACTCTCTACAATGTCCCTTATAATTCCGGCCCTTTTAATTGGGTCTGTACCGGCATCAGCGAGGAGGATATTCGCCTTATAAAGTATGAAGTCTTTACGTGTATTTTCAATATATTTCTTAAACTCGCCCGAGCCAACATGGTGCATATAGGAATCCGGATCATGACCTTCCGGAAAGGACACTACTTTAACGTTCAGCCCCTCTTCCAAAATCATGTCAAGTCCGCGCAAAGAGGCCTTGATTCCGGCCGCATCACCATCGTACAGGATGGTCACATTCTCCGTGAACCGCCCTATCATTCGTATCTGCTCTGTAGTAAGTGATGTTCCTGATGATGCAACAACGTTCTCTATCCCTGCCTGATGTACTGCCAGTACATCTGCATATCCCTCTACCAGGTAACAATTGTCGGTATCTCTAATGGACTTCTTTGCGTGGAACAGGCCATAGAGTACGTTCGACTTATGATAGATGTCGCTTTCGGGAGAATTGACATACTTAGGAACGTTCTTGTCTGTTTTTAACGTTCTTCCCCCGAAGCCGATAATCCTGCCGGTAAAATTGTGAATAGGGAACATAACCCGTCCCCTAAACCTATCGTAAAGTTTACCCTTTTCGTTACGGATGGCTAGCCCCGTTTTCTCCAGATACTCTTCTTTATGACCTGCGGTTACCGAGCTTTGTATCAGAGCATCCCAAACATCTGGCGAGTAACCAAGCTGGAATTTCCTAACAATGTCTTCCCTAAAACCTCTTTCCTTAAAGTAACTTAAGCCAATAGCCCTGCCTTCATCGCCAGTCCATAATTCATTGGCAAAGTAATTGGCCGCATATTCTGAAACAACATATAAACTTTCGCGCGCGTTCTGAGCCTCTATATTCTGGGGCGACTGGACCGTCTCTTCAACTTCAATATTATACTTATTGGCCAGGAACTTCAAGGCCTCAGGATAAGAGTATTTCTCATGATCCATAATAAAATGGACAGAATCACCTCCTTTACCACAACCAAAGCATTTATAAATCCCCTTCGTTACAGAGACATGAAAAGATGGAGTCTTCTCGTTATGGAATGGGCAATTACCAATTAAACTGGTACCACGCTTTTTTAAAGCAACAAAATCACCCACAACCTCTTCAATGCGGGCAGTGTCCATGATCTTGTTAATGGTATCCTGATTAATCATTTATTTCAATACTCTATAATAATCGTTTTTACTCCGTTTCCGTCATTGCGAGGCACGAAGCAATCTTAAACCTTATGAGATTGCTTCGTGCCTCGCAATGACATCGTGCCACGCAATGACATCGTGCCCCGCAATGACATCGCCGAGCACACGAAGGTAAAGATTTACTTCCCTTTTCCAAGGTGGTAATCCTTGTGTACAATGAGAAAACTTGCACGCTCTTCCTTTTTGAAAGGGTAATCCCAGTTACCCTGGTAACTTATTTTCGTTGGTAGTTTCTCTTCTCCAAAGTAGCTCATCTCTATGTTCATCTGCACATCGAAGTCGAACAGCATGTTGCTATATTTCATGTCTACATACCTGCCCAGGATTGCGAAGTTTCGCTTATCAAAAATAGTCGTAAGCGTTTTAATCATCAAACCATCCTTCGTGCTGCTGCTGATGTCTTTTTTAACTGCCACTTTAAATCGGTAAACAGGAATAGAATCAAGGTAAGTTCCGCTATCATAAGAATAGTCGTAATACTGCCTCATGTTGGCAGAAAAGATTAGTGTTTTATCACCAATAAATGGGAGTCCCTTAATTGGCCGACCCGGTGTGAAAATAAGTGTTTTTAGTTTGTCTTTGTAACCTTCATTTCCGCCTTTGCCTCCACTAGTCATTGGCCCTTCTGTCACAAGATCGGAATTTTGTGGGTTCATAAAGATATAGTCAAACATTTCAACCGTATACAACTGGAACTTTCCATTTTTCTTGTATAACGTGCCGGACTCCTCTTTTGCCAGGTATTCCATTTTGTATGGACCGTCGTTGTTGTGCTTTATCTTTCTGTAGATTTTGCCTTCAACCTTGTTGTTCTTATCATAAGTAAAAATGCGGTTTTCAGCGGTGAAGGTATATTTCTTCATATTGCGGAACGACTGATAAAAGCTTTGATCAGTAATAATAGCGTTGATGAATGTTTCTATTCCAAACTTCTGCGCAGTGATCTTAACTGTAGAATCAAGTTGAATGGTATTGATTGTATCGGGGTTAAAACGTTTAATCGCCTGACCGAAGCCATTAAAAACAACAATCGTTAAGAGCAACAGAACAAGAATTTTCTTCATCAAATACAATTTAAGCACTCAGTAAGCGCTATTGATATTATACTAATTACCCAATTGTTTCAGGGCTATATAAGCCATGAGACCGGTGGATACCCTAAGTGCATCTTCATCAACATCAAAACGGGGTGTATGCACAGAATACATCGTATCTTTTTCTTTATTACCCGTTCCTAACCTGTAAAAACAAGCATCGGTAACTTGTGAGTAATAAGCAAAATCCTCAGCTGCCATCCAAATATCGAGATCTATAACATTGTCTTTACCTAAATATTCTTCTGCACAAGCTCTTGTACTTGCCGTAAGTTCTTCTTCATTGATTAAGAATGGATACCCATCCATGATCCTGAATTCACATGTTCCCCCCATGCTTTCTGCTATTCCTTCGGCCATCTTTTTCATCAGGCGCTTTGCTTCCTTTCTCCATTCTTCATTTAGTGTTCTGAAAGTGCCCTCCATTTTCACCTCGTTAGGAATGATGTTTGTTGCCCCATTGGCTTGTACCTTACCAAACGAAAGTACAGACGGCAGTCGCGGATCAGCGTTGCGACTAACAATTTGCTGCAATGCAATGATAATATGTGAGGCAATTACAACAGGATCTATGTTTTGATGTGGTTGAGCCCCGTGGCCGCCCTTGCCATGAACTGTTACATACAACTCATCTGTAGATGCCATATATATTCCAGAACGGAAACCTACCTTACCACTTTCAATCATAGGCATTACATGCTGACCAACTATAGCCTGTGGTTTAGGATTTTCCAAAACACCCTCTTTGATCATAATGCTGGCACCGCCTGGAAGCACTTCTTCTGCAGGTTGAAAGATGAGCTTTATAGTTCCTGCAAAATCATCCTTCAAACTGTTTAAAATATAGGCTGTCCCTAATAAAGAAGAGCTGTGTACGTCATGTCCGCATGCATGCATTACACCCGGGTTCTTGGAAACATATGGTTTATCATTTGCTTCCAAAATCGGCAATGCATCCATATCAGCTCTAAGGGCAATAGTTTTGTCTGATGGATTGGCTCCGCCTGTTATCAATCCAACCACACCGGTATTAGCCATAGCAGTAAAGGGTATACCCCAGGTAGTAAGTTTGCTTTTTATAAAGGCAGAGGTCTCAAATTCCTTGTACGAAAGTTCCGGATTAGCGTGGATGTGCTGGCGGAATCCGACAACTTCATCAAAAATCTCTGATGACAGCTGCTGTATTTGTTCCTTATTTATCATGACTGTAGTCTAAACTTGGCGCATTTATTTTTTCCCTGAATATGAACAGTGTAGGGAAATTAGTTCTAAGGTCGTTCATTAAGCGCTGGGCCTCCATCCTTGATCTAAAGTCGCCTACCCGCAAATAATAGTTGGGCTGCTTATATGTAATGTATGTATTTAGCGTTGGGTAAAGTCCATTGAATTTCGATTGCTGGTTAAATACCTGTCGCCTGTCTGACCCGTAAAATACCTGCACCCGGTAACCCATTGAGGGCATAATAGTACCCGGTTTAACTGTTCCTGCATTGGATACAGGAACAGTTGCATGGGATGAATTCAATAGTATTCGTTTTGCAATTAAACTGTCTATCAGCGGGTCCTTTTCTATGGTAACTTTACCGCGGCTTTGTGCTAACAGGCCGGTAGAGAAAAAACAGCATAAAACAATAATTCCAACTTTCATTAATCGTTAATTAAACATTTGCGCCGTGGCAGTTCTTAAACTTCTTGCCACTGCCGCATGGGCATGGTTCGTTCCTTCCAACTGTCACTTCCTTGCGGATTGGCTGCTGAGGTACAAGCTCACGGGTATCTTCCATTTCAGGCATGCCCGAACCACCGCCTGACTGTGCAAACTCAGGCTTAGACATTTTTAACTTGCTTGGGGCTTGTCTTTGTGGCTGCGCATCTCTAACGTCATTTGGATCCGTTTGTACCGGAATCCCACCTTTGTATAAGAAACTCACTACTTCCTTGTTTACGGCATTCAGCATATTCTTGAACAGGTTGAATGCTTCCATCTTATAGATGATCAACGGATCCTTTTGCTCGTACACAGCATTTTGTACCGATTGCTTTAATTCATCCATTTCACGAAGGTGCTCTTTCCAGGTCTCATCAATAAGCGCAAGAACAATAGTCTTTTCAAATGACTTGGTGATCTCTCTGCCATTATTGTCTATCGCCTTTTTCAAGCCAACAGGAACCTGCATGCTTCTTATACCATCAGTAAAAGGCACCAATATTTGTTCAACCTGCTCACCGCGTTCATCAAATACTTGTCTAAGCACCGGCATAGCCTGGTTAATGATCACGTCAGATTTTCTTTCGTAAAATGCAGTTACCTCTTCAAATAACTTATCAGTTAACGTATGGATATTTCGTGCGGCAAACTCTGCAGCATCAATCGTTGTATCTGCAGAAAAGTTCTTGATTACCTCCAGTTTAAATCCTTCGTAATTAGAGGCTTCTTTATATTCTGTTACAATATCTTCAGCAACATCAAATACCATGTTACTCATATCTACATCCAAACGCTCGCCAAACAATGCATTTCTACGCTTCGCGTAAATTACTGAACGTTGAGAGTTCATTACATCATCGTACTCTAACAAACGTTTACGGATACCAAAGTTGTTCTCCTCTACCTTTTTCTGCGCACGTTCTATAGACTTGGTAATCATAGAATGCTGAATCACCTCGCCATCTTCAATACCCATTCTAACCATTACGTTTGAGATCCTTTCTGATCCGAACAAACGCATAAGGTTGTCTTCCAATGACACAAAAAACTGTGAAGAACCCGGATCACCCTGGCGACCAGCACGTCCGCGTAACTGTCTGTCAACACGGCGGGACTCGTGGCGTTCCGTACCCACTATCGCTAAACCTCCTACTTCCTTAACACCCTGACCTAACTTAATATCTGTACCACGACCAGCCATGTTGGTAGCTATGGTTACCTGACCAGATTGTCCTGCTTCAGCAACAATATCTGCCTCCTTTTGGTGCATTTTTGCATTCAGTACATTGTGTTTAATCCCTCTTAACTTAAGCATGCGGCTTAGCAATTCAGAGATTTCTACCGATGTAGTACCTACCAATACTGGTCGGCCTGCCTCTGTAAGTTTCACAATTTCTTCTGCAACAGCATTGTATTTTTCACGCACTGTCCTGTATACATAATCCTGATGATCTGTTCTTGAAATTACCCTGTTAGTTGGAATCTCAACAACATCCAGTTTATAGATTGACCAAAACTCCCCAGCCTCTGTTGTTGCCGTACCGGTCATACCGCACAATTTGTGGTACATCCTGAAAAAGTTCTGCAAAGTCACAGTAGCATAGGTTTGTGAAGCGTCTTCAACCTTAACATTTTCTTTCGCCTCTATTGCCTGGTGTAAACCATCAGAGTAACGGCGGCCATCCATGATACGTCCGGTCTGCTCATCAACAATCTTAATCTTTCCTTCGTCAATGATATATTCCACATCAATTTCAAAAAGGGTATAGGCTTTAAGTAATTGGTTAACGGAGTGGATTCGTTCTGCCTTTATTGAATAATCACGCATTAAGGTGTCTTTCTGAGCGATCTTCTCTTCATTGCCTAAATCAGATTTTTCAATTTCTGCAATAGCAGTACCTACATCCGGCAACACGAAGAAGCTGGCATCTTCACCAGATTTAGTAATCAGCTCGATACCCTTTTCAGTAAGCTCAACCTGGTTGTTTTTCTCGTCTATATAGAAGTAAAGCTCAGCATCCACTTTAGGCATGTTCTTAGATTGATCTGCCATGTAGTAGTTCTCTGTTTTTAATAAGGTCTGCTTATTGCTGCCTTCACTTAAAAACTTAATCAATGCTTTATTTTTAGGTAATCCACGGTGAGCCCTTAATAATGCTAATCCACCTTCACCTTCTTCGGTTCCGGCTTTGCCATCATTAATTAGCTTTTTAGCCTCATTCAATGCTTTGGTAATGTATTCACGCTGTGCAGAAACCAAACGCTCAATGCGCGGCTTAAGTTCATAAAACTCATGCTGATCACCGAATGGTACAGGACCAGAGATAATTAATGGTGTACGTGCATCATCAATTAATACT
Source organism: Bacteroidota bacterium (assembly GCA_040385565.1). Taxonomy (GTDB): domain Bacteria; phylum Bacteroidota; class Bacteroidia; order Sphingobacteriales; family Sphingobacteriaceae; genus Pedobacter. Next base: position 223,487 of record JAZKHD010000013.1, on the reverse strand, counting down.
GAATCGACCTCATCTACCATCGCGAAATGAAGCTTACGCTGTACCAGCTGATCAGGGGTTTGCGACATGTTATCACGCAGGTAATCAAACCCAAACTCGTTGTTGGTACCATAGGTAATGTCGGCCAGGTAAGCATCTCTTCTTTCCTGTGAGTTTGGCTCATGCCTGTCTATACAATCTACCTTTAAACCGTGGAATTCAAATAATGGTCCATTCCATTCAGAGTCACGTCGTGCCAGGTAATCATTTACTGTTACAATGTGAACGCCTTGTCCGGCAAGTGCATTCAGGTAAGCAGGCAATGTACTTACTAACGTTTTACCCTCACCAGTTGCCATTTCGGCAATTTTTCCGCTGTGTAAAACAATACCACCAATTAGCTGAACATCATAATGAATCATATTCCAAAGCACTTCAGTGCCGGCAGCATCCCAACGGTTTGCCCAAATTGCCTTATCGCCTTTGATGGTTACATTGTTCTTTCGCGCAGCATAATCACGGTCGAACTGGCTTGCGGTAACTTCCAGGAATTCATTTTCGGTAAAACGTCTTGATGTCTCTTTAACAACAGCAAAAGCGCCTGGCAATACTTGCAGTAAAACCACTTCCAATTCCTTATCCCGTTCTTTAATCAGGGCATCTACCTGATCATAAATCGAGGTCCTGTCTGCCAAAGACAATTCCTGACTTTCGCCTTCAACCTTGAGGTCTGCTATCTTAGCATCGATTTCGGCAAGGGCTTTTGCAATAATTTCCTTAAAATAGGTGGTTTTATTACGGAGCTCATCGTTGCTTAAAGCTGATAGCTTTGCATACTCTTCATTAATCTGGGTAACTAAAGGCTGTATGGCCTTAATATCTCTTTCTGATTTACTTCCAAAGATCTTGGTTAAAAATCCTAACATGTTCTATATTTTGTATTTATGTATTGATTGGTGAATATAAAATGGTGATAACAACAACTAAGCCACGCAGGCTCAAGGGCCAGAATGTCAGTTGCATTTGCAATGCTAAAACGTCATCGCGAGATGCTAAGCAATGAAGCGATTTCCTCTATTAGCTAAGGGCTGTTGTTTTTTGGGGTTTCCCGTACTGCAAGATCAAGAATGATCTGGTTATTAGTGGTGTATGTAGTTGTTACCTGTTGAGGTGCAACACCTATTACAGTCAATTCACTGTAAGACAAAAAGAAGGGATATCGCGGGTCGTCAGGCTGACTTTGGCTTATTGAAGCCGCAGCTGCGTTGTTATGATGCTTATCGCAATACTGTCTCGTTAAAATCCTCAACCCTTCTACACGCTCAGCCCTTGCCAGTTGGGTAAGGCTGAAAAACACGAGGGATAAGGTGAAAATGTGTCTCATAGAAGCCGCAAATCTACCTCTTATCTTTTAGAAACAGAAATTTGGCCTGATAAAAGATACTTGCCTATATATCAGAACAATCAGCAGGATATAAGAAAGTAATTGTGCTTTTAGACACCGTATTTTTATATTCTTCAATTGCAGACAACTTTTTCCACTGCTCGTCTTTACCAAATGCATCCCAATGTTGGTCACGGGATGCCTTATTATCAAAAGTAGTCAGGTACATTAAATTCGGCATCCGGGCTCCGGCAATTACCTCACCATAAAATACTGCATTAAAACCAAGTCTCTTAAAAAGGCCAATCTCGTCGCCTGTGTTAAACATCTTTACCTTGCTCTTGAACAATTTCTCTGTTGGCCCTTCGTAACTGCGCAATTCGTAAACACGTTCAGCCTTTGGTGTAGTTACGCCAGATAGGGTAAAATGTTTGCTGTTATCAAAAGCATTGATCAAAACAGTTTCTATCCTCTCGTATGGCGTTTTGTTGTAAGCCGCATTCAAATATAATTTACCTGCTTCCAGATAAGCTTTATCTTTTCCCAGCTTGTCGTCAAGCTTCATCAGGTCAGCGGCAGATTTAAATGGCACCAGCACATAAATTAAACGCTCATCCTTTGTTGCATCAAAATTTGCAGACTTGATGTTCTTAAAAACACCTGCTTTAGCTATTCCAACCCGGTGTAACGCAGGCAAATATGCGGTCGCAAGATAGTTTTCCACTACCTGTTCCTGCTCAGCATTTTTTAAATGATAGATCTTGATCTGGTAGAAATCTCTGTCAGCAGCATAAGATCCTGAAACTAAAAACATTACCAATACGAGCAATAAACTGGTTCTTTTCATTATAACGTTATGTTAACTGGTAATAAATCACAAAACTTAAACAAGGTCAAAACCTATATCTTCCCTAAAATACTTACCATCAAAGTAAATTCTTGCAGCATCGGCAGTCGCAGATTGTAAAGCATCAAACTGTGTATCCTGCAGACTGGTAATTGCGATTACCCTTCCTCCATTGGTTTTAACAACTCCACCTTCAAGCAATGTACCGGCGTGGAAAGCGGTAGATTTTCTAATGTTATCGATACCGGTTATGGCCTTACCTTTTTCATATTCTCCAGGGTAACCGCCTGCAACTACCATTACAGTAGCAGCATTTTTCTCACTAATCCGTAGTTGATGGTCTTTTAACTTTTTATTTGCCACGGCAAGGAAAAGCGCTACCAGGTCATTTTCTATTCTTGGAATTACACTTTCAGTTTCCGGGTCACCCATCCTGCAATTGTATTCAATTATGAGTGGTTTATCCCCAACTTTAAACAGACCGAAGAATATAAAGCCGGTGTAATCGATGCCGTCTTTTTTCAGGCCATTTATAGTAGGCACAATGATGGTTTCTTCTACTTCCTTCAGAAACTTTTCATCTGCGAAAGGAACCGGGGAAACCGACCCCATACCCCCAGTATTTAATCCTGTATCCGAAAGGCCTATTTTCTTATAATCTTTCGCCTCTGGTAACACCACATAACTATCCCCATCTGTTAACACAAATACCGAAAGCTCTATGCCATGCAAGTATTCTTCTATCACTACCAATGACCCGGCAGTGCCAAACTTACCGCCTAACATCAGCTTTAACTCTTGCTTAGCTTCGTCAACAGTCTCACAAATTAAAACGCCTTTACCTGCCGCAAGACCGTCGGCTTTTAATACAATCGGCAAACTGTGGTTATCCAAATAAGCAAGGCCTTCCGTTAATGTTTCATTGGTAAAAGACTGCGAACCAGGTGTTGGTATCCCGTGTCTTGCCATGAACTGTTTAGAAAAGTCCTTACTGCCTTCTAGAATGGCGCCTTCTTTTTTAGGACCGATAACAGGTATACCAGCCAGTGCAACGTCTTCGAGAAAGTAATCATGAATACCATTTACTAATGGCTCTTCAGGACCAACAACAACAAGCTCTATTCGCTCTTTAAGCACCAGTGCTTTTACTGCTTCAAAATTATTAGGATCGATATTAACATTCTTGCCATATGCACCGGTACCACCATTGCCGGGGGCAATAAATAATTGGCTGCAAAGTTCAGACTGACTAACCTTCCAGGCGAATGCACTTTCTCTTCCGCCTGAACCTAAAATTAAGATATTCATAAGGGCAAACTTAGATAAAATTGTTCTTAAACTGCCTATTTGCTCACCAAATCTTTGGGGCTTAACTTCCACTGGTTATCGTAAAAGCCGGCATAGACTACTTCAGTAACGCCTTCGTTAAGCATCTTCAGATTATAGACCATGATGTCCGGAAACCCGCTTCCACCGGCAAAATATTGATTAGCCGTTACCGCCTGCATCCCTTTCAACCCACTACCGGAAATTACAGAAACAGTATTAGATACCGTGCCGGCTATTGGCCAAACAAAATAAGCCCCCAAGTTATCACCACTCCATTTATTGTTGCCAGCTATTACAGACCCCGCACCTATTTGAACCGGACAATCGCTCAACAATATTTTCCAGGCAGAGTTTGTTACGGCATTACCAACTAGTACCACATTCCTGTCCTTATATTTCGCTTTTGAATACTCCTTGTCTGTAATGATATCAAAAGCTCCGTTGCCTCTGTAATACCAGCTTTCCGCATCGAAAACAGCCTTTTCCCGGCTCCATTTTCGTTCATCCGGCGTACCGCCTGTTCCATATACATAAAGCATGTTTTTATTGAAACCTTCTTTAAAGGTGCCATATCTGTGTGGCCCTTTTTCATTATCCCCAGGAGTTTTGGCTATTGACCACCCATTTGAATTTTTATGCAGATAAACACTATCAGCCGTTGTTGAAGTAGTAAACTTAACAGTACTCAGGCTATCCAGCGTAATCGCAACTGTTGCTCCTTTGCCAAAATCTGCAAGGTTTATTTTTAGCAGCGCTACGTTGTCGAGTATCCCTTTTATAGTGCCCGCTTTTAGATCCCTCGTAATTCTCACCCTGCTGTATTCAAGCGGAGAAACTTGATGATGAACAGTAATCCATCTGTTTGATGCAGATATACCCGGACTGGCAGTCGTAAAGTCTAATGAGTTCACTTCAGTGTTAGGTGCTATTTTATGCCATTTAAAAAAGTCAAACAAGGGTTTCCAGTCTACACTTTCGTTACTATACCAGTGTGACCCGCCCGGATATTCATAATAATTCATATCAGCATGAAAGCCTGCCAGCTGCTGTTTCATTTGCCTGGCATAATTAACTGACACGGTACGGTCTGCATCGCCATGCAGAATATAAACCCCTACCTGCTTATAATTATAAGCCAGTTTAGGCACGTCGCTTTGGTTACTTGCCCGCAGTAAAATCTTACCCATAGCCGAGCTGCTGCTATCAGGAATCAGGCCATCTGCAGAACCATATCCTTTTAACGTTGGGTATCCGGCACAAGGTGCAATGGCCGCCCACTTATCCGGATAAGTTGCACCAAGAAACCATGTACCATGACCACCCATTGAGTGGCCGGTAAGGTAGATGTGCTGGGGGTCGGGATTAAGTGTTTTTCTGGCGATATCCAAAACTTCGAGCGCGTCAAGCCTGCCCCAGTCTTCCCAATTAAAACCTCTGGGCCTCCTGTTTGTGGGTGCAACCAGGTTGCCCCAATCTTTGGATTCATAGGCTCTGGCCTGACCAATTGCTTCAACACCTGCACCATGTACTGAGAAGAACAAAGCAGAACCCGGTTGCTGAGCACCGGTTTTTGGAGCCACAGCATAATATTGCAAGCTTCCGTCTATTTTACTAATAAATGTTTCAGAATACTTATCTCCTGCAGCTACGGTTTCTATAGAAAGTGCTTTTTGATCCAGTTTTTTTCCGTTCCTCATCAAAGAAACATTTACCTTGCTTACACCCTTGTCTGCTGCATTTTTAGTTTGAAAATCAAAGTAAACCTTTCTGCAACCATAAGCCTGAACAACTGGCAAGGCACTAAGCTTTACTATGCCGTCCAATTCGGCCATAATTTGAAGGCCTGCTAACACTGTTGATGAAGCGTTTACAACAACTATCGCAGCTTTCATTTCCTGTGCAGGCGCCCCCACTCTAATTTGAGGTACCGTTGCATCTGCCGTTTCTATAAAAACGGGTTTATCAGGAAAAGTAAGTTTGGCAGTACAGTTCGCACCACGGACAAAGAAATCATTCCTGCCCTTATTCAGCTTTATAGGAATATTCATCCATCCAGAGGCATAGGGATCACCCATGTGCGCTACCCCGTTCACATACACGCTTGCATTTCCCGAAATATTCAATATCGCTACAGCAGCAGCTTTAGCGTCGTAACTCAGGTAAAGGTAGGCATTGGCAGAAGCGCGACTTCTAAATCTAAAAGCGGTGTCTGCATCTACTTTCACCCATTTTAGTTCGGCACCGGAATCACTCTTTCCAAATACATCACCTTCTTTTGGCGCAAGTAAGGCGTTTGTATATAAACGGTATGCGAGCGGATCATTGTATAGTGCTTCTCTTCCGTATCGAGCGCCCGAGTTCAGGACAAGCCCACTTTTAAACTGATACTCGTTTTGTGCCTGGCAAATATTAATATGCAGCAGTAGTACAGGAACAAGTAGGATTAAATTGTTTAGGAAAGTTTTTGATTGCATGGGTGACAAATTTATACTAAGCACCTAAATGTAAGGAAAAATCACATTTCGTCATCATGAACAAGCGTACACAAACAGTGTTAAAATTCAGCCTAAAAAAACAGCAGAGCGCGATTATTCCAAATAAGAATTCGATTCTATAAAAGTTCTTAAACTTTTATTTTTTCGGCATGTTCAACTATTACAAAAACCTATTAAAAACTAAAAACCTTAATCATGGGAACTCAAAAATTAACAGAAAAAGAACAAGCCGAAACAAATGGTGGCGGATTGTTAGGCGGAGATGATTCATCTTCAAACGGATCATTAACTGGAGGACTAGGTATCGACAACTTGTTGTCATCAGAATCAGCTTCAACTGATGGGGATGAATCAAGTGCACAATCTACCTCAATAGGTAACGGTATCAATGCAGATTTAGGTGGCATCACTAAAAAAATGACCAGCTAATTTTATTTGCACTTCTAATACAAAAAGCCGCATTAGCGGCTTTTTGTATTTAAACCCATCATCATTCCTTTTTGATAGCACCCTATATGGCTCGCAGTTCCTTCGGGGTTTGCTCGCGGTTTGCTCGGGTATAGGTACCCTAAACACGAACAATATTCAAGTAAACAGCATCTAAACCCTGAATGACCCCAATATAATTTAATACAAGATAGTTAAGGATTTGAAAACCCTTTCCTATTACGAACAGACCGTACAAAAAGAAAGCGGTGAACGATCATACCGACCTTTCACCGCTCATCTAAATTAACGCTCTCGTATATAATACGCCCTAAAAGTCTAAATAGTATCGAGCACTAAAAATTTATTTTATAAAACTTCTACTAAGTTCCTTCCTTCACTTTACTTCAGCTTCTCAATCGCTGCAACTAACGTTGGTAAAAAATTTACACGGGTGCCATTGTTACTCTCGTAAATGAAACTTTTAATACTCGGAGCATCATACTTACTAAAATCTCCTACGATGCATAACTGAACCTTAAAATTGGAATACTTCTGCAAAATCTCCCCTGCAAGGCCAGTTTTTAGATTAAAAAAATCAGGAGTGAAATGATGTTCATGCAATATAACCTTATCAAAATCCTGATAGTATAGGTCTACAAGGATCTGAAGACCTTCCTCGGCATTATTGATTAGCCGCACCTCATCTACCACTTCGACTATTTTACCGGCGCCCTCACCATGTACCTCTATGTTCATCTTTCAAAGATACAGATAAGCCCCTAAGCGTCCACATTTGTCATGACAGCCTAATAAATAATAATATTGGAATAATCGTTCCATTTTAAATATACATTTGTGGAACGATTATTCCAAAATAGAAAAATAATTAAGAACATGAAAAAGTTAGTAAATAAAGTAGCGGTAGTTACTGGAGCTTCAAAAGGTATTGGCGCGGGAATAGCTAAAAGTTTAGCGGCTGCCGGGGCAAGTGTTGTTGTCAATTATGCATCTTCAAAAGCTGGTGCCGACCAGGTGGTTGCAGATATTACTGCAGCTGGCGGCAAAGCCATAGCAGTTCAGGGAAATGTTACCAGTACAGATGATGTGGCAAACATATTTGCCGAAACGCTGAAGGCATTCGGACCAGTTGATATTCTTGTGAACAATGCCGGGGTCTATAAATTCGGGGCTATCGAAGAAATTAATGAAGAGGATTTTCATACCCAGTTTGACACAAATGTACTTGGCTTGTTGCTAACCACTCAAGGTGCAGTTAAAAATTTCAGCACCAATGGTGGAAGCATCATTAATATAGGTTCAGTTGTGAGCACCATTACCCCGGTTGGCAGTTCAATTTACACTGCTACGAAGGGTGCTGTGGATGCCATAACACATGTACTTGCTAAGGAACTAGGCGGCAAAAAAATACGCGTAAATTCCATCAACCCGGGTATGGTGGAAACTGAAGGGGCAGTTACGGCAGGAATAATTGGCAGCGATTTTCATCATGAGGCAGTTCGGACAACTCCGCTTGGCCGTATAGGTCAGCCTGACGACATTGCCGACATTGCTGTATTCCTGGCTTCTGAAGATTCACGCTGGTTAACAGGGGAGCTGCTCCTCGCCGGGGGTGGGGTAAGGTAATTATGCTCCATTTTAATAAAGTAATTTAAATTGAATAGCTTTGCCTTAACAAGCAAGGCTATTTTTGGTTATGGGAAGAACGAAAGATTTTGATGAGAACGAGGTGCTAACCAAAGCAATACAACTTTTTTGGCACAAAGGCTACAACGGCACTTCCATGCAGGACCTGGTGGATGCCCTTGGTATTAGCCGGTCTAGTTTGTACGATACGTATACCGATAAACGCACCCTATTTCTTAAGGCATTAGAAAGCTATCAGCAAAGCGGATCTCTTAAAATTCAAAAGCTGATTGACCAGACTGATACAGCCAGGGAGACCATTACAAAGCTGCTTGAGCTGACATCGGTTGAACTTATTGGCGATAAGCAACACAAAGGCTGTTTTATGGTTAATGCGGAGGTTGAAGTTGCCCCTCATGACCAGGGCGTAAGCAGTGTTGTATGTAAAAACGACCTGCAAATGGAAGAGGCATTTTACAACGTAATTAAAAAAGGTCAGGACAGCGGTGAGATTAAAAATGCTCAAGATGCACGTGCCCTTGCCCGCTATATATTCAATGCAGTAAAAGGCATGCGTGTTACGGCCAAATCTGCTCAGGACAGGTCTGCGTTTGATGACATTATCAAACTAACTGTATCTACGCTGAACTTTAAATAAAAACTATTTTAAGCAACACCTTAAGCCGGCACATAGCGTTCCACCCTACTGGCAAAATCGTTTAAGTCAAAAGGTTTGTTGATAAAATCCTCCGCACGGCACTTTGCTTTTACTGCGTTGATGTGGTTGTTGGCCGACATCATCATTACCGGAATATTGTAGGTTTTCGAATTCTGCTTTAAGGCATTACAGATGTCTAATCCATTGCCATCAGGCAGCATAACATCCAGAATTACCATATCCGGCAGTCCATTGTCCATTTCACGCCAGAAACTGTTTGTGTTTGCACAGGCCTTTACGTCGTAAAGGTCTTCTGTTAACATATACTCAATGATTTCCCTGATGCAAGGATTATCTTCTACTACATAGATGCACTTTTTCATAAGCTCTGATCTAACTGTGTATCGATATAACCATGTTGATCAACAGATGTTTACACTACTTATTCACATTTGAGGAGTTATCCCCATCGGGTTAATTTCAATCCTTGATTTTGGCAGGCTTTCGGGAAAATGATCTCTTATAAAGGCAAGTAATTCTTCGCGCACAATACACCTTAAATCAAATGCCTGCGACGAATTACGTGCACTCATCAAAAAACGAACTTCAATATTACTCTGCTTGCTATCGGTAACCTGCACCACATTTACGCGCTTGTCCCACAGTGGACTTGAACTAAGCACTTCTGTTAATTTCTCACGTAGCGGCTGAATCGGTGTGTTGTAATCGAGATACAAAAAAACAGTGCCGAGCAAATCAGCCGAAACCCTGGTCCAGTTTTGGAAAGGCTTTTCGATAAAATAAGTGATGGGCAGGATAAGGCGCCGTTGGTCCCAAATGTTCACTACCACATAGGTTAGCGTAATTTCTTCAACACGCCCCCATTCTCCTTCTACAATGAGCACATCATCAATTCTTATGGGCTGGGTAAAAGCAATTTGAAATCCGGCGAGTAAGTTACCTAATGATTTTTGTGCCGCAAAGCCGATTATGATACCTCCTATACCTACTCCGGTTAGCAGTCCCGTTCCAATTTTACGCATACTTTCAAAACTTAGCAGCACAACGGATATGGCGATAATGATGATTACCGCAACTAAAAACTTGCGTACAAACTGCAGCTGTGTGCGTACTTTTCTTTCTTTGAGGTTATCTTCTTTATTGAGGTCATAATGGAGGTAAAACTGCTCCTCCATGATCTTAATTATGCGGACTAAAATAATGGCGAAGTTTATTATCAGTGCAATCTCAATGATCTTATTTACCTGAAGGTAGTAGATGGCATCCATCTTCATGTAATCCAGACTGCCGTTTAAAAATACGAGCGGAAAAAAGGAAGTGACCGGACCACCCAGGTATTTAATTGTGGAATGAATTAAATGTAATGGCCAGAGCTTGGCCAATAGTTTAAATACCAGCCTTACAATTACTTTTATAATGAGCCCCAGCAAAATTGCGGCTATTCCAATAATAACATTCTGAACCAGTTGTGGCATATGGAAGCCAAAGAGTGTATCATGTTGCATCTCCCTGATAAACACAGTGTAGCACAGCTTTGTTTTATTTTACCGTCACCCTTATGCCCTCAGAATGCGTGCTAAACTCTGGCGCATACATGCTTTGCAACGAAGTGATTCCATTGGAAAAATTCCCGGCAGCACTAACCCGCAGCGCATACTCAAACACATAGGTTCCCTTAGGCATGTAACCGATAAAGAAATTAGTAGAGGCATCTTTAGTGCTTTCATAATAACCCAGTCCGTCCTGATACTTGTATTGAGAAAGTACATTTACGGGTTCAAAGCCGGATGAGCGCATGTCTTTCAAGTGCAGGTATTCCATGGACCTGTCGCACCTAATTTCTATCCTCACTTTCAGCAAATCCCCAACCTTAAGCACGTTGGCAGGCGATAGCCTGATGAGTTGTGCGCCTTCCTTTGTTTGCTGTTGGATGAACAACTCTTTTATAATGGTGATGCCAGTTCCCGAATTGGTTACTTTCTCTGGTTTCTCAAAATACTGCCAGTATAGACCACCCCAGGCAATGGTTTTGTTATTGTTTTTGATGCTGATTGTACCCATTTGTGGCTTTACAGCTGATCCTGGAATAGTGATTTTTTGATAGCCTGTACCCGCCTCTTTCTCCGGTGCAGGGATATCTAGCTGGGTAATAGATTTACCACCTATGCTGATTTCCGGTTCTGCCGATTCACTTAAAAGGTTGTACCCACGCATCAATAACGCATAACAGGCAGCAGTAGTAGCTTTAGTGGTACGCCAATCATTGTTCTGCTTGTTCTTAAGTAACCATATCTTCATTTCTTCTACCGCATTGGCATCGTTTGCCACCTCATCGAACACCTCAACCATTAGGGCCTGTGTTTCAACCGGACTTTGGTACCACCACCAGCCTAAAGCATTATCTGGCCAATACATCCCCAATTCGTCACTTTGGGCACTTTGTTCTTTTAAAGAGGCAACGATTTTCATGGCCTCATTGTGCTGACCATAGCGGTGCAATACCAGGGCAGCCAGTCCACGTTCGTACAGGTTCAGTTTAAGCCAATTGGTTTTAATTTCATTTAGACTAATGCTGAGTGCATTGGTATAGGTTTTTTCCTGATTAATTTGTTTAGTATAGCTTCTGGCATACAGATAATGGAGAGGCATGGCATAGAAGCGCCTAAATGAACTAATGTTATTGGCCTCGTTCACGAAAGTATTATCAAGATAGATCAATGCCCTGTTGAGCATGCCATTAATCTCTGGATAACTCTTTTCGTCTATTAGTTTTAGGTACCTGAGCTGAGAGATATTAAGAACAATTTGCTGAGTGATATACCTGTCTGCCTCCATTCCTTTAAACCAGGAAAAGGAACCATTGGGATTTTGGAGCGCGGCCAGCTTATCATAATTAGCTTTCAGTTCTGCACTCATTCTATTTAGATCAAACAACACGCCCAAACGCTTTTTCTTTTCGGCAGCATCGCCTGCATTGCGTACCCATGGAGTTTCTTCCATAAGCAATGCTTTCAATTCTGCGTTTTTATCAAGATTGGAAGCCAGCGATGTGCTGCTGTTTTTTTGCCACTCTTCAAAAACGGTTTTAATTCTTGGAGCACTATTGATGATGCCTGTTGCGAAACTGTTGGCGTAAAAGCGACTCATAGTTTGCTCTGCACACTCGTACGGATATTCCATTAGATATGGCAAAGCCTGTACGGCGTACCAAACCGGGTTAGAAGTAAACTCTAGAGTTAGGCTCTGGTTGCGTAGGGTAGTGGATTTGCCCGACTGCAGCAGTTTATCCATCGTAAAGGTTTTACTGGTATTGCCCCTTACATTTAAAGGCAGGGTTTCGGTTACTAAAATAGAGTTGGTTAACACAGGAACCGTATTTGCTTCTCCATCACTGTATTTTCCAGACTCAGCCATGATGCGATAGGTGATGGCACTAACACCGGTTGGAATTACCAAAGGCCAGGTAAGTACAGCATTACTTTTGTCGGCCAGTTCAAATGCTTTATCAGAAAAAGTTTTTGCCGAAAAAACATTGATTACATTACCTGTCACCGCATCAATCAGTTCCAAATAAGCTTTGCCTTTGAGGTGCTTCCCCGCGAGGTTGTTCAGCCGGGCGCTGAAGAGAATGGTGTCTCCTTCTCTAAAAAACCGAGGTGCATTAGCAGATATAGCAAATTGCTTTTGGGTGATTAGCTCTTTACCAATCAGCAATGTTTGGAATGATTTGGTATGCGCGAAACCGAGCATACTGTATTTAGTGAGGGTTTCAGGGATGGTAAATTCGATATCTATTTCCCCGGCAGCATTCGTGCGAAGCTGAGGATAAAAGAACGCCGTTTCTGAAAAGTTGGTGCGGGGCTTAATGCGACTAAATGGTCCGGGTTTACCGGTCTTGACTTCATTAGTGGGCACACCCGGATAGTTATTCTGAATATTGAGACCAGCTACCTTGCCTTGAAGCAATTGCTCTACATTGCCTACCGGAACGTCTTGTACTTCTTTGCCTGATACAATATAGGAAGAACCAGTTGTAGTTTCTCGGGTACGCTTGACATAGCCCCGAATCACAACTTCGTTTAAACTGTTCGCGGCATCTTTCAATAGCACGTCGATTCTTTTAAGTTTTGCGACTTTGACTCTTTGGGTGATAAAGCCAATGGCGCTAAAAGTAAGTTCATCACCTGTCGCTGCATTTATGGAATAGACTCCATTCAGATCAGTTGCACTTATCAGTTTGTTGTTTAAACGTACTTGTACAGCAGGCAGTCCGTAACCCAATACATCTTTTACCAGACCATAAACTTTCCCGGAGGCTTTGAGCGACTGCAAACGCGCGGTTGCCTTCAATTTGCTTCTTTTTAAATATTCAACATCTGCCTGTTGAAGAAAATCGCCTAGAATGGCACTGGAGCTTCCATAATATGTATAACCATAACTATTAAATCTTTCGTACGATCTTTCAAAAGGCTTTGTTCTCGCAGTGAAATTCTGGTAAGCTGCAGACCCTCGTCCCCCATATTGATCGACTGTATTTTGCCACTCGTAAACACCTTTGCGATTATTTCGACCCCAAACATTCCAGTTTAGGTTATTAAAGGTATTTAATGAAGCATCGTAAAGCGTAGCCACCATTTCTGCCATTTGCTTTTCTCCCGCCTTATTGGTGATTTTTAATTTCCAGGTTTCTTTTTCTCCGGGTTGTAACTTGTCCCTAAAACTCAAAAATTTAATGTCCAATTGCTTTGACTGGTCGTCAATGTAGACTTCACGATCAGTTCGGAACCATTCCCCATCCCTGACCATCATAAATTGTATGTCGAAACGCTCCGTATATTCAGAGGCGGGAAACTTTAAAAACGTTGACAGTCTGGATACCGCAACCCAACCGCTCTTACCTGTTTTACCATTTATAGAGGTTTCATAATAGATGGTAGAGTTATCTTTGAGGGCAGCTAGTCTGAACACAATATCATCATTGGAATTAACACGTCTTTTTTCCTGTACAACCCATTCATCGCGGGTTAATATGCTATCAGGCGTGCTGTCAAATATGCGGTATGAATTATTGATTGAAACTGTGTCTTTATTTTCTCCAATTGCAGTAACTATCCTTTCATAAAAGCCTGGTTTTAAATCGCCCTCTTTAAAAATAAACACAACTTTTCCATCTTTAGCAATTTGTTCTTGCCTGAAATCTACTAATACCTTTTCCCAGCTTCCCTCACCCTGCAAAGGCTCAGGGATCTTTTTAAACCACTTAATCTGTACTTTGGCATTTATTGGTGCTCCGTTCTGACCCTTAACAGAAAATGTCATTTCCTGGGGCTTGCTGAGGAAGATTCTGTCTTCATATCCATAACCGCGTAGCTGGAGCGATTTACCGCCGACCGCAACATAGCCATTAACAGAACGGGTTTCGCCTGCCTGATCTGTTACATCAACGTTCACCTGGTATTGCTCCGTATAATCGGCAATGGCACTATCTCGATTGGCATAAAAATCCACTTCAAAAGTCCCGTCCATTGCAGTTTTAGTTTGACCAAGTGCAACCTGTTTGTTAGCAAGCCGTACATTATAAACCACCATAGCATTGCCAATTGCGTAACCTGAATAACTAGCCGCTTTTCCTTTTACCCTTACAGTGTCGTTATATTTGAAATTGGGGCTAACCGCATCAAAGGTGACTTGAAAAGTTGGCCGCTTATACTCTTCAACCCTTACTTCAATAATGCCGTAGTCGGTAGAAATGGACATTCTTCCATTCAGTTTTCCTGTCGGGATGAGGAAAGACCCTTGAAAAGTGCCATAATCATTACTAACGAATGATTCTTTTTTAATTTCCTTGTTGTTTACATCATCAAAAGTTACTTCAATCTTTTTTGATGGCACTATAGTTCTAACCCCTGGCTTTTTCTTGAGCACAATTCCTTTAAAAAATACGGTTTGGCCCGGCCGGTATATTGGACGATCGGTCAGCAATATCACTTCCAGATCGTCTTCATCATCTTCACCGTCATCTGAATAGTTACCATAATAGGTACCCATCTCCACAAGTACAGAATCAGTTCCTTTTATCGCCATGGCCTGAGATGTATTATTAGCAAATCCTTTGGTATGCGCAAATCCCTCTTTATCAGTATTGACTATCTCGATTTTCGCTTTGGATTCCTTGAGGGTAAGCTGCAATAGCTCTTCGATTCTAACGTCTGACTGTGGTTTGCCATAAGCTGCATCCAGTACTTTAAATTCTCTCCCGTTTTCCTGTGTTACTCTGGTAGATACAGCCAGATCGCTCACTGTGAACCTTACATACCTATTTATGAGCTGATCGTTGAGGGTGTCTAACAAAGGATGGTTTTGGGCCAACAATACGTAATTTCCGGCAGGAAGCTCAGGTATAGTATCATCAAGTGCATGGATTTTGTAATCCTTTTGAACAGGAAGCCCCTTATTCCAGGAAGTGACCATTTTTGAGTTACGCAGGAAGATTTGATAATTATCTGGTCGCTCAAGCCTTAAGTTTCTTGATTGATTGAGGTTTACCTTATAAATCGCAAAATATAACGAATCAATGTTCTTATAGTCGAACGATAGTCGGACCTGCTGATTTACCGGAACCAACTTTTGGATATTTAGGCTGAGCGCAGACGCCTGTATTTCTTCCAGTAAATTTTTAGCCTTACTTGCTCCTGAACTTTTAGGAAACGCGGCAATTGCTCTTTCTAAAAGATCTGCAGCAATCAACAAGTTATTCTGATCTTTCTCCGATTTAACCTGATCTGTTTTATAAAGATTGGCCAACACAAACAGTATATCCGAATAAATTTCTGTTCCCTCCGCCTTTTCCCTTAAAGCCTGCAATGCTTTAAAGTAGCCAATGTTTGCTGTAGCGCCCCAGGCACCTTTCTGTAGCATCGTTAGTCGCCCAAGCTCCGCATCTAAATAGGCTGCTTTGTTGTTATTTTTATTATGGTAATCTAGCAATGTTTGATAGATCAGCTTTGAACGCTGTTCAAATTTTTGCTGCGCAAAGTAGTTGTCAGCTACACCATATAGGTAATTGTTTTTAAATATTTTGAGGGCTTCATGCGCAAGAATGTCATACAAAGTTGGCCTCAGGTATCTTGTGTTTTTATCGCCGACTAACAGGTCCTCTAAACTGCTTGTAGGAATGCTTTGCAGCAAGGCAACATTAGAAAGCGAGGCTTCATACAATTTTGTGACTTCCGTAATTAGCATTGACACTGGCCATGTCTCAATATTCGTATTGAGTGTATCGCCAACAATCCGTGTCCTGTCACCAATTTTATAAGCATTTTGCTGATAATAGTTCCAATAGGATTCAGCAAGCAGTGATTGCAAAATGCTTTTTTCTGGTTGCTTGGCTACTGCAACATCCTCCCTAAGCGAATTAATTTGC
The DNA here is from genome assembly GCA_040385565.1 of Bacteroidota bacterium. GTDB lineage: Bacteria > Bacteroidota > Bacteroidia > Sphingobacteriales > Sphingobacteriaceae > Pedobacter. The sequence goes on along the minus strand of JAZKHD010000013.1, from coordinate 207,278 downwards.
CTGATCCTATCGCCACCATTCAGATAAGCCTGAAATACCCGACGGTACATCACCGACTTGATGATCATGCCTGTATTGCCTTCCTTCCTTGCTTTTGTATTGAGTTGACTGAGCGATTCAAGAGCCGCTTTAACCTCCTGCTTACCTGCCAGGGAATCTATTTTAGCAAAGGCATCGTCATATCTGTTGGTTTGAGCATATAATTTGGGCCCGCAAAATCCGGCAAACAAAATTAATAATACTAATCGTAGCGTTAGTTTCATATTTGGTCATTTTAAATATGATGTGCAGATCAGCTTTATTCCATAAAAATTTACCTTATAATTCTTACTTGTTTCGGACCGGTTATTACCGACTCTATTTTCCCATTTGCCAGCTTAGTGTGCTTCACCTTAACCACGCCATACGGCGTTGGGAAACTGCCTTCAGCAAATTTAAGATCGCCCAGATGTGGCTGGACTTTTATCGCTTTACAACCTGCCTCAACAATTGAAATGCCCAACACATGCTCTGTTAACCATGGGGTTGGTCCAGATGCCCAGCCATGTGCCAAACTGTGCCTGAAACCGATATAACAGTACGCACCGAAGGCGCCATGAATGTCAACCATTCCCGCCGGCACCAGTTCATCGATCCTGCTGGCATTAGGCAGCCAGTCCATATTAAAATCTTCCCAGAATGTTGTAGCGCCTAGTTTTAGCATAGTACCCCAGTAAGTACGGATCACATCCATCGCCTGCTGATAGTTACCTCCTTTAGCCATGGCTTGCAACATGTAATAGCCGTAAAAAGTAGAGAAGTTTTTAGCTCCTCCTTCCAGCAATACCTTGTTGGCCGACTGACTGGACATCAAACCAGACAAGGCATAAAGTGCTGCAGCCTGCTTAGACCCATTAATATCAGGTATGTTTTTCTTGAGGCGCTCAACTGAAGCACGATATTTTGCCGCAGCAGCAGGCTCTTTTAGCGTAATACACATTTCTGCGCCGGCATTTAAAGACATCACCATTAAAGCTTGCAGGCCAGCGTGAATAGCCGGCTTGTTTTCACTTGAAGGCCAGTCTAGAAACTTACCTTCCAGGTTCTCGGTATTGTCGTCTCCAATTTTAGTTGTAAGCAGATTTAACAAATCTATCAGGTATTTCTTTTGCTGCTGAAGGTAAGCCAGGTTACCAGTGTTCTTGTAAAGATCACGATGTATAATGATCCACCACATGGAGTAAGCGCTAATTCCGTTCATCCATTGCGGCAGCGGTGTAATGTCTCTTGAAAGGTCTAAACTTTTTGCAATTACCTCATTGTTCCCAAACACCGCATTGATGGTGGTTACCTCCGGGTGCATATCGCCTACCCATACCAATCTGTCGCGTTTAATACCATCCCACAAATAGTCCTGCATGTTAAGGTGCACAGTATATGCACCGGTTGCCCATATTTTATTCAGCAAAGTATCGCTACTTTTAAATGACCCCAGATATGGGATATTCCTGTAAACGGCTAATGCATTTACTTCTTTTAAAACTACTGTCGAATTGGTATCAACCAGGTCTATACGCGCAAAGCGAAACCCTGAATTGCCGGTTTCAAGTTTCCCCAACCAGGGCACAGATGTGATGAAATCGCGCATCGCATGGTCGTTGGTCGCGCTTGAACTACCTACATCCGACATTGCCTCTGCGACAGACTCGCCTAACCTGATTCGTATTTTTACGGGTTTATTGCTGGCCCACATTCCTGTTACTACTTGCAATCCACCATGCAATTCCTTACCGAAATCTAACAATATCCCAGGCTTTTCTGTAGCATCACTTTTTAATACGCAAAGATTTCCTGAATTGAGATCCGATTGGCCGTTTCCTTTTTTCAATAAACTTTCGGCATTATTTACGCGCTTCCCGTTTTCACTTTTCCAAAGTATCTTAACTGGGTGAATTCGTTCTTTCACCGTTGGTTCAAAAACAGGGTTTTTAGAGATTTGTGCGTGTACTGGATTATAGATTAAGCTGCAGCAGGCTAATGCCAGGCAGGCAAAAAAAGTTTTCGTGCTTTTAAAAATCAACATGATAAATTGAGTTCAGAATTAGGTTCAAGGTTCGCTTATTGGCGTGTTGTGCTATTTGGCATTTTAAACCTAAGAATAATTATCTAAAAAATTATCCTGTACTGTCTGGTCATCCCAATTATTAAATTTAAGACCATGAAACAGAATCAACTTAGATTGCAAAAAATAGTTTCTGCATCAATCCAGGTGGTTACGATTGACCAAAGAAGTAAGAAAACACACTTAAATGCGTTATTATTTCCAGAATGTTACAACATTTGTGACATTAATTATATTTTTAGCTTGCAAATAATTCAATATTAAAAAACACAAAAATGAAATTAACAAGAATGCTAGTATTGCCAGTAGTGATGGGTCTTTTAAGTATATCCCTTTACTCCTGCAAAACAAAAAAACTGGCTGCAAAGCCCGCTCCTGCTCCGTTAGCTAAAGAAACACCCGTTGAACAAAAAGCACCTGTGGCAGCACCGCCAATGCAGCAAAAAGAAGAACCTGCACCGGTAGTGAAACCAGATTTTAATTTCAGCAATGTACAGTTCGAATTTAACTCTGATGTATTGAAAACGTCTTCCTACGCGGTTCTTGATAAAGTAATTGCTGAGATTAAGAAAGAGCCAAGTGCTACTTTTGTACTAAATGGAAACTCTTCTGCAGAAGGTTCTGCTGAAAGAAATATGTCGCTTTCTGTAGACCGTGCGAATTCTGTCAAAACCTACCTTGTTAACGGTGGCTTAGACGGAAATAACTTTACAATTAAGGGTTATGGTGAAGCAAAACCAATAGCCGACAATACAACCGAGGCTGGAAGAGTACAAAACAGAAGGGTGGAGATTAAAAGACAAAATTAAAATTAAGTGATCTGCTTTCGGGCTGCATTAACCGCGCTGAAAAAGCGCGATGAACGCTAGGCCCTCTCTCAGACACTGAATTTTCGACGACCCATTACGCAACAAGGCCTGCAGATTATGATCTGCAGGCCTTGTTTATATTTATAATTTTTGTTATTAATCTAGTAGTACTTCAAAAAACGATTTCTGACAAATCACCTTCTTTCGTTATAAGCTGGCTTATGCTCAGCACAAGTCCTTTCTGGTAGTCGAAAATTAACTTCTTAGCAATGTGGCTTATACTCAGCCTATTTCTTTCTGACATCCAAAATTACCTTCTTTAGTTATAATCTGGCTTATACTCAGCACAAGTCCTTTCTGGTAGTCGAAAAATTACCTTCTCTGAAAAGGCCTAGCGTTCATCGCGCTTCTTCAGCGCGGTTGACGCAGCCTTAGAACGAGAATGGTTATTTTTAATTTTACTTCGCAGCAACAGCCCCTAATAATTCTCCAAGCTTTTTCTGCAACTCTTCCCCTCTAATGTTTTTAGCAACAATCTTTCCCGTTGGATCAATCAGATAGTTGGCAGGAATAGAGTTAATGCCATATTGTTTTGCAACTGCATTGTCCCAGAATTTAAGATCTGATACGTGAGTCCACGTTAATCCATCTTTCTCAATTGCTTGAAGCCATGCTTCTTTTTTACCTGGCTGGTCTAAAGAAACACCTAATACAGTGAAGTTTTTGTCCTTATAATTTTTAAAAGCGGTAACTACATTTGGATTCTCTGCACGGCATGGGCCACACCATGATGCCCAGAAATCAAGCAATACGTATTTACCTTTAAAGTCTGAAAGCTTAACCGGCTTATCGTTCACATCATTTTGAGTAAAATTCATTGCCAATTGTCCAACCTGGCTCATTTTCGCCGCGTTCAGCGTTGTAGCGATTGACTGTCCCAGTACAGTATTTCGTACTTCCTTAGAGAAACGGTTGAATTCAGGTTCGAATTTAGCCGCATCTATTTCATAACCCATATAGCTGCGGAAAGCTACCAGACCTACGTAATATTTGGTATTGCTGAAAGCAAAATCACGGTTTACATCAGTCATCTTTTTGCTAATAGCATCAGCACGGGCATTGAGGTTATCCATAAACCCTTTTTCCTTGCGCTGTTCAGGAGTCTTGCTGTAGTACTCTGCATTTAGGGCATTCATTTGCAATGTATATGGCTTCAAAGCATCCTTTAAACGCTGATTGTCCCAATTTACCCAGGAACCTTTGATTGTTGCGTTTTTAATTGAATCTGATGCAGCAACCGAGATCACCGTATTTTCAAGATATAAAGTTAAAACATCTACAACAGTACGTTTCGCCGGATCCACTGGAGCGGCATCATGTTTAACCCTCAAACTTGCCGAAGAAGGTGATGCTACCTTACCGCTAAAAGTAAACTCACCATTCTTTAAAACTGTAGAATCAAGGATTTGTTCAGATCCTGCCCTGTAGCTTAAATAGGCTTTGGCTGGAGCGTTCAGGTCAGCTACCTTACCTTTTAAAGTGAAGCCGCCTTGCGCCATTGTGGCAAGGGGCAGTAAGCATATAGCGCTTAACAATATCTTTTTCATATGTTAATAATGTAGTTAGTAAGTGTTATTTACTACGGATAATTTATATATCTCAAATATAATCAGCTAATTCCTTAAAAATAAGGACAAAATGTAAAATTATAGTAGCTTTTGATAAGTTCTCCACCAAAGATCTGGCATCTCCCCGCCAACAGCAACAGTATAATCTTCATACCTGCATGGAACAAGGTGGAAACGTTCGTTTTTTGATATGCCTGTCGGGTACGGTACCTGCATCCACCAACGATCAGATTTCTTGCTCTTAACAAACAACATCTCTCCTGTTCCATCGGTTAAACTTGCCCTGTAAATGAGGTATTGCGATTTTGGCGTAAGCGGAAAGTCTTTCTTACGGTTATAATAACCATCAACAAAGTACCATACCATTTGAGCAAGCAACATGGCAGTTTGGCCATTTTGATCGAACGCTGGATTGAACTCGTAAAAGCCAATTGAAGTAAGCTTGTCGCTCATCCCGGCATACCTCGCTATGCGGCATGCCTGTTCCCCATAAAAACCATTTGGGCCCGCATTGGCATTGGCACCAGCATCTGATGACCTTATTGCTCCAATATCAAAACTAATCATATTCGCATTCCGAACAATAGGCTCGGCCAGCGAGATGTCATCAGCAAACTCACCAAGACGGTGCACGTCGAAATACAACTTGCTCATCACCTTTAAACTTTCCTGGTTTACGAAATAAGTTTGGTAACCAATATTGCTGAAGTTAAAAAGGTAGTTGGGTTGATGGAGCAATATTTTATTTAGATAGGTATCTGACTTAGCCGTCAAACCTTCCTGATCTTCTTCATCTAAATCAAACTTACTGTCAATCACAACGAGATCAACTTTTTGCTCCAATGACTCATACGCCAGATACTGTGGGTAGGTAAGATCTTGTCCGCCGCCCAATATCACAGGCACAATATTTAGTTTGATGAGTTGTGATATCACCATTTTTACAGCCACATAAGTATCTGAAATGGTTGCCCCGGCTTTAATATTTCCAAGATCAATTAATCTGGTAGCATATGGCCCCTCATTCAGGCTATAGAATTGCTGTCTAAAATACTCAGGTCCAAGTGCACACCCTTCATTATCTTTCGCCGCACGATCATCTAACACGCCAAAGAGTGCGATATCATATTCATTCTCGCTAAGTTCAGGAAAAACATCAGTAAAAAAAGTGGTTTTTAGTCCGAGCTGACTTGTCAGAAAACCTGCCTTTGGGCTAAATTTTTCAGTACTTAGGGGTGAAAAAAAATCTGATAAAGACATATAGCACTTAAATGTATGGCCTCAAATATCTATTTTTGGGCTCATATTTTTAACAATCCTCCCTAAAAAAAGTGAAATGATATTAATTACCGGTGCAACTGGATTTTTAGGATCAGAGTTAATACAGCAACTCCTTTCGGCGGGGATACGGGTGAGGGCTTTGAAACGTGAGGCCTCCAAAATACCCGCAACTTTAAAAGGAAGTCAAAACATTGAATGGGTAGATGCTGACATCCTTGACCTCGCAGCTCTGGAAGATGCTTTTGAGAATGTTACGCAGGTGTACCACTGTGCCGCCTTCATCTCTTTTGACCCGAAAGACAAGCTAAAACTACTAAGCACCAATATAGAAGGCACCAGCAATATCGTTAACCTATGCAATGAATACAATGCAAGGTTAATGCACGTGAGTTCTGTAGCTGCACTAGGCAATGCAAAAAAAGGAGCGCTCATTACAGAAAAGGATTTCTGGGAATATGATTCGCGGGCACACAGTTACGCCATCTCAAAATATGAGGGTGAAATGGAGGTTTGGAGAGGAATTGCGGAGGGGCTGGATGCGGTGATCGTAAACCCATCTGTGATAATTGGTGGGCAAAGCGGCTTTGAAGGTAGCGGTGCAATATTTAAACTGGTAAAAGAAGGGCTTTCATTTTACACAAAAGGTGCCACAGGTATCGTTGATGTGGCCGATGTAGCTAAAAGTATGATCTTACTAATGAACAGTCCCATTAGCGGGGAGCGCTTTACCATTTCTGCTGAAAATTACCACTATAAACAATTTTTTGGCGAAATTGCCGATGGCTTCGAAGTGCGTGCACCTTCCAGAGAAGCTAAACCCTGGATGCTTGGCATTGCATGGAGGGCAGCCAAAATTGCCTCTGTGTTTACCGGGAAACCAGCAACCTTAACCAGTGATGCAGCAAGAAGCAGTGTGAACGAGAGTTTATACAACAATGAAAAGATTAAAAATACCATAGGAATTGAATTCAAACCCCTTAGGCAAAGCATTCAGGAAGTTTGCGACAGTCTAAAGCTCCTCTAAAAATGACCCAGAAGAATTATTACATTATTGACTTTGACAGCACCTTTACACAGGTGGAAGCACTTGACGAACTAGCCCGCATCTCTTTAAGCAAGCACCCGGATAAGGAAGCGATATTCCAGAAAATAGAAGATTATACAAATCTGGCTATGGAAGGAAAACTTTCTTTCGGTGAAAGTTTGGCGCAGCGTGTAAGACTTTTGGAAGCAAATGAAGACCATCTTAAACAGCTAATTACCCGTCTTAAGAAAAAAGTATCTGCTTCTTTTTCAAGGAACGCAGCCTTTTTTAAAGAACATGCTGACGAGGTGTTGATTGTTTCGGGAGGTTTCAAAGAGTTTATTACACCAGTTGTTAGCCAGTACCACATCAAAAAGGAAAACATCTACGCAAATACCTTTGTAACCACTGGCGACGGAAAAATCATTGATTATGACCATGCCAATCCTTTAAGCGAAGAGGGTGGGAAAGTAAAATTGGTAAGCCAAATGAACCTTGAAGGAAATCTCTATGGCATTGGAGATGGTTATTCTGATTTTCAACTGCGAGAAAGCGGTCTCATTAAAAAGTTCTATGCATTCACTGAGAACATATCCAGAGAAAGCATTGTAGAAAAAGCCGACCATGTTACCCCTAGCTTCGATGAATTTTTATACGTCAACAATCTGCCAAGGGCCATATCTTATCCCAAGAACAGGATTTTATGCCTCATTATAGGAGAAGCGCCTGCTGACAGCATTGAGCTGTTAAAAAAAGATGGATTTTCCATTCGTCACAAAACTACGTTCGAAGAGAAATACGTTGCAGATGTGCATATGATGTTGTTAGGCGAAGGAGAGAAAATAGATGCGGAAAAATTGGACAGAGCCGTTAAACTGAAAACAATAGGCTACCTGGGAAATGCTAAGGGTAAACTGGATATGCAAGCATGCACCGATAAAGGCATTGTGGTTTTTGACGACCTCAAACGAAATCCCCGAAATTCTAACTTCATTCCAAAGAGAATGATAGACTTTATGAATACTGGCACTACGCACTTAAGCAACAATTTTCCTAACCTGCAGTTACCACGAATAGACAAGTCTCACCGTTTAATCCATATTCACAAAAATGTTCCGGGAATTATGGCCCAGGTAAATACAGTTTTTGCCAGTCACAACATCAATATAGTCGGACAATTCCTAATGACGAATCCAAATATCGGTTATGTGATTACTGATATTAACGCCCAATATGATGACCAGTTGTTTAAATCCCTCAAAAAAATAGAGCATACCATCAAATTCAGGGTGCTGTATTAGGTCTATTCTATGCTTTGCGTACCTTTGGTGTAAACTGACTTATTAATGGAACTAACGCCGCAAATTAAAGACAAACTAGATAAGCTGCAGGAAAAGTATGCTGCAATGGGGCAGGATATGTCGGCCTATCTAGACGGGTTGCTATATGCCGACTTCCTTACCTACTGGGATTATATCCATCTTGACACCTTGCTGAGTTTGCAAAGCCCAAAGACCCCGTTTCCTGATGAGGAGATTTTCATCATGTACCATCAGATTACTGAACTCTATTTTAAACTTTCGCTACACGAATGCAGGCAAATTGCTGAACACACAAACCTCACTGCAGGGTTTTTTACAAATCGGGTTAAACGTATCAATGCTTATTTCAACGCGCTTGTATCGTCATTTGAGGTAATGGTTAATGGAATGGAAAAAGAACAGTTCCTGAAGTTCAGGATGTCCTTGCTTCCGGCAAGCGGCTTTCAATCCGGTCAGTATAGAATGATTGAGATCTGTGCTACCGACTTTATCCGACTGGTTGATAAAAGCAAAAGAGCGGATCTTGCTAATGCTGCTATCGAAGAACAATTTGAACACATTTATTGGAAATTTGGAGCAACCGAACTTGCAAGTGGCAAACAAACACTAACACTAAAACAATTTATAAGCAAATATGCCGATCAGTTTCTTCAACTGGTTAAAGAAAGGAAGGAGACTAATTTTTCGGCACTTTATCATAAGCTTTCAGCTGAAGGCCAGGATGTGACCGAACTTGCGGCAGAGCTAAGAAAATTAGACATTTTTGTGAATGTAGAGTGGCCTTTGTCCCACTATAAATCTGCGGTGCGATACCTGGAACGCGACCCTGTGGACATTGCTGCTACCGGTGGCACCAACTGGCAAAAATACTTGCCCCCACGTTTTCAAAAACGAATCTTCTATCCATTTTTATGGTCTGCTGAGCAAATGGAAGAATGGGGTAAAGGCTGGGTATTGGACGTGCTAAAAAAGTTAAAAGATTAGCCATTACCACTTGCTCCTGATTTTTATGTAATTTTGTACCCAAGCACTTTTACCATGAACGACATCCTAGACATCACCATAACCAGAGCAGCTGAAAGCAGGCTGACAGTTACCGATTTTTCTCAATTGCCTTTTGGAAAGGTTTTTTCAGACCACATGTTTATTGCTGAATATGACCATGGAGCTTGGGGCAACCTGCAGGTAATTCCTTATGGTCCAATTCCAATGAGTCCTGCAATTTCTGCCCTGCATTATGGCCAGGCTATTTTTGAAGGCTTAAAAGCATATCGCCAGGAATCTGGTAAGATCAGTGTTTTTAGAGCAGATAAAAACTTTGAGCGCTTTAATAAATCTGCCGCACGTATGTCTATGCCGGCTATTACCAGCGATATATTTATGCAGGGGATTGCTGCACTGATTGAGGCAGACGAGCGCTGGGTACCATCGCAAAACGGATACTCTCTCTACATCAGACCTGTAATGTTTGCTACAGACCCTTATCTTGGCGTACGGCCATCAGATAAATATACTTTCGCATTATTAACTACTCCAACCGGACCTTATTACAGCAAAGCCCTTAAAGTTAAAATTGAGACTGAATTTACACGTGCAGATGAAGGAGGCGTAGGATTCGCCAAGACCGCAGGCAACTATGCCCGCTCTTTATACCCCTTTGCTGAAGCACAAAAAGAAGGCTTTGATCAATTGATATGGACAGATGCTGTATCACACGAGTATATAGAAGAAGCAGGAACAGCGAACCTTATTTTCGTAATTAAGGGCAAACTGGTTACTCCTTCTGTAAGAAGTACGGTACTTGATGGTGTAACGAGAGACACCATTATCACATTAGCCAAAAGAGCGGGTATTGAAGTCGAAGAAAGACGTGTTAGTGTAAAAGAAATTCTGGATGGTATTGAAAATGGAAGTGTTACTGACGCATTTGCGGCAGGCACCGCTGCAACTGTTACACCAATTGGCGAAATCGGTTACAATGGAAAAATCTATACCTTATCAGATCCCTCTAGCAGAACCATTTCTTCAGGAATAGCAAAAACTTTAAATGACATCCGTTACGGACTAATACCAGACGAGTTTGGATGGAACTGGACTCTGTAACATACTTTATATAAAATAGTTCTTTTAAGAAGGCGCCTTTGTTCAGAGGCGCCTTTTTTGTACCTTCCGATATTCTATCCACAACACATTATAACCAAACCACATTAACTTTTAACATGAAAAAAACTGTACTAATTTGTTTAACCATGTGCCTATCTATAGCAAATGTTGTTCATGCGCAGCTTAAAAAACTTACGCAACAACAAATATTTAACGGAGTACAATCACTAACGATACCAATGAACTCCATCACAGGATGGAGTGATGATACCCACTTTATTGAAGTAGATGCAAAAGACAGGCAAATGTATGCTGTAGACATTAAAACCGGTAGTAAAACACCATATACTCCACCGCCAAAAAGTAATGTAAGGGTTTTCATCAGGGAAAATGACATCTATATCCAATATGGCTCAGATGAAGCAAAACGCCTGACGAACAATAAAGACGAGGAAAAAAACCCAACACTTTCTCCCGATGGAAAATATGTTGCCTTTACCAGAAATAATGATCTGTATGCTGTCGAAGTTTCAACAGCTAAGGAATTAAGATATACAACTGATGCTACCGACGTAATCTACAACGGATATTCTTCATGGGTTTACTACGAGGAAATTCTTGGCAGGGCAACAAACTATAAAGCTTTCTGGTGGGCGCCAGACAGCAAGCATTTAGCGTTTATGCGTTTCGATGACACCAGGGTCCCAATGTTTCCAATTAATGGTTCCACCGGTCAGCATGGATACACCGAAAAAACAAGATATCCCAAATCAGGCGACCCTAATCCCGAAGTTAAAGTTGGCTTTGTAAAAACAGGTGGAGGGGCCGTTACCTGGGCTGCGTTCAATGAGAAAGACGACCAATATTTTGGTACACCATACTGGAGTTTTGATGGATCGAACTTGATGGTGCAATGGGTTAACCGCGGACAAGATAACCTTAAGTTCTATTCAGTTGACCCGGAAACAGGCGCAAAAAAAGAAATTTATGATGAAAAACAATCTTCATGGGTTGAATTGGATTATGATGGCCGGATTGAATACCTGGAAGACAAAAAACATTATATTCTTAAAAGTGACAAAACCGGCTGGGCACATTTTTATTTATATACCCTGGATGGCAAACTGATTAGTACAATTACAAGCGGCAAATGGCAGGTATCAAACCTTATTCACGTAGATGAAAAGAATAAAACTGTTTACTTCACAGCTCGAAAAGAAGCCTCCACACGTACAGATTTTTATAGCGTTAGCTATAGTGGCAAGAATTTAAAGCGACTTACTTTCGGCGATTATTCACATCAGATACAGATGTCGCCTAATGGCACCAACTTTATTACAACTTATTCAAATGTTGGTACTCCTTTAAAAAGAACACTGCTCGACAACAAGGGTAAGGTGCTAAAGGAGTTGGGAGATAGCAAGTCTGACGAATTCTCTACATATTCATTCGGGAAAACAGAGATGATTACCATTCCTACAGACGACGGCTACAACTTACCTGCTGTAATTACTTATCCTACTGATTTCGATGAGCGTAAACAGTATCCGGTTGTGATGAGCATTTATGGCGGTCCTAATGCAGGTAACGTAACAAACACCTGGAAAGGAACAGGCAATCAATGGTGGGCAAATGAGGGTGTCATTCAAATTTCTGTTGATCACCGTTCTTCAGGGCAATTTGGTAAAGAAGGCGTAGCACTTATGCACCGCAACCTTGGCAAATGGGAGATGAAAGATTATACTACAGCAGCAAGATGGCTTAAGGCCAAACCTTGGGTAAACAATAAAAAATTGCTGATAACCGGTCATAGCTACGGTGGTTACATGACCTGCCTCGCCCTAACGATGGGTGCAGACGATTTCGATTTCGGTTACGCCGGAGCCCCTGTAACCAGCTGGGAACTTTACGATTCCAACTACACGGAAAGATTTATGGATACGCCCCAGGAAAATCCTGAAGGTTATAAAAATGCTTCGGTACTTACCTACGCTGATAAATACAAGGGCTTGATCAGAATAATGCATGGCGACATGGACGACAATGTACACGTCCAGAACACCATCCAGCTGGTAGACAAGTTTACCAATCTAAATAAGCATTTCGAATTAATGATTTACCCTGGCAGCAGACATGGCTTTGGAAGTCTTAAATCTGCCCATGACAGGTCAGAGCGATTCAGATTTTACTATCAGCACCTTTTAAATAAACCTGTACCGGAAAGTCTTTTAAAGTAACACATCATGAAACAGTTTATTGGAATTTTAGCGTTAGGACTATTTGCAGCATTATCCGCTGGGGCTCAAAAGAAAAGCGACTCAAAGAAAGCGCTTATCTGGAGTGAAGAATTCAATTACAAAGGATTGCCTGATGCAAAAAAATGGGGTTATGAAACAGGTTTCGTCAGGAATGCTGAAAAACAATACTACACCAAAGAACGCCTTGAAAATTGTGCTGTTAATGGCAGTGAATTGGTAATTACTGCCCTAAAGGAAAATTATAACAATGCTGAATATACTTCTGCAAGTATCAATACGTTAGGGAAACAGGGCTTTGAAGGCAACATTAGAATTGAGATTAAAGCAAAGCTGCCCTTTGGGAAAGGAATATGGCCTGCCTTGTGGATGATGGGCACCAATATCAATGAAGTTGGATGGCCAAAGTGCGTTGAATTTGACATCATGGAATTTGTCGGACATACTCCGGGCACTATTCATGCGAACCTTCACTGGTGGGATTCATCATCTTCCCAATCCAATAAACACAGCGCAAAGGGAAATCAAATTAAACTGAACGACATCCACGAAAAGTATCATGTGTATGGCTTGGAGCGCCGGGGAGACTCTATAAAAGTTTTTGTTGATGATCAGTACTACTTTAGCATGAAGGCACCTGAAACAGCTTATAACAATTCATTCAAAGGCCCGCTTTATTTATTAATCAATACTGCAGTCGGGGGTGAATGGGGTGGTGCCATTGATGACAGCATCTTTCCTCAAAAATATTATGTCGACTATGTAAGGGTTTACAAACTTGATTAACCCTATCTGTTCCGATCTGGCTTTGCACCCCTTCGTTTTGAACGCTCAATTTTTCGCTTGTCCCTATCTATTTTGATTTGTTCAAACTGCTGCACTTTATTGAGAATTTGTTGCTCTTTCTGAGGGGTAACACCAACACTGTATTTAATTCCTGAAAATAGAGTTCGCCATATAAAGCTAAAAAATGAAGCTGTCGCTGGCCTTTGGTAGGATATTGGCGCATGTATCATTACACCTTTCTCATCAGGATTATCAGAATTAATGACCATGGCATTGGCCAATAAGGACATCCAGCCCTGTTTCACAAGTTTATTCGTTTTATCCTTACGCTTTAGTAAAGCAACCGAAAGGTCTTTATAGAAAAAGGAAATTTTGCCAGTTGCCTTTTGCTCGTTTGCCTTTATGTTGAAGGTTAACCGTTGGACATGCCCACGCCTAATCTGAACCATACCCAACGGCATAGTTACCTTGTTAAGCACGCGACCATCCATGTCTCCTAATGTTCCGGAATAGGCAAATTGACCCTCCTTACCATCCAGGTTAAACCTGAAACTGGCATTTAATTTCCCTTTTCCCATCATGTATGTCGTAAGATCAGCAAATAGATAAGGTGATTTTTTTTTCAACCTTGCAACATTCGTGATATTAGTAATCGTGCCACTTGTCTTCTCGAAAGTAATCTTCCCTTTTTGCCCGCTATCCCTATCAAATTCTGAGTATGCAATGTTAATATTATTTAGGTTCAATAATCTAATAGTAAGCGGTGCACGAAGTAGCTGAAGCAGCTGGTGGGGAAACTTTCCATTTTTAATCTTAATGCGCGACGGTAGTGCGTTGTTATTGAAAACATTAACGGAGCCATTACTAACAGTCATCTCTGTAGTGTACAACTCTCTTTTCCTTATATACAAGGGGAAATTAATCCCTTCAAGGGAAATGTTGCTCAAATCAATCGCGTAGCGCTCTTTGGAATAGCCTGCTAATTTACCGAAGCTCATCTCGTCATACCGGGGAACCACTTTGAAACTTTGAATATTTAATTTACCTGATGAAGAACTGAAATAAAGTTGCTCAAGGTTAATGCGGTACAAGCTATCTGCAGTAGCGTAAGTATAATTATTTAAGGCTATCCTGATATCCTGCAATGCATAAAGCCTGTCTGAGTTGTTATCAGACTCTTTGTTAATTAACCAGTTCTTCAGCGTGATATTTAAATTGGAAACAGAATCCATTTCCTGTTTTCCAACCGCATTACTAATGTATTTAAACCTGATGTTTGTAAATGCTATAGTATTGATATTTAGCTCTGCCAGGTATTTTGATATATAATCATAGGGGGATTTTTGCAGGTAAGACGGACTTCGCTCATTAAAATCAAACTGCTGATTAACCATAACGACATCAGGATTTTCAAACAGTACTTTACTCACATTGAGCTTTCTGTTCTTAAAAAGCTGCTTCGGTTGGAAGTTGATTATTGTCAGCTTCTTAAGTTCAATGTAATAGATATTATTTGGAGCTCTCCTTTCAGCTATCAATCTTTTAAAGACTGTCGTATCGGGAATAAGCTTAACATTTAATAAGGTAGCCCCTTTAGTGATCAGACTTACATTTAGATCAGAAAATTCCAGCCGGTATAAACTATCAGTTGCATTGAAAACGAGATCTTTTAGTTCTGATTTTAGTAATGGCTTCAGTTTATTGCTGAAATAATAGGAAACGAAAAAAATTGAAACGATTAGAAGGGATACTACTCCCAGCACCAATTTAAATGTAGCATGTTTTTTTCTGGTTTTCCCCGTCATAGGCGCTAACAATCACTACAATATACATTTATTAAGCTTTTAACGCCTAGTTATCTTTTGCTTTTCTTTTTTTCTCCTTTTCTTTTCGTCGCTCTTCTTTGCGTTTTTCCCGGGCGGTTTTTCTTTCCTCTTTCTTGTCCTTTACTTTCTGCATTGCCTGCTCCGGAGTTTTAGGAGCAATGATACCCAATCCAACATTTTCTCTGATACCCAGAAATACACTTTTCCATAACAAGTTAAAGAAAGAAGCTGCAGGTGTTCTAATAAACTTAATGTTGGCAATTCTAGCAGGATCGCCTTTTTTTGGATTGTCATCTTTAATAAGAAAACTGTTTGCGATAAAGGATAGGAAACCTTTCTCTTTGGCCTTTTCACCATTTTCGCCTTCTTTAAGCAACTTTATTTTTAGATTGTTATAATAGAAGCCTACAGTTCCTGTAGAGCCGTATTTGTTTGCGGTAATGTTAAACTCGGTTTTCTGCATTTGCCCGCTCTCTATTTCCACCAGCCCCATATTTGTGCCTACAGTATTTAATACCCGCATATTCATCGGCCCAACCTTACCACTATATTTAAAAGCTGCATCTTTCGCAGTCAGATTGAAATCTATAGTTACATCCAATCTGCTGGTCTTCATGACCATTGCATGTAATTTTGCAATGGCGTGATTATTTTTAATAAGTGCCAGCGAGTCGTTGGTCAAATGGTAAATGTTTCCACCAAAATCCTGAAAGTAGATCGTCCCACGTTTCTGACTGATTGGATTGTACTCTGTATAAGCAACGTCCAGTCCCCTCAATTTTAAGGTGTCAATTACCGTAGGAATAGGGAGCCGCTTTAGTGCTATGTGTGGAAAGTTGCGGACTTTATCAAGTCCTGGTGGAGGTGGTAGTTCGCGGTTAACGAAAATATTTACTTTAGCCGGTCCAATAGTTACAGCTTTAGCATGCAGCTTTCCATCGGCATTAAGTTTTAAAAAATCTACTCCTGCAAAATTAATTTGGCTAAACTTCAGGTCATATCTGTCTTTTCCATACTTATACATCCTGGTAAATGCCAAATCAGGGTGCAGAGGTATCATCTGTATTCCCACAACCTTAATGTTTTGACCAAGCGCTGATCCGCGTACGCTATCTACTTTGATAGTATACATTTTGTCCTTACCTGTGGAACGATAACCAACCAATGCAAAACTTATATCTTTTGCAAAATAGAAACGGGATTTATCATATTGGGATACTGAATCGATCAGCAAATCATCAATATGTATACTTAAATGCTTAACAGTATTTAAAGGCTTTGCTGTAGCTCCATTGATGTAATCGACGTCGGCATCAACTATTTTAATTGCATCTATATGAATAGATTTTAAATTCTTTGAAATTAGTTCATATAGCGTTTTACTTTCCTTTACCGTATCGGGCTTCTTCGGGAAATTATAGTGGGTGATGTTAATAGAAGGATTATCAAGAACAATTGAATTCAGTTCAACGATCTTTTTAAAGTAAGCTTTAATAATAGCCACACGGCTTATTTTAAGTTGCTTTAATCTAATTTCATAAAGATTTGCAGGAGCTGCCCCGGCGATCTTCAGTTTATTAAAAATTGAAGTGTCCGGCAACAGGGTCACACTATCTAGTACAGCACTGCCTGTCACCAGGTTTAAATGGATATCATTAAAGTCGAGTGAATATAACCCGCCTGAACCATCATGAACGCCCTGCTTTAGCTTTTCACTCAGAAGCGGTTTCCAGTGTGAACTTAAATAAATGGAGGCTGCTCCCAAAAGGAGTATAATTACACCAAGAATGCCTGCAATCCATTTGATAATTGTGTATTTCCCTTTGCTATTTTCCCCCATAAAAATGTGTATATGAAAACATACACAATATCAAGGCCATAAAAAATACTAAAGCTCCTTAGCGGCGTATCGGCGGCGATCGACGTCAACCGCGGAGAAATAGCCTTGAGCATTGCCTGAAATATTACCCTGGATATTTACAGGGACACCAGAAAAAAGGCCATTCCAATCAGTTTCCATAAATACTGAATATAAATATTGGGCATATTTTTCTGACAACGAAATCTTATAAATATAAATAAATTGTTCTGGATCAAACTGCAGACTTCTGTTCAGGTTACTTAATGGGTAAAGTGAATTTGGAGACCCTAAAAAATGTGTATAGCTATAATTCTTGTTCTCATCAAAATTAGCCAGGTTCCATAAAGGCAATATTGGAGTATTGGGTGGCAATGGCAGCGTTGGTGCAGGAACCATAAACCACTTATTGGGATTAAGATATCCAAAGGTATGCTTGGGTATTCTGAGTTCAACCTTACCATCAGTTGTTAAATGCGTAGATAACGGCAAAAAATCGTCAACGATATTGACTACCTGCCGCAGCGTGTCTACAGCTGTATAGGTTTTACTACCACTTTTGATGGTTAGCTTATATGCATTGTTGTAGTTGGGGTCACCTGTACTAATACCGATGTACACACCATGGTTACTTGTTTCCCTGAAAACGATGTCGGCCCTTCCATCATTTACAATTACAGACGCCTTTCGTACAGGTGTAGGCACTGAGTCAGGATGAGATGCGGGCTGAGATAAGCGGATGTATTGAACAGAGGAGTAAGTGTTGATGCCACCTTCAACAGCTAGTTCGTACTGGCTGGCTGGATTTTCAAAAAGGTCATCATCTAATTCACTCTTGCTACACCCTGACAAATACATCGTCAAAATAGAAACAAAACAAATGAGAATAAACTTCTTCATATTACAATTTAAAACTATATGCAACCCACGGATAAAGTCCGAAACCATATTCTACTGTTGTCTTCTTAGGTTCGAAAGACGATGAATTAAAATGGTAATATAATGGGTTTTTCTGATTATATACGTTATAAATTCCAACTGAGACGGTATTGTCTAAAAAACGCTTCCTGGATAGTGCTGTAGTAAACTTATATTTTGCAGAAATATCAAGTCTGCTAAAATCAGGAAATCGGTTCGTATTTCGGCCCTCAAAAATCGGAACATTGATTCCATCATGAACATAATAGCCCACAGGCAGGGTTAAAGGGCGACCAGTCGCATAAGTAAAAAAGCTTTGAAAAGATAATTTACTGTTAAAAACGTAATCAAGATTCATCTTTAACTCATGCGGGATATCAAAATTGGCGACAAACCGTTTTCCGGAATTAATGTCGGGGACTTTCCGATACACCCTTGAATAGTTATATGCCAGGGTTCCCGAGATTCTGCCTTCGGTTTTTGCAAGTTCCACTTCTACACCGTAGGCATCCGAATTGCCTGACCTGATCTGGCTTCTAATGTCGGGGTTTCTAATAATCTGTGCATGTGCCAGTAGCTCAGGCTGATTATACAATTTCTTAACATAAGCGCTTGTTGAGAAAACATATCTTCCCGGCGCAAACCGATAGCCTAGCGAAAGGTGATTCGAGCTTTGGGGCTTGATCTTTTTAGATGCAGGAATCCATGGCTCAAGCGAAGCGAATGCGAGTGTACTGTTCTGTACCAATTGTAGGTATTGATAATTACGGTTGTAGGTTAAAAAAATCCTTTGATTGTCCGTAGGCAGGAAACTTAAATTAATACGTGGTTCAGGGTTCATAAAAAATGAAACCTCATCCTGCTTAATAATATTACCATTTGAATCATACGTATTACTTTTTTCCTGAACATTATAAAATGCCCCTAAACGCAAGCCATAGTTCAACTCAAACCATTTGCTGAGAGAAACCTGTTGGGTAAAATATAATGCTGCTTCTACCGACTTGTCTCTGGGTATGTTGTATTCTAACTCCTGAAGCTTATATGACTCGCCAGGCATAAACCGATGATAGGTACCTGAACCGCCAAACTTGATCTGGTTTGTTGGACTTCTGTAGTAAGTATAATCTGCTTTCAGTGCAAGGTCTTTAACCGCAGTGCTCCATTGACTTTTTTGAGAAAGCGTATCGGCATTCAGATCAAGGAGATTATTATAATTGCTATAAACCGCAGAAACGTTTAGGAAGACCCTTGAACTAAAGATATGATTCCACCGCAAAGTTGAAGTCAAATTACCCCAGTCATTAGAATAAGAATTTTCAGAAAGCAGATGGTCTTTCCCATAATACAGGGAGTATAGCAAACTGTTATTTTGATCCACCTTATAGTTTGCTTTTGCGTTTACATCAAAGTAGACAGAACGGGGATTGAACAGCTTGAATTTACTTTGAAACACATCAAGTAAACTTCTTCTGTAGGCGACAATAAATGAGCCTTTGTCCTTAACCAAAGGACCTTCTGCAGAGAGTCTGGCCGACATTAAGTTCACACCACCAGTCACATGATATTCTTTACTGTTTCCTTCCGTCATCCTGTTAACAATTACCGATGACAATCTTCCTCCATAGTTTGCAGGCATGTAGTCGCGATAGACTTGTATGTTATTAACTGCATCTGAATTGAAAACAGATACCAATCCATATAGGTGGGATGGATTGTAGATAATGGCTTCGTCTAACAGGATGAGATTTTGATCTGCATTACCCCCACGCACAAAGAGGCCGGAACTACCCTCTGTAGTGGCTTTTATACCATTCTGCATTTGCAATCTTTTTAAAACATCAGTTTCTCCTAAATAATAGGGCGCATTGTTTAATTGCTTTATGCTGAAGTTTTGCTCATTCATTAGGATCGGGTTCGGCGTAACGTTCGACCTGTTGATAACTACTTCCTGGAGATTGTGGTTTTGAGGTGAAAGTTCAATTTCCTGCTGAATATCCTGGTTTAGATGAACCGATATTTCCTGCACGGTGTATCCGGAATTTGAAACTACAATTTTATAGTTTCCTTCTGGTACTGAAATAGAGTAAAATCCATATTGGTTCGTAACGATACCAGACCGAAGTTCAGGAATTTGTACGGTAGCACCGATAAGTTCTTCACCATTCGCCAAATCCCTCACACGGCCGTTGATGGTCCACGTTGCCGGCTTCTTTGGAGCAATTACAATATCATTACCAACGAGGGTAAAACTCAATCCCGTGCCGAAAAGAATTTTGGATAAAATGTTATCAAGGGGCGATTGGGTAAAATGATTACCCTCTGATTTTTTATTCCTAAGCTGATCCGGATCAAATGCGAAATTGATGCCTGTCCGTCGTTCCAGACGGAGAATAGTCCTGATTAAAGAGTCAGGCGCTAAAGTAATGGTTAAAGTGTTTTTTAGCGGGGTCTTAGTTTGTGCTACAAGATCCGCGGTAAATAAAGTAAGTAGGAGAACAATTAAAAAACAGATGCGTTTAATTATCCGATAAAACATAAGTGCCTTTGTCTTTGATTACTTTGAACTGCAAAGATGCAGAAATAACCGCTAATGCACTATCAATTGTTTGATAATGAAGATTGGCAACTGTGAATTTTCTGTTATTTAATGAAGTGCCTTTTACAATTACCGGCACCTGGTAAGCTTTTTCCAATTGAGCAGCCACTTTTTGTAGTGGCATTTCCTCAAATGTAAAATCTTTATTGATCCAGGCTTTATAGTTAGGATCTGAGTTTGCGGCCATAACCAATTCATTATTGGCTGAATTATACATACCAACTTTACCGGCGGTAAGCAGTAATTGTTTTTCAGAACCATTACGTTTCAATGCAACAATACCTTCTTCCACAACAACTGATACATTGCTGCCTGTTTTTGACACATTAAAACTTGTACCTATATCCTGTGCCTCCACGTCTCCAGCTACAACCTTAAACTGTGCGCCTTCATGTTTTACCACCTGTATAAAAACCTCACCCTTTAAAACCTCCAGTGTACGGTTAGACACAAAATTATTGCGGTCATATTTAATTTCTGTACCCGCATTCATATTTACAATAGTCTGATCAGGCAAAACAATGCGGGCTGTAGTAGCATTTTCCGGAGTAGCTACCAGTGCGTATTTGTCACGGTTTAGAAAATAATAACCAACAGAAAGCAGCACCAAAAATACGGCTGCTATCTTCGCAACAAATCCAAAATCAAACTTTCTGATTTTAACAGGAACCTCTTCGGTTTTAGTTGTTAATTTATCACTTAATGAGTTCCATGAAGCATCTGCATTGCCGTGGGCACCATACAACTTATCTATACTTTTTTGAACATCTAAAAAATCCTGATAGGTTTTTTCATTCTCGTCGTCAGCATTCCTCCATTCCTGAAGGATCAGACTATCTGCGGTAGAAATTGTTTCGTCCAGATCATCAATGATCAGTTCGTAAATAAATTCTTCGTTTTTTTGATACTCTTTCATTTTA
Organism: Bacteroidota bacterium; assembly: GCA_040385565.1. Classification (GTDB taxonomy): domain Bacteria; phylum Bacteroidota; class Bacteroidia; order Sphingobacteriales; family Sphingobacteriaceae; genus Pedobacter. The sequence continues at coordinate 185,848 of JAZKHD010000013.1, read as the reverse complement.
TCGAGATTACTGCGTCATAAATTTTAAAAACAGAACCAATAATGCGGTTAGCTGTTTGTGTTTTTCCAAATGTTCCCTCAGCTTTTTAAAGCCATAGGTAAGATGGTTCTTTACTGTTTTAATGGAAATATCCATTTGATCGGCTATTTCCTGTTGCTTCAATTTCCCAAAACGGCTCAGGTACATAACCTGTTTACACTTTTCAGGCAATAAAGCCAGGGCCTCTTCCAGGCCTTTTAAAAGTTCTTCATCTGTTGCTGTCTTTGGATCTTCTTCTACAGCTTCCTCAGAATGATGAACTACCAGATAAGCAGATTGCTTTTCAGCATATGCCTTCTCTTTCTTTATATAATTTAAAGATGAGTTAACTACAGAACGGAACAAATAACTTTTCATAGATACCTGAATATTTAATTGCGCTGCTTTGTTCCAAATGTTAATAAACACATCATGTACTATTTCTTCTGCCGCTTCTGTTTGCCCAACATACCTGTAAGACACTGTAAACAGCTGCTTATAATATTTCTTATAGAAAGTTTCAAACCACTTCTTGTCACGCCTTGCAAGCGCTTCCAGCAATTCTGAATCCTCCTGATTTAATATTGATGTCTGATTTATCATGCGCCCTCCCTACTGCTGTTTTAGTGTGAGCACACCTGATATCTCTGGTGACATTGCCGAAGTACTTACCGTCACGAACCACAATCCTTTTAACAAGTTTCGCTCCTGGAGCGGTGTTAAAGAAAATGCTCCCTTTATTACGGTTAAGCTACCTTCATGCTTATTATATAAATCCTTTATAAAGGTACCTACCGTACCTTTCGCACCACTTCTTAATGTTATCAGTTGAGGTTCTATATCACTATAATCGATGTTATAGCTCAACTGCTTTGTTTCTTCATCATATTGGCCTTTCAATACTGCAGCGCCAATTGACGTACTGTTTGTGCCTTTTTTATCCGCCCTGGCAGTAACAATATATGTCCTAACAGGAGGCTTTACTTTTGCCGCCTCTGTACTTAGCTCTTTTTCGCAAGACACCAAAAAGAACAGCACAAATGCTACACATAGCCGCACATATCCCTTAGTTTTACTATTCTTCATTTAAGTATTTTATCCAAGGGCTAAAATACTAATTTCTAACATATTATGAAGGCCCGCTAAAAGGCATTCATTTTTTCGATTACTTCTGCAACCTGATCAGCACTATGGTAATAAGATACCGGCAGGCTTAATGTAGTTTGATGGATTAGATCTGAAATTGGAAAGGCTCCTTTTAGCCTTGTTTTTAACGCATTCTGACGGTGTGGTGGAACCGGGTAATGTATCTCTGTACGTACATTATTTGCTAATAAATACGCCCGTAAAGCATCTCTTTTAGGATGCCTGATGGCATAAATATGGTAAACATCATCGTAATCACTGTGAGTTACAGGTTGAATAAAATCTGATTTTAAACCCTCCCTATATAACCTGGCTAATTTCTTTTTGTGGTTGTTAATGGCATCAAGATGGCTAAGCTTTATGGATAAAAAACCTGCCTGTATCTCATCCAGACGAGAATTCATACCAATATAATTGTTATAATATTTCTCGTGGCAACCGTAATTACGTAAGGCTTTAATCTTGGTAATGACATCAAAATTGTTCGACAACAATGCCCCTCCATCGCCCAGCGCACCTAAGTTTTTTGTTGGGTAGAAACTAAAGGCACCAAAATCACCCAACGTTCCGGTTTTCTTTCCTTTATAAGCAGCACCATGAGATTGCGCGCAATCTTCAACTACCTTTAAGTTATGTTTTTTAGCTAACCCCATTATCGGATCCATATCACAGGATTTGCCGTACAAGTGAACAACCATAATTGCTTTTGTATTGGAGGTAATTTTTTCCTCAATTTTAGCAGGGTCGATGTTATAGGTTTCGAGGTCGGGCTCTACCATAACAGGAACAAGCCCGTTATTGTAAATGGCCAAAATAGTAGCGATATAAGTATTGGAAGGGACAATAACTTCCGACCCTTCCGGAAACTCATAGTATTTTAACGCAAGTATTAAAGCATCCAGACCTGATGCCAATCCTGCACAATACTTGCTTCCACAATAAGCAGCAAATTCAGTTTCAAAAGTACTAACCTTATTTCCAAGAATAAACCATCCTTTGGTTAAGCTGTCGGAAAAACTTTCCCTATAACTTTCCATAAAAGGCTCATTCAATAAAAACAAGTTTTCGTACTCTATCATATGGCGCACTTGATTTGGTAAGGCGTGTGAATATAATCCGCAGCCTCAAAATATTCTGATGCAAGCACCATCAATATGGCATCATCACTAAAGCTGTGCATGGTATGCCAGTCTTCTGGTTCGATAATTAAACACTTATCCGGACTGTCCAACAGAATTGATGACTCTTCAGTACCATTGTCATTATATATTGTACAGTTTCCACGGATACAAATTGCTGCTTGCCTTGTTTCGTAATGCCTGTGACCGCCACGTTCTGAATCATCAACACCGTAGATGTAAAAAATTCTCTTGATGTCAAATGGAACTACTTTCTCGATCACAGTTAAGTTTCCCCTGTTATCGGTGAACGTTCTAAGATTAACTAAGGAAGCCATAGTTTAAAGCATTTTTTTTGTAAATATTTTTATAATAACCGCGCAGGAAAAACAATAAAGAGCGCCCCGGAACCTTGTGCACCCATTGAATATCATTAGTTACCTCATGCGCAACAATTTCTTTGTTATACGCATTGATCACTTTCTCTGCTTCAGATAAAGCTATGCTATATGGTCTGTAAATATGTTTTACAGGATTTCTTGACAATGTGTAAGTCTGGCTAGACAAGCTATAGCTGTCATTAGCCGTATATTGAAAATCGTGATAGTGATAAAATACCAGATCAAATTGATTTCCTGTAGCGTGTTCAGTTCCAATTACACGTTTGCTTTTGGTATTGAAAGAATATTGCTGAACATTCCAGGGGGCAACGCCACCCCCTAGATGTTGCAGCACTTGGATAGTACTAAATCTGGTAGTCCAGTCGTCGAGGTATTTTTGATCTCCAAATTTACCATCTTCAACCCTGTTGAAACACCATTCCAAACAGGCGTTAACCCACCAGTTGAGCACTTCCATACCCCCCCAGGTATTCTTAAATGTCATAAACTGCACACAATATTTTCCGCTGTTAGCCGACCGGTCGTAAACAGGAGTGTATCTGTGTTCAGTGATCAGTACCGATTTTTCTCCCATTTCGTCAATTAAAACTGACGGATCTTTGAAAAACAACAGATCAGCATCTACATAGGTGCAATGATCCAACTGATACTTTTCTATACAATATTTTATGCTTGATGAAGCGCAAGTCCAGCAATACTCTCCTGCCGTTCTTGTCTTTTTAACTTCAAGAAGTCTTTCGTTTTCAAATTCTTTTAAACTGATAATTGTTGCACTTTCCAATCCCAATCTGCTAAGCAAATCATAGCAGTGCTCGTCAAATGCTACGATATACAAATGAAAATCTGCACACTGCTTTTCCAGTGATCGGTACATTGCCAATCCTCGAGACAAGTAGGTTGTATTGAAGAGTGTACAAAACTTAAGCATGCAGCAATAGATTAATCAAGTAAAACCCTTTATCTTTTCCAGACGGCTTGCCGTCGATGTACATCACTTGCTCACCATCAACATAAGATGGGAATTCAGCAACGAGTTTATAATTTTTCTCAAAATGGCTTAAGAAGAAGTCCTGGTTAAAAAACCATGATGGGTAGGATGCAGGGTATATTTCAGGCGGCACAATTTGCAATGTCAACCTATCGTCTAACTTGTTGTTAAAAGCAGTTCTGTCGAACAATAAAAAATCAAATCCGTAGGCCAAAACCTGTTTTAAAAACTGATGTGGCTTTTCCAGATATTGAACAACACTTGAAAGCAGCATAAAATCAATCCTCTTTTCTGCCCTGCAGTCCTCGATGGTCGAATAAAATTTTAATGTGCCATCAGCAAAGTTTTGATTGCCACAATCAACATAATGCGATTGCTCAACTACACTCCAGCTGGCGCAGATCTCTTTAGTAAGAAATTCTTTGATTTGGAAATAGGTACTGCCCAATGCGCCACCAAAATCCAACACATGTAGTGCTTTCTTTTTTAAGGTAGCACTTAGTTGTAAGAATGCAAGCAAAGAATAAGGGCATTGCTTTTTATCAAAAATAACTGAGTCACGTTCATAAACGGCCTCACCATTTTTAACCTTCAGCATAGACTCCTTTGTTTTCTCTAAAATAACTGCAGCATCGTAACCGCCGGCAACCTCGCTGGCTTTTGCCCAGCTGGAGTAGTTGCCAAACCATCCGTATGTATTACTTTTATTTTTTGAAAACAATGTATTGAACATGTATTATCCCTATTTCTGTATACAAGACAAAATGATTTTCAAAAAGTCCTATATGGGATTGAGAAAAAAATAAAAGAATAAGTTCATGGAAAACTCATTGCCCACTAGCACAGCCAGGAGTTACATCATTTGCACATTGATTCTGAACCCTCAATAGCGCATATTCATATTGATGAGCTAATAGAAATTACGAAAAGCACTGCAGAGGAAGGGTTTTTTTGTAGACGGTTTCGATAATGAAAAAGGCGTTTTCTGACTATAATCCGCCTTTAAGGGGTGTGTTCTAGGTGAATACAGGTGCCAAAGACCTAGCAGAGACCTAGCGAACACGAAGAAAAGACAGTTTTTTCTCCATCTTATCCTTAAGCCTTATACTTATATAACTATACAGTTTTTGAGGTTTGGCAATCTGTAATTGTGTGTATTTTTTGGCGTCATAGGGGTCCTGTAAAAATGTTTGTGCTCCTTATAGGCTATCCCTAAATCAACGGGGATATTAAAAAAATCAAAATAGGGGCTTTGGGGGGACTTCGGAAAGAGCGGCATATGGCTGTACATTAACCAGCACCGAACAAGGACCTTCAAAGGTATCCCAGACGTGCTGTACACGTACCAGACACCTGTCAAACTCCTGTCAGACACCTACCGAAGACCTAGTTTTATTTACCTCATTTGGAAGCTTCCTAAACTGCTTTATTTTGGTTATTCCTGTGTGGCCTTTACAGTGAGGATTCTTCGTGATGTCATAAATACAAATATAGAAACGAAATCTCTATACAAGCAAACTAACGGTATGGAATGCGCCATTTAACAGTAAATTTTCAGGCTTACGACTTCTGCCAATTTGTCATTTATAAATAAATTTTAGTATTTTTGAAACCCATAAACATTAGTACAGCATATGATTGATTTGCAATTAGCCGATAAGACACATGATGAAGAGCGCCAGGGTGAGGCTTTAGTAGTTGGCGCGCCTTTAGTGCGCAACGGTCGTAAATTATATATTGAGAGTTACGGTTGTCAGATGAACTTTGCAGACAGTGAAATTGTTGCTTCTATTTTGTTAGATCAAGGATTTGAAACCACTGGCAATTATAAAGAAGCAGATGTAGTTTTTATCAATACCTGCTCTATCAGAGAAAATGCAGAACAACGTGTAAGGAACCGCCTATCACAATTTGGTGTGGAAAAAAGACGCAATCCTAAGCTTATTGTAGGCGTTTTAGGTTGCATGGCAGAAAGGTTAAAGTCTAAATTTCTGGAAGAAGAGAAATTAGTTGATGTCGTGGTTGGACCGGATGCTTACCGCGAACTTCCCGCACTATTAAGCGAAGTTGAAAGTGGCCATAAGGCCATAAATGTATTGCTGTCCCGCGAGGAGACCTATGCAGATATTAGTCCGGTTCGATTAAACGGAAACGGCATTACTGCATTTATCTCTATTATGAGAGGATGCGACAATATGTGTTCGTTCTGCGTGGTTCCTTTCACCAGGGGAAGAGAACGCAGTCGTGATGCACATTCTATCATTTCCGAAGCACAAGGACTTTTTGATATTGGCTATAAAGAAGTAACCTTACTTGGTCAGAATGTAGATTCGTATAAGTGGAGGGGTAAAGATGCCGATGAAGGGGCTGAAATAGAAGTAAACTTCGCACAGTTACTCGAAAAGGTGGCCTTAATTAGTCCGGATTTGAGGATTCGTTTTTCTACCTCACATCCTAAAGACATTACAGACGAGGTGCTATACACCATTGCCAAATACGATAACATTTGTAATTACATTCACCTGCCGGTTCAGTCTGGAAGCAGTAGGGTTTTGGAATTAATGAACCGCACTTATACCCGTGAATGGTACATTAACAGAATTGATGCAATTAGAAGAATTTTACCTGATTGCGCAATATCGTCTGATATTATTGCGGGTTTTTGCACGGAAACGGAGGAAGAACACCAGGAAACACTTAGCATGATGGACTATGTAGGCTATGACTTTGCCTTTACTTTTAGTTATTCTGAAAGACCAGGTACATTGGCTGCACGTAAGCTTGCAGATGATATTCCGGAGGATGTTAAAAAGCGCAGGCTGGCTGAGATTTTGTTGAAGCAGCAACAGACATCATTGTATCGTTTGCAACAGTTTGTAGGTAAAACGCAGCGAATTTTAGTAGAGGGTACATCAAAAAAATCTGACAAAGATTTGTGTGGGCGTAATGATCAAAATGCAATGATAGTGTTCCCGGCAGTAGAAGGTGTTAGCGCCGGACAGTATGTAAATGTATACGTTGACAGGTGTACATCGGCAACTTTACTGGGAACGGTATTGGAAACTGTGGCTGAAAAAGTATTGGTTGAAGAACCGGTAGTTATGTAAACGTCACTGCGAGGCGACATCATTGCGAGGTACGAAGCAATCCTCAATACAGATTGCTTCGTACCTCGCAATGACCAATAAAGCTCGCAATGACTTGTAGAAGAAATTAAATGGATATACAAGATATAAAAAACCGCTTTGGGATAATTGGTGGCTCGCCATTGTTAAACCGGGCAATAGATATAGCCAGACAAGTATCACCTACTGATATGTCGGTTTTAATAACCGGCGAAAGTGGAAGTGGTAAAGAAGTATTTTCGCACATCATCCATCAAATGAGTGCGAGAAAACATGGTGCATTCATTGCCGTTAACTGTGGCGCCATACCGGAAGGAACCATTGATTCAGAGCTTTTTGGCCATGAGAAGGGATCTTTTACAGGCGCTCATGAGGCTCGGAAAGGTTATTTCGAGGTAGCAAACGGCGGAACCATATTTCTGGATGAAGTTGCAGAGCTTCCAGTAGGTACTCAAGCCCGCTTGTTGAGAATATTAGAGAGTGGAGAATATTTAAGGGTAGGTTCATCTAAAGTTCAAAAAACCGATGTTAGAATAATCGCTGCGACGAATGTTGATGTTTATAACAGGGTAAAGTCGGGCAAGTTCAGGGAGGATCTTTACTACCGTTTGAATACGGTTCCATTGAGAATTCCGGCCTTACATGAGCGTAAAGAGGATATTTATTTATTGTTCAGGAAATTTTCTGCCGATTTTAGTGACAAATATCGTAGTCCGGGTATACAGCTGGAACCCGATGCCATACAAATTTTAAGCAATTACAGTTGGCCTGGAAATGTCAGGCAGCTGAAAAATATAGCCGAGCAAATCTGCGTGCTTGAAAAGGACAGGAATGTATCTGCAGCTGCCCTGCTAAATTACATACCCAATGAAAGTGCAGGCTCTAATTTGCCTATGGCAATAAATGGCAGTAATAAAGAAGACTACACTGAGCGGGACATCCTTTATAAAGTTCTTTTTGACATGAAAAAGGACATGATGGAATTGAAAAAACTGGTGGCTGAGATTATTCAAAATGGCGGAAACACTTCGCACATAATGGCCGAAAACACCCATTATATTAATCAGCTTTACCAGGAAGTAGACCAAACTGCAAACCATGATCAGTCTACGCAGCTTACTATCAAGAAGCCTGCCCAGGGGCAGCCGGTTGATTATAACTACACCCATGAGGCTGAAGAGGTGGAAGAATCTTTATCTCTCATTGACAAGGAGTCAGATTTGATTAAAAAGGCTTTAAAAAAACATAAAGGAAAACGTAAGTTTGCTGCACAGGAGTTAGGCATATCTGAACGGACACTCTATAGAAAAATTAAGGAACTTAACCTGAACTAGTCATGAAGAATCTGTATTTCGTTTTTTTGTTTTTTGTAATCAGCGGGTGTAAAATCAGTTTGGACGGGGCTTCAATTCCGAAGAATATGAAAACAATAAATGTAACTGTGTTTGAAAACAATGCACCATTGGTTGTAGCATCATTAAGTACCCAGTTTACAGAGGAATTAAAAACAAGGATCAGAAATCAGACTAGCTTAAGTATTACTCCAAATGATGCAGAAGCGACGTTTTCAGGCAACATTATTGGTTACGATATACGTCCGGTGGCGATACAGGACAACAATAACAGGCAAACATTAGCCGGTGCGAACCGCTTAACCATACGGGTAAATGTTAAGTATGTAAATAACCTGGATCCGGAGCAAAGCTTTGAGGATTCGTTTGAAAGATTTAAGGATTTTAAACTTTCAGGTAATTTACAATCACAGGAGCCGGGATTGATAAAAGATGTAACTGCTCAGCTAACAGAAGATATTTTCAACCGCGCTTTTGCACAATGGTAGATAACTTAGAGATAAATCAGCTAGCAGCTTTCGTGAAAGCTCCTGAGAAAATCACTCAGAATGACGCAGCCTTTTTGCAAAGGGCTATTGATCGATATCCCTATTTTCAGCCGCTAAGGTTATTTTTTGCAAAAGCTAATTTTGGTACAAGTCTGGAAAACGACGCATTGGCATCGGCTGCATTATATAGTGGTGGGGAGCTGTTGCATAATTTCCTTCATGAGCCATCAGCTTTGCTGGATACGCCCTTGACTTACGTAAATTTTAAGGCGAATGTAGTTACCGCAAAAGACGAAGATATTGAGCAAGCAAGTGTTTTAGAAGAACATGAAGCAATACAAACTGAAAATGCCGATACTGAACCTGAAGCCCTTGATGAAGTTGCGATAGATGAGGTAGATGAACAGGAAATTTTCGATGAAATAGCAGAATTAGACATTCAGGGATACCTGCGGGCACCAATGCCTTTAGACGAGATTGCTGAAGATGAGGTTTTTGAAGAAATTAGTGAATTTTATAATGAAGCCGCTCAGGCGGAAATCGCCCCTCCCCAGCAAGAATCTGAAAATGTAAATTCCTTTAATGAAGATTCTGTTCTTACACGGGAAGGGTCAAAGCTTGAGCAGGATTTAGTTTTAGAAAACATTGTTGCCACTGATTTTTTTGCTTTTCAGGATAATTTTAAAGTGGAATCTGTGCCTGAAATTGAAGATCAGGAATCTGCTGATGCCAATGCTTTGGAAGATGGTATAGTTGGAAACGATGAAAACGTGGTTAGCAAGTATGATGACGACAAACTGCCTTTTACATTTCTATGGTGGCTAGCCAAGACACGAAAAGAACATCAACAAATATTCCAGCCATACGCATCACCAAAACAGGCCAGGGTAATAGAACAGCAACAACAAACAGATACACAGACTAGAACTGATCTTCAGCAGCAATATGTAGAGCATATTTTTCACATTCAAACACCATTTAATGCTGAAGAACTTGTTGCGGCCGCACCGCAGCTTAAAACGCCACACAAAGGAAGCCACTTAATTGAGAACTTCATTAAGAACGAACCTACCATCAAAGTTCCAAAGGCTGAAAACATCAACACAGAAAATAAAGCCAGAAAAAGCGCTGAGGACCATAACGATATGGTAACGGAAACATTAGCGAAAATATATATTGAACAAATGCTTTACGACAAAGCTATAGAGACTTATCAAAAATTAAGTTTGAAGTTTCCGGAAAAAAGCCGTTACTTTGCCGACCTTATTCAATCCATCGAAAAGAAAATTTAATATTATAATATACTATGCTGTTTTTAATTATTCTTCTGATCATCATTTGTGTTGCCCTGGCATTATTTGTTTTGGTGCAAAACCCTAAAGGCGGCGGTTTAGCTACCGGCGGCGCTGGCAGCAATATGTTTGGTGTACAACGTACTGGTGACGTTTTAGAAAAAGGAACCTGGGTATTGTTAGCACTTATCGTTGTGATCACTTTGTCGATCACTACTATGGCTAAATCTGGAGGCTCATCTGTTGGGACTGGTTCTAAGATTCAGGAACAACTTGATAAAACTCCATCTCCTTCAATTTTAGGTGGCGGACAGGCAGCTCCTGCTAGTACTCCAGCAGCAAGCAAGGACAGTACAAAGAAATAGCACCAGTTTTTTTAAAGACTTTTAAATCCCGATCGTTAACAGCTGTCGGGATTTTTCTATTTCTGCCAGTCTGACACTAAATTTGATCGCCATAATCCTTTAGCTGACAATGCCGTGTAAATTTGTCAAGCTTAAGTGCATTGGCATAGAAACTGATATATTGTACCCGCGTAATTAATTTACATTTACATATAAACTAAATAAAAAATAATAACAAGTTATGGCTTTAAACTTTAAACCTAATGCAGACAGAGTAGTTGTTGAAGCTGCTGCTGCAGAAGAAAGAACAGCATCCGGACTTTATATCCCTGATACCGCTAAAGAGAAACCTCAACAAGGCGTAGTAGTTGCTGTTGGACCTGGTAAATTTGCTGATCAGACAGGAAATGTGATTCCACTTAGCGTAAAAGTTGGCGATCAAGTTCTTTATAGCAAATATGGCGGTACAGAAATTACTGTTGAAGGCAAAGAATATTTAATTATGAGAGATTCTGACATTTTAGGAACTCTTTAATCCATTATAATTTCCTGGAATATGACGACTAAAAGTGTTGTCATCTCACCATTAAAAACTAGAACTAAAAAATAAAATGGCAAAACAAGTAAAGTATAACGTAGAAGCCCGCGACGCCCTGAAAAGAGGTGTTGATATTTTGGCTAATGCAGTTAAAGTAACATTAGGACCAAAAGGCCGTAATGTAATTATCGACAAGAAATTCGGTTCACCAGCTATCACTAAAGATGGTGTTACTGTAGCAAAAGAAATTGAGTTGAAAGACCCAATTGAAAATATGGGTGCTCAAATGGTTAAAGAAGTTGCTTCTAAAACTGCTGATATTGCAGGTGACGGAACAACAACTGCTACTGTATTGGCGCAAGCAATTGTAACTGCAGGTATTAAAAACGTTGCTGCCGGTGCAAATCCAATGGATTTGAAACGCGGTATAGATAAAGCCGTTACTGCTATTGTTGAAAACCTGAAAGCACAGTCTCAAACTGTTGGTGAAGACAACAACAAAATCAAACAAGTTGCATCTATCTCTGCAAACAATGACGAAGTTATTGGTGCTTTGATTGCTGAAGCAATGGGTAAAGTTGGTAAAGATGGTGTTATTACTGTTGAAGAAGCAAAAGGTACTGAAACTGAAGTGAAAACAGTAGAAGGTATGCAATTTGACCGTGGTTATTTATCACCTTATTTTGTTACCAATGCTGATAAAATGGAAGCGGAATTAGAAAGCCCTTACATTTTGATCTATGATAAAAAGATCAGCAACATGAAAGAATTGCTTCCTGTTTTGGAAAAACAAGTTCAAACTGGCAAGCCATTATTGATTATTGCTGAAGACCTTGACGGTGAAGCGTTGGCTACTTTGGTGGTTAACAAAATCCGTGGTTCACTGAAAGTTGTTGCTGTTAAAGCTCCAGGATTTGGTGACAGAAGAAAAGCAATGCTTGAAGACATCGCTATCTTAACTGGTGGTACTGTTATTTCTGAAGAGAGAGGATTTAAATTAGAAAATGCCGATTTAAGTTACTTAGGTACTGCTGAGAAAGTTGTTGTTGATAAAGACAATACAACAATCATCAATGGTGCTGGTGTTTCTGAAGATATCAAAAATCGTGTTAACCAGATTAAAGCTCAGATTGAGACTACTACATCTGATTACGATAAAGAAAAACTACAAGAGCGTTTGGCTAAATTAGCTGGCGGTGTTGCCGTTCTTTACGTTGGTGCAGCTTCTGAAGTTGAAATGAAAGAGAAAAAAGACCGTGTTGATGATGCTTTACATGCTACTCGTGCAGCAGTTGAAGAAGGTATTGTTGCCGGTGGTGGTGTTGCTTTCATCCGCGCAATTGAAGCTTTGGACGGAATGAAAGGAATCAATGATGACGAGACAACTGGTATTCAAATTATCCGTCGCGCTATCGAAGAGCCATTACGTCAAATCTGTCAAAATGCAGGTATTGAAGGTTCTATCGTAGTACAAAAAGTTAAAGAAGGTACTGGCGACTATGGTTACAATGCACGTACTGATGTATATGAGAATTTAATTGCTGCTGGTGTAATTGACCCAACTAAAGTTGGTCGTGTTGCACTAGAAAATGCTGCTTCTATTGCAGCTATGCTATTAACTACTGAGGTAGTATTGGCTGACGATCCGGAAGATGCTCCAGCAGGTGGTGGCATGCCTCCAATGGGCGGTGGCGGCATGGGTGGAATGATGTAAATCTTTTAAACCCTTAAAGTTTAAAAACCCGCCTAACAGCGGGTTTTTTATTTTTAGTAGCTTTGTGATATGCAGCGGGAACAAATCTCAGTATTTGATATTTTTAAGATTGGTATAGGACCCTCGAGTTCACATACTTTGGGACCATGGCGGGCGGCACAGCAGTTTACAGCATCATTGGTAAATAACAATTTACTTAACAACGTTGTACAGATAAAAATCCTCTTATACGGTTCTCTGGCAAAGACCGGCAAGGGCCATGGAACTGACGTTGCTATATTGCTTGGCTTAACAGGTGCTGATCCCGTAACATTTGATGTGAACGCGATAGACAGTACGGTAGAGGCAATAAAAAATGACCAGCTACTTAATTTATCGGGAAATAAATTGATCTCCTTTAATTATGAAGATGACCTTGCCTTCCTGTTTTTTGAAAGCCTTCCATTCCACCCCAATGCGGTAACCTTTCAGGCATTCCTTGAAACAGGCAAAGCATTTTCTGAAACCTATTATTCCATAGGGGGTGGATTTGTGGTGAAAGAGGGTGAGAACGGAAGTGAAAAAGAGCAGGTTGATTTACCATTCCCGGTAGAGAAAGCCAGCGATCTTTTACACTGGTGCCTGAGCACAGGCTTGAAAGTTTCTGAGATTGTGTTAGAAAATGAACTTGCCTGGAGAACTGAAATGGAAACCCGAAATGGGATCATGCAACACTTCGAAGTAATGAAGGAATGCATCTATCGGGGCTGTCATACTTCGGGCTTTCTACCCGGCGGACTAAATGTAGGCAGAAGAGCAGCCGCATTGAATAAGAGACTTGTCGCGGGCAAAAGTTACAACGACTATGATACCTGGATAGAGGCAATTAGAAAAGGTGGTAACGGATTTAACTACATATTGGATTGGGTAAGCTGTTACGCGCTTGCAGTAAATGAGGAAAATGCTTCCTTTGGAAGGGTAGTAACTGCCCCGACAAATGGTGCGGCCGGAGTTATACCTGCAGTGCTGCAGTATTACATTGCGTTTTGTGATGGATATACTGAAGATAAGATCATCCAGTTTATCGCATGTGCTTCTGAAGTGGGCAGTATTTTCAAAAAAGGAGCCACCATATCTGCAGCAATGGGTGGTTGTCAGGCGGAAATTGGCGTTTCATCCGCTATGGCAGCAGCAGCTCTTACCGAGTGTTTGGGTGGTTCCCAACGCCAGGTTTTAATGGCAGCGGAGATTGCGATGGAACATCATTTGGGCTTAACATGCGATCCTATTGGCGGATTAGTTCAAATCCCCTGTATAGAAAGAAACACGATGGGTGCAATAAAAGCGATAACGGCAAGTCAGCTTGCTTTGCAAAGTAACCCGGATAAGGCAAAAGTAAGTTTAGACGCGGTAGTGAATACCATGTGGGAAACAGCTTTGGATATGAATTCAAAATACAAGGAAACATCTGACGGGGGATTGGCAACAAATATCCCTATCAGTTTGCCGGAATGTTAGTTCTATTGTGGTATTATGATGCCAGATAAATGAATGGCTGAACAGGAATATTACGTACGATCCAGAACATAACGACTATAAGAGCGATAAACTTTGGCGTAGCAGGTTTGTACCAAATGCCCCATGTTTGTTTTGTTTTAGTCAGCAATCCATACCCCTTTAGATATAAGTGGAATAATAAAAACGGAATACACAGCACCAATAATAGGTTATAGTCTAAAGCTAAAAGCAGATCACCATGAAGAAGCGCATGTATTGCCCGCTGCGAACCGCATCCTGGACAGTCTAATCCGAGATATTTATGAAAAGGGCATTCGGGGAAAAAGTCATACACCCCAGGATTATATTTGTAGTAGATAACCACAAGAACCGCAGTTACAGATAATCCCAGGATGTATTTTAATTTCATCTGTAGCCCATCATTGCCCCACCGAAGCCAAGAGCCATAATAGCGATGTAAAGTACGATACCGGCAATACCTACAAAGAATCCAATCTTGGTCCATTTACCTGCGGCAGCTGAAGCTGCTTGAGCACCTGCATAATCACCAACACTGTATTTACTGTTAACGTTGGCTGCATTAACGATGCCGGCTATTCCAAAAGGCAGGCAGCAGAAAAGCGTTACCAAAATAGATTCAACCAGCCAGTTTTTTGGCTGTGGTGTTGGAGCGCCGCCAAATGGCGTTTGGCCAAAGGGCTGGCCTTGAAATTTCTGATCGTCCATAATCAATAAGTTTAGAGGTTAAAGGTTCCTCTAAAAGTAATTTTTTAAACTTAAATTTCTATTTAAACTCCAGGATTATTTTTGGTGCGAGTTGCAGGGCCCAATCGGCATACATTTTTGCCGATGGGTGTAAACCATCTTGTGCAATAAGAGCTGAATCTGTCGATGCATTTCTCGACGCGGGAGTAATGTCAGTATAACTTATGCCAAGTGCCAAAGTCTCTTCTCTGTTTACTTTATTAAATGCATCAATTTCCTGACTTATCGTTTTCACGTTTCTACCGATTTGTTTTGCGAAGGGTGTTACCCCCCAGTCAGGAATTGATACAACAAAAACGTGCGTCTTGTCATTCTTTGCATAATCAAGGGCGGTGTTTAGAAGGTCTTTAAATTCTTTACGATAGGTATCCAGGGATTCTCCGCGATATTGATTGTTTACTCCAATTAACAGCGTAACAAAATCAAACTTTTGAATTACACCAGATGATACTATAGCTTCTTTCAATTCGCTGGTTGTCCAGCCGGTTCTAGCGATAATAGTTGGAGGATTAACAATTACACCTTTTTCCAGAAGTTTACCAACCAGTTGATTTGGAAAGTTTTCAATCCTTGCAACCGATTCTCCAATAGTGTAAGAATCACCCAAGGCAAGATAGTTAAGTTGCTTCCCTTTATTAGGATCGGCAGGTTGAGGTTTTACGGTATCTGTAGGCTTTTTCGTTGTGGTGGTATCAACCGGCTTTTTTGTTGTATCAACAGATTTGACCGGAGCAGGCTTTTCTATTTCTTCCATTACAATGGCATCGCTCTTTTTACAAGCTAATATCAGCATAAAACTTAATAGTAAAAACATCGCCCTCATGTGAACGATATACGGTTTTTACAAAGGTTGGGATGTTTAGTATAATTCCATCTTAAACAGTTGAGCCAGGTGCTGTTTCAATTTCGATTTGACTTCTTCCATTGGCAGGGTCATTCCTAGCTCCCTTTCCATTGATGTGACAGCCTTATCGTCAATTCCACATGGAATGATATTGCTAAAATAATCCAAATCAGTATTCACATTGAAGGCGAACCCATGCATTGTAACCCACCGGCTGCAACGGACACCCATAGCACAGATTTTTCTGGCATTTGCATTATCAGCATCGATCCATACGCCCGTGTAACCAGGATACCTTCCTGAATTGATGTTGTAATCGCCTAAGGTTAAAATGACAGCTTCTTCGAGGGTTCGTAAATAAAGGTGAATGTCTGTAAAGAAATTATCGAGATCCAAAATAGGATAGCCTACAATTTGCCCGGGACCATGATAGGTAATGTCTCCGCCACGGTTAATTTTATAATAGCTGGCCTGCTTGTCAAGAAGCCCTTGTTCATTGAGAAGCAAATTCTCTGGACTACCGCTCTTACCAAGTGTATAGACATGCGGATGTTCGCAAAAAATAAGGTGATTAGGTGTTTCGAGCGCAGTGCCATTAGTGCGGTTTGCCGATTTTAGCGCGACTGTCTGGTTTAAAATCCGCTCCTGTTCATCCCAGGCTTTCTGGTAATCTACCAATCCCCAGTCTATAAATTCAACCTTTTTATTCATGCAAATTTTAAGCTACGACATACCCAACCATATATCCATCGGCAGTTTTAAAATAATTCACGCCCAGCTGCGCTGTGCCTTCAGGCAATTCAACTATAGCATGTAACTCCCCCTCTTCTTTTAACTTAAAAGGTTTGATATGGATATGTTGTCTGAATTCAAGGCCCTTTTTACCATGCCATTTATAAATGGCTTCTTTGGCACACCAGCACACATAAAGCCCGTTGACGTTCTCTCCGATTTGCTTCTGTGCAAGCTCCAGATCTGAAAGAAATTTATGCCTGATGGTTTTAATTTTGTGCTTAATTAGCTCTATATCAACTCCTACTTTCTTTGTTTTACCAACAATTACTGCAGCATAATCATAGGAATGACTCAATGAGATGTGATATCCTAAATTGGGAAGATATGGTTTGCCATGTTCGTCCATTTGGCAATCGATGTACTCCGAAGTGTTTAGCATCGTTCTAAGTAATAGCCGGGTGCTGAGCCAGTGAAGCAGGCGTTTTCCATTATTTAGTGAAGCGATAAAATCAAGTTCGTGTTGTTTAAGCTGCAAACCGGAAATTAACTGTTCCTCTGTTTCTTCGATCTTCCAAACAGCAAGTTTGGTGTCTTCGTCGATATTTCTATTGAAAATTACGGGCATCTCTATTTTGGAATACTATGCAAAAGTATCTTAAATTAATCATAATTTAGACCAAATACTTTACAAAATGATCCTTTCAGACAAACGAATTCTTGAAGAAATAGATAAAGGAACCATAATTATTGAACCATTCAGGGAAGACTGCCTGGGCACCAATTCTTACGATGTACACCTCGGAAAATATCTTGCCACTTACAAAGACCGTGTACTTGATGCTAAGGCACATAACACGATTGAACATTTTGAAATTCCAAAAGATGGTTATGTACTTCATCCCGGCACTTTATATCTTGGTGTGACGTTAGAATATACAGAAACGCATGCCCATATTCCTTTTCTGGAGGGTAAGTCGAGCACGGGACGTTTAGGTATTGACATTCATGCAACGGCAGGAAAGGGTGACGTAGGTTTTTGTAATACATGGACATTAGAAATATCGTGTACCCAGCCCGTAAAAATATATGCAGGAATGCCGATTGGACAGCTTATTTATTTTATGGTTGAAGGTGATATTCAGACCATGTACAACAGTAAAGCAAATGCGAAATACAACAATAAGACTACCAAACCAGTTGAAAGTATGATGTGGAAGAATAAATTTTAGGACACAATGAGATATAAATTAACCCTCAGTCTGCTGCTGTTTTTTATAGGAGCATTTACTTTAATTGCCTACAGGTCAGATGACGAACTATTTGGCGCCATTCTCAAAAAAATGGAGGCCTATAACGTATCTCATGAACAAGAAAAAGTTCACCTGCACTTAGACAAGCCCTATTATGCAATTGGCGATGACATATGGTTTAAGGCATATGTAATAAACGCTCAAACGTCAAAACCTTCGACAATTAGTAATATTTTATATGTAGAACTAATTAATGAGAAAGACTCAATTAAAGCGCAACTAAAAATTCCACTGATTCAAGGTATTACAGCAGGTGATTTCAAGCTTGCAGAATCTTTTAGTGAAGGAAATTACCGTATAAGAGCTTACACCAGATGGATGCAGAACGCGGGAACCGAGTTCTTTTTCGACAAGACCATTAAGGTAGGAAATTCATGGTCAAACAAGGTATTTACATCAACTAGCTACCAGTACAGTAAGGCAGAAGCTTCAGATGCAGTTAAAGCAACCATCAAATTTGCTGACAAGGACGGAAACCCATATGTAAATGGGGAAGTTAGTTATGAAGTTCAGTTAAGTAACCGCAGCATACTTAAAGGGAAAGAAATAACAAATGCGCAAGGTGAAGTTGCAGTGAATTTTAACAATACCCAGCCGGCAATATATAAGTCTGGTAAAATCCTTACAACGCTCACACTCCCGGACAAGAAAAAGGTTACTAAAGAAGTAATTATTAAAGCAACATCGAGCGCTATTGATGTACAGTTTTTTCCTGAGGGAGGCAACCTGGTAGAAAATATACCTGCTAAAGTGGGCATTAAAATTACAAATTCGGATGGCCTTGGAGAAAATGCAGAAGGAATTATTGTAGATAATGCAGGGCAGGAAATTGTCAAATTCGATGTAAGCCATTTTGGATTAGGAAATCTAATAGTAAATCCTGAACCTGGAAAAACGTACACAGCGAAGATTAAGTTTAAAGACGGATCGGAAGGTAGTTACAACTTACCTAAGGCAATTACAGATGGGTACGGATTATCTGTAAAAAACAATGAGAATGACATACAAGTACGGATAATGTTGTCAAAAAATATGGTCGGAAAGGGCGAATTAAAGCTTGTTGCCCAGCATAATGGCAATGTTTATTTAACGACTCAATCTAATTCGTCAAAGCAGGTAATTTCTACTGTTATTCAGAAAAAAGACCTTCCATCAGGAATTTTACAACTTACGCTCTTTTCCGCTGAAAACCAGCCTGTATGCGAAAGGCTTGTTTTTGTAAGAAGTTCAATTGGTCAGATTAGCACTGCCTTAAGCACAGATAAATCTGAATATAACCGCAAAGAAAAAGTTAGCGTTGTGCTCTCAGGACTAGTAAATTCTAATCCAATTCAAGGTAGTTTTTCAGTATCTGTGACAAATGCGAGTGCAGTGAAGCCTGATGAACTTAATGAAAGCAATATTTTAACTTCGTTATTGCTCACCTCAGATATTGCCGGTTATGTAGAAAAGCCGAATTATTACTTTCTACAGGACGACGTAACAACCAGGAGTAATTTAGACAACCTGATGCTTACACAGGGATGGAGACGCTTCTTGTGGAAAAACATCATAGCTGGAAGTATCCCCAATTCCGTTTTTTCAGCAGAAAAATCTTTACAAATAGGCGGTATAGTTACCGATTTAGGGGGGAAAAAACCTATACCAAATACTAGTGTGTCTCTTTACTCTACGGTGGGGACCTTTTTTGGTGTCGACACGCTAACAGACGCTAATGGACGATTTACATTCGACAACATTACTTTTCCTGATAGCACGAAGTTCGTTGTTCAAGCGAAAAACCTGAAAGGTAAAAAAAACACGATTATAAAAATGGATGTGGTTTCCGGACAGCTTGTAACTAGAAACAAGAATACAGGCGATATAACGGTAAATACAAATGAAGCTTTAAATCTTTATCTTAAACAAAGCGAAAACTACTTCAATGAGCTGGTAAAAAGTGGAAGACTTGAAAAGAGTATTGCGCTTAAAGAGGTAACAATTGAGCAAAAAAAACAAAGAGTAACAGTTTCTGCTAATCTGAATGGAGCTGGTAACGCAGATGCCATTCTGACCGCGGATCAGATGAAGAATTGTATAACCTTTACTCAGTGCCTTCAGGGCCTTGGCGGAATGATGATGAGAAATGGTGTTCCGGGACTAGCGCGATTCGGTGGCGCACCTATGCAAATCGTTTTTGATGGCATGTATGTTGAGGCGGAATTCCTTAACAACATTAATCCTTCTGATGTTGAGAGTGTGGAGGTTTTGAAGACTATAGGATACACATCTTTATATGGTACCAGAGGGGGCGCGGGGGTACTGGTTGTAACCACAAAACGAGGAAGTGGTTTTGTCTCTTCAAGTTCGATGGTTGTACCTGGAATTGTAACTTATACGCCAAAAGGGTATAGTATTGGCAGAGCGTTTTATGCGCCAAAATACGAGCCTAATGAGCCTGTACCAGGTTTAGATTTGAGATCAACTATTTACTGGAACCCTTTTATTGCAACAAATGATAATGGAAAGGCATCCTTTAGCTTTTATAATTCCGGTGAGCCAGGAACCTATAGAATAGTTGCTGAGGGCATTGATGCCAATGGCAATCTTGCGCATCACGTTTACACATACACCGTAAAATAAGCAAACATGAATTGCATACGAGTTACCGTAAAAGATCATCTGTGCATTATAACACTGGACAGAGGAAAATCAAATGCCCTGAACCGCGAGATGATCACTGAGTTGAAAGATATATTCAATAATATAGCATCTGACTCAACTATTGGAGGAGTAATTATTACGGGCAAAGAGCACTTCTTTTCTGCCGGATTAGATCTCATAGAGCTTTACAATTATTCTGAAGAAGAGGCAGAATCCTTCTGGCATCTTTTTTTAGATTTTACTGCAGCAATTACTTCTTTTAGAAAACCATTAGTTGCCGCAATTAATGGTCATAGTCCGGCCGGTGGTTGTGTAATTGCCCTTGCCTGCGATTATCGAATTATGGCAGAAGGGAAGTATATCATCGGCCTTAATGAAGTTCCGGTGGGTATCATAGTTCCTCAAAGCATTTTTAAACTGTATTCGTATTGGATTGGTGAAGCAACGGCTGCCAGAAGCCTATTGGAAGGTAAACTCTTTAATCCGGAAGAGGCTGTTGCGGCAGGTCTTGTTGATGAACTGGTAAATCCGGCTAGTTTGCTAACTGCCGCAGAACGGAAAATAAGAAAATACATGGCTATGGAGCGCAACACGTGGGAGCAAAGTAAATTGAACATTAGAAAAAGCCTGATTGAGGCTACCAGTGCCGACCAAAGCGACGACTTGAACCTGATGTTGAAGCAATGGTGGTCGCCCGCCACTCGAAGTATCTTAAAAACTATCATTAACAATCTGCAAAGCAAATAATTTTACGATGTACAACGAACCTATGTTGAGAGACGATGCCCTAAAGGGTAAAACTATAGTTATTACAGGTGGAGGTACCGGTCTTGGCAAAGCAATGGGGACTTACTTCTTAAAATTGGGAGCAAATCTGGTAATAACAAGCAGGAAGCTGGATGTTTTGCAAAAGACTGCTGGGGAAATGCAAGAAGAAACGGGCGGCAAAGTTTTGGCACTAGCTTGCGATGTTAGAGAATACGACCAGGTGGAGCATGTTCTTCAAGAAACACTAAAAGCATTTGGAAAGGTAGATTCATTATTGAATAATGCTGCAGGGAACTTTATTTCCCCAACAGAACGGCTGTCTGCCAATGCCTTTTCATCGATAATAGATATTGTGCTTAAAGGGTCAGTGAACTGCACCTTAGCTTTTGGTAAACATTGGATTAAGGAAAAACAACCGGCGAGTATACTTAATATAGTTACCACTTATGCATTTACAGGATCGGCTTATGTTGTTCCTTCTGCCTGCGCGAAAGGCGGTGTACTGGCCATGACGAGATCTCTGGCCGTAGAGTGGGGCAAATATGGCATTAGGACAAATGCAATAGCTCCGGGGCCGTTTCCAACTAAAGGTGCCTGGGAAAGACTATTGCCTGGAGATTTGGCAGAGAAATTTAACTTTAAGAATCGAGTTCCTTTGAAGCGTGTTGGTGAGCATCAGGAACTAGCTAATTTAGCAGCGTTTCTTGTGAGTGACTTCTCAGGCTATATTAATGGTGAGATTATCACCATAGATGGCGGAGAATGGCTCCAGGGTGCCGGCCAGTTTAATGGCATGGAAGCCATCTCAAACGACATGTGGGATGCTTTTGAACAAATGACACGATCTGCTAAAGGCAGTTAGGTTACCAGACCAGCAGTGCACTTGCCCAGGTAAATCCGGAACCAAAAGCTGCGAGGCAAATTAGATCACCTTCTTTAACCTTACCTGCTTCCCAAGCTTCACACAAGGCAATAGGTACTGATGCCGCAGTTGTATTGCCATATTTTTGAATGTTATTAAAAACCTTTTCATCAGGCAATTTAAGCAATTGCTGAACATACTGGCTGATTCGCAGGTTAGCCTGATGTGGCACTAAGAGATCAATATCAGTACTAGCCTTACCATTTGCAGCTAAAGCCTCATTAATAACTTCAGGAAATTTAACTACTGCCTTCTTGAACACTGCGGGGCCGTCCATATAGGGTAATGCTGCTCCCCCTTCTAATTGCTCTCTCGTTAGAAAAAGACCACCCAGTTCCTGATCAGGATATTCAGGTTTATCATTAAGCCATTTGTTGGCATTAGAGCCTGGGTAAAACATGGCTAAAAGCTCCGCATCTGCACCATCACTATGTAGATGAGTACTTAAAATGCCTTGTTCCTCCTTCTGAGTCGGCTGCAATACTACCGCTCCTGCCCCATCACCAAATATGACGGATACATTTCGGCTTCTGGTTTCAAAATCCATTGCGAAAGAATGTTTTTCGCTGCCCACCACCAGAATATTTTTATACATACCAGTTTTAATAAACTGATCTGCAACAGATAAAGCATAGATAAAGCCGGAGCACTGGTTACGTATATCCAGCGCACCAACTTCTTTCATTTTCATTTCACGCTGGAGCAAAACCCCGCATCCCGGAAAGTAGTAGTCTGGACTTAATGTTGCAAATATGATAAAATCTATGTCTTGAGCAGTGATGCCGGCACGTTCAATGGCAACTTTTGCTGCCTCAATGCCCATTGTTGTTGTTGTCTCTTCAAGCCGGTCTGCAAAGCGCCGTTCCTTAATTCCCGTACGTTCCTGGATCCATTCATCACTGGTTTCCATGAAACGTGACAGATCAGTATTGGTATAGATATTCTTTGGAACGTAATAGCCAATCCCGGCAATTTTTGAACGCTGCATGATCGTTTAAGTTTATATTAATTTTAGGCAAAATTAACTTTAACTGCAACATTATTTTAAATAACCTTATTTTTGTGGGATGTCAACAGAAACAAAAGAGGAAACATTCACATTAGAGGAAATACTAACTTCCCTTAAAACAGTTCATCGATTAATACTCTGGAACGATGATGTGAATACTTTTGACCATGTGATCCATTGTATGATGAAATATCTTGACTACACCGAACACCAGGCAGAGAAAATTGCCTGGGAAGTACACAACAAAGGCAAATGTGCTGTACTTGAAGGGTCTTTCACTGAAATGGAAATATATCGTAAAATACTTCAGCAAGAAGGTTTAACTGTTTCTGTAGAGTAAATCGCCACAATTTTTTTACCTTAAATAGCGGAATTTACCTGTAATAAAATAGTTACGCCCCCTTTTATTAAACTAAGTGGCCGTTTCTTTGTCCCTCTTATATAAATTAAAAAAATAAAGATTGAGATGAAGAATTACTTACGCAACGCCCTGCTCTTAACGCTTGCTATTTGTACTAATATGCTAACGATTTCGGCACAAACGACCGGGGATGGTAAAATCACCGCAAAGGTTGTAGATGCCTCTAATAATCAAACTGTTCCTTTTGCTTCGGCAATTATAATTAATAGAAAAACTAAAGCCATTGTAAAAGGTGCGCAAACAGATGTAGATGGTAATTTAGTTATCACCGGTCTACCTTACGGCGTTTTTAGTTTCAAGGTGAGCTATGTTGGCTATCAGACTATGGTTAGAGATTCCGTTTCAATCTCCGCAGCACAGAAAACGATTAATTTTGGAACAATAAATATGAAGCCTTCCAAAGGCACTGTGTTAAATGAAGTAGCGATTACAGCTCAAAAGAGCACAATGCAGATGGGAATAGACAAAAAAATATTCTCTGTAGATCAAAGTTTGGTTAGCGAAGGCGGATCGGCTTCTGATTTACTTCAAAATGTACCTTCTGTACAGACAGATATTGAAGGAAATGTAAGTTTGAGAGGATCTAGCGGAGTTCGTGTTCTGATTGATGGAAAGCCATCACTGATAGCGGGTGGCAATGTTGCGCAGATCTTGCAATCTATCCCGGCAAGTTCCATTGAAAGTGTAGAATTGATTACCAATCCTTCAGCAAAATATGATGCAGAGGGACAATCTGGGATCATCAATATCGTATTGAAGAAAAATAAAAAATTGGGACTTAATGGTTCAGTAGCCCTAACAGCTGGTAACAGGGACAATTATAATGGAAATACGAATTTAAGTTTTCAGAACAGTAAGGTTAACTTGTATGGAAATTACAGCTACAGATATGGAAACAGATTAGGTGGGGGGTTTAGCAATATCACTTACGCAACGGGAATATTTACAGATCAGATCACTGATTCTAAATCGTTAGATAAGGGACACAATTTGAAGGCTGGTATGGATTATTATCTTACCGATAAAAGCGTGCTAAGTTTTTCCGGAGGCTTCAATTTAAGAGATAATAATCGCTCTGAAGCACTAACTATTGACAGACTTGGGGCGCAAAGGAACCCATTAGAATTGAGCAACAGGCTTAATGACAACGAAGGTACAGGTGGAAGCTATGACCTCAACCTTGATTATAGCTTGAAATTCAAAAAACCCAGAGAAGAACTAACCTTTAATTTTAGTTTTTCTGAAGGCGATAATGATAACCTTCAATATTTTAATACCAATATATATAACATAAATGGCAATGCAGTTACCTCATTGCCTGACGATCAACGTACTACAAGTAATGGCTTTAACAGAAATTACAACGTACAATCTGACTACGTTTTACCGATTGGAACTGCAGGAAAAATAGAGGCTGGTTACCGCAGTCAAATAAGGTACTCAGACAATACTCAATTATCTGAATTACAAGACAACCTAACAGGAGAATTTGTCACTAATTTTCCTTTGACCAATGAATTTAACAGTAAAGATCAGGTTCATGCCATTTATTTAAATTACCAGAATCAGATTAAGAACTTTGGTTATCAATTTGGTTTGAGAGGCGAAGATGCAAAACTTACCACAAGCTATGGGTCTTATCAGCCGTCAGGAATATCAATGACACCGGGAAAAGTTGACTACACCAGAATTTATCCAAGTGTATTTTTAACGCAGAAGCTTAAAGCAGAACAACAAGTTCAGTTGAGTTACAGCAGACGTGTTAACAGACCCCGCGGTTGGGATACAAATCCATTCCTTGATGTATCAGACAGGTATAGCTACCGTCAGGGTAACCCTAACCTAATGCCGGAAGATGTTCATGCATTTGAATTAAGCTATAGCAAATATTGGAAAACAGTTACCTTAACTTCAAGCGCATACCAACGCAGAACAAGCGATGCAATACAACGAATTACCACTACACCTGCTTCACTCGAAGGTACCGGCATTACATTAACTACCCCTCAAAACGTAGCAAAAAGCGTTAGCACGGGCCTTGAACTAATTAGTAAAGTTGATGTAATAAAGGCATGGAACTTTACGGGAAATGTTAATCTTTACCAGATCGATGTAGATGCGGTACAATCTGGTGTAAATGAAAATTCAGGATTTAGCTGGAACGCAAACCTTACAAATAATTTTGTATTGCCTTACAGCATTACACTTCAAATAAAAGGCGACTACCGTGCACGTGAAGTTATGGCACAGGGATTTAGAAATGCAATGTATGGGCTGGATGCGGGTGCGAAGTATGATTTCAAAAACAAAAAATCTACGTTAAGCTTAAACATCCGTGACGTATTCAATACCAGAAGATGGGCTATGACTACGAATGCCGGCAGCACAATTATAGATTTTAGCAGAAGGATGCAGGGTACAATGGCCAATTTAACTTACTCTTATCGTTTTGGAAAATCTGATTTTGGGTTTAAGAAAACTAAAAAGAACGACCAACAGGAAATGCGCTCTGATGAGGAGCAGTTTTAAATAATTCTATGCATGAAAGCCTTTCTCTTCAACCTTTCCATTTTACTTCTCTCATTGCAAGCTTTTGCTGCTGATAAGGGAGTGATATCAGGAAAAGTTGTGGAGCAGCTTGGTGCATTACCAATACCCTCAGCTGTAATTGCGGTGTATACATCAGCTTCAGAACAACCACTTCTAACGGCACCTACTGATGAAAACGGCTCGTTCAAAATCTCTGCCCTGAAATATGGGATCTACAGGATCAAAATAAGCTATATAGGATTTATCCCATTGGTGATGAATGACATTGTGCTAACTGATAAAGATCCGGAGAAGCGATTGGGAACCCTAAAGCTAGTTGCCGATCAAACGAGTCTGGAAGAGGTGACAATAAGTGCTGAAAAACCCTTAATTCAATATGCAGCTGATATGATGACCTACAATGTGGGGCAATCCATATTAGCAGAAGGAAGCACTGCCAGCGATATCCTTAGAAATGTACCAATGGTTGAGGTGGACTTAGATGGGAACGCAAGTATTTCAGGTAAAAGAAATACCCGAATTTTTATTGACGGGAAACCATCTGATTATATGACTTCGAATATCGCCGATCTTTTGAGTGTGCTGCCTTCAGATGCCATTGAAAAGATTGAAGTAATGACAAACCCACCCGCGAAATATTCTGGAGATGGTGAAGGCATTATAAATATTGTGATGAAGAAGAATTTTAAAATTGGTCTTGGAGGAAATGCAGGTGGAACGGTTGGTTTAACAGGTAAAACGAATTTAAATGCAAATGCTTCTTATAAATCAAAAACCTATTCCATTAACGGTGGTGGTGCTTATCAGTACAATCTGAGAAAGAATAGCAGTACAAATTTCAGGGAAAACTTCTTTCCTGACACGACCTTTTACCAGAACAATTTAAATGATTTGAGGGATTCTGGTGACGGAGGAAATTACAGGGCGAATTTTGACTGGAACATTACACCTAAACAAAGCTTGCGCATTTCGTCAAATTATAACAACAATAGCAATAATAGCGTTGGTGGAGGCTACAACCATTCCATAGACGAGAGTTTGGTTGAGCGCTCTTTACGGACAACAGTAAATACGGGTAAAATAAATGGCGCTACACTTGTTGTGGATGCAGATTATGAATTGAATATTGATACCACAGGTGGACGACTTTCTTTAGGCGTGACTTATAACGACAACAGTTATTTGACCAACCGTTTGCTGGACAGAACTTTTACACCTGCAAACCGCAGCAGACAGCTACAAAACAATATTGACAACATTACCAATAACGGGTTTACCTTTAAGGCAGATTATGACAAACCTGTTCTGAAAAGAAGAGACAATGTGGAACTTGGGATACAATATACCTACCGGAACAACAATAAGGATCAGCGCAATCAGTATTTTGATTTTAACATGCAGCAGTATGTTATTAATGAAAAACAAAGCACACAATTCCTTTACAAAGAAGACATCATGGCGGGTTACGCCTCCTACAATTTAAGACTAAAAAATTGGGGGGCAAAGGCCGGTTTGAGGGCAGAGGTTACGGCGGTGCACTTTAACCTTTCCACCGGAGAAAATTATGCTATAGATCCATATTTGAGTCTATTTCCAAGTTTTAGCTTGAGCAGAAACTTTAAAAAATTTAACTTAACTACTTCCTATAGCGTAAGGGTGAACAGGCCAAGGGAAAATAGTCTTAATCCACAAATTAACAACCTTGATCCATTAAATATTAATTACGGAAATCCGAATCTGGACCCAGAATTAACGCACCAGATGGATATAGGATTAAACGCTTGGGGAATGCGCTGGAACTTTAATCCAAGAATTACTTACTCCAGTCGGACTGCTGTGATTGAACGCTTTAGGTCTGTTGAGCAGAGTGGTGTTTCTGAAACTACATTTGACAACGTTGCTGCAAATGAACAATATGGCCTTATTCTGGGAGGGAATTATAGGCCTCACAAAACAATTTCTACAAACGCTGAGGTTAGTTTTAGCCAAACATCTTATCAGTCCAATCTGAACAGTGCATTAAACAGAACCGGAAAAAATGTAAGTGGCCGCTTAGGTATGTCTATGCAACTGCCTTTTAAAACGGCATTTGAGGGCAATATCAACTACTACAATAATATATCTGCTCAAGGGCGAAATAAAGGCTCTATAACGACCTGGATGGGCGCCAGAAAGGTATTTATGAAAAATAAATTGAACGCAAGGATTACGATTAGCGATCCGTTTGGACGTTCAAACAATTCTTCTTTCAATGAGGGTATAAATTTCAGGACCCAGAACTATAATACCAGCAACACCAGCAATGTGACTTTAAGCTTAAATTACCGGTTTACGAGGGTTACAAAAACAAAAATTCCACCACCTCCTATCAAGCCATAAAATTCACTTACAGGAATTGTATATTGCATTTATGGAAGATATTAATCCCTGGAAAACTCTTGGCAGTCAAAATATTTACGACAACAACTGGATAAATATTACGGAGCATAAGGTGATAAATCCCTCTGGTGGGGACGGGATTTATGGAGTTGTGCATTTTAAGAATATGGCAATTGGTGTACTGCCGCTTGACAATGATTATAATACCTGGATTGTTGGACAATACCGATATGCATTAAACGCTTACAGTTGGGAAATTCCAGAAGGTGGTGGCTTGCTGGGTACTGACCCTCTCGATGGAGCTAAGAGAGAGTTATTGGAAGAGACCGGCTTGAGTGCATCGCAATGGATAGAAATTCAACGTATGCATTTATCTAATTCAGTAAGCAATGAGCTCTCAATTATATACGTAGCAAAAGACCTCACAGCTGGTGAGGCGGAACCAGAGGAAACTGAGGCTCTCGTACTGAAAAAATTACCCTTTGAAGAGGTCTATCAAATGGTGTTAGAAGGTTCAATTACTGATAGTATGAGTGTTGCTGCAATTTTAAAAGTTAAGATTCTGATACAGGAAGGGCTATTATAAATAATAATTACTTTTGGCAACAAAACATGACATCTATGAATAAATTGTTTGGCTATTTTCTTAGTCCTATATTTTATCTTGCTTTTCTGATTGTCTTAATAATATTTCAGCCAATTCAATGGTTTTGTTATCGGGTTTTTGGTTATAAAGCGCATAAATATTCGGTGGACATACTGAACTTTTTTTTAACTTATTGTGATTTGCTATTGTTATCAACCGTAAAGTTTAATAATACCCATTCACTTCCTTTAGATAGACCAATAATATTTGTGGCCAATCATCAGAGTATGTATGATATACCGGCACTAATATGGTTTCTGAGAAAACATCATGTGAAATTTATTTCCAAAATTGAACTGACGAAGGGTATACCTTCAATATCATTTAATTTGAAATACGGAGGTGGAGCCAATATAGATAGAAAAGATAGTAAACAAGCCGTTTCTGAAATCATCAAACTGGGAAGGCGAATGAAAGAAAACAACTGGTCTGCAATGATATTTCCGGAAGGTACGCGCGCAAAAGACGGCAAAATGAAACCTTTCCAGGTTGGGGGTATCGCGACCTTATTAAAGGTTGTGCCTGATGCACTAATTGTACCTGTTGCTATTCAAAACTCATGGAAACTAGTACAATACGGAACCTACCCGCTAAGTGTTGGCGAAAAGTTGCGCTGGACGGTTTTAAACCCAATAGAGCCTGAAGGTAAAAAGCCGGAAGATATAGTTTCTGAAGCTGAAACCGCTATAAACAGCATAGTAAACTAAAGATTTTTGTTCTCTATCCTTTTGAAGAATTCGTCTCTGTAAGTATCTCCGATGGGGATTATTTTCCCATTTATCGCTATTCTGCTACGCTCTATACTTTCTATTTTATCAAGCGAAATAATATAAGACTTATGCACTCTGATAAACTGGGCCTGTGGCAAGGTTTCCTCCATCTTCTTCATATTTTGAAGCGTTATTACACGTTCAGCCTTAGTGAAGATTGATATGTAGTCTTTAAGACCTTCAATAAACAGGATATCATCTAATTGAATTTTTTGAATTTTGTGCTCTGTTTTTACAAAAATAAAATCCTGGATATTGTGATTGGGTGCCAAAATAGGCACTGAAGTTACAACGGGCTGTGATACTGTAGCTTGCTCAACAGGTTTGTTCTGGTTATAAACCTTCTCAACAGCTTTATAAAACCGATCGAAGGCTATGGGTTTAAGCAGATAATCAGATACATTGAGATCATAGCTCTCTAATGCATATTGTGAATAGGCTGTGGTTAAAATGTAGCTTGCTTTATTGTTGGCTATTTTTAAAAACTGAATTCCAGTAAGTTCGGGCATTTGAATATCAAGGAATACAAGATCAATACCTCCTGCCTGTACGAGCTGCAACGCCTCTATGGCATTTTCGGTTCTTTTAACCAATTCCAGGAATGGAATCTTTGAAACATAATCTTCAATAATATCAAGCGCTAAGGGCTCGTCGTCAACGGCAATACATTTTAACTTTGTCATATATCAAGCATTAACTCACTGGTGTAGTGGGTTTCCGAATTTACAATATTTAATTTATACCTTTCAGGGTAAAGCAGTTGCAATCTACGCTCAACATTGTGTAAACCTACACCGCCCATCTGGTCCTTATTATAAGAATTCTTTTTATTGGTAACACTGAAATGCAGTATTTTTTGATTGGCGATGATGTTGATACGTATCGGGTTTTCAGGGTCATTTGCAACGCCATGTTTGAAAGCATTTTCGACAAAAGAAATTAATATCAATGGAACTATCTGCTGATCATCTATTTCACCGTTTTGGGTAAATTCTACAGCAGCACCATCTTTAAATCTAAGTTTTTGAAGTTCGATAAAACTTTGAACGTATTCTATTTCTTTACTAAGGGAAACCCAACTGTCGTTACTCTCATAAATCATGTAACGCATAATTTCTGAAAGCTTTAAAATTGCATCAGCAGTTTTATCAGATTTTTGATAGGCCAGCGAATAGATATTATTGAGTGAATTAAATAAGAAATGAGGATTCAACTGAGATTTAAGAAACTGGAGCTCCATTTCCTTTTTCTCACGAATCAAATTCCTCTGAACACTCTCATTACCAAACCAATCAGATGCAAATCGGATCAGTGAGCTAGCAACCACAAAAAAGCCGGAAATGAAGATGTTTACTACGATATGCCGGATTATCTCAACATATCTACCTTTCATAGCCTCATCTATGGCTTTAAGGAAAAAATTAGCGTAGAAGCTATCTATGACAAGTTTAATGATTGTCATCACCAATATTAGCAGGATAATTAACGTTACATATAAACCATAGCGTTTTGTGTCCTTAACCAGTAAAGGAATTAACAATGTATAATTAATATAGAAAATGGAAATATTAATTACAGTAGAAAAGCCATGGGTAGCTATAAAAGAGGAAACCGTGAATTTATCCTTCCCCAGAAAAATCGGTACAAATAAGATCAAACCTACTATAACCCAGAAAATCAGGTGAACCGTTAAGGGAGCTTTATTCTTCATTAAGAGAGGAAATAACCATTATTCATATGTCCAAAATAATAATTTAGCAAGGTTTTCAGTGTTGACTTTCGACGAACTGCCTTTATTTTTCTACCAAATGACATAATTACCAAACCAATTGCAAAACTATTCATTTTAGGCGTTTATCTAGAATATTCTGGTCTTGGTCTAAAACATTTTAACAGGATTTTTTTAATGATTCTATTTGTTTCATCAAAACAAAACGATTATGAAAAAGTTATCAAACGTATCGCCATTTTTACTTCTTTTAGTTCCAGTATTTTTTATGATGGCAATTACTTTCGCCTCAGCTACCGGAACACAAAACGATGAAGAGGTTGCTTTGAAAACAGCACCATCATCAAAGGTTGCGTTGATTAAAATTAGCAATCCATTTTCGAAATAGAAGATGAGCGAGTTGGTAATTGAGACACGTGGTCTAACCTACACATTTGGAGCCCAAAAGGTTGTAGATAATCTTTCTTTACAAGTTAAAAAAGGTAGTATTTACGGTTTCCTTGGTCCGAACGGCGCAGGCAAGACTACAACTATAAAAATCTTACTTAATCTGCTTAAATCACCAGCAGATACGGTATTCCTTTTTGGAAAAGAAATCAACTCTAATAGAATAACCAGCCTTCGTCGCCTGGGAGCACTTGTTGAGCAACCGGCAATATATGCGCATTTATCTGGTAAGGAGAACCTTATAAATAGATGCATCCTGCTAAATCTAAAAAAATCGAAAGCTAAAGAATTACTGGAAATCGTTGGCTTAACATCAGCAGCGGATAAAAAAGCGGGAAAATATTCTCTGGGAATGAAGCAGAGGTTAGGAATTGCGTTAGCCCTTCTTTCGGACCCGGAATTACTTCTGCTTGATGAACCTACCAATGGACTTGATCCTAACGGTATTATCGAGATTCGCAACCTTATGATCGACCTTGCCAGCAAACATGGTAAAACGATTTTGGTTTCCAGTCATCTCTTAAGCGAGATAGAAAGGATCGCTACTCATGTGGGTATAATAAACCATGGAAAACTTCTATTTCAAGGGACTATTACAGAACTACAGAATCTAAGTAAATCCACATTGGAAATTGCAGTAGGCAATCCCGAGGGGGCTGCAAAATTGTTGGAAGCGAATGGGTTTGCATCAATTTCTGTTATGTCCGAAAATATAAGTATGCCTTTTACATCACCGCAGGAAAATGCAAGAATAAATACCCTATTGGTACAAAACGGATTTGAAATTTCAAGTCTTGGTAGTACACGTAAAGATCTTGAACACTTATTTCTGGACATAACAAAAGACAATTAATATGCGTTCACTCTTAATTTCACTACAGTCTGAATATTATAAATCACGAAAAACACTGGCCTTTTGGGCAGCGATACTGTTGCCTGTATTGATTTGTGGATTAATAACCTTGGGCTTTTTAAGTAATTCGGCCAAGATAATTAAAATGAATTACCCTCCTGAAGTGCTGTGGCTAACTTACAGCGGTACTGCTCTTGGAGTAATGGGCATGCTTATTTTGCCCTTTTATGTTATTTTCATCGCCTTTTCTGTTAATAATATTGAACATAAAAATGATACATGGAAAACACTTTTTGCACAGCCACTTAACAAGTTCGGGATCTATGCTGCCAAGTATCTATATGCTGTAATTTTGATTTTTTTGACGCTTTTTCTTTTTGTTGTTTTAACCTATCTTTTCGGCAATATATTGCATCTCATAAATAATAAATTCAGATTTAATGAATTTTCGCCATTAAGTCTTCTTTCTAAACTTTATTTCAAGCTGTTTTTGTCTTCTCTAGGAATACTGTCACTCCAGTTTATCATCAGCTTGATATGGGCCGACTTTCTAAAACCAATGGGTATTGGTTTTATAGGCATTATCATGGGAATTATAGTGGCTTCAAAAGGATGGGAATATGCTTATCTGGTTCCTTACAGTCACCCCACGTTAGCGCTGTCCATGAGTAAAGCCCAAAATTCACAGGAAATATTTACAAAAGACATTTACTCAAGTTTGGCATTCGCACTCGCGTTCTTTATAGGAGGATATTTCATTGTATCCCAAAAAAGCATTAAATAATTTTAGTTTTAGTTAGTAGTTAAAAACGGTGGGTTTTTTGCCCACCTTTTTTGTGTCAAATTAATTCAAATAATACCCCGTGGAACAATCCATGTAAAAATCTTGGTATCATTCGCATTTATTTACTCAGAAGTGTAAATTCAACAATTTAAACAACTGATTATGATGAAAAAACTTACTCTAACTGTACTGACTCTCGGAATTTGTGCAACACTATTTGCCCAAGAAAAACTAAATACGGCTATTGTTCAACAAATCCGTAAAGAAGGTTTGGAAAATTCAAAGGTAATGGACATTGCATTCCAAATTACAGACGTAGCCGGGCCAAGACTATCTAATTCCCCTGGACTAAAAAGAGCACAGGACTGGGCAGTGAAGCAGTTTACCGAATGGGGTTTAAAAAATGTTCACCTGGAATCCTGGGGGAAATTTGGTAAAGGCTGGCAAATCGACAAGTATTATGCAGCTACCACGCTACCATATTATCATTCAATTATCGCGTCTCCAAAAGCATGGACTCCAGGAACTAATGGCCCCATAAAATCTGAGGTAATACTAATTAAGGCAGATACAATAACTGATCTCGACAAATACAAAGGGAAATTATCAGGGAAAATTGTTGTTTTTGATCAGTCTACGATACAGCCACTTCAAAATACATACAAGCCGGATGCTGTTCGCCATGCGGATTCTACATTGAGCAAGATGGAACTCGCGACGATGCAGACACAACGTGCACCCAGACCCGGTGCAGCGAATAACATGATGGCTCAAATGATGAAAATGAGAGAA
Source organism: Bacteroidota bacterium (assembly GCA_040385565.1). GTDB lineage: Bacteria > Bacteroidota > Bacteroidia > Sphingobacteriales > Sphingobacteriaceae > Pedobacter. The sequence continues at coordinate 151,460 of JAZKHD010000013.1, read as the reverse complement.
ACCAGAGCTGCTATGGTAACCATGCTTCTGGAAGAAAAAGTTGGATTGATCCTAACTTATGCGAGAGGAAATCATGGCACATTTTTTACAAGCAATGGTGCATCCTATGCCTTGGATGCTAAACCGGTTTCGCCGGAATTGGAAGTCTCAGCTGAAGATTTTCTTCATATCCTTAGACTTCTTCGTGCTGGACAAAAGGTAGAAATGGAAGCAGATATCAAAACATCTTATTTTGATTCTGACCCGGATGGCTACAATGTGATCGCTGAAATCCCGGGCACTGATAAAAAACTTAAAAATGAAGTAGTAATGATCGGCGGGCATTATGATTCCTGGCACTCTGCTACTGGAGCAACAGATAATGCTGCAGGATCTGCCGTTATGATGGAAACTATGCGGATATTGAAGGCTATTAATTTCAAACCAAAAAGAACGATCAGAATTGCGCTCTGGAGTTCTGAAGAACAAGGATTGTTCGGATCAAGGGGATACGTAAACAAGCACTTTGGCGACCCAAAAACGATGGTATTAACCGAAGACCAAAAGAAAATAAGCGCCTATTATAATCTTGATAATGGAACAGGAGCGATACGTGGAATTTATTTGCAAGGGAATGAGGCTGCTGGACCAATTTTCAAAGAATGGTTAACTCCCTTTAATGACATTGGCGCTAAAGCAGTTACAATAAGTAATACAGGGGGCACCGATCACCAGGCTTTTGATGCTGTAGGTATTCCGGGTTTCCAATTTATCCAAGATCCAATGGATTACAATACCCGCACCCATCATAGTAATCAGGACACCTATGACAGGCTAGTTGAGGAGGATTTAAAACGAGCTGCAACGATTGTGGCCTCGTTTGTCTATAATACATCTGAGAGAATTCAACAGATTCCAAGAAAGGAATTACCTAAAGTTCCTGAAACTCCAAGGCCATAATTCTTTATCAACTTTTACAAAAGCCCCCATCAGAAAAATGGGGGCTTTCTTTATTTATACATTCAGTGAAGTAATCATAAACCATATAAAAGCTTGAAAAACTAAAATATTAGTTTTAAATTTATATCAGACCTTAATGTTATAATATTGCCAAATGCTAATAGTGTTTACTGAATTAGTTATGAAAAAAATATGATATACAATCATCGTTCAAAGAAAACTGCTGTATTAAAGTATGGCCTTTTCCTCCCTCTTTTTGCCCTTATTGTGGTCGTGTCATCTGCCATGATAAGCACAAACAAAAACGTACCACAACTTAAAATAGGTATCCGATTAAACGAACCACTCAACCTTGTAAATGATGCTGTGGACTTTTCTGATTTGCTCAACTATCTAAGAAAGAGCGTAAGATATCCTCCAATAGCTTCGTCTGCCCAGATTCAAGGCATTTCAATGGTGAGATTTACTGTTAAAAACGGGGAAGCAAGTGATGTTGGCATTGCAAGTAGCGCTCTTGGTTATGGATGCGACACTGAGTTGATGAGCAAGTTGCTGACTTACACAAATTTTAAAAGCATTCCTGATGGTAAATATGCTCTTAAAGTGAATTTCACACTTTCGGGTGCTACTTCTTCGATGAAAAATAATAATCTCAAAACGCCAGAAAATCATGTGCTGCTTCCTGAGGTGATTATTCGCGGTTATCTGCCTAAAAAGATGGGGGCTCCGGGGAATGACATTTCAGATGATAGGATTTATGATTTTGTATCGCTTAATGCTCAACCCAGTTTCCCTGGAGGAATGGAGAAATTATATTCCTTTTTGAAGAACAACGTTGTATACCCTTTAGAAGCTAAAACCAACAAGATACAGGGCACGGTGTTTCTGTCATTTATCGTTGAGAAGGATGGAAGTTTGACAGGAGTTAAAGCTGAGAGAAGATTGGGTTACGGGACAGATGAAGAAGCAGTTAGAGTTTTGGAAGCATCTCCTAAATGGGTACCTGGAGTACAACAGGGCAAAAAGGTAAGGGTTAAATATAACATTCCAATTAGATTTAGCCTAACTAAATAAGTTAAAATTAACTTATTTCAAGAACACAAAACCCCAGCTAGATTAGCCGGGGTTTTGTGCATAATACCCTTGTCTCGTCCTATAAATCTATTAAATATCTTCTTCAGATACAAATTTTGCCGAATAAAAATCTCTGTTCATTCTGGCTATGTTTTCCAGTGAAATACCTTTAGGGCATTCAGCTTCACAAGCTCCGGTATTTGTACAGTTGCCGAATCCCTCTGCATCCATCTGTGCAACCATACTCTGTACCCTGCGATAGCGCTCTGGTTGTCCCTGAGGCAGTTGTGCCAACTGTGAAATTTTAGCAGACACAAACAACATTGCAGAAGCATTTTTACATGTTGCCACACAAGCTCCACATCCAATACATGCAGCCGCTTCGAAAGCTGCATCTGCTTGCTTTTTAGGAATAGGAAGCGCATTTGCATCCTGTGCGTTACCTGTATTAACCGAGATAAAGCCACCTGCTGCAACAACCCTATCAAAGGCCGTACGGTCAACCATTAAGTCTTTAATCACTGGGAAAGCCGCTGCTCTCCAAGGTTCAACTACAATGGTATCTCCGTCTTTAAAAGAACGCATGTGCAACTGACATGTCGTTACCAAGTCCTTCGGTCCATGTGGTCTGCCATTAATAAACATAGAACAGCTACCGCATATACCTTCGCGACAATCGTGATCAAATACTATGGGCTCATCATTCTTGTTAATCAATTCCTCGTTTAAAACGTCAAACATCTCCAGGAAAGACATGTCTGGCGATATATCCGAAAGCCTATAATCAACTAAAGCCCCTTTGGCACTGTTATTTTTTTGACGCCAAACTTTAAGCGTTAAGTTCATATTTCCTGTACTCATGATATCAAAATTTGGTACTTCTATTTATAACTTCTTTGTGCTACTTTAATATTCTCGAATTTCAATTCTTCTTTATGCAAATCAAACTGAACACCCTCTTTAAATTCCCAGGCAGCTACATAAGCGTAGTCCACATCGTCACGTAATGCTTCTCCCTCTTCTGTCTGGTATTCCTCTCTAAAATGCCCTCCGCAGCTTTCGTTACGGTTTAATGCATCAATACACATTAACTCTCCCAATTCGATAAAGTCTGCAACGCGACCGGCTTTTTCAAGCTCCGGGTTAAGTTCATCAGCTGTGCCTGGAACGCGAACGCTACTCCAGAATTCTTCACGTAATGCTCTTATCTCTGTAATTGCTTCATTTAAACCTTGCGCATTTCTTGCCATTCCACATTTTTCCCACATGATGTGGCCTAAACGCTTGTGGAAATGATCTACAGATTTAGTTCCTTTAATGTTAATCAATGTATCAAGAATGCCTTTGGCTTTTGCTTCAGCTTCCACGAAAGCAGGATGATCCGTAGGTATCGCTTTTACAGAGATTTCTTGTGATAAGTATTTACCAATCGTATATGGAAGTACAAAATATCCATCAGCTAAACCCTGCATCAGTGCAGAAGCTCCTAAACGATTTGCACCATGATCTGAGAAATTCGCCTCACCGGTACAATATAATCCAGGAACGGTGGTCATCAGGTTATAATCAACCCATAGTCCGCCCATGGTGTAATGCACCGCAGGATAAATCCGCATTGGCGTTTCATATGGATTCTCACCAGTTATTTGCGCATACATGTCAAACAAGTTGCCGTACTTTTCCTTTACCACGTCCAGACCCAGGCGCATGCATGTTTCTTTATCGGGATTGTGAATACCGGCTTTAGAAGCTTCTATTTTACCATATCGCTCTGTATTAGCCTTAAAATCTAAGTATACAGCAAGCTTAGAAGCACCAACGCCATAACCTGCATCACAACGTTCTTTGGCAGCTCTTGAAGCCACATCACGAGGCACAAGGTTCCCAAACGCAGGATAACGGCGTTCTAAGTAATAATCTCTTTCCTCTTCAGGTATCTCAGAAGGCTTACGGTTGTCGTCCTTCATTTTCGGCACCCATATACGTCCATCATTACGTAAGGATTCAGACATCAAAGTTAGTTTACTTTGATGGTCCCCCGATACTGGTATACAAGTAGGGTGTATTTGAGTGTAGCAAGGGTTTGCGAAATATGCCCCCTGTTTATGTGCTTTCCAAGCAGCGGTAACGTTACTACCCATAGCATTTGTGGAAAGGTAAAATACGTTTCCGTAACCGCCTGTTCCTAAAACCACGGCGTGACCAAAGTGACGTTCTAACTCTCCTGTAATCAAGTTACGAGCTATGATACCGCGAGCCTTTCCGTCAATTTTGACAACTTCAAGCATTTCGTGACGGGCAAACATTTCAACTTTACCCATACCTATCTGGCGTTCCAGAGCAGAATACGCACCTAATAAAAGCTGCTGACCAGTTTGGCCCGCAGCATAAAATGTACGCTGAACCTGTGTACCACCAAAAGAACGGTTGTCTAACAAGCCACCGTATTCACGTGCCAAAGGAACACCCTGGGCCACACACTGATCTATAATATTTGCGCTTACTTCCGCTAAGCGATGTACATTTGCTTCTCTAGCCCTGTAATCACCCCCTTTTATCGTATCATAAAATAAACGATAAGTACTATCGCCATCGTTCTGATAATTCTTCGCAGCATTTATACCACCTTGTGCGGCAATAGAGTGCGCTCTACGTGGAGAATCCTGGAAACAAAAGCATTTAACTTTGTACCCCATTTCAGCAAGCGTAGCAGCTGCAGATGCGCCAGCCAGTCCAGAACCTACAATGATTACCTCGATACTTCTTTTATTTGCAGGATTCACCAAGGGTACAGACGAACGAAATTTGGTCCACTTCTCTGTTAAATCACCTTCAGGTATATTAGCATTTAATTCTGCCATGTTTTTAAACTTAAGATCTAAAATTATTTAATAAGGCCTAAATATATTGCCAGAGGCATGGCCGCAAAAATCAGGCTGATGAGTATAGAATACCAAACGCCCAAAGCTTTAATAATTGGTGTATATTTCTTGTGGTTCCAACCCAATGTTTGAAAGGCTGATGCAAAACCATGCAAAAGATGGTAAGCCAATGAACCCATAGAAAAAACATATAAAGCTACTAACGCTGGATTACTAAATGTCTCAACCATCATTGCAAAAAGGTCATGGTTGCCATTAACATCTACAGTTGGAATACCCGTAAAACGTGAGGCCACCCAAAACTTAGAGATATGGACAATTAGAAAAATTAATAGCAAGGTCCCCAATAAACCCATAGAACGTGAATACCATTTGCTATTGGCAGCACCGTTATTTACCGCATACCTAACAGGCCTTGCTGCTCTGTTTAGAACCAGTAACCTATATCCCTGGAAAATGTGTGCCAGTAAACCTGCAAAAAGAACTATTTCCATAGCCCTGATAATCCAGTTAGTACCCATAAAGTGGGCTCCTTCATTAAAAGTTACACCTCCGTCATTCAAAAAGATCAGTGAATTGAGGAAACAATGCACAAGAAGAAATGAAATAAGAAACAGGCCGGTAATACCCATTATTAATTTTTTCCCTATGGATGAGGAAAAAGCGTTTCCGAAACTAGCCATTATGAAATTATATTTTAGTTTTGATGTGCAAAAGTATTTAATAAAAGAATTAATTTGCTAACCACCAACATAAAATCCCGAGAAATAAACTATTTAGAAACGTTCTAAGAATGTTGTAAACAAATGCTTACGCCAAAAAAAATCGGGAAGTAGCTTCCGCAACTCCCCGACTAAAAATCAATTAATTAAATCTTATTCAACAACTATCTGGTTCCAAAAGTAGCTGACATTCTGGTTCCATCTGGCAACACGCCTGTAACCTTCATTTTGTCAGACACTTTTTTCAATGCACCTGCGACATCTTCTGTCGAATTAATCAAAACATCATTAATACTTGTAATTACAGTTCCCGGAATCAAATCATTCTGATAGAATAATCCACTAGTATTAGTTTTGGTAACTACAACTCCATTTTTAACGCCTAACTTAGCTTTAACCTGGGCAGACAATGGAGCAAATGATGCACCCAGCTTTTCAACAGTTGCCCCTGATACTTTAGCTACCGCCGGTTTATTTAACAAACCACTCTCTCCCTTAAGTACAACACTTGTTGTTTTCACATCGCTGCCTCTTAAGTAAGTCAACTGAACACGATCGCCTGGATTTAATCGCCCTATTTTCTCTTGAAGATCAGGTGAATCATAGATCACGGTTCCGTCAACTTTTTTGATAATATCTCCTTTTTGCAAGCCTGCGGCCGAAGCTCCACTATTAGGTAGCACATCAGTAACATATAGCCCTGCGATATCTTTAACCTTTAAACGCTCAGAGTTATCAGCATCCAATGCGGTAAAGGTCACGCCAATATAACCACGCTTAACTTCTCCGTATTTTCTAAAATCATCCAATATCTTTTTAGCCAAATTAACCGGAATTGCAAAACCATAACCTACGTTAGTTCCGGTTTGTGATGCAATCGCAGCGTTTATACCAACCAACTCACCATTAGCATTCACCAACGCACCGCCACTGTTTCCAGGATTTATAGCAGCATCTGTCTGGATATAAGACTCAATACTATTATTTGTAGACGTAGGTACTTTACCTGTTCTTTGATACTCTTCAAAATCTTCCTCTGACGGTTGTGTTCTCGCCAGTATACCAATATTTCGTGCCTTTGCACTTACAATACCAGCTGTTACAGTAGTTTGCAGATCTAAAGGGAAACCTACTGCCAAAACCCATTCGCCAATCTGCACATTGTCAGAATTACCCATCTTAACTATAGGCAGATTAGTGGCATCCACTTTAATTAATGCCAAATCCGTATTAGGGTCTTTACCAATTACGGTAGCACTAACTTTTCTTCTGTCTGATAAAATCACCTCTATCTTATCCGCATTCTCAACCACGTGGTTATTTGTAACAATGTACCCATCAGGTGTCAAAATAACACCTGATCCTGACGCAGCCCTTGGAGCACGCTGACCTCTTCTGCCACCGCCACCAAAAAAATCTTCAAACATATCCATTGGAGACCCCTCACTTTTGCTTTGTCCAGACCCGTAAGACGTTTTGATATGCACTACTGCCGGCGAAACCGCAGCCGCAGCCTCTACAAAATCTACCGTTCCTGCCGAAGAAATTTTCGGGTTACTAGCAAACAGTACATTTTGCTGCTCAGCAAAGGAAAGTTGATCATTACTTGGCTCTAATAATTTGTAGCCACCAATTGCAGCCGCACCTCCTATAAATGCAGCCAACACTATTAATCCTATTCTTTTCATTTATATATTTTTTAAGTGTTAGTTTCTACTTAACAACGTGAGACTGATATCAGTCTCCAATTGTCTGTTTAGTATTTTATTTCATTGACTTAGTCAAATTTAATACCATATAAACGATATTTGCATCTTTAACAGGTCATGAATTCTGTTAAAATATGTTAAATACTAAAGCTTCAAAATAATGGTTATCAATTTCTATAAATATCAGGGTGCGGGGAATGATTTTATTTTAATTGACCATCGTATTTCACAGCCGCAAAATATTGATTACAAACGTATTGCAGAGCTATGCCACAGGCGTTTTGGTATTGGTGCAGACGGACTAATGTTTTTATTAGCGCATGCCGACTACGATTTTGAAATGCTCTATTTTAATGCTGATGGCAACCCAGGAAGTATGTGTGGTAACGGAGGTCGATGCATAGTCGCCTTTGCCAAGCATTTGGGAATAATTGACCGGGAGACGAACTTTTTGGCAGTTGATGGCCATCATTATGCCAAAATTTCAGCAGACGGCAAATGGGTAGACCTTCAAATGATTGATATCGATCACATTACAAACGACGGAGATGCCTTCGTTTTAAATACCGGATCACCGCATTATGTAGCCCAGGTACAAAACCTAAAGGATATGGATGTGTATCATGAAGGCCATTCAATCCGCAATAACGCCACATACAAAGCTGAAGGAATTAACGTAAACTTTGTGGAAGATCAGGGTGATCATCTTTTCGTAAGAACATTTGAAAGAGGCGTAGAGGATGAAACCTATGCTTGCGGCACCGGGGTTACTGCGGTAGCGCTCTCCATGGCAAAACTTAAAAAACAAAGTGGTCACCTGCAAACACCCGTTAAAGTACTTGGTGGTGATCTCCGCATTGAGTTTGATTACGACGGTGCCCGCTTTACCAACGTATTTCTTTGTGGCCCGGCAGAAAGGGTTTTCGAAGGAAAACTATCTATTTAATCTCCATCAGCAAGATGGGCAGCTATGCCTATCTTGATTTCACCAAAGGAGTAATCGCGTCCAAGCTTATCTCTAATGGCATTCATTTGCATCGACTTTAAGTCTTTTATCGTTTGTTTTATCTTCTGCAGTTTTGATTTACCAATCAAGTCCGCACCAGATACCTCACCTTTTGCCACGTAATTAGCCAGGTGACCTTCAATGGTTCCCTCTGCCATCTTCCGTTCTCTTGCTATTTCTAAAATGCTTTTGCCTTGCTTAAACAGTTCTAGTGATAGCTCTTTCGTATCCTGCTTAGGCTCCTTGGCTGTCGTCTTTTTAGCTTTCGTTGCCTTGGGCTTGACAAGCTTCTTCTGGGTAAAATCAGATGATCCATCTAATGCAAATACTTGCAGCATTCTTTTGCCCCTGGCAGCCGCATCGGTTAGTCGATCCAGATCGGCCCGCTTAAATTCACGCCCCTCAATAATGGAAGATAAAAGAGCCGGCGCCTTCCTCATCTTTTTATAGCATTCATAAACCTGGGATTCCATTTCCAATAACTCTCCAAGAAACTCAACTACTTGTTTATCCTGCTTAACCAGTTCCATTCGCTCAAATATGTGTTCCGAAAACCCACTAAGCAACGGCGTAAAATAACTTTCTGCTGCCTTCACTCGCTCCAATAGCGCATGTAAACCTTCAGGCGTAGTATCTCTGCTCAACCGGTCTATCTGACTAAGAAATTTAGAGGCATTTGCCCTAACCTCCATAACAGACTTAGAGAGTTTCTCCGCCCACTTGTGGTGCTTCTGTTTGGCAGATTTGTTTATGTCTTTAGTATAAGAATGGGAATGCTCATAGACTTGGTTGTCTAAAGCACCCAGGTCAAAGCACTGCATCAAATAGGTTCTTAAAAAGAGTTCGCTCTCATACTTCACCTGACTTTGCAGGCTCTCCTGATCCAGTTTAGTCTTTGAAAAAAAAGAAACATGCTGATCTTGCCGCATGCCAGATCCTGAGATTAATGAGGTAAGCACCAAGCCGTCTAGCGACCTAAGCCTCGATAATGCGACATATATCTGTCCCGGTGCAAATGCCCCTCCAATATCGATTATCGCCCTGTCAAATGTCAAACCCTGACTCTTATGTACCGTAATTGCCCAGGCCAATTTCAACGGATACTGCGTAAAAGTCCCTATCAAATCCTCTTGTATTTCTCCAGAAATTTGGTCGGTCGTATATTTAATATTCTTCCAGGTATACTTCTCTACAATAATCTTACTCAAACTTCCTTCGGGCTGCACCTCAATAACATCATCCTTTAGCCTGGTAACTGTAGCTATCTTTCCGTTAAAGAAACGCTGCTCCCCTGTCGGGTCATTCTTAATGAACATGACCTGTGCACCAACTTTTAAGTCGAGCAAGTGCTCTGCCGGATAAGCATATTCATTAAAGTCATCTTCAATCTTTGCCTTGTATAAGAAAGAACTTCCAGCTAGTTTTTCCAAACTCTGCCTGTTCATCTCATCGGCCTTTTTATTGTGCGTAGTCAGGGTAATATACTTTGCTCCATCCGGCGCCGTAAAATTCTCTTTGTAATAGCCCTCAAGAAGTGCGACGTCTTCTTTCGTAGTAGTGTTATTCCGCAGGTTATTCAACAGGTTTATAAATACCTCATCGTTTTGACGGTAAATCTTTTCCAGTTCAATATAAACTGGTGGGTTCTGCTGTAAAACATGGGCGTCAAAAAAATACGCACTCTTATAATAAGCAGACAACAGATTCCACTCATCATTTTTAACAACCGGAGGTAGCTGGTGTAAATCACCTATAAACAAAACCTGCACGCCCCCGAAAGATTCATTACCTCTTTTTCTAATATAGCGCAATACCATATCAATGGCGTCCAGCAAATCTGCCCTAAGCATACTTACCTCGTCAATAATCAGCAATTCTATGTCCACCAATACTTTCCGCTTCGCGGAGGTCATATTAAGGTGACGAACGATAGACTTCGCTGTATTGTATTGCTGGTTATGCTCATTGCCGACAGCTGACGGTGCCTTAGGAAGGTATGCACCGAAGGGCAGCTGGAATAAAGAATGAATGGTTACCCCGGCAGCATTAATAGCAGCAATTCCGGTAGGTGCAACAATTACCGCCTTTTTAAAAGTCAAGTCTGTTAAATTCCTGAGAAAGGTAGTTTTGCCGGTGCCGGCCTTTCCCGTTAAAAAGATATGTCTTGAAGTATAATTTACAAATCTTGCTGCTAGCTCGGCGGGATTAGTCATTTCTAAATTCAGCATGGGCAAAGTTAATAAGAACTTACTACTTTAACCTACCATGTTATTAACCAAAATAATATATACAACTAACCCAATTTAAACTTACTTAACAAAAATTAACATCTAATTTATAAACATCCTAAGCTTTTAGTTATAACTTAGGGCTATACCAAACGCTCTATATGAAAATATTCCTCCTAAGCCTCTTCTTTTCATGCTTATCTGTTTCTTTATTTGCACAAAGTTCCTTTTCAATAAAAGGTGCAGTTGTTGATACTGCGGCAACCTACAAAATGGTTAACACCGCCATTACGCTGATTAACCAGAAAGACTCTACCCTCGTTAAATTTACACGTGTAGATGCTGAAGGTAATTTCAACTTGCAAAACCTCAAACCAGGTAAATTTATATTACTAATAACCTACCCAGGGTATGCAGATTATGCAGAAGAGTTTGCGTTAGACAGCGTTAAAAAAACCAAAGACTTCGGACCTATCAACCTGCTTTTAAAATCAACCTTGTTAGAGAATGTGATTATACAGGGCAAAGCGGCCGCCATAAAGATTAAAGGTGATACCACCGAGTTTAATGCAGGCAGCTATAACATACAACCAAACTCTAAAGTAGAAGATTTGCTAATGCAGCTTCCGGGTATTCAGGTAGATAAAGACGGAAAAATTACCGCCCAAGGTCAGGCAGTAAACAAAGTTTTAGTAGATGGAGAAGAGTTTTTTGGCGATGACCCTACGTTGGTAACCAAAAACATTCGCGCTGATATGGTTGACAAAGTACAGCTGTTCGACAAGAAAAGCGATCAGGCTGCATTTACTGGAATAGACGATGGCGAAAAGAATAAAACCATTAACATAAAGCTTAAAGAAGATAAAAAGAATGGGTATTTCGGCAAAGTCGAACTGGGCGCCGGTACAGATAAGTTCTATCAAAACCAGGGGATGTTCAATGCATTTAAAGGCAAAAAGCGCTTCTCCGCCTACGGTATTCTGGGCAACACAGGCCAGACCGGCCTGGGCTGGGAAGACAGCGACAAGTACGGAGGTAGTGGCGGGGCTGAAATGATGGATGACGGAATTTACTACATAGGTAACGGTGACGATTTTGAAGGCTGGGATGGAAGGTATAATGGGCAGGGCATTCCATTGGCAAGAACAGGAGGTGCTCACTTCGAAAACAAGTGGGATGCTGATAAAAAGGCAATTAATACTAATTATAAAATTGGAACAATAGCTGTAAATGGAACAAGAAATACCCTTACGCAAAACAATCTTCCCACAGGCTTGATAAACAGCACATCAGATCAAACATTTAATAATTCTGTTTTCAGACAAAAAGTAGATGCTGCTTACACCTTACAAATAGACTCAACATCTACACTAAAACTTACGGTAGACGGCACCCTTAAAAACACCACAACTAACGACGATTTCCAATCTGGCAGTTCCAGAGAAGACAATTCCCTCATTAATACAAGTTCAAGGAAACTCAGTAATGATAACGATCAACAAATCATTAATGCGAAAGCACTGTGGACGAAAAAATTCAAGAAAAAAGGCAGGACAATATCTGTTAACCTTACTCAGGTTATTACAAAGAACGAAAGCGATGGTTACCTTAATTCTACAAATGCATTCTTCAATACTTCCAGTTTGCAAGACAGCATCCTAAGCATCAATCAATATAAAACTAACGACGCATTATCATCTGTGTTTAACTCAAATGCAGCATACACAGAGCCGCTATCAAAAGTACTTTCACTTAGCCTCAACTACGGTCTTAATATAAACAATAGCAGTTCAGATAAGAAATCATTCAATCAAGGTGGTGCAGGTTCTTATGATCAATTAGACAGGCAGTTCAGCAACAATTTTGAGCTGAACCAACTAGCTAATCAGGGAGGCGCAGTCTTCAACTTAAGAAAGGAAAAGACTAATGTTACCATTGGCACCAAGGTAAGCAGTGTGAATTTTGAGCAGGCCAATCTTTATACCAATCAAATCCTCAACAGGAACTTTATAAACTGGAATCCACAGGCATCGCTAAGGTATAAGTTTACTAATCAAAAAAACTTTAGCCTTTCTTACAATGGAAATACTACACAGCCCAACATCAATCAGATCCAGCCAGTACTGGAAAATACCGATCCGCTTAATGTATATCTGGGCAATCCCAACCTCCGTCCTTCATTCAGAAGCAACTTATCTTTCAATTATTCCAGCTATAAAATCTTAAGCGATCAGAATATCTACTTCTATGGCTCATATTCATTCACAAATAATCCTATAACCAACAACACAATAACTGACGCCGCTGGCAAAAATACATACCAGGCTATCAATCTTGATGAGACAGCCATTAATTACTCCGTGTATGGTTACACTTCAAAAAAGATAAAAAGTCTAAACCTTAACGTTTCCCTTGGTTTGGATGCCAATGGCAGTAAGCAATACAATGTGACAAATAATGCGCTCAATATAACCAGATTAAATAGTTACAATCCCAATATGTCTCTCTCTCAAAATAACGACAAATATAATTTCTTTATATCAGCTGGTCCCACTTATACCGACATCTCATCTTCTTTGCAAACCCGCACAAATAGTAAGGGGTGGGGACTCAATTCTTCTGCTAATTTTAGAATTAAATTTCCTGGAAAAGTAGAAATATACTCGAATGCAGAGTATGAATACACCGCAAAAACGCAAACATTTGATCAGACATTTGAACGGTTAATCTGGAATGCTTCCATTGCTAAAAAATTCTTCAAGGCAGAGAATTTTCAAATAAAGTTATCAGGAAACGACCTGCTTAATCAAAATGCTGGCTTTAGACGATCGGCCAACAACAATATGATTACGCAAAACAGGTATACCACCATCCAAAGGTATTTTATTGGGAGCGTAATTTGGGATTTCAATAAAATGGGCACAGCAGCAGCAAAAAAATAATATCATGAAAAAATTAGTATTACTCACTATAAGCCTATTGTTGGCTATCAATTTACAAGCTCAAAATGTTAGGTTTCCTTATGATGGAATCATAGAATTTGAGAAAAGCATAAACATGTATGCCTTGTTAAAGAAGACTGCAGAAAACAGTCAGGATAGCTACATGCGTGATTATTACGACAACTACAAAAAGAACCAGCCTCAATTTAAAATACTTCAGAGCACTTTAATATTCTCTAAAAATAAAACCTTATTCACACCAATAGCACCAACAGAGGCATCAAGAGGTTTTATGAGTGATCCGTCAGCAGAGCAACCAAGTACCATATTCACAGACTTGGCCAGCGGAACTTATATATCACAAAAAAAGGTTTATGAAGAGCAATTTTTGGTAAAAGACAGTACCAGAAAGATCAACTGGAAACTAACCAGCGAATTGCGAACAATAGCAGGTTACGAATGCCGCAGGGCGAACGCTATCATCATGGATTCTATTTATGTGGTGGCATTTTATACTGATAAAATTCCGGTTTCTGGTGGACCTGAATCTTTTACAGGTTTGCCGGGAATGATTTTAGGAGTGGCATTGCCGCATGAAAATATAACATGGTTTGCTAAAACCGTTACCGATAAATCAATACCTCCCGCAGACATGAAGGTTCCTGCTAAGGGCAAGGTATTGGACTATAAAGCCCTAAAAGAAACTATAAATGCAGCGCTGAAGGATTGGGGTGATTACGCCAAATCTGCTTTAAAAGCTTACCTGCTCTAATTAACCAGAAGCTTATAACCTTTACCGTGCACATTAAGAATTTCTACCTTGGGGTCCTCTCTCAAGTATTTTCTAAGCTTGCTTAGAAAAACATCCATGCTCCTGCCGTTAAAGTAATTATCGTCATGCCAAATGCTAAGTAACGCCTCTTCACGCGTAAGTACAGCGTTCTTTTTTAAGCAAAGTAATTTAAGCAACTCCGCTTCCTTTGTAGATAGCTTTTGTTGCGAGCCTTTAAAATATATCAGCTGTGTGGTATAATCAAATACATAATCTCCAATTTGGAAATTAGTCTGTAATGCATTAGACTCTCCGCCCTCTTTATTTTGAACACGCTTAAGCAATGCATTAATCCTAAGCAGTAATTCTTCTATTCTAAAAGGTTTGGTAATATAATCGTCGCCGCCAAGATCATAAGCAGAGGCCTTATCTTCCATCATTGCCTTCGCAGTAGCAAAAATGATAGGCACATCCTGATTAATCTTTCTAATTTCTTTACCTAAGGTAAAACCATCCTTTTTCGGCATCATTACATCAAGTATGCATAGATCAAAATCCTGTTTGGTAAAAGCCCTCAATCCTTCATCCCCATCCACACAAAGTACCACATCAAACTTTCCTTTGAGCTGCAAGTAATCCTGCAATAGCAGCCCTAGGTTTGGATCATCCTCTACCAATAGAATTTGTTTCATTTGCTGTAAATTTAGTTAATCGGTAAGTTTATAATGAAGGTGGTTCCTTTATCCTTTTCACTGTGAACTTTAATGGTTCCTCCCATCTGAGTCACGATATCCTGCACATAATTTAAGCCAAGACCAAACCCTTTAACATCATGCAGATTCCCGGTTGGCACTCTGTAAAACTGATCAAACACTCTCTTAGCATGATCTTTGGTCATACCGATCCCTTGATCTGATACTTCAATTATTAAACCTCTAGATGCGTTTTTCGTGGTTATACTAATCGATGGCTCGCCCAAACTGTATTTGTTGGCATTGTCAATTAAATTGTAAATCACATTAGATAAGTGCAGCTCATCGCCCATAATAATTGGATTAGTTGCTTCCAGCTCCAAATTAACGTGCGCACCTTTTTTTTGCAACTGTAAACTCATACTATCCAGCACTGCTGTAACCAGTTCGTTAACGTTAACTTCTGTATGCTCGAGTCGTAGTTCCTTTTTTTCCAGTCGAGCAATACTTAATACGCGTTCTATATGATTTCCCAACCTTACATTCTCATCGTATATTATTCCCGCCAGCCTGCTAATGCGACTTTTATCCTCCACAATCTCCGGATCCTTCAACGCCTCGCTGGCGATCATTATGGTAGCAACCGGTGTCTTAAACTCATGGGTCATGTTGTTGATGAAATCAGTCTTCATTTCAGAAATCTTTTTCTGCTGCAATATGGCATAAATGGTATAAGCAAAGATGAATACAAGCACCAAGAGTAAACCTGCAGAAGAAGCCATAGTTGTCCACATATTTCCCAATATCAACGCATTCTTATTGGGAAAGCTCACATACAAAATACCCGGATCTCCAAAAATTTCATTGTTAAATAATGTAGTTTTAAAAGTATTGCCGGGCAATGATTCATCTACACTGTTGGATGCTTTACGGTATACTAATGAGTCTTTGTCTGCCGTTTTTAACCAAAAATCATAGGTTAAACTGATATTGCGGTTTAACAGTTCTTTCTTTATGAGTGTATCCAAATTATCCCGGTTTACCCGCTGGTTAATAGGAACATAAACTTGCCTCATCTCCTTTTCCAAATCTGCAAGGTAATTAAGGTTATTTACATCCGATACCAGTGTATCGTTCAGCAACTTCGCCAGCCCCTCTTTATATTCTTGTTGCGCAATATTGTCTTCAATTTTAAATTTGGTACCCATTTCTGCACGCACCCGCTCAAGGGTAAAAGCAATTGGATTAAGGGTTTGAGGGTCAAATGCAATATACCTGATACTGTCAGGAATATTCTCATTATTCATAGAAAATGTAGAAGGGCGCTTTAAAGCTATAATTGTCTGGTTAATTCTTGCCCTAACATTACCAAATTCATCCTTATAAAGGTCAACTTGTACCTGCAGCGGGGATTTACCTTTTGCATCCCTTGCAGAAATTTGCTGAAAGATGTCTTCTGTAATTACCGTTGGGTTTGAAAGGTTTAAGCTCAGTAAGCTGTCCCTCCGGTTTAGATCATCGTATATTTTCTTTTCTTGCTCATACTTACGCCGGGCTTCCTGTTCCCTAAAGTTCTCTTTAAAATCAACTATTTGCTGAGCTTTATCTCTAAAATCCTGATCCTTCTCCTGTTTAACCTGTGTGTGTTTTAAGTCAATGTGCAGCGCAGCGTACCGCTTTTGCACTTTGTTGACTACGACGTTTAACACTTCGTTAACATCATTCTCGAAAAGCTGAGACTTCAGTTTATATGCTTCTCTGATATAATATAACTGCATGGCAAAAACCCCAAGCAAGGCTATTGTCATAAGGGCAGTAATCAACCAAAGACTTCTTTTTTTCATAACACGTTATCAAAATTAACGAAGCAAATACACACTCTGGGTTATTTAACATATTTTAACAGAGCAATAGTTATATTTGATTGCCGTATCTATCCTATTCAAATATAGCCATTATGACCTCTCCATTGCGAACTCTTCATGTTAAACTAGTTGGTGATTCAAATCACTTCAGTTTACAAGCAAGAATATTTCATGAGGTGAGCATTATTGGAATCATCGCAATATCAGCGATACTTATAATCAACATATTTATTAAGGTTCCGCATGTAAATATTCTTTTGGGTGCCACCCTTCTGATCCTGGTCGCTTTATTTTATAATTCCAGATATTTGGGCAACCTAAAAACAAGTGTGATCATATTCACCCTGTCTACAAATATTTTACTCTTGGCCAATTACTTTTACAATTCCGGTATCCAGGGGCCAACAGTTATGTTATTTATGCTCTCATTGATATTTACGGTTTCTGTAATGTCCATACGACAATTTCTTTTCTGGGCTTCCCTTAACTCTTTTTTTATAACCTCATTGCTTGCCATTGAATACTACAATCCAGAGCTGGTAAAAAACTCATATGCCGACCGCTCGGGATATTTTATCGATATGCTAACCTCCTATCTGGCGGCAATAGTTTGTATAGTGGTTGTTTTAAGATACTTGATTGAAAGCCAGCAATCGGAAAAAATGAAAGCAATTCTTGCGTCTAAAGCATTAGGTGAGGCAAATGATTCCAAAACAAAGTTACTATCCATTCTTTCTCATGATTTAAGAGTGCCGCTAAACTCTATACAAAGTTTTCTCGAAATGCTGATTGAATACGATTTGGATGAGCATGAGAAGAAAGCAATCAAGACAAGCTTGCTCAATGAGACTAAAAACACACAAACAATGCTTTTCAATCTCCTGTCGTGGACCAAATCTCAAATGGATAGTGGTGTAAAAGTAAATCTTGTGCCTGTTAATATCCTTAACCTCGTGAAAACATGTATAGCTATACAAAATTCTGCCGCCACTGAAAAAAAAATTAATATAGAAAATCAGGTCGAGGCAGAAATTTATGTTAGTGCTGATCAGGATATGCTAAACCTTGTTGTACGGAATTTGCTAAATAACTCAATCAAGTTTACCAATCCCGGTGGTAATATCGTTGTGTCGGCAGAAATTGTTAACAAAAATGCGATTATATGCATAAGTGATACAGGCATTGGTATTTCTGAAACGAAAATGAAAGAAGTTTTTTCAATGAAATCCGTGTCGACTTACGGTACGAATAACGAGAAAGGTGTCGGCTTAGGCCTGTTGCTTTGCAAAGAATTTACTGAACTACAGCATGGACAAATTTCTGTAGAAAGCTCTGCCGATAAAGGCACCTTTTTTTATCTAACATTTCCCTTGTACAATAATCTTCTATGAACTGGGATGGACTGTTATAACTGGAACGTCAAATTTAGTGGTCAGTGAACATTGTATATAACCCGCGTTGCCGGGATACCATTATCTTCCAAAAAACAAAGCTTTTCATAAACATATTCGCTCTGTCTTACAATATCATTCTTCTTTTTGAAGAGATCGATTATTAGGTCATATGCAATTAGGGTATTTATATGAAGCTTATTAGATTTAAAAAATTTCAGACATTCAATAGCAATTTGAAGCGCCGCGTTTAAATTATCTCTGTGTTTTAGTTCAAAAGATCTTGACAATCTTATCACCGATTCTGTGTAGCACCCGATTTTATTGTAAGGAACATCATCTGCAAGAATCTCTAAATGCGCAATAGCATTTCCAGAGGACCGATAGAATGTTTTTGCAAGTTCAATGATGCTAATAATCAACTGTTCATGAGGTTGCGTAGCTACGATTGTTTTCCTATTAATCCTTTCAGCTATTTTGTCAAAAAGGCTAACGGATTTCGAGTCATAAATTAATAGTCCTGAGTGCGCCGCAATGAGTATAGAAATCGCTTCCTCAATTTCAATATCAGAATCTGAAGGCATAGCTATCAGTCCGTTTAAAACATTCAGCAATGCTACTTTTTCCTTTTTATCTCTAGTTAAAACCCCATGAGCTGCGGAGATTATAGAACTGAATTGATCTTTCTCTGGCGAATCAGGCATATCATTGATCGTCTGCAACCGTACATTTATCTCAGCAGCATCAATATTTAACAATGCATAAATAGCAAGTAGGGCGTTATAAATTATCTGATGCTTCTTATTTCTGCTTACCTGCAGTAGCATATCGATTCCTGCTTTATAACAGCTATCTGCAAAATCAAAAGATATAAGCTGTTCAATAATGGCATCGTGCAACAGGTCCAGCTTTGTATCGTCTTCCTTCTCAGTACTGTGCTTCAATTTATAATCGAGATTTTCTGCAATAAATAATATGAGATAATTTCTTTCATAATTGGTCATCTCCAGTTTAAACAAATTGGTCAAAGATTCAAAGTCGCCTGTCTTGACCATAAACCTGCCTGTCCACTGCAAAATTTGAAATTTGGAATGGTCACAATGATATTCCCCACTTAGATAATCGAAAAAACTGCCGTCTATCTTTAAGTTAAATTTTTCAAGCAATTCAATAAATAAAAAATATTCAAATATATGTGTATGGATAAAGCGCACGTATTCTTTTGGATGGAATTCTTCAGGCGATTTTTCCTCCATTAATATTCCATCAGAAAGCAATTCAGAATAGGCATTCTTAAAAGCGGATAGCTCTCTTATCAGGTCATCTTTAGCAACCATATCCTGAAGTCTGCCGTAATCTGTAAGCTGAATTACCTTTTTAAGAAATAAAATTTTCTCAGTGTAATAATTAGCCCGGTATATTTTATCCTGTATAAACCTGGATATCAATTCAAAAAAGGTAATGTTGGTAGCGTATTTAAAATGCGGGTCTTCTTCCTTTAGTTGGTAATAAAGTTCAATATGAAAAGGATACCTAAGTTGAGACCTCAGCCTTGGGCTAATACTATTGGCATCGGGCAGATTTATTTTCGACATGATGGAATCAACCTCACGCTCAGTCAGGGGAGGAACATTTGACACGTCGCCGGTGTTAAAATAATTTCCCGGAAACCATTTCTTTCTAAGAAATGAAGAATGTCGCATATGGTCGTAAAACCTTGTCCATGTGGTGGTCCGCATTCCCATTACTACTTTAATATAAGGGCTATCTTCTATCGCACAGATAAAATCTACAACTTCTATAAACAGTTGCCTTCGCAATTCTTTTTGAAGGCTTATTTCGTAAAACCCGTCCAAAAAAATGATCAGTTTACCACCTGTGAGTACGAAATTTTCATTTGCGAGTTCAACCAAATTTTTATGTTCAGGAATATTGAGCATTTTTTTGACTCTTAACTCAAAACTAGTTGCCGTGTTCTGTTTATTGAACAGACAAACAGCTGTCGCAAATAGTAAAATTGATTGCTTATAGCATGGTATTTCTGAGGCCAGTAAATTTTCAGCCAAATGGTTTAAGAGGATTGTTTTGCCATATCCAGGATGTGAAATAAACACCATAAATATTGCCTGACTTCGCAAAAAGTCCTCAAAATCATGCTCTGCAAATTTTCGGCTCACAGTCATCTCATAAGGAATTCCGGAACGATTTTTAACACTTTTAATTGTGTATTCTGTTATTCTCGCTGCATGCTCTCTAATTTCATCCCAATGTGTCACAGGTTGTTCCAACTTAAGGTCGGACAAACCGCTCAAGAGCATAATATCCTGCGTATGAGCGTATTCCGCTAATGTGTTGAGCGTAAATTTGGAGAATTTATGTTTCACCACGGCAAAACCGAATAGTCTTTTAATGGTGGTTTCACTAACAGTTTTATTAAGTTTTTTGTGAATCTCTGTAGAAATTTCTCGGCAATCCGAAGGCGTAATATTCTTTATGCCCGCTTTAGAGAGGACTGAGTTTCTGAGTTCGTTTAAGATTGATGGTTCTTCCATAAGAGAGTAATTTGGCGCTCAGTTCTTAAAAATAACAAAATTAAGCTTATATAAATTGCTCTTAACAAATAAGAAAAAAGTAAAAAATATTTGGCCTAATTCTATTAACCTGCAAAACATTCAATCACAGTATTTTATAATCCCGCAAATCTCAGTCCAACATTCATTAATTAAAAAATGAACAAAATGAACAAAATTATTGAATGATAAAGGGATTTTAATGAACAAATCGAACAGCGACAAGTTCGATTTTACGTTGTTACTTGGTTATCCAATAGATAAACTAAACCCTTCCCAATATGAACTGGACATCTACGTTAACCAAAAACTTCAGATACGCCCGATTTATTTTACTAGCTATAGTAATAACGCTATCAAATTTTGATTCGTATGCACAGACGCGTACTTATGCTAATGAAGTTACCTTCAGCAATCAAGTAGATAACCCTGCAAATGCTGCAAATGTTTCGATTACCACCTTCGCCCGCGTCCGTTCGAGCGCAGGCGCAGCTCTAGGAATCGGCTCTTACCAAGGCGAATTAGAATTAAAATTTTCGGCTACAGTTCCTGCCGGCACTACCAGTTACATCCGTATCAATGGAGCGAACCCTGATTTGCTGAACACACTACTAGGTGGTAATCTCGGAAATGTGCTCTCTGATGTTGTCGGCTCGGTCGTTCTTGGCAACCGCTATTTTGAAGCCGGTGCAAGAATGGGTACAGGAAGTGCCAACAATGTGCTTTCAGGTAACAGTTCGAACCCTTTCTCTACAAATAGCATTAAACTGATAAAAGATGCGGCAGGCTTTTTTTATGTTGCGTTAACCCCTGCGCAACCGTACGACAGGGTTTACATTAAAGACTTTACAAATGCGCTCGTCGGCCTGGGTGCCTCAAGCTACACAGATGTATACTATGCTTTTTTCGGTTCTGGCACAGATCCATGCTCACAGGCATTTGCAACTGGTTATGAGGGAACTGGTTTGACAGTAGATTTACTCGGCCTGGGCAAGGCTGGTGTTACAAATGCTGAACGTGCTATCGACGCTGACCCGAACAATTTTTCTCAAATAAGCCTGGGAGCATTGGGTGTATTGGGCTCAATAAGTCAGATCATATATTTTGAAAACCTTTCAACTGCAGGAGATGACATAAATATCCGACTTCAGGCGGCGCCGGCATTGCTAAACGCGGGTCTACTTAATAATATACAAATCACTGCCTTCAACGGCTCCACACAGGTTTATACAAGCAATGCAGCCTCCTTGCTAAATCTTGACTTGCTGGGATTATTAAATACCGGCCAGCAAGCATCAATTCCATTTTCTCCTTCCGCCAGGTTTGACAGAGTTAAAGTTACGATAACATCCTTGTTGAACGCCAGCTTAACACAAACGTTTAATTTATATTCTGTTATCAGATCTCCTGGCAGACCCAGCTTTGTTGCACCCGCATCAAATAATGTTTCCATTTGCCCAGGCAGCACAACACAGTTATTTGCAACCACTACTTCCGCAAATGAATTACTTTGGTACGAAGCGCCAACCGGCGGAACACCAGTTGTTACAGCATATAATGCTCCCTTTACGACACCTGTACTTTCCACAAATAAAACCTACTATGTATCAACAAGAAGCATTGCGTGTAATCAGGAATCTGCAAGGGTACCCGTTACAGTAACCATAAATCCTGTGCCGGATCTCCCTGTTCTGGTTACCAACGGTCAAGTTATTACCTCTGGCCAAATGGCCACATTGCAGGCCAGCGCCGGCGTGGGTAATACCATTCAATGGTTTGCCACTGCAACAGGTGGCGTACCATTAGCGACAGGACCTACACTTATCACTCCTCCACTCACCACAACAACAACTTATTATGCTGGTACTCAAAGCGCCCTGGGATGTAATAGTGCCACAAGAGTGCCCGTAACAGTTACCGTTGTAGATGGTTCCGCAAATCCAAATTGTAATGCGGCAACCAGTCAGGAAAGCGGCATAACCGGAATTTGTTTGCTTTGTTCCGTGCAAAACCCAGGCAATTCTGTCGATGACAATTTTACCAACTATACAAACATTAGTTTACCGATTGGGGTTGCGGGTACAGGCTACCAAAGGTTAATATTTTCGGTTCCAGGTATAGCCACGGATAGCATTAGGCTGGACTTGGAAACACCAGTCGGTTTAGCAGATGTAACGGCACTAGGCGGTATTGTTGTAAGGGTCATGAACGGCACAAACGTGGTGGCTACTTATACCTTATCTAATTCTTTACTGGATTTAAAAATTCTGGGAGGCAATAGGTTTAGTGCTAAGTTCCTGGCAACGGGAAATTACGACAGGGTTGAAGTTAGAGTTAATGGATTGGCATCAGCCCTTATGAATTTACGGATTTATGGCGCGGAGGTCATCACCATACCTCCGGCAGCTCCGGTAGCTGCAGCCACGGGCCCTGTTTGTGCAGGATCACCTGCGATACTTAATGTAAGTTCACCATCAGCTAGCCTAATTTACAATTGGTACGATGTAGCAACAGCTGGTTCTCCAATTTTCACCGGCACATCATTTACAACACCTCAGCTTACTGCAAACTCAACATACTATGTGGAAGCAGCGAATGGAGTGTGTTCAGAATCCGCTCGCACTGCAGTTAATGTCATTGTTAACCCACTTCCGACAGCACCGCAAATACAGGCTTCAGCAACTAATGTAACACCCGGACAAAGTATTACCCTTAATGCAGCCTCAACGGATCCTGGCGTAACATTTAATTGGTACAATGCTCCAAATGCAACCATACCGGTATTTACCGGAGCTACTTATGTTACACCGCCGATAAATACTACAACTACATTTTACGCTGAATCAGTTTCTGCGGCGGGCTGTCCTTCCGGCAGCCGGGTTCAGATTACCATTACAGTAGATGGTGCAGTACTGCCAAACCCCGTACCCTGCGAAGCACCTGTATCTCAAACCAATGGCGTAGCAGGTGGAATTTCTCTACTGGCAGGAGTGGTTAATCCAGGACTGGCTATCGACAATGACACTCAAACTTCATCTTCACTGGTAATGCCGGTGGGCCTTCTAGGAGCATCAGTTTTCCAAAGGCTAACATTTACTAATCTTTCCAATATTGGTGATACAGTTCGTGTACTGCTTAGCTCTCCTTCCAAACTTCTTTCATTGGGAGTACTTTCCAGCATAACTGTTAGTACATATAATGGTGCCGCAAGTAACAACGATGGATTGCTCCTTAACAATGCACTCATTAATTTGCAGCTACTCAACGGCGGCACTCAGGCACTCGTTTCATTTGTACCTGCACAACAATTTAATACTGTAGAAATCAGATTAAATTCCGGAGTAGCTGGTGCGTTAGCCTCCATAAATGTAAATTATGCGCAAAAGGTTATAGCAGCGCCGACATTGGTTGTCGCTAATCCTTCAGCTTGTGAGGGTCAACCAACCACATTTGCAGTTGCAAATCCAATAAACGGATACACTTACAAACTTTATGATGCTTCGGGCACACTCATCACGCAAAGTACTTCAGGCTCTTTTACAATTCCGGCAATTACTGCTAATACCAGCTATTTATTGGAAGCCAACACTGCTTTGGGATGTTCGAGTGCCAGAACATTAATAAATGTTTCCGTGACTCCCTTACCGGTGCAACCAACGCTTTTAGCCAACAATGTATTGGCATGTGCAGGAACTGATGTTTTGCTAACAATCGGTAATCCTCAGCCTGGTTATATTTACACGTGGAAAACAGGTACTACGGTATTGCAAACAGGAGCTGCATCGACTTACACAATTAGCAATGTTACAGCTGCAGCAACTTATACAGTTACAGCTACTAATGCTTGTGGCATTGTATCAGCAGCAACTACAGCAACTGTTGATCTAGGATCACCTACTCCACCGGTAGTAACTCCTGCTGCTACAACAATTAACAATGGCGAGCGTGCCGTACTTACAGCAACATCAACTACAGCTGGAGCCACCTTTACGTGGTACGATCGTGATCCTGTCCTACCTGGTGCTGTATTGCTATCATCTTCAACTAACGGTCAGAACGGTACTTTCCTAACAACTCCATTAGTTGCAACAACTACTTTTTGGGTAACAAGTTCATCCGGTGCCTGCGTTTCAGCCGCCAATTCTGTAACCGTAACTGTTTCTGGCGCACCCGCCTCAATAGACGTTCCATGTGAAGCAGCTATTGGTGAAGAAAATGGTACAGGAGGGTTGATCTCGTTGCTTGCCGGGGTTGATAACGCTGGGCAGGCTTCCGACAACAACCAGAACTCAGGCTCCTCGCTTCGTGTTCCTGTGGGCGTGGGTTCGTTTGTTTATCAGAGAGCAATTTTTAACGGGCCTTCTGCTTTGGGCGATAAAGTAAGGTTAAAATTGTTTTCACCAGGCAAGTTATTGTCTGTTGGGCTGCTATCAAGTATTCAAATTACAACCTATAATGGCGCCACGAGCAATGGTGACACAAGGACAATCAATAATCCCCTGCTGAACCTGGAATTACTTTCCGGCAATACTGAAGCAACCGTAGAGTTTACACCAACAAGCATCTTCGACAGGGTTGAACTAAGATTAAATTCAGGGCTTATCGGAGCGTTAACTTCAGTTAACTTAAACTATGCACAGCGCATCATCAGCCTGCCAACGGTTGGTGCTGCCACTACAACTGCATGCGGTGGTACGCCGGTTACCCTTTCTGTAACTAACCCATCCGCCTCGGTGACATACAAATGGTATTTTGGCACAACTTATCTTACAGGCAAAGATGGTCCGGTTTTAATTACAGATGCACAAGTACCGGGAACCTATGATTATTTTGTGTCAGCGAGCAGAAATGGATGTGAAAGCTTAAAGACAAAAGTTACGGTTAATGTTGTGGCCATTCCTGATGCCCCTGTTGCTGTAGCAGGCAATCCAACTTCCATCTGTTCAAATGCTCCTGTCGTGCTCGCTGTTACTCCTGTAGCAGGAGTTACATTCAACTGGTACGATGCTGCAGGCAATATTGTGGCTGCTAATACTGCAAGTTATACTACCGCAGCAAATCTGGCCGGCGGAACTTATGACTATTTTGTGGAAGCAGTTAACGGTGGCTCTTGCACAAGTGCATCCCCACGAACAAAAATTTCAATTACAATCAGGACAACAGCTGTATCTGCAGATGTAATAATTTCTGGTGCAGGAAACGCCTATTGCTCAGGAAATGCAGTTAAACTTTCTGCAAGCAGTACTACTGTAGTTAACCCGGTTTTTATATGGTATACTGATGCGGCACTTGCAAATGCAGTATTTACCGGCCCTGTATTTAATATCCCTTCAGCTAGTGCTTCTGCTACTTACTATGTTACAGTAAGCGGAACAAACAAATGCGAAAACACATCAGCAACTGCAAGGGTGGTAAATCTTATTATAAATCCCGTTCCAGAAACACCTATTCTTAATTCCTCAGGAACTAATACTTGCTCAGGTGAGGCAACAACACTTAGCGTTCAAAACCCTCAGATCGGTATTGTTTATCAGTGGTATGATGCGGCGTCAGCAGGAACCTTATTGTTCAGCGGGAATACTTATACTACTGGCATTTTGAATTCGTCGAAAGACTTTTATGTACAAGCCCTAAGCCCTTCTGGCTGCGGCAATGCATCCGGAAGGGTAAAAATAACGGTGACAGTTGCTACTAAGCCTATGGAACCTGCAGTTGCAGCAAATACTGTTAATGTATGCTTGGGCATGCCGGCTATCCTAAATATTTCAAATCCGGTTGCTGGCATAACCTACAGATGGTATAGCGCACCTATCGGCGGCATCATGCTGGGCAGCGGAAACAACTTTACAACACCTTCAGTGTTTGCAACTACAATTTTCTACGCCGAAGCTAACAACGCATCCTGCAGCAGCGCAATCCGCACTCCGGTTACAGTTACTCCCGGAACGGTACCATTGGCTCCTGTTTCAATATCTGGGGCAACGGGATTACAATGTTCAGGCTCCGGAGCAATACTAACGGTGGATAATCCAGATGCATCAGTTACCTACAGATGGTATGCCCAACAGTCTGGTGGAACAGTTTTATTTGAAGGTAATCCATACAATGTCCCAGCATTAACCACCACTGCAACCTATTACGTTGAAAGTATAAACAAAGCTTCAGGTTGTATCAGTATTGGCAGAACTGCAGTTACACTTACTGTACTTCCTAAATTGAATGCGCCAAATGTAACCGTCCAATCGGCAACAAGAAACACCATTACTTTCCAATGGAACGCAGTAACTGGGGCAACCGCTTATGAAGTGTCTATAGACAATGGCCTTACCTGGGTAGCGCCAACCGGTGGAGCAACCGGTACAAACTTTACCATCAACGGACTAAAACCAGATCAAAGTGTAAGTATAAGAGTAAGAGCAGTTGGACAACTTTCTTGTCAGACAAGTGACGCTTCCACTGTAAATACGAAGGCGGAGAACCCTCAGGGAAACAATGTATTCGTACCTAATACTTTTACACCTAACGGCGACGGCAAAAATGATATTTTCTATGTATATGGAAATACCATCACCAGAATAAAACTTAGAGTATACAACCAATGGGGCCAGTTTATTTACGAGTCGCTAAACTTGCAAAGTGGCTGGGATGGTACCTTCCGGGGAGACTTGCAGCCTAATGGAGTTTACGTCTACTACCTGGATGCCGAATTTAACGACGGCAGTAAATCATTTAAAAAAGGAACCATAACCCTATTAAGATAAAAACGAACGAACATGAAGAACTTAGCTAAAATTATAGCCGTTGGCGCCATACTAACTGCAGGATACTTTAACGCAACTGCACAGATAGACCCTCATTTTTCACAATACTATGCACACCCGCTCTGGTTAAATCCTGCGCTCACAGGGGTTACTGATGGTGAATACAGAATATCCCTTAATGCAAAACAACAGTGGGGTTCAGTGTCTAATGCCTTTCTAACCGGTGGTGCATCATTTGATATGGCCCCGGTTAAAAACCTGGCATTTGGAGCAATGGTGCTAAATCAAAATGCGGGAGACATTAGCTACAATCATTTGAGTGCCATGGCTTCCGCTGCCTACCGTGTTCATTTTGGTAGAATAGGCCTCAACATATTAAATTTTGGAATACAGGCAGGAGTTTTAAACAAAAGCTTTGATCCTTCAAAGGTCATGTTAGGAAGTCAGTATGATTCTGAAACCGGTTACAATCCGGGCCTGGGTATTAACGAATCGTTTACATCAAGCAATACGCTCGTGCCTGATGTAAATGCCGGGTTCATGTATTTCGATGGGAATCCAGATCAGAAGGTGAATTTATTCGGCGGGGCAATGGCGGGTCACCTCACAAGGCCTGTTGACAAGTTTCTGGGTAATTCGGTGAGGATGCCTATTCGATATGCAGCTCACGGTGGTGCCCGCATCAAAGTCTCTGAGACCATTGGCATCACACCCAATGCTTTGTATATGAAACAAGGAAATTCAAAAGAAACCGTAGCGGGAGTCTACGGTCAGTTTATGCTCAATCAGGAAACGGACCTCATGTTTGGAGGAAACTATAGACTTGAAGACGCTGCAATTGCATTTTTTGGATTGCATATCAAACAAATGGTTTTTGGGTTAAGCTATGATTTCAACACATCCAACTTGATGCGTGCAACGCGTAACCAGGGTGGACTTGAATTGTCTATTGCTTTTACCGGCCGAAGGGGTATCATAGGCCCTAACTTTTTCTGTCCAAGATTATAACCTTTAACATTTACGATTATGAAAATGCTTAAATTATTAATGTTACTTCTTATACTCAGCACCGCTGTTCATGCACAATTTGTAACAGACAATAAAAAGGTGGCTGACGTTTATTTCCAGAACAATGAATTTTACGCTGCTGCGGAATACTACAAAAAGGCACTCCAGATTTCTTCAGATAGTTCTGGCTTTATCGTTCCCTATGGCTTTGAAAAAAAATTAACTGAAGAAAATCCCAAACGGGAAGACTACGAATATTGTGTATTTCAGCTGGCAGAATCATTGAGAGGTTATAAAAACTTCACTGATGCGGAACGGTGGTATACCATAGCAAAAGAGTTTAAAAATCCAAAATACATATTAAGTAGTTTTTGGTATGCAGAAACATTAAGGGCCAATCAAAAATTTAATGAGGCTATTTCAGCTTTCAATGTTTTCTTAGCCAAATATCCCGTTAAGGACAACTATGCACAGAAAGCAAAAGTAGAGATTTCTTCATGCCAGTTCGCGCTATATGAACTTCGGTATCCAAGAATGTTCCAATTGGACAAACTTCAAAACAGCATTAATCGAAAAGGATCCAATTATACCCCGGCACTAAAAGATGGTAAATTTTACTTTACGTCCTCCAGGCCGGTAAACACCTCTGGTAAGACGGAAATTCTTTCTGATGATGAAAACACAAATAGGGTGGAGAAAAAAGAAACACCATTCCTTAATGCAGTGTATGAAGTAGATGGTAGTCCGCTGCAAAAAACCATTACAATCAGAAAAGCGCCTGCCCGTGGAAAAGGGAAGGAGTCTGCAGCGCCTGCATTCCATCCTAATGGAAAGGTACTATATATTACAAGCTGGACTACAAGAGGAGATAAAAAGATATTTCAGCAAACAGCCGGGGATGATGACAATGATTGGTCTGATCCGTTAGAGCTTGGCAGTCAGGTAAATGCAAAAGGATTTAATTCTCAACAGCCATATGTTTCACAGGATGGCAAATACCTCATTTTCTCTTCTGACCGCCCAGGGGGTTCAGGCAAATTCGACCTATGGTATTGCACCCTTCGACCAGATGGATCATTAGGCCAGGCAATGAATATGGGAACGAGTATCAATACTGCAGATGATGACGAAGCACCATATTATAACCATAAGACGGGTACACTGATTTACAGCAGTAATGGCAGGGTAGGTTTGGGAGGTTTTGACTTCTTTGAAAGCAAAGGCGATTTTACAAAATGGGACGAGCCCCGCAACCTCGGCTATCCGTTCAACTCTTCAAAAGACGATATCTATTTCACACCAAATAATGGCTCGGACAGTGAAGGGTATATCAGCTCCGATCGGGAGTCTTTATGCTGCCTGGAGGTATTTTATGTAAAAAAAGAATTTCTTTCCGTAAGAGGGACCCTGCTGGACTGTGCAACGCTTAAACCGATTAAGAATGCAACAGTAACATTAGCTGACTCTTTAGAAAAGATTCATATCACTACAGATGAAAGCGGCAAGTACAATTTCAAAATTAGCACAAACCGGAAGCTGAAATTATCAGCAGGAAAAGAAAAATACTTTACGAAAGTGCTTAATTTAAATTATGACGATTTGGCTAAGAGCGACACATTATATAGTGCAGAGATCTGCCTTGCTGCATTTGAGGTTGACAAACCAATTGTGCTTAAGGATATTTTTTACGAGTTTGACAAAGCAGACCTTACTGCGAATTCTAAAGTAAAATTGGATCACCTATATGGAATTATGATTGATAACCCCAGTCTGGAAATAGAGCTTAGTGCCCATACTGATAGCAAAGGCCCGGAAATTTACAACCAGGACTTATCTGAAAGAAGGGCAAGGTCTTGCGTTGAATACCTAATTTCAAAAGGCATACCAGAAGCCAGAATGGTAAGCAAAGGATATGGAGAAACTATGCCAGTAGCCTCCAACACCCTTAAAAACGGCAAAGACAATCCTTCGGGAAGGGCTGTAAATCGGAGAACAGAGTTCAAAGTCACAAAAAAATAAAATCTCCTTTAAAAACTATTTTTTAGGAGGAAATAATGGAGGCAATATAGGTACTATTGGTTTTACAATAGGAGTAATAATAGGTACTAGTGG
Organism: Bacteroidota bacterium; assembly: GCA_040385565.1. Classification (GTDB taxonomy): domain Bacteria; phylum Bacteroidota; class Bacteroidia; order Sphingobacteriales; family Sphingobacteriaceae; genus Pedobacter. The sequence continues at coordinate 120,787 of JAZKHD010000013.1, read as the reverse complement.
ATTAGTAACCGGAGTAATGATTGGAACCAACGGATTTGTAACCGGAGTTACGATTGGAATTATGGGATTAGTAATCGGTGTTATAATAGGCACTATTGGATTAACAATATTGGGAACTGTAGGAAGCGTAACAGGTTGTACACCTGGAATTGGCACCACTACCGCAGGCACCAAATTACCGTTAGGAACTACAGGATCGATCCTAATACTATTCGGAATACCAGGGGCAGAGCGAACAGGAGACACCTGACCCTGGTAAATCGGTTGTCCATACGTACTAGAAGGATAACTATAATTTCTTACCATTTGAGCTCTTGCAGCAAGCAACGAAGGATTGATTTGATCATTACTAACGCTTGAGCTTACTGCCGGCCTACTGTAATCTCTTGCAGCAGGCATTCCAGGTATTTTTAGAACACCAGATTTTGTTGCCATACTTCTAATCGTGCCTCTGTGTTGTAAACGGTTTAATGAATCCGTATTCTGGGCACTAACACTAACTCCTGTAATGAGACCCAATGACAATATGTAAGCTAACTTTTTCATGATCAAAATTATAATACCTTAATTACCTAACCCGCTGTATATGATATTGTTTAAACTTTTTTAATGAGTTGTTATATCCTTCACAAATTTAACTTTCTTTTTAGTTGCTTCCGCTTTTTTAACAATCTTTTCTTCAGATGGGAATTGCTTATTCCACATCATAGCGTACTGACCCTCAGCTTTTAAAAGTTCTGTATGCGTTCCTTCCTCAATTAGCTTGCCCGTTTTCAATACAGATATCTTATCGGCATTCATGATGGTACTTAAACGATGGGCGATAATAATAATTGTCTTTTGCTGCTCGCGAAGAAGATTTATTGCATTTTGTACATGCTGTTCTGATTCTGTATCAAGCGATGATGTTGCCTCATCAAGTATCAAAATCTCCGGGTTACGGTATAGCGCCCTTGCAATAGCTATTCGCTGCCGCTGCCCCCCTGAAAGGTTGGTTCCATTTTCCCCTAAAAAGGTGTTAAAACCAGCAGGCAAACGTTCTATAAATTCCATGATCTCCAAGTCTGTACATATCTGTACAATACGCTTCATATCCGGTTCAAGGTCACCTATAGCTATGTTTTCAATTACGTTTCCTGCAAAGAGGTGAACGTCCTGCGGCACAACCCCTACCATTTTTCTTAAACTTACGTTAGTAATGTATTTTATATCATAACTACCAATATAAATAGAGCCAGAGTCTATAGTATATAAATTTTGCATAAGCGAAAGTAAAGTAGTTTTCCCTGAACCACTTTCTCCTACTATGGCTGTAATTTGCCCTCTCTTCAATTCGAGGTTAAGGCCTTCAAAAACAGACACCCGCGTGCCGTATCTGAAATGCACATCCCTGAATTGAATGTTACCTATCATATCAGGTGTTAAATCACTTCTGTTCTCAACAGGCTCCTGGTCAAGATCCATAATTTCAAACAACCTGTCTGCGGCAATTCTGGCGTCCTGCAAAGTTTTATTCATACCAATCAAGCTGGCAACTGGTGACATAAAATAACCTATTATAGAATAAAAAGAGAGCAATTCCCCTGCGGTAATAATTTTATTCAATACAAAAACTGACCCTGCCCATAATAAGATGATCGTAAAAGAACTGCTTACAAAAGTACTGGCATTTCCGATCCACAAGGAGTTATTGGCCGATTGGAAAACTGTTTGCAGCATATTAATAAACCTGGTTTCCGTTTTAAAATTCGCAAAGTCTTCGAGTCCAAAACGCTTAATAGTTGGAATGGCATTTACAGACTCTACTAACTGTGTTTGTAAGTCGGCAGCGTTTTCCATCAGCTTTCGCTGAGTTTTTTTATTCACCTTATTCGAGAAATAATAGATCACCGAAAATAATGGAACTATGGTGAGCATAATCAACGCCAGCTTCCAATAGTAAGTAAACATCAGCATGAACGAGAAAATGAGAATGAATACATTCACAGCAAAAGTTACAAGCACCTCATTTATGAAAGCCCTAATTTTCACAGCGTCATTAATACGCGAGATAATCTCACCCACGCGCATGCTATCAAAAAACTTTTGCGGCAACCTTAGCAAATGTTTATAATAACCCAGTATGAGCCTTGTATCAATTTGTTGCCCGGTTTTTATGGTGATTAATGTCCGTGAATGATTAATAAAGATTTGAATCATAATGATAAAAATCATTATCGTTCCCATTAGATTTAATAGGTTGCGATTGGCTTCGGGCAACACATGGTCTATAATCTTTTGAAGAAAAATAGAGGTTGAAAGTCCGAGAATAGTATAGACTATTGCACCAAGCAGCACCTGGAAGAGCATTGCCCGGTGTGGTTTCAACAAAAACATAAAACGGCTTTCTACCGTAAACTTTTTATCACCTTCCTTAAAATCTTCTCCCGGCGCAACCAGGACAAGAACACCAGTCCAAATCTTCTTAAATTCTTCATGAGGCATTTCATGAAGCTCCCCATCTCCCGGGTCCATAATCTTTATATACTCATCAGTGTATCCGTATATAATTACATAGTGTTGCAATTGCTCCCTGATAATTACGTGCGCGATTGTTGGAACAGGAATTTCCTTTAAAGTTTCAAACTCGCCCTTCACTCCTTTTGCAGACAACCCTAACTTCTCTGAAGCTTCAATGAGCCCCATTACATTAGTTCCTTTAGTATCTGTAGACGCGTATTGCCTTATTACTGCAATTGGCATGTCCAACTTATAATAGGCACAGATAGAGGCTAAACATGCTGCACCGCAATCCATGATATCATGCTGCTGTATCTTGATGCGTTTAAGCAGATTTTTATTTTCAGTTGCCTTCTGCCATTTCTTGTATAAGGGATGTTTGCTTATACGCTCAACCAAACGCTCCTTGTACTGCGTAATTTTATCAAATAATTTTTCTAGTCTTGCCATAGCGTTATTCAGTAGCCTTAGGAGCAGGCATTTTATTTGGATTCAACCAATCATCAGCTTTATCGTATAACAACTGAAATAGCGTTCTCTTGGTTACAAAAAAATTGGCCTGCAGACCCATCCCTTTTTTAAGACGGCCAACATAACCATTCTTTAGTTTCAGTCCTGTAGATTCCAGCTGACACCTAACTTTGAAATAAGGTTGCTGCCCCTCTGCTGTAAATACATCATTAGAGACAGATACAACCTTTCCACTAAGCATCCCCCATTCATTATAGTTGAAGGCATCTACCTGAAAATTAGCCTCGGTACCTGGATGCACCAGTCCAATATCTTTGGGTAAAACATATGTCTCCGCTATTAACGCCCCGTCAGGTGAAATCTCAGCTATATTTTCATTAGCTGCAAGTAAACTTCCAGGCTGTATTCCTTTTAAACTTTGAATTGTACCACTAATCGGTGCCCGGATTGTATAGAAGTCTTTTTCCTCTTCTAGCGACTGTCCTTCCGATTGTAATCCCCTTACCTGATTTTTAAGTGTACTAAGTTCTGCTTGCCACTTACTTCCCTGTTCATCATAAACCAATTGTAATGCACTTTGTGCATTTCTATAACCTAATAGCGCAGCATCATATTCTGCAGCTGAAATTGCAGCGTTGTCATACAGGTATTTATAACGTTTGTAATTCCTTGTAGCTGCTTCGGAAGTAGCTGCTAAATCTCTAATCCGTTGCAAAAACAGAATGTATTGCTGATTGTAAAGTGATGACGTCAGTTCAGGACGGCTTTTCCAGTTTCTGTTTTGAGCCGCCGTTGTTAACTTCTCTAAATCCGCAAGCTGTGCTTTAAATTCGCCCTGTTGTGTTTGAGTATTCGCACCCTGTTGTGCGAGAGCATCAGCTTTGAGGATAATTAAAACCTGTCCTTTTTTAACCTTCATGTTCTCCTTCACAAATACAGAATCGACTCTCGCTGAAACCAACGACTTTATTTCATTATGCTCAGACTGGGACTTGATAATCCCGGCACTTTTAACATTAATGTTGACCTTAATGAAAAACATCGCAAACAGTGTCAGAAAAACCAAGCCCAGTACAAACCGGTAAATTATCAAAGTACGCGGGTTGTATTTATGAAAATGGTATTCCGTTGTTAACGCAATAAATTCTGCTGGAAATATTTTCTCGTTGTTACTCATTTAATTTAAATACGTTGCTCCTTGCTAATCAGTTTGGTACAAAGCCTTGTAAATTTTGATAAAAGTTGCCATCAAAACATTTCTACAATAATTATTGTTTCGGATAAAACCAAGTCATGAAAAAATAAATAAGACCTTTCGTATGAAGTCATTACACGAATCAAAATCAAAGGCTGTAGCAGGAAATATCAGAAAGATCAGGGAGTTTAGAAACTACACGCAGGACTACATTGCAGCCAAACTGGCAATCTCACAAAATGCATATAGTAAACTCGAACTGGGATATTGCAGCATCACCCTGGGCAGGTTAATGCAGATTGCAGATATTTTGGAAATCGATATGATTACACTAATTAATGCCAATGGGCAGGAAGTAGTACAGATTAAAGAGGTAGGGGTATAGGCTTTGGTTCCGGTCTGCGGGTGCCATCATACAATTCATATTCCAGCATGCGGCAATCCAACTTACCATTATAAAACTCGATTTTTCTTGTCGCTTTCAACCCTATTTTCTTTGCAAGGTCCGGATTACCTGTAAATATGTAACCGAAATATCCTTTGCATTCTTGTTTCATGAAATCACCAATCCGCTTATAGGTTAGCTCTAATTTGGAGTGTACACCCAAACGCTCTCCATATTCCGGATTAAATACAACAACACCCTTACTGCCTTCAGGCACTTTAGTTTCTGCGAAATCGCAAACTTCAAAAGAGATCAGCGTATCAACCCCTGCAGTTTTAGCATTTTTTCTGCTTATATCAACAGCATCTTCAGAAATATCTGTCGCCACAATTTGCAGGTCAATATTTTTTATAACCTGATCTTTTAAAATCCTTCTTTCTGCAAAGAAAACTTCTTCATCATATCCTAAAACATGCATAAAACCATAGTTCATTCTATACAATCCAGGCTTGCGGTTGGTAGCTATCAAAGCTGCTTCTATAGCTAGTGTTCCAGAACCACACATTGGGTTTATAAATGGGGATTTTTGATCCCATTGACTACTTAACACCACCGATGCAGCGAGTGCTTCAAGCATTGGGGCTTTTCCCGGAATTTTTCTGTAACCATGTTTTGCAAGTGTCTCTCCAGATGTATCAAGAAAAATGTCGGCTTCGCTATCCTTCCAGTATAAGTGCACAACGGCTTTATTTGCATCAGAACCAGAGTTAGGCCTTATGCCCTTTTTCTCCTTAATACGATCTACAATTGCATCTTTTACTTTTAAGTTTGCGAAAAGAGGCGTAGTGATGGTAGGGTTGTCTACGTTCGAAGTAACAGAAAAGTAACCTGAAAAATCGATAAGTTCTTCCCAGGCCATGTCTGCAAGTTCACGATAAAGCTCTTCAGGATTGCCTGCTTTAAAACTTTTGATGCAATATAATATCTGACTGGCACACCTTAAATTAAGGTTCAGTTTGATGCATTCAGATAGCGTAATATTCAGTTCAACTCCTGTCGGAAAATCCCTCACAATGGTATAACCAAGGGCTAAAACTTCATCCTGCAAATAAGGTGAAAGACGTTTATTACAGGTGATGATCACCTTACTTTTTGTGTGGAAAACTTGCATAGTAATTGTGCGAAGTTATCAATAAAAATATAGAGATTTGAACTTCGTAGTAGAATAAAATAGTATTTGATATGGAAATTAAAGGAAAAGTGCATGAAATTGGTGCATTACAGCAGGTAAGTGAAACTTTTAAGAAACGCGATCTGATTATAGAGTTTGCTGAAAACCCTACTTACCCTGAATACATCAGGTTTGAGGCTTTACAAGATAAAACATCATTATTTGACAGCTTAAAACAAGGTGATGATGTAGAGGTATCTTTTAACCTGCGCGGTCGTCCATGGACTGACAAAACCGGTAAAACTTCCTATTTCAACAGCCTTGTAGTTTGGAGAATTAATGCACTAACCAGTGCGGCTGCTTCTGCTACCCCCCAATATGCCCCTCCTGCCGATTTGAGCAGTGCACCGGGTGAGGATGATGATTTGCCTTTCTAAAGATCTTTTTTAAATAAACAAATTGAACCGTGCCGCCTTTCTAAAGAGGGCGGCATTTTTTTTGTTATTTTAGGTTAGCCAGCCAGCTCCTTGCCGCCTCTGCCTCAGTAAAGAATTGGATCACAGTATCTCCTACCTTAACGTCTACCGCTTTTTCGGCAGACAAGCGGCTGAATGCACTTGGTGAATAAACCCAGGCAAAATATTTCAATCCGGCTTCTTCCATCATTGGAAACCATTCCTTGCCAGCCCATTCTGAAGCCTCAGACCAAGTGCCTTCCACATGAGTATTATCATTTAATATTTTATGCAATCCACTTCCTTTAAACATTGAAAGCATCCGCATGCCTCCTGATTTAACAGCGTCTACCGTCTGGAAACCTATCCAGTCAACTTCGAGCCAGTCCCTGTCCTGATTTTGATAAATTGTGATGTGCGAATCCTGATAGTACTGCTCGTTTTCGGTAATAGGTCCCAGCTCCCCATTTTCTTCAAGCGGCAACCTGAAGAAAAAAGTAGACCCTTTTCCCGGCTCACTCTCTATCCAGAAAGTTCCTGAATGGCGTTTAAGGATTTCGGATGAAATGAATAAGCCCAGGCCCAACCCTTCAAATCGCATGTCGGTATTGTCTATCCGGTAATAACGGTCAAAGAGGCGCTGGATATGCTGCTGCTGAATTCCTATGCCAAAGTCCTGAACAGAAACAATTAGCGCACTTCCGCTTATTTCACTAACAACCCTCACCTCATCCCCGTCAGGTGAATATTTAATTGCATTGCTCAAAAAATTGTTGATTACCTGCTCCAACCTCATCCGGTCGCCTGTAACTACGACTCCTTCAGCCTGTTGAAGGTGAATCTGATGTGTGTTCACCGTGAGTCTGAAACTGGCAACGCTATCCCTTAGCATAGCGGAAAAATCAAAGGGTTGCAGGTCATAATTCAGCTTTCCGGCATTTAGTTTGGTCACGTCAAGCAAATCATTAATTAGCTTTTCTAACCTCATGATATTTTCTGCAGATTTCTCTACGTAAGATGCTGTCCGTTCCGGATCAGCTACACTCCGAAGCATTAGTTGGTTAAAAGCCTTGATACCTGTAAGCGGAGTTTTTAATTCGTGACTGGCAATAGAAAGGAATTCATCTTTTCGCCGTTCATTTTCTGCCAGCAGGCGAAGCGTTTCATTTAGCTCATCCTGAGTCTGATTGAGTTCTTCGTTTGTGGTGGCCAATTCCTCATTAGATGCTGCAAGTTCCTCGTTTGAAGCAGCTAGTTCTTCGTTTGCTGCCCTAACCTCTTCGTTAAGTGCTTGCTGTTCTTCGTGCAAGTCTGCATTGAGCAGCAGTTCATTTTGATAGGCTACACTTAGTTCAGCACCAAAAGCATTATTTAGGATCGTGCCGGTATTGGCGCCTACCGCCGCATAGAACTGACGGTAGTCCTCATCAACTCGTTTCCTTGCCGATGCACCCATTATCAAATATCCCTTTATACTAGCATGTTCCCCACTAATGGGTACAATCACCGCTTCAGTGATTGGCTCTGGCCAGTGCTTGATTGCAGGCTCCGGCATTAAAACGTCTAATTTATTTAATTGGATAAGTTCCGCGGGAATATGTTTATTAATCGAGCCATAAAGATAGTCAAGCTGATTTTGATTAAGATTTGCACTTAGTTTAAGGTAAACATTGCCACTGCTGGCATCTAACTGGTATAAGGCATAAAACGGAATATCCAAATATGCAGATTCAAAAAGTTTTTCTAATTTCTGGTAGGCATTTACTACAGTTTTAGAAGCGTGTACTTGTAATAAAAATGCATTTCTAAGTGCATTCCTACGTTCATTTATAACGCGATAGGTTGTCTCGATCACTGCATTAAAAACCCCGCCAATTTCTCCATCTAATCCGGTGATTGGAGATAGGGTATAATCAAAGTAACATTCTTCTGTATACCCATTCCTGTGCATATAAAGTGGGGCATCAGGACTGCGGTGCGATTTACCCTCTTTCAACACACTTTCAAATTCATCCTTCAGGCCATCCCATATTTCGGGCCATACTATGGTTCCTGGTTTTCCAAGTGCCCATGGATGCTTTTGGCCTGGTATACTACTCCAGGCATCGTTATAGAGCAGCGTAAAATCCTGACCCCAATATATGGCGATAGGAAATCCAGAGCTCAATGAAATGGCTACCGCCGACTGTAAACTTTCTGTCCAGTTCTCAGGAGCTCCTAAAACTGTGACAGACCAGTCTTCAGTACGAATCAGCTCCCCAAGCTGACCGCCGCCCTGCAGAAAAGGTAAATGTTTTTGCATGATGGCTTTATAGCTAGGATTGTGCCGAATATTTCAGTTCAATAAAAAAAATTATCGGCATTAGCTAAAGAATGGTTTAGCGTGTTCTAACTAGTTGTAATATTTTTAAAACAAGGCTTTTCTAAAATATCAATAGCCTCAATATTACCCTGTTGCGCCGAAAGGTCAAATACAGATAATCCTCTGCAATCAGTTAGGGAAATGTCAGCGCCTTTTTCTACCAACAACTGTACAATTTCGTTTCTGCCAAACATGGCTGCAAACATCAACGCGGTGCCTCCATTTCCATGTTGCAAGTCCAAATGAGCGCCATTGTCAATCAGTAAAAGTGCTATATCAGGATAGCCTTTAAAGGATGCCCCCATAAGTGCGGTATTGCCTCCATTATCTGCAGCGTTAACATCTGCACCTTTTGCAATCAAGAAATCTGCTGCGGCTAACCTATTGCTGTAACAGGCAATGATCAAAGGAGTGTATCCTTTTTCATCCTTGCTGTTTAAATCTGTTTCTGCCGTAATTAGTGAATTCAGTAATGCTAAATCTCCGCTGCGCGCGGCATTTATAATTTCTGGTAACTTGTTTTCCATATGTATTACAATAAATGCCCCCGGCACGCCGGGGGCGGTAAACTATGCTGGTACTAACCGTGGTTTTTCGCGCTCCCAAAAACGGTGTAATGCAATCATCTTCACAAACAATGCTGCAAAGTCTGCATCTCCGCTTCCTACTAAAATTCCTTCTGTAAGCACAGTCTCTTCAGAAAAATCTGGCGGGAGTTTTTTATTGAAGTAAGTTACTTCTAATACTTGTAAGGCATCCTCATGGGCCGCAATTGGTTTACAATGCTTAAAAGCTTCATTTAAAAAGTGTACAGCATTTGCTTCTGCTTCAAGTGATGCTACGGCAACCTTACCCCCAGCTACATATACTGCATCAAAAAGTACAGATGCCGCACCAAGAAAGCTCTGGTCAACCTCAATCTGTTCATTATTCTCAGCTATAATAAACCCTTGTCTTGGAGCTATTATTTCAACAACAGCTCCTGCTGCATTCAGCTTATCTTTTACTACTTTAATAGAGTCAGCATCTGCACCATCGGCTGTTAGAATAGCTATTTTCCGGCTTTTAATCGTGTCCTTAATGGTTCCAGCCATACTTAAAGCAGCAGATGACAATAGACTCCCTTCTACCTGTATCGATTTGTAATCTGCCGAATTTCCATCTGCAGGGACACTTTGATTTCCTGGAAGATCAGTTTTTTTAGGTAGCTGCAAACCTAACCCATGAGCAACATGCGTTGCAAGGCTTTGATCAATTTGCATAAGTATACCCAGCATTCGTTCCCGAATGGCAATAGTTTTTACTTTGCCTAATTCAAAGGTCAATGCATCAATAATATGATTTTTTTCCGGGTCTGACTGACTGTTGAAAAACAATCGTGCCTGGCTGAAATGATCAAAAAAGCTTTTATTCCGAAGTCGCTCTTTACGCGCCTCAATTCGCTCACGATAGCTTACAAAACCACCTGCAGCTTCCGTAACCTGTTTAGGGTCGTTATCTCCCATTGAATTTGGACTGTAGCTGGTTTTACCCTTATTAATTGTTTGCCGCATAAAACCATCCCGTTGGTTATTGTATATTGGCACAATTGGTCTGTTAATGGGTATCTCCTGAAAATTTGGACCACCTAATCTTGTTAGCTGGGTATCTGTGTAGGAGAACAACCTTCCCTGCAAAAGAGGATCATCACTAAAATCTATACCAGGCACAATATGACCAAGGTGGAAAGCAACCTGCTCAGTTTCTGCAAAGAAATTGTCAGGATTACGGTTCAGTGTAAGTTTGCCTACCCGCTGCACAGGCACTAGTTCTTCAGGAACCAGTTTAGTTGGATCAAGCAGATCAAACTCATATTTGAATTCGTCTTCTTCAGGAATAATCTGTAAGCCCAGCTCCCATTCAGGGAATGCACCACTTTCAATGGCATCCCATAGGTCACGTCTGTGAAAGTCAGGGTCTTTACCGGAAATGTTCTGTGCTTCATCCCATGCCACGGCATGTATACCAAGCAATGGTTTCCAGTGGAATTTCACGAAGCTAGACTTTCCTTCTTCATTAACTAACCTAAAAGTGTGTACACCAAAACCTTCCATCATCCGGTAACTTCTTGGTAAAGCCCGATCGCTCATGGCCCACATGATCATGTGCGCAGATTCCGGCATTAATGAAATAAAATCCCAAAAAGTGTCATGTGCAGAAGCCGCTTGGGGTATTTCATTATCAGGCTCTGGTTTAACAGCATGGATAAGGTCGGGAAATTTAATGGCGTCCTGGATGAAGAACACCGGCATATTATTTCCAACCAAATCAAAATTACCTTCAGGTGTATAAAACCGTACTGCGAAACCACGCACGTCACGTGCCAGGTCACTAGACCCTCTTGATCCTGCAACGGTAGAAAACCTGACAAATACAGGAGTCTCCCTTGCAGGTTCGTTTAAAAATTTTGCTTTTGTGATATCGGCTAATGATTCGTACACCTGGAATATACCATGCGCGCCAGACCCGCGTGCATGAACTACACGTTCTGGAATCCGTTCATGATCGAAATGAGTAATCTTCTCTCTCAGAATAAAATCTTCGAGAAGCGTTGGGCCCCGATCCCCTGCCTTAAGCGAATTTTGATCGTCATTAATTTTAAGACCGGTGTTGGTATTCATTTGTTCCCCTGCAGCATCAGCAGTGTGTGCAGCAAGCTGAGCAGTTTTATCGTTCTCAGGTTGTGGGACAAGTTTTTTGTCGATAGCACTTTCCGTACCCATTTTAGGTGATGGTTTCTTTTTACTCATATTAACTTAGTTTGGAAAAGTTTAAGTAATTACATAACCACCTTGATACGGAATTGTTCCTGTTGGGCAGAATATTCCTTAGGCGATTAAAGCCCAAACAAATTTCAAATATTTTGGTTAATTTCATCGCCATCAAAAAATCACTTTCATCTATGTTTAACCAGGAGGAAGACTTACAAAATGCAATGCTTCATGCCCCAATAGGTGTATGTATCCTCAATGCAGATACAATAATTACTGAATTAGTAAATGATAGATTCCTGGAAATAGCAGGAAAACGATATGAAGATATATTTGGTAAATATTACTGGGACGCTTTTGCAGAAGTACGCGCTTACTACGAGGCCGCTCTTGACAGTGTCATAGCTACCGGGCAGCCTTATTCTGCAAATGAGATACCTATGAAACTAATCAGGCATGGGCTTGAAGAAGACGTATTCGTCACCTTTGTATATTCTCCTATCAAGAATAAGACTGGTGATGTCACCAAGGTAGTTGTTTGGGTGCTTGAAAACACAATGCAGGTAGCAGATCGGAAAAAAGAAGAAACTGCAAAACAGCTATTGAAGATGGAACGGGACCGCCTCCAAAGCTACTTTATACAAGCACCTGCAGCCATATGCATTCTTCAGGGGCCTAACTTTGTCTACGAATTAATAAATCCTGCTTACGAGCGACTTTTACCCGGTCGGGAATTGCTTAACCGTCCAATGTTTACTGCGTTACCTGAGCTGAAAGGTACGCCTATACAGGAAATGATTACAGATGTATACCAATACGGGAAATCATTTGAGATTAATGAACTCCTGATTCCAGTCTCCGATTTTGAAGGCGGACCCACCAGGGACAGGTATTTTAATTCCAGTTTCCAGGCAAGAAGGAATGACCATAATGAAATTGACGGAGTAGTAAATATTGTAAATGAAGTAACAGAAATGATTAAGGTGCAGCAGGCACTACAAGAAGCCAGGGAACAGGCTGATCAGCAAAAAAGGGTTTATGAAACCATTACTTCAGGCACACCGGATCTAATGTACGTATGGGATCTTAACTATAATTTCACTTACGTAAACCGCGCTCTTCTCAATATGTGGGGGAAATCCTGGGAAACAGCAATTGGTAAAGGATTAAGAGAAAATGGTTACGAAGAGTGGCATGCGCAAATGCACGAGCGCGAAATTGACCATGTTAAAAATACAAAGGAATCTGTACGTGGTGAAGTAGCGTTTCCACACGCTGTTTTAGGAAAGCGGATTTACGATTACATTCTAATCCCAGTACTGAATGATAAAGGGGAAGTTGAAGCCGTAGCCGGCACGACCCGAGATGTTACAGAACACCGCCTGGCACAAGAAAGCCTGGCAAAAACAACGGAAGAACTTCAGGCAATAAACGAAGAGATGTTGTCGGCAAATGAGGAACAGGCCGCGTCTAACGAAGAATTAATTTCCACCAATGAAGAACTTGCGATCGTTAATCAGCAACTCTTAGAGGCCAGGCAGAAAATTGAAGAAAGTGAGGGTGCATTACGACTGGCTATAGAAGCTGCCAACTTCGGCACCTGGCATATTCACTCTGTGACCAGAGAATTTATTACAGATTCCCGTTTAAAAGAATTGTTTGGGTACTACCCTGACGAAAAATTATCCATTGAGCAGGCAATTGCCCAAATTACAGAAGAATACCGGGGATTTGTTGCCAACAAATTGGAAAACGCAATATATAATAATGGCGATTATGATGTATCCTACCCCGTGATTGGTTTACATGACGGACGACTACGCTGGCTTCGCGCAATTGGGAATCTAAAGGAAGATCCTTCAGGGGCATTTTCTGCATTTACAGGAGTTGTTATGGACATTACTGAGCAGAAAATGGACGAGCTTCGCAAAAACGACTTTATAGGAATGGTAAGCCACGAGTTGAAAACACCATTAACCTCGATGAAAGGATATATCCAGATGCTGCAGAAATTAAAGCGGGATGACACCGTATCTGCGAGTATGCTGGAGAAAGCGAACAGTCAGGTAGGTAAAATGACGGCAATGATCAACGGCTTTCTTAACGTATCAAGGCTCGAATCAGGGAAGATCCACATTGATCACCAGGAGTTTGATTTTGCTGGTTTAATCAATGAAGTTGAAGAGGAAATCAGAACTACAGTTTCAAGTCACACCGTAATTTTTGAACCTGTAGAATCTGTATACGTCAATGCTGATCATGACAAAATTGGGCAGGTAATCCATAACCTTATTAGTAACGCGGTGAAATATTCTCCTGCAAACAGTACAATAACTGTAACATGCAAAGTCTCCGGAAGCAATGTATATTTCAGCGTAAAAGACCAGGGAATGGGAATCAAACCCGATGATCTTGCAAAAATCTTTAACCGCTATTACCGTGTTGAGGGAAGCCACATGTTTTCCATTTCTGGTTTTGGAATAGGTTTATATCTCTGTTCAGAAATCATACAACGGCATCACGGCACGCTTAATGCGGAAAGCGAATTCGAAAAAGGTTCAACATTTACTTTTAGTTTACCCATTTCGGAAATTAATTAGGACTATCTATTCTCATTGGTTGTGAAAAAAATGCGCTCAAATGGAACAACCATCTCATAGCACTGTTATCACTGTACAAAAAAATTACCAATGGAAAATGTACCTGTAAAAAATATCGACCTTAAGGCTTTTGCTGGCAAATGGTATTCTCTTTATTCAATCCCTACCTTAATGGATAAAAATTGGAAAAAGACTACTGAAACTTATACGCTGGCGGATGATGACCATTATGATGTCTATACCACCTATCATAAAGGTGGAAAGGCAGAGGAAAAATCTATCACATCTAAATTGTTCTTTGATGAAGAACATCCTGACGGGGAAATGAAGGCTCAGTTTTTATGGCCCTTTAAAATTGGCTATAGAATTATTGAACTCGCTGCTGATTATAGTTATGTAGTTGTAGGGCACCCTGATGAAAAGTATTTATTTATTATGGCGCGCAAACCTGATTTAGACCCTGCTATAGTTGGTCAATTGATAGAATTGTCAAGGGCAAATGGTTATGAAACAGAAAAGCTGGAAAGCCAGGAGCATGAAGGACAATTGGCTTGATTGTCATGCAAATTCTTATATTTGAATTAATGACATCAAAAAGCGAGATCACTGTAAACACTTTCCAGTATCGGACAGTGTGTATAATCAATTCAAAACTAAATCAATAATCTGTATAGCTATATAAGGATAAGACATCCAGATGAGGTAAATAAACCTAGGTCTTCGCTAGGTGTCTGATAGGAGTTTGACAGGTGTCTGCTAGGTGTAAAACACGTCTGAGATACCTCTTAAAGTCCTTATAGGGTACTAGTCTGTGTATAGCCATATGCCACTCATTCCGAAGGCTCTAAGAAGCATCCAGTTGCTTTTTTTATCGTCTTTACTACAATAAGTCAGTTTATCGTCTACTGCAATTTCACTTTATGGCATCATCTAAGTGCCGCTCTAAAGTACCTCACATTAAATATGAAAGCGATTAGGATTTGTCGGATAGAGGCAGAAAACGTTTTTGAATAATTTCAAGTGTCGCTAATTTTGAAATACGATCGCATTGCCCAAATAATAGTCAATCAGTTTACTTTTAAAAATAAGATCATACTTGGCCTGTATCACGCTAAATTCAGCAACATTCCGATCAGTTAACGCAATATTTACGTCTAAACTGTTTACCAGACCAACAGTATATCTTTGCTGCATTACCGTAAAAGCATTTATAGCTGAAGAGTAAGTGATTTGGGCTGAACTGTATTTTTTTACTGCGGCCTGTATATTCCAAACTGCTTCCGCTACAACTTTTTTAATATTGTCTTTCGCGAGGCGCTCCGTAGTTAGGGCATTTTGATATTCTATTTTTGATTTGGTAAGGTTGATCCTGGAGACCATCCCATTTAATATAGGAATGTTGAGGGTAAGCCCTACTGCCTGACTGAAATTGCGACTGATCTGATCGTTAAATGAAATGCTCCTGGTATTGAAAGTGGGCGCAAGAACTATAGCATTTGTTCCTTCTACAAGACCTATTGGTTGATAACCTGCAACGTCTGGCAAAAATTGTCGCTGATTGTTTGAATAACTTGTATTTATATTTCCGAGCAGGGACAAAACCGGCGCAAGTTTACCTTTCGCAACAGCAACTCCTTTTTCGTAAGCCATTCTATTATTGATTGCAAGCAAAACATCTGGAAATGATTCCAATGATTTATTATACACTTCGGATTCAGTATAATTGACGTTTAGATTAGCCAGCTCTCCCGGACCAGGTTCTATCACTAAAAACGGTTCGGAGGGATTTTTCTGCATCAATTGCGCGAGAAATAAATAAGAGCGGTCCATTTCAATTTGGGCATTGGTAACATTTAGCTCTGCTCCTGCAACCTGAGATTTTGCCTGTGAAAGATCGGCCAATGTTTTTTGTTTAATTTTAAAAAAGCTTTCTTCTTTGGTAAGCTGTTCCTGAGCTAAACTTAACTGCTGTTGTGAGGCAGTGAGTAAATCTCGGTTAATAAGTACCTGCAGGTAAGTAGACAGTACAGAAAGCGTAAGGTCATTTTTAACTTTTTTGGTATTATTCTTATCAGCTTCGAGTATGTATTTATTTTGTTTGATCAGGTTAAGCTTTTGAAAACCCTGAAAAATGGTTACATCAGCTAATAAGCTCCCCTGGGCGGAAATCACTGAACGGTCTACAAACTGGTAGGTAGTAGGATCCAAACTCCTTCCATTTAAAGAATAGCCTGTGGCGTTTGCATTCAGTGTAGGCAACAAAGTGGCTTTTGCCAAACGTACATTCTGGTAACTCAATTGTTCGCTAAATTCTGCCTGCTTAATCTGCAAATTGTTCTTCAGCATGCTATCAATTGCCTGCGTAAGGCTAATGGTTTGCTGAGCACGCAGCTTATTGGATGTTGTTGAAAGTACGAGCAGAAATAATAATCCCGCAATTTTTTTTGTAGATGTTAATGGCATAGCAGCGAAAAATAGAATGAAAACTTTGTTCAAAAAAAAGGGCAACTATTAAGCTGCCCTTTTGCGTAGGTATCTTTGTTTTAAGATGTCATCTTTTTGGTGATCGCGCCTAAGTCAGCATTGATTCCATTACCGATTGAAGTCGATGATGAGCTAGACTCGTCGCCATCCTGGCTACTGGAAGAAGTTGACAGTAAATTGCCTATTCCAACTGTTCCGGCAAGTCCGCTATCACTTGATGAATCGTCGCCTCCTAAAAGACCACCGCCGTTAGTTTCTTGTAATTCTTTTTCTGTTAATTCTTGGTTTTTTTCGTTTAAGGTACTCATGGTAGATTGTATTATTTTAATGTGCCTACTGTTAAGGTTTTCGGCATTACCTATAGTTCACTATTTACAAAACCATGACCAAAATATGATTTCACAACCCATTAGAATAAAGTATTCTACAAAGTTTTGCCGATTAAAATAAGTTTGTTTAATAGTTGGAGTTTATTGATTATTAATTGTAGTAAATTCTTGTCAAGCCAACTATTATGCGCTTTAAAAAGTACAATACCCTTTTTATGATCGTTAAAAAGCCCATTATCTTTTTAATTGATGACAGGATTTATCAAAAATCCAACTTTTTGTAATTTTCGTTTATAAGTTGACGAGGGATTTAAACGAGAGAATATGAGTGATCAACTGGCATCCAAAACGAAAATTGTTGCAGGAAACATTAGAAAAATAAGAGAGTTTAGAAATTACACACAAGACTATCTGGCAGCCAAACTGGGAATCTCCCAAAATGCTTACAGTAAAATTGAATTAGGTTATAGTAAATTAACAATTGAACGATTATTTCAGATTGCCGCAGTTTTAGAAGTTGAGATCATGCAGCTTATTACTTTTGACCATACTGAATTTGTTCGAATTGTTCAACCAATAACTGGCTCAGATTTGCAGGCTTAAAAGCCATCCAAAAACTTTATTAGTTTATCTTTGAACTATATTTTTAAATATGGAGTTCATCATAGATCAGACCATCCAATTTGTTAAAATGAAACTTACCAAGGCGGAGGCCGGACACGATTGGTTTCATATAGAACGTGTTTATAAAAACGCACTTGAAATTAATCAGAAGGAAAAGGGAGACGTGATTATTGTTTCTCTTGCTGCCCTCCTGCATGATATTGCTGACAGTAAGTTCAATGACGGTGACGAGGAACTCGGGCCAAGAATAGCAGGTGAGTTTTTGTTGACCCTTGCAATTCCTGAATCTATTATCACACATGTTCAGGAAATTATTAAAAACTTAAGCTACAAGGCTAGCTTAGGGTTAGTAAATTTCCATTCCAAAGAACTTGACATTGTAAGGGATGCTGATAGGTTGGATGCCTTGGGCGCTATTGGTATTGCGCGTGCCTTTACTTATGGGGGATATAAAAACAGATTGTTATATGATCCAAATATTAAACCCGTTTTAAAACAGAGTAAAGAACAATATAAAAACTCTACAGCACCCACAATTAACCATTTTTATGAAAAGTTATTGTTGCTGAAGGATTTAATGACCACTGACACAGGCAAAGTACTGGCCCAGGAAAGACACAGCTTTATGTTGTCGTACCTTCAGCATTTTTTTAAAGAAGTTGGAGAGTCTGGCTGGTAATTCATAGCTTCTAGGAATGCTTTTTAAACTAAATATATTAGCATTTAAACTATATTTGTTAGCTAACAAATATAGTTATGTCGGAAAGATTACGTGAGAAGTTAAACATTTTAGCCGATGCGGCTAAATATGATGTTTCCTGCTCGTCGAGCGGTGGGACAAGAAAAAATACTAACAAGGGGCTTGGCAATAGTCATTCTTCAGGAATTTGCCATACATATACAGAAGATGGCCGCTGTGTGTCCCTACTCAAAATCCTTTTAACCAACCACTGTATCTTTGATTGCGCTTTTTGTGTATCAAGAAAAAGCAATGACATTGAACGTGCGGCTTTCAGTGTAGAGGAGGTTGTGTCTCTAACTATGAATTTTTACCGTAGAAACTATATTGAAGGCCTGTTTTTAAGTTCAGGAATTTTTAAAAATGCAGACTTTACCATGGAGCGGTTACTAAGGGTTGTAAAGAAACTAAGGTTAGAAGAGCGGTTTAACGGGTATATCCACCTGAAAACTATTCCCGGTGCAAGCGAAGAACTGATCATGGAAGCGGGATTGTATGCTGACAGGATGAGTATTAACCTCGAGATGCCAACGGAAAAAGGTTTAAAATTACTGGCCCCTGAAAAATCCCATGCTGACGTTATTAAGCCTTTAGATTTTGTGCAAAAGCAAATTGTTAGACTGAAAGATGAAAAGAAACTGATTAGAAGTGTACCCAAATTTGTACCCGCCGGACAAAGCACCCAGATGGTTATTGGTGCCACGCCTGAAACCGATAAAGATATTATGCAAACGGCGGCTAGTTTTTATAAAGACTTTTCGTTAAAAAGGGTTTATTATTCAGGCTACATCCCTATAAGTAATGACAATCGCTTGCCGATTTTAGGCTCTCAACCGCCTTTGATAAGGGAAAACAGGCTTTATCAAACCGATTGGTTAATGCGATTTTATGGTTTTCATGTAAATGAACTGCTCAACGATGCCAACCCTCACCTTGATGTAGACATCGACCCTAAATTAAGTTGGGCGTTGAGGAACCTTCAGTGTTTTCCTATTGACATCAATACCGCCGCTTACCAGACCATTATTAGGGTACCAGGGATAGGAATAGCGTCAGCACAAAAAATAGTTCAGGCACGGAAATTTGGAAAGTTAAGGATTGACCAGGTGAAAAATATTGGGATAGCCTACAATCGTGCGAAACATTTTATACGATGTGCAGATACACCTTACCAGCTTAAAGACTTTCAAAATACTCAAATTAAGTCGTTTATTTTGGCTGAAAGCCAAAGTAAATATATTAAGAATGATGTGCAGCAATTGATTTTATTTTAGCCATGATTTACGTAATAGATGGCAGTCTAGAAGGTTTGTTATGTGCGGTATTCGAACGCTTTGAGCGAAAGCCATCAAGGATTACAATAGCCCTGAAAAGATGTTATGAACCAGACGCATTTAGTGAAGTGCTATTAATCCATAATGATACTGAGAAGGCAGACAGGGTATGGAAAGGACTTCAAAAAAGGTTGGATGCCGGATGGTTGAGAAAGATTTATTGTGCTTTTTTATCTGAAACCCAGGAAGCATTTCATCACTTATTTGAGTTTGCGTTTTACCTGTTTACTAGCAATCCCGGTGCTGAATCAAATTATGGGAACGAGCATGTATTGAGTATTTCTCAAATTGCCAGAAAAGTAGAAAGAGAAAAACACCGCATGGAAGCCTTCATTAGATTTCAGCAGACTGCCGACAATATGTTTTACTGTGGGATTGACCCTGATTTTAATGTGATGCCATTAATCATGAAACACTTTAAAGACAGGTATGCCGATCAAAAATGGATTATATATGACCTGAAGCGGAACTACGGTATTTATTATGATCTGGAAAACGTGGAAGAAATTTTTTTGGATGTGCAGTCGGCAAAGAAGCTTATGGTTTTGGACGGGGAAAAACGTTCAGATAAAGAAACTATGTATGCTGACCTTTGGAGCGATTACTTTAAAAGCACAAATATTGTAGCACGAAAAAACATGAAGCTTCACATACGCCATGTCCCTAAAAGGTATTGGAAATATCTTACCGAAAAACAAATTAAATAGCAAATATCTTGTAAATTGCCGCCATGAAATTAAGTGTGCTGGTACTTATTACATCGCTGGCCGTAGCCCTTTCAATTGGCTTAGTAAACTTTTATTTTCAGCAGAGCTGGTATTATATGCTTATCTCATTCGGTGTTTCCTTTTTCACCTGTTTTATCGTCTTTTATTACCTTCTTGAAAAATACATTTATTCAAAAATCGTATTGATCTATAAAATGATCCACAACTTAAAGCTTGGCAAAGACCTTAAGGATGCATTGGGAGAATATGTGAGCGATGACCCCATCAATGATGTAGAGCAGGAAGTTAAAGAGTGGGCAGGGGCTAAAAAAAGAGAGATTGAGTTGCTGAAAAAGCAGGAGCAGTTTAGGAGGGAGTTTTTATCCAACGTTTCACATGAATTTAAGACACCCCTTTTTGCCATACAAGGCTATATTGATACGCTACAGGACTGTCTGGTAGATGATCCGGAGACTGCAGAAAAATTTCTTAACAAGGCAGCAAAAAATGTTGATCGACTAAGTTATTTGATCAATGACCTTGATTCTATATCCAAACTGGAATCAGGAGAGATACCCATTAATTACCAGAAGTTTGATTTTGTGAGCCTTGCGAGAGAGGTAATAGATGGACTGGAAGACAATGCTAAAACGAAAGAAATCATTTTGTCCTTCAAGGAAAAATACACCTCCCCTGCATATGTTAAAGCGGATAAGGAAAAAATAAGGCAGGTTATGATCAACCTGGTACAAAATTCATTGAAATACGGCAAAAAGAATGGCTCAACGGCGATTAAAATTTTTGAACTTCATGACCAATATTTAATAGAAGTAACTGATGACGGTATAGGGATAGATGAAAAACATCTGCCACGCCTTTTTGAGCGGTTTTATAGAATTGATAGCCATCGGTCCCGTGAGGAAGGCGGAACAGGATTAGGTCTGGCAATTGTGAAACATATTCTGGAGGCGCACCAGCAGATTATATCCGTTAGAAGCACCTTGCAAATCGGCACCACGTTTGCATTTACGCTTGAAAAGATCAATTAATAAATTTGTCGCTAAAAAACCTTAACACTTAACATTAAGTTAACATTGTACTCATACTTTTGTATCATATTATAACCAATAAGATGAATAGTATTTTCAATTTTTTCACCCCTAAGGACAAAAAATTTCAACCTTTATTTGAACAGGCAGGAAGTAACGCTTTAAAAATATCTGAAGCGCTTTTGCTAGCGCTAACTGCATCAGATATGGAGAAAAGAAAGGAACACATTAAGGAGATTGAGCGACTGGAACACGTAGGTGATGATATTACCCATTCTATCTTTTTAGAACTGAGCAAGAATTTTATCACACCATTTGACCGTGAAGATATTCATGCTTTAGCTAGTGCAGTCGATGATATCGCCGATTATATTCACGCCTCGGCATCTAATATTGAGTTATACAATATTACGAATATCAATGACGCGATGATTAAACTGGCAGAATTGCTTGTTGAGATGTGCATCGATCTTGAAAAAGCAATTAAAGAATTACGAAGCTTTAAAAACATTCGTGTAATTGCTGATGCATGTGTTAGGATCAATAGTGGCGAGAATCAGGCAGATTATGTATGTAACCTGGCCATTGCGCGATTGTTTGAATTTGAAACCAATGCGATTGAACTGATTAAGCAAAAGGAGTTGCTCCAAACACTGGAGATGGCAACTGACAAATGTGAAGACGCTGCTAATGTTTTGGAGTCTATATTGGTAAAGAACGCTTAACCCTTTAAAAAATGGTAACTACCTTATTGGTTGTTGTAATTGTTTTAGCTATTGCCTTTGATTATATCAATGGCTTTCACGACGCTGCCAATTCAATAGCCACAATTGTTTCTACAAAAGTACTTTCTCCCTTCCAGGCCGTCTTATGGGCTGCCCTTTTCAATTTTGCTGCTTATTTTTATTTTACTGACCATAAAGTTGCCAATACCATTGCAAAAACGGTGGTGGAAAACTTCATCACACTTGAAGTGATATTGGCGGGACTGATTGCTGCGATTATGTGGAACCTGTTTACCTGGTGGTTTGGAATTCCATCAAGCTCATCGCACACATTAATAGGTGGATTTGCAGGAGCTGGCATGGCCAAAGCTGCCTCTTTAGGCGTAAGCATAATGTCGGCCATTAATATTGCTCCAATCTTAAAGGTAGTGGCATTTATAGTTTTAGCCCCTGTGATCGGGATGACCATTTCTGTTGTGATTTCCATCATTATACTGCACATTTCAAAAAATGCCCGGCCTTCTGTTGCTGAGAAATGGTTTAAAAGACTACAGCTGGTTTCTTCTGCGGCTTTGAGTTTTACTCATGGTGGTAACGATGCCCAGAAAGTAATGGGTATAATTTATGTGGCAATGGTAGCCGCAAATGTATTGACCACAGGAGATAAAATGCCTGAGTGGATTCCTATTTCCTGTTACGCTGCCATCGCCCTGGGCACAATGAGTGGAGGTTGGAAGATTGTGAAGACCATGGGTTCTAAAATCACAAAAGTAAATGCTTTTGAAGGTGTTGCAGCAGAAGCTGCAGGTGCTGTAACATTGGGAATAACTGAGCATTTTGGTATTCCAGTTTCAACCACACACACCATAACCGGATCTATAGTTGGTGTAGGTTTACTAAAAAGGGTATCGGCTGTAAGATGGGGTGTAACTGTTAGCTTATTGTGGGCATGGGTGTTGACAATACCAGTATCAGCTACGCTTGCCGGGATTGTTTATGGCATAATCCACTTCTGCTTCTAGGTTTAGAAATCTACCTTAAGGATAACCTTTTTCACGGAGTCTGTTTGAAGTGATTTCCATTTGGGCCCGGAAGTGATCAATCTTTTTGCTTCGTTATCGTATTTTGATGAAATGCCTTTCACAACTTTTAACCTGACAGGGTTGCCGGCTGCATCAACCTCAAAAGTTAGGGCTACGGGCTTTCCAAGCCTTGGTTCAGATTTAAATTTATTGTTATTGGACAAATACATTAAGAAGTGGTCCCAGCCCTCAACTGGTGTTGCATCGCTAACGCTTACTTCGGCGAGTTCGTTGGCATCTCCAACTTTAGTGGGGGTACCTCGTTTGTTCTGGATGTTTAGACCGGCTACTTTACCCTGAAGCAATTGCTCAACATTACCTACAGGAACATCTTTTACTTCTTTGCCACTAACCACAGTAGATGCGCCAGCGCTTCCTTCTTTTGTGCGTTTTACATATCCCCTGATCACGACTTCGTCTGCCAACTGATTTTTAGTTTCATTCAGGGCAATTGACAGGCTGTTTGCACCATTGAGCTGAAGTACTTTATTCTCGTAAGAAACATAACTAACTACAAGATCTTTTCCGGTAATGGTGCTATCTTTTTTCAGACTAAACTTTCCCTCTTTGTCTGACGTAGCAACAACTTTCAACAGGCCGGTATTGCTATTGGTTGCTGAAACATACGCACCTGCCATTGGCAAACCGGTAGCTGCATCAACAATTTTTCCGCTTATGAGCGAGGAGGTGTCTATTGAAATTACCGTTGATACCTTTTTACGTAATTTGATTGATGGCTGAGCCGATGCGATTAAAACATCACTAGACTTTGCTAACTGTTTAGACGCAACAACAGTATTTTCTGGTTGAATGACAGGCTGATCGGGCGCAACCGCTTTTGGTGCGAGCGCAACTTCCACTTGTTTGCCTCTAACGGCTTGTTGGTAATTGGTTTGCTTCATCCAAAATACAATACCTGCAGTGATGAATAGGACAGCAGCTGCAGAGCCCATGCTTAATCGCTGCCACGTAATTACCGCTTGCTTTTTATTGACATGCTGCTGCTCGATTCGCTCATGCAATTGTTTCTGTAACAACGAAATGGATTGAAGCGAGCGTTTTGGAGATGCACTCAAACCGGCCAGCGCTTCAGCCACGAACGGATCGTCAAGCGCTTCGCGCTCAACTTTGTTCATTGTTTTAGCATCAAGCTTACCGTCAAGATAATCTTCTAAAACTGCGATATCTAACCAATCATTACTCACTACTATTTTTTTCAATACAAATTTTCAAATTCCTTTTCCCGTTCTGGATATAGCTCTTCACCTTAAGCATATCGTAACCTGTTAAATCAGCAACTTCCTTATAACATTTTTCCTGCAAATAGAAGAGGTCTACCGTTATACGCTGCTCTTCAGGGAGCTTACCCATACACTTCTCCATGATGCTAAGTTTATTCTCTTTTGTATCATCAACATCAAGATGCACAAAATCGGTATTTTCCACAAATGTTTCTTCCAATGAAACCGTTTCATGTTTAGATTTTTTTCGAAGAACCATCAAACAGTGATTTCTGGTAAGCACATGCAGCCAGCTCTTGAAGTTTTGAATCTCATGATTCCGGAGTTTTACCACCAGCTCTTCAAAAATTTGCATAACAGCATCCTTACCAGCCTCTTCGTCTTTCAGGTAATTGACACAAACCCCATAAACCAAATGCATATATTTATTGTAAAGCTGCCCAAGCACCTCCAGACTTCCGCTATTTTTGTAGCTTCTTATCAGGTCTGAATCATCCTGTTCTCTTATCCGGGAGGTGTTTTTTATAAATTTCAAGATTGCTTTGCGCTATAACAGAAGTCAAGTATAAAAATATTTTCTGACACTCTTATGGAAATTAGCCAAAGCCTACATCCTGTTAGCAAATATAACGTGTATGAAAAATCTAAAACTACCTCTGCTATTTTTATTAACTCTGTTCTGCTGCCAGAATATTTTAGCACAGGAATGGGTAATTACAGGAACAGTTATCGATGCCGCAAGCAAAGAGCCAATGGCGGGCGTTTACATATCAGGTGCACTCCCAAATGCCCCGCTTAAAGTATTGGCAAGTACAGATAAAAAGGGCCACTATTCTGTAAAAATTCCGCAAGGAGTTCAAGAACTGGTTTTCTCTTATGTAAGCTATAATAACCATAGATTTTTATTAAAAAAACGAGCTACGGTTCACAATGTTTCACTTGTTGAAACGAAAAATCAACTTAGTGAGGAAGTAGTGATAAGGGGTTATATAAAACGGGGCGACAATAAGAGCGCAGGCTCGTCTACAATTGTGAGCGGTAATGAAGTTAGGGAAGTTCCGGTTGGCCGTGTTGAACAGTTGCTTCAGGGCAAAGTAGCCGGACTGAACATTCAAAATAACACGGGAGCTCCCGGCATGCGCGGATCAATCTATACCAGGGATAATAGTAACAGTGAAACTTATGCTTCGATTTCAGAAAACCGGTTTAAAACAGCTTTGCAAAATCCTTTATCTACTTTCTCAATTGATGTAGATGCAGCCTCATATAGCAATTTGAGACGCTTTATAAATAACGGCACTTTACCCCCCCAGGATGCCGTTAGGATCGAAGAAATGATCAATTATTTCAATTATGAATACGAACAGCCAAAAGGTGATGACCCTATTCAAATCAGTACAGAAATTGCCAGCGCTCCATGGAATACAAATCACAAACTGGTAAAGATTGGATTGCAGGGAAGAAAAGTCCCAACGGATAAACTTCCCGCATCAAATCTTGTATTCCTAATTGACGTATCAGGTTCTATGAATGCAGAAAACAGGCTTCCGTTGCTTGTATCGTCCTTTAAAATGCTTACAAACCAACTGCGAAAAGAAGATAAAATTGCGATTGTGGTTTACGCCGGAAGGGCCGGTGTGGTATTGCCATCGACCCCGGGAGATGAAAAGACCAGCATTAAAGACGCACTGAATAAATTAAGTGCAGGAGGTTCTACTGCGGGCGGAGAAGGAATTAATCTTGCCTATAAAATTGCTTCTGAGAGCTTTATTAAAGGCGGTAATAATAGGGTAATTTTGGCTACAGACGGAGATTTTAACGTGGGCGCGTCAAGCGATGCGGACATGGAAACTTTAATTGAGCAGAAAAGAAAAAGCGGGATATTTTTGACTGTGCTCGGTTATGGTATGGGCAATTACAAAGACAGCAAAATGGAGAAGCTTGCTGATAAAGGCAATGGCAACTATGCTTATATTGACAACATTACTGAAGCTAGAAAAGTATTGGTGAATGAATTTGGCGGAACATTATTTACAATTGCCAAAGACGTGAAATTGCAGGTGGAATTTAATCCGGCAAGAACAGCTGCTTACCGTTTAATTGGATATGAAAACCGCCTGCTAAAAGCCAGGAACTTCAATGATGACACTAAAGATGCGGGGGAACTTGGCGCCGGCCATACGGTTACAGCACTGTATGAAGTAATTCCAGTGGGGGTAAAAAGCAGCTTTTCAGGCACGATCGACGATTTGAAATATCAGGCAGAAAAGGCGGAGAAAACAGTCATTAAAGGAAATAGCAAAGAGTTGTTGACCGTAAAGTTGCGTTACAAAGAGCCTGCTGGAGAAAAAAGTAAATTGATAGAGCAGGCTGTAATAGATACCTCAATTCCCTTTACCCGAACAAGTGAAAATTTTAGATTTAGCGCATCAGTTGCAGAACTGGGCATGTTATTGAGACAATCTGATTTTCGCCAAAACTCCAGTTTTGATCAACTGATTGAAATTGCAGAAAATGCCAAAGGCACAGATAAGGAGGGTTATCGCTCGGAATTCATAAAATTAGCAAAATCAGCAAAATTATTGGCCAAAGAATTGCTAAGTGTTGAGCAGACAATCCCAATAAATGAAAAATATTAGTTTTTTTTTAGCAATAACATTAATTGTAACCTTCAGTGGATGCGATGTACAGAGCCAGGCCCAGCTGGGAAATATATTAAAACAACTTCCTGTAGGAAACCCAACCACAGGTGAGATTGGGTTAGGACTGAAACAGGCACTTGAGATCGGCACCACTAACGGTGCCGATCAGCTATCTGCTAAAGACGGTTTTCTAGGTAACCTAGCGGTAAAAATACTTTTCCCGCCAGAGGCTCAAAAAGTGGAAAAAACATTAAGAAGCATTGGACTTGGTTCATTGGCAGACAATGTAATCCTTACGATAAACCGTGCAGCTGAAGATGCGGCAAAAGAAGCCAAACCAATTTTCATCTCTGCCATTAAGCAGATGACGATTGCAGATGCAACAAATATTCTTTTAGGCAATAAGGATGCCGCAACCACCTATTTTAAACGTGTAACCACCGCACAGCTGATGGAAAAATTTAGACCGGTGATTTCATCGAGCCTAAGTAAAGTTGGCGCTACCAGATATTGGGGCGACGCAGCTTCCGCTTATAATAAAATTCCTTTAGTTACACCTGTGTCTACAGATCTTTCTACCTACGTTGCGCAAAAAGCAATTGATGGGATGTTTGTGCAGGTAGCACAGGAGGAGCTGAAAATAAGGGATAATATCGGGTCGAGAAGCACAGCATTACTTCAGAAAGTGTTTGGTTATGCCGATAGAAATAAAGCGAAATAAAAAGGTTACTTTTATAGGGTAAAAACTAACAATATAAAAGTAGATTGGATTTTAAAGATTTTAATTTTAACCCTGACCTCTATGAAGGTCTATTAGCAATGGGTTTCCGGAGTGCAACTCCAATACAAACGCAAGCAATTCCTCTTATTTTAGATAAAAAAGACTTGATTGCCTGCGCACAAACAGGTACCGGAAAAACCGGTGCCTACCTCCTGCCGATCATGAATATGATTAGCGAAACTCCTGAACGACACAACAATACACTTATACTTGCCCCAACGCGGGAGCTGGCTCAACAAATAGACTTGCAAGTAGAAGCTTTATCATATTTTACAAATATTAGTTCATTGACTGTCTATGGCGGAGGTGATGGCATCGCCTACGAACAGCAAAAAAGATCGATGCGTGAGGGTGTGGACATTATAATTGCGACGCCTGGCCGATTGATCTCTCATCTTTCATCAGGCGTGTTGAAATTAGACCAGCTTAAGCACCTTGTATTGGATGAAGCAGACCGTATGCTTGACATGGGTTTTTATGATGACATTATGAAAATTGTGGGTTACCTGCCTAAAGTAAGGCAGACCGTTCTGTTTTCTGCAACAATGCCACCAAAAATCAGAAAGCTGGCATCAACCTTATTGTTGAACCCTGAACAAATCAGCCTTGCGATATCTAAACCTGCTGAAGGGATTAGCCAACAAATATACATGGCACATGACGATCAAAAAGTGCCTTTATTGACACAAATCCTAAAATCCGGCGATTACAAAAGTATTATCGTTTTTGCATCGACAAAGGAAAAAGTAAAGAATCTTGGCAAAGTTTTTAGAAACCTGGGACTAAAAGCAGAAGCTTTTCATTCAGATTTAACACAAAAGGAACGGGAAGCTGCGCTATTGAAATTTAAGAATAAGGCACTGCCGATTCTGATTGGGACAGATGTACTTAGCCGGGGAATTGATGTAGAAGGAATTGACCTGGTTGTTAATTTTGATGTACCTCATGATGCCGAAGATTACGTGCACCGAATTGGCAGAACCGCCCGGGCCTCTACAAAAGGCACTGCAATTACACTGGTAAATCAAAAGGACAAGCGCAAGCTTGAAGGTATAGAGAAACTAATTGAACGCAGAATAGAGCGAATGCCTATGCCTGAAGGACTAGGCGCTGCACCAATAGAAGGCGCATCATCACCTGCTCTTGAAAAGCCAAAAACTGGTGGCAAACCGAAGAAGAAGTTCTGGAATAAAAAACCTAAAACCGCCGGGGGCACTTCAACCGCAGAATAAATATTCCGTATATTTACTTTCATGCAAAATTTACCTCCATTAGCTGAACGGATGCGTCCACAAAGTCTGGATGAGTATGTTGGGCAAAAACATATTGTGGGTCCGGACGCAGTTTTACGGAAAGCAATCCAGAGCGGGCAACTACCCTCAATGATCTTCTGGGGGCCGCCAGGGGTAGGGAAAACAACTCTGGCATATATAATTTCCCAAACCCTTGATCGACCTTTTTTTAACTTGAGCGCGATTAATTCAGGCGTAAAAGACATAAGGGAAGTAATTGATAAAGCCGCCCAATTGAAAAACAGCTTATTAGGTTTACCTATATTATTTATAGATGAGATTCACCGATTTAGCAAGTCTCAGCAGGATAGTCTTCTTGGAGCTGTAGAAAGGGGTTTGGTAACACTTATTGGGGCCACGACAGAAAACCCTTCTTTCGAAGTAATTTCAGCACTTTTGTCCCGTTCTCAAGTGTATATTTTAAAATCACTTACAGAAGATGAATTGGCTGGCTTATTGGCGACTGCCATAAAGCAAGACGTAGTTTTAAAGGATAAACACATTACAATAAAGGAACACGAAGCATTGATCCGACTGTCAGGTGGTGATGCCCGTAAGTTGCTTAATGTACTTGAAATTGCTGTAAATGGTATAGGAGGGGACAAAATCGTTTTAACCAACGAAAGTGTACTTGCTCACGCTCAGCAAAACCTGGCTATGTATGATAAAGCGGGGGAACAGCATTATGATATCATCTCAGCATTTATCAAGTCTATTCGCGGGAGCGACCCGAATGCCGCAGTTTATTGGCTGGCAAGAATGATTGAAGGTGGAGAAGATCCGCTATTTATTGCCAGGCGACTTGTGATCCTTTCCTCAGAAGACATTGGTAATGCCAATCCAAATGCCTTGCTACTAGCTAACAATTGTTTTTCAGCGGTAACCGTGATTGGATTTCCTGAATCCCGGATTATTTTATCGCAATGCGTCACTTACCTGGCAAGCTCTGTAAAAAGCAATGCTTCTTACGAGGCGATTAATAGGGCGCAGGCATTAGTGGCTCAGACAGGTGACTTGCCTGTTCCACTTCACATTAGAAATGCGCCAACTAAGCTGATGAAAAACATTGGATATGGAAAAGATTATCAGTACTCACACGGGTATGAAGGCAATTTCTCAGCCCAGGAATATTTCCCCGAAGCGCTGAGCGGAACCAAATTATACGACCCGGGAAAAAATCCTGCCGAGGATAAACTTAGAGAAAAACTAAAGTTGAACTGGAAAGACAAATACAACTATTGATGTAACAAAGGCATCAAAAAAAGATCATATTTATAGTAAATTGCAGAATAACCACAAACTCTATGTTAAGCACTTTTTTAAGTCACCAATGGAAGTCTTTTTGGCGTTCCAGAAATAAAACCGGAAGTATTGCAGCACAGCTTGTTTTGGGCTTTTTTATGCTATACTTCCTAGCTATTGCAATTGCTGTGGGTTTTTTAATGACTATGAAGCTACCTGAGATATTTAAAGGGCAGGATGCAATTACCAGTTTTAATGGGCTGATCCTTTCCTATTTTGCATTGGATTTTGTTATGCGTTTTCAGCTTCAGGAGTTACCTACACTAAGCATAATCCCATATCTGCACTTGAAGGTGAAAAAGAGTCAAATCATCACGTTTCTAAATGTTAAGGCCTTATTTTCAGCATTTAACCTCTGGCCCTTTTTTATATTTCTGCCTTTCTGTTTTATAAAGATCTTGCCAACTTACGGTGGCTTGGTTACTTTGATGTACATCATTTCAATGTTATCAGTTGCATTTTTTAACAATTATCTGGTGCTATTTCTAAAGCGGAAATCAATTTCCAATGCTTTTTACACTATAGGCGGACTTGTTATTGTATCAGCATTTGCGGCCTTGGAGTATTACAAAATTATTTCGTTTATGGCTGGGTCTGACTTTGTATTCAAAACGATAGCAAAGTATCCATATTTAGCACTTGGTTTTACTGCTGCAGGAATACTGATTTTTTATGTAAACAGCAGTTACCTGCGGAGTAACCTTTATGCGGAAGAATTGAGCACTAACACAGAAAAAAAGGTAAGTACAGACTATGCGTTTTTAAACAGGTTTGGGAAGGTTGGGGAGTTGGCTGCATTAGAGCTCAAACTTATACTTCGTCATAAAAGATCCCGTTCGTCATTAATTATGGGCTTCTTTTTTCTATTCTATGGATTTATATTTTATAGGGAGAAGGCTATTGACCGTGATGCTTTCGGACAGATGATGTTTGGAGCCATATTTATGACCGGTGTTTCAATTATTATATACGGTCAATTTATGTTTGCGTGGCAGAGCGCCCATTTTGACGGCTTGTTGAGCAACAAGATCAATTTCAAGGATTTTATCAAGGCAAAATTTCTTTTGTTCACGATTGCCTGCACAACAATAACACTTCTTGCCAGCTTCTATGGCTTCATTAGTCCGAAATTGCTCCTACTCCATGTAGCAGCTTATCTGTATAATGTGGGTTTTGGAACTGTCGTTGTATTATATCTTGCCACATTGAATTACAAAAAGCTGGATATTACGAAGAGTGCAAGTTTTAATTATCAGGGAACTGGGGCAACGCAGTGGCTGTTGATATTTCCATATACTTTGACACCGATACTCATTTATGTTCCGTTTGGTATGCTGGACAAGCCTTACCTGGGTTTGCTAGCCGTCTCCTTATTTGGGCTGGTCATGTTATTAATGAGAGGTTTCTGGGTAAATTACCTAACAAGAAGATTTGAATTGCAACGATATAAAATAGCTGAAGGCTTCAGGGAATAATTATGATTTTAGAAATTAAGAAACTAAAGAAGGTTTACGGCGACAAGACTGTTGTAAACATTTCAGACTTACAGATCATGCAGGGGGAAACTGTTGGTTTGGTGGGCAACAATGGAGCAGGTAAGACAACATTTTTCAGGATGCTTCTGGACCTTATAAGGCCGAGTGACGGGGAGGTTATTTCAAAAGGGGAAAATGTGATGAGTACAGATAACTGGAAAAATTATACAGCATCTTACCTTGATGAGGGCTTTCTGATAGACTACCTTACGCCTGAAGAATATTTCGTGTTTATAGGTAGCTTAAATAACCTTAGCGTTGCCGATGTTTCTGCTTATTTGACCAGTTATAGTGAATTCTTTAATGGTGAAATTCTTAACAGCGGAAAATATATCAGGGACTTTAGTAAAGGGAACCAAAACAAAATTGGCATTGCCGCGGCATTAATGCAAAGCCCAGAATTATTGGTATTGGATGAGCCTTTTGCAAACCTTGACCCCACTACACAAATTCGCTTAAAGACCATACTGAAATCATTAAAAAGCGGAAAGAAGATGACAACATTTATTTCAAGTCATGATTTGAACCATGTGACTGATGTTTGTGACCGAATTATCCTTGTAGAAAAAGGACTAATAATTAAAGATTTCCATACCAACGAAAATTCTTTAAAAGAGCTCGAAGATTATTTTTCAGAGTAAACTCAAAACTGGCATTAGGTTTGAGTTACAGCAGTCAAATAAACATTATGATTATGATGACTTCAAAATTTAAAATAGCAACATTTAGTATTGCATTGTCAATGAGTGCTATGGCATTTCAAGGATGCGACAGTTTAACAAAAACACAAAAAGGAGCAGGGATAGGTGCCGCAGCAGGTGGTGTAATTGGTGCTATTATAGGAAAGAAAGCTGGTAATACTGCTGTTGGTGCTGTAATTGGTGCTGCTGTTGGTGGTACAGCCGGGGGATTTATTGGAAAGAGGATGGATAAGCAGGCAGCTGAAATTCAGACTGCTATACCTAATGCGGAAGTAATACGTGAAGGTGAAGGTATTATTGTGAAATTTGATAGTGGTATTTTATTCGGATTTGATAAGGCAGAACTTACTGCACAAGCCAAAACTAATGTTAAATCTTTAGCAAGTTCATTAAATCAATATCCAGGTACTGATATCAAAGTAATTGGACATACTGATAATAAAGGTACTGAAACTTATAACATGGGCTTATCAGAAAGACGTGCCGCTGCTGTAAAGGCATATGCAGTTTCGCAAGGTGTACCATCATCAAGATTGTTGACATTAGGTAAAGGATTTTCTGAGCCAATTGCAGACAACACTACAGATGAAGGAAGAGCAGCTAACCGCAGAGTTGAGGTGGTAATTGTTGCTAACGAATCTTTGAAAAAAGAAGCACAAACACAAGGAAAATAATAACTGTTTTAAACAACAAAAGCCTGGCAGATTCAATCTGCCAGGCTTTTTTATGCTCTATTGATAAATATCGTCGAAATACTGAATTGCAAGTGATTTGAGTAAAAGCTCCTGCTCCATTAAGGCGAACGAGGGAACAGCTTTTAGCAACTTCCAATGTGGCCAGCCATCCTGATCAAGTCCTTCCAGCTCATAGAAGCCCATTTCACTCAGCAACCTGCATGTAGCGATATGCATTAACTCTTCTTTCTGACGTTTGCTATATTTTCCCGGCCCTTTACCTAACTCTTGCACCCCAATTAAAAACAATATCACCTTTAAATCCGGAACATCCGAATCAAATTCCAACGATATCTTATTTTGCAATTCTTTCCATCTTGCATGTATTTCTGCAGGTTTCATATTACAAAGATACGACTACACGATTAGTTTTATTGAAATTAGTTAGTGGCTTTGTAATGCTAATTACTATTTTTATAGGTATGAATAAAGAAATAACTACAGGGATATTGGCCTATGGAATGTCTGGGAAGGTTTTCCACGCTCCTTTCATCAATGCTCACCAGGGATTTAAACTTCACGCGATTACCGAGAGAAATCAGAAACAAGCTGAGATAGACTATCCGGGTATAATTAGTTACAATACTATCGAAGAAACCATTAACGATGCTGCTGTAGAACTTATCATAATTAACACTCCAAACTTTACACATTTTGATTATGCGAAGAGCGCACTTAGTGCAGGTAAACATATTTTAGTAGAAAAACCTTTTACCGCAACTATTGATGAAGCCAAGGAGCTTTTCGAACTTGCTGATAAAACCGGAAAGCAGATTTTCTTTTATCAGAACAGACGTTGGGATAGTGATTATACTGTGGTTAAAAAAGTGATTGAGAGTGGCCGGTTAGGAAAACTAAATGAGGTACACTTTAGATATGACCGATACAGAACGGCCATTGGACCTAAGACTTTTAAGGAAGAACCTTTTGCTGCGAGTGGGTTAATGTATGATCTTGGCCCGCATTTGTTGGATCAGGCAATTAGCATTTTTGGAAAACCAGTGACTTTCCATAAGATTTTAGGTAAAAATAGAAAGGGAACAAAAGTAGACGATTATTTTTCCATCCACCTTGGCTATCCCAATAGTGTAAATGTATTTGTACACGCGAACTTACTATTAGTTGCCCCACTACCTGCCTTTGTACTTCATGGTGAAAACGGATCACTACACAAAAAAAGATCAGACATTCAGGAAGAGCAATTGCTAAAAGGCATGAAACTTACAGATGAGGCTTATGGAATAGAATTGCCGGGCAATGAAGCCAAGCTAACATTAATAGATGCAGAAGGCAACCGTACGGAGGAATTTATTCCATCAATGGAAGGAAGTTATCTGCCTTTGTTTGATGCGGTCTATGAAAGCATTATAAATGATGCAGCCTACCCGGTTACTCGCGAGCAAGTTCTTATTCAACTTGAAATTTTAGAGGCTTCCTAGCAAAGCAACATTGAATTCAGTTGCTACTTCTATATGAGGTATATGTCCGCAGGCTTCAAATTCAATCAGTTTAGCGCCAGGTATTTTCGATGCAGTTTGTTTGCCAAGCAAACGGTACTGCCCATGGAGTACCTGTTGATCTGGGGTTAATAAAGACTTTCCGATAATGGTTTTATCTTCTTTACCAATAAATAAAATTGTAGGAACCTTAATGTTATAAAACTCATAGACTATTGGTTGCTCATAGATCATGCTGTAGGTCATGGCAGCAACTTTTGCCCATCTGGGATAGTCAGCGCTATTTGTAACACCGCCAGCTATACGCACCAATTCTTCGTATTCGGGCTTCCACACGGTGAAATAGGAGGATTGGTAGTATTTCCGAATACTTTCTGGTGTAGATTTTAACTCTGTACGGTACTGCTCTTCTGTGGTAATATATGGGATGAAAGTACGGTAGTCTTCAAGGCCTATGGGATTTTCAAGCAACAGCTTTTCCGTAGTTTCAGGATATAACAGCGCAAATCTGGTAGCCAACATACCTCCCATAGAATGACCAAGAACACTCGCACGCTTGATGCCCAGGGTATCTAATAGTGATTTGCTCCACTTTGCAAGTTGATGAAAGCTATAATGTATGAACGGCTTGGAAGACTTGCCAAAGCCCACCTGATCTGGAACAACAACTCTGAAACCGCGACTAGTTAGTGCTTTAATAACATTTGTCCAGTAGTAACCTGCAAAATTTTTACCATGAAAAAGCATGACAGTTCGACCATTTGCCAATTGAGTTGGTGCAATATCCATATAGGCCATACGGAGGTCCTGCCCCTCTGCCCTAACAGGATAATATTTCACGGGATATGCATATTTAATACTTTCAAGCGTGGTGGAAATGGTATCAGCTTTTTGTGCGCTTAAGGAATTGTGTAAACAAAAAATAAGTGAAAAGACAAGCGTAAAGCGAAGAATATTTTGATGAGTCATGTAAAAATGGCTTTTTAGAACAACAATAATAAGCGTATTAAAGTTCTAAGCTAACCAATATTTAATACAAATCCCGCTCTTGAAGAAGAACGGGATTTGCAATAAAATTGAGTTATTAATTTTTTATTGTGAATGGAATGTTTAGGCCGAAGGTTACAGACCTACCCTGGTTATAAATACCCAGACTGGGGTCTTCATCGCTAAGGCGGCCCGGTTTAAAACGGCTCAAATGGTCGTAATAAGACTTATCAAGCAGGTTACGGCCTGCGATGTAGAAGCTAATATTTTGGGACTTACCTATTTTTAGAGTAGTGCCGATAGCAGCGTTTAGCAGCGTATATCCACTGGATGCAGTTTCAAAAACATCGATCTTGTTTTGCTTAAAAAAATTATCAATACCGACTGATAGATATGAATTATCTGTACCGGAGAATTTTGGTTCAAAACGTAATTCGTTTCTTAATGTTGCAGCAGGTATAAATGGAAGGGATGTATTGGTGCTGCGGTTAGTTGCTCGTGTATAAGAAAACCCATTTTCGAAATGAATAAAACCAACAGGGTGAAGGGTTAAAGATACTTCTACACCGCGAAGTAATGCGTTATCCTGAACGAAATTATATAAGGGGTAATCAGTAATTCCTCCTTCTAAATCATCAACTGCAATGGTTGACCCATCTGTACTGTAGTAGATATAGCTTTTTATATAATTACTAAACGCTCCGACTGAAGCGCTGACATATTGATTTTGATAATCGAACGAGGCATCCAACTGATAACTTTGCTCAGGCTTTAAATTAGAATTCCCGACCTCATACCTAAAAACGCCTTCATGAACACCATTGGAAGAAAGTTCGGCAATGTTTGGTGCGCGAAATGCGCTCCCAGCATTAGCTTTAAAGCTTAAGACATCATTGAACTCGTGTGTATAACCAAATGCACCTGTTAAATGCGAAAATTTATTTGTGAACGCTGAAAATTCGGAATCTCCGCTGAACGCTTTACCGGACATATTCCGATAGTCAAACCTTGCGCCTGCATTGAAGCTATCGAATTCCCAGGATTTCTTAACAAACAAGAACCCACCCAGTGCTTGAGAGTTGTAATTGGGAATAAGTTGTTCAGCACCTGTAGTATTTATGCTTTTGACGAACTCTCCAGAAATACCCGCAACAGGCGCCCAACCATCAAACTGTTTAAAGGAATACTTAATGTCATAGCTGTAGGTGTGGCTATTTAAAAATAAGGCTAACCCATCCGCCCCTGATTCCTCTATTTCCCTTCTAAGATTATGCTGGTAACCCAAGGTTGTTTTAAGACTGCCTTCACCAAAAAGTATATTGGAGTTTAGCGCTAATTTATAATGACGTACGTCTTGTCTAGGATATGCCAGTTTGCGATCCCTATTTTGCTCACTTGAAAAGATGTTACCTTTTTCATCAATTAAATTGCCATATGCGTTTCTAGCCGGTTCATAAAAACCAATATTGTTGCGGAAACTTGATGCATCTAAATGGGCATACCCCCATTTTCGGTTTAGCCCAATCTGCCCTTCAAAATTTGTCTCATTAAAAGCAGAATTGGGAAGAAATTCCAAAGGTGTCTGATAGGAATAGGCATTTTTGTAAGTCCCACGCGCCTTATAAACAAATCCATTCTCGTTGCCCTGAAGCATGAGTGACGTTCCACTCAGGCCATTATTAGTTGCATAATTTGTAAGAAATTCACCTCTAATTGTTCCCTCTGGGGCTGGCAAGCCATCGAGTATATTGATTACACCACCGAGAGCATCAGATCCGTACATTAAGCTGGCTGGACCTCTTAACACTTCTACATGATCAGCACTATACTGATCAATTTCAATTCCATGTTCGTCTCCCCATTGCTGTCCCTGTTGTTTAACACCATTATTTAGTGTAACCACCCGATTGTAACTGAGTCCGCGTATAACTGGTTTAGATATAGAGGGGCCAGTTGTAATTTGTGACACTCCCGGAATTCTGGATATAGCATCCATAAGGTTATTGGAGGGGTGCGATAGTAGCTGTTGCTTATTGAGCGTTGCAACTGATGTACTATTCTTGCGGTTGTCTGAACTTGTCGCCGACCCCGTTATTACCACTTCACGTCCTTCAATTACACTTGGCTGTAAAGCGAATATTAAGGATGATGGATTAGAAAAGTCTACTATTTGAGTAGCAGACTGATAGCCAACATAACTCACAAGAACTAAAAATCGCCCCTTAACGGGCAAATTTTTAATAATGAACTCCCCGTTTTGATTTGTAACAGCAGATTTCCGCAGATCAGGAACAGAAATGGTTGCGCCTGCCAGGGCATTGCTTTTTTGTGCATCAGTTACTTTACCTGCAACATCTGCAAAACCTGAAGCCATTAGTTTGCTGGAAAACAGCATATATAGTAGAACAATCAGTAAAAGATTTTTCTGTTTCATAAAGTCTATAAAAAAGTGAAAAAATTGGAACAAGAGATTGCCCGTTCCAGATAAATAAAATAAGGGCGAAGTTGCCTATCAGAGAAATCTAACTTAAGGGAGGACCCCGAAGCGATGTACCAACAAGTTCGGTGTAGGAACTAAGGGTTTTATAGAAATGCGGAACCGCTGCTTTCTTTTTAAGAAAAACCTGAAAATAGTACTGATTGCAAAAGTATGTTTTTTCGAAATGAAGCGCGCAAATCAAACAAGTTTCAGCAGTCGATTTGATATGTTCTTTGTGGCTGCACTTGACCTGGCCTTTATAACAACTTGAGCTGGAGTCTACGGCATGGTTGTGAAAAAAATCAAAAGGCGTAAGTGCGATCGCAAATATAATAAGCAGAATAACTGCTCCAAATTGCCTGATATGTTTACCTGCTGCCTTCAACACCGGCGAAATTAAACATTTCTTTTAAAAGTAGATGAAAGTAACTAATTATTGACGAGAGATTGCGCTAACTTTACATTTGTAGGGAAACAAGCACTCATTTTAAACGTTATTAAATAAAAAGAAATGGCAACTGCAGAACAAATAAAAACCGGTTATATTAATTATGTTTTAAATAATGATGAGCAACCTAAATCTGTTTTTAGCTTCGCGAAAAAACTTAAAATGCAGGAGGAGGATTTCTATAATTTTTATGCGTCTTTTGACAGCATCGAAAAAATAATCTGGACAGACCTTACGATTGAAACAATTGACACTTTGCAAAATCAGGAAGTATGGAATCAATATACTTCCAGAGAAAAAATACTTTCCTTTTTTTATAGTTATGTTGAAGTACTAAAAAAGCAACGCAGCTTTGTACTTTTTAGTCTAAAATCTAAAGGATTTAGCATAAGCACACCACCTATACTTTCGGGTGTTAAAGTTATTTTCGAAAATTTCGCTACGGAAATTATCAACAATGGAATTGAAGCAGGCGAATTAGCTGAAAGAAAATTTTTAAGCAAACGCTATAAGGATGCGCTTTGGCTACAATTTGCTTTCATTGTTAAATTTTGGATCGGTGATGATAGTCCTGGTTTTGAGAAAACTGATGAGGCAATTGAAAAAGGAATTAATGTGACGTTCGATTTATTCCAACATTCACCAATTGACAACCTCATAGATTACGGGAAGTTTCTTTCAAGGAACGGGGGGTTTGGCGAGAAGATGAGATTTTAAAATATGAAAGAACAAAACAGTATCCCTGTTACGAAAACTCAGCGATCTGCAAAGTTTGTAAAGACAGGCATCCAAATAGGTGGCAACTATCTTAAGCATTATTCCAAGAAGCTCTTTAATCCTGATTTGAACAGGGATGAACTAAATGAAGATAATGCGACAGACATTTACAAGTCCCTGAGCGAACTTAAAGGTAGCGCTTTGAAAATTGCTCAGATGTTGAGTATGGACAAAAACATCCTGCCGAAATCTTACGTCGATAAATTTACACAGTCTCAGTATAATGCGCCACCACTGTCTGGTCCCTTGATTGTGCGGACTTTTACCAAAAACTTTGGAAAAACACCTGAGCAGATTTACGATAAGTTTAATCTGAAATCATCTAACGCGGCGTCTATAGGTCAGGTACATGAAGCTGAGTTAAATGGGAAAAAACTTGCTGTGAAGATTCAATATCCGGGTGTGGGAGACAGTATCTCTTCCGATCTTAAATTAGTGAAGCCTTTCGCATTTCGGCTGCTTGGCATGAGCGAGAAAGAATTGAATGTGTATATTAAGGAGGTTGAAGAAAGACTTTTGGAAGAAACAGACTATGTGCTGGAAGTAAAACGGTCTATAGAATTTTCTGAAGCATGTAAAAACCTGGACAATGTTATATTTCCAAAATACTATCCGGAATTATCGGGCAAGCGAATAATTTCCATGGATTGGATTGATGGGATGCATTTAAAGGAGTTTTTAAAAACAAATCCCTCACAAAATTTAAGAAATAAAATTGGACAAGCTTTATGGGACTTTTATAATTTCCAACAACATGAGCTGAGAGCTGTACATGCTGATCCACATCCGGGAAATTTTATGATTACACCTGATGAAAAATTAGGCGTTATCGATTTTGGATGTATTAAGGAATTGCCGGACGATTTTTATCAACCCTTCTTTTCTTTAATATCTAGCGATATTATTAATGATAAAGCAAAAACTATTGCCGCTTTCCGTAGTCTCGAGATGATACATCAATCCGATTCGCCTCAACAGATAGAATTTTACTATAAGGCCTATTTAGAAATGATAACACTTTTTGCAATGCCTTACACAAGCAAAGAATTTAATTTCGACAATCCTGTTTTCTTCAGAGAGCTTTATAATTATGGGGAGAAAATATCAAAGATGCCTGAATTTAAACAAGCAAGGGGGGTTAAGCATTTCATTTATGTTAACCGCACAAATTTTGGACTCTACACGATTCTACAAGAGTTGAAAGCAATAGTTAATACCACAACTTATGAACCCAAATTAAAATAAAAGGGTACAATCGCCACAATCGTACCCTTTTAACCTAAAACTAAAACTGTATATAAGACTTATATTTATCGAAAAAGTTTCATTCTTAGCAGAATATTTTTTCGCCAAATTTTGTGTAACAATTTGTTTATAATTTTTAAATAAAGTGTGAACAAATCAATCTACTTAAATATATTTGTGTTTACAAAGAGAACAATTTTGGCAAAAGGCACTACGGGTTATAAGAATATTCTTGTTATTGAAGACAACCACGCTATTCTAGACGTTATCACTCTAATCTTGCAGAGTGAGGCATATAAAGTAACTGGTTTGAATAAAAGTGCCAACATGATGCATAACATTGAGTTGCTTAAGCCTGATTTGGTGATTTTAGATATCATGCTTCCAGATGCGGATGGCAGGGAATTATTGAAGCAACTAAGATCTGACTCAAATACTAAAGACATTCCTGTATTGATGATTTCTGCCAGGTATACTGCCGAAAATGTTGAACACGGAGAATTTAAACCTAATGGTTTTCTGGCCAAACCATTTGACATAGATGAGCTTCTTGATAGGATAGAAGGTATTTTGGCAGGTAAAATCTACTAAATATGAGTGCTGGCGAAGTGCTGATCCATACATTTTACACAGCATTCAAAGCCAAAGATTTTATTACTATGCAAGATTGTTACGCTCAAAATGCCCGATTTACTGATGCCGTTTTTAAGGATTTAAACGCGACTGAAACCAGAAAAATGTGGGAGATGCTATTGAAAAAAGGTAAAGACCTATCTATTGAATTTAGCAATATAACTGCTACAGATTCTGAGGTATCAGCAAATTGGGAGGCAACTTACACATTTTCACTAACAGGAAAGAAGGTTGTCAACAAGGTTAAAGCTTCATTTGACATTGAAGACGGTAAAATAATTAACCATTGTGATTCTTTTAATTTTTATACTTGGGCAAGGCAGGCATTTGGTTTTAAAGGTATGCTGATTGGATGGACACCTTTCTTCAAAAATAAAGTTAGACGCACTGCCTCAGATAATTTGAAGAAATTTATGGCGCTTAATTAGCCTTCA
The DNA here is from genome assembly GCA_040385565.1 of Bacteroidota bacterium. Taxonomy (GTDB): domain Bacteria; phylum Bacteroidota; class Bacteroidia; order Sphingobacteriales; family Sphingobacteriaceae; genus Pedobacter. Next base: position 79,138 of record JAZKHD010000013.1, on the reverse strand, counting down.
AATGTTCAATAACTTCTTCAATATTTAGTTTAAACTGCTGTCCGGATTTCATATCTTTTAGTGTCAAAAAACCTGTATTCATCTCCTCGCTTCCAATTAATAAAACAAACGGTATCGCCTTAGTGTCGGCATAAGCCAATTGCTTTTTCACTTTGGATGATGCTGGATATAGTTCAGCGGATATTTCTTGCTTTCTTAACCTCTGTAAAATAGGTAGCCCGAACTTCTCAGCATTGGAATCGAAATTGCTAATTAGTACCTTAGTGCCCTCCTGAGCATATTCCGGAAAAAGATTGAGCTCCTGAAGCACGTCATAAATCCTGTCTGCTCCAAATGAAATCCCCACTCCGGTTAATCCTTTTAAACCAAACATACCTGTAAGATCATCATACCTACCTCCGCCGCCAATACTTCCCATGGAAACCTCGTTGGTTTTTACTTCGAAAATACAGCCAGTGTAATAGTTTAAACCACGGGCTAAGGTTATATCCAATTCAAGCACAGGTGTCAAAGAGTCATCTCCTATCAGCATTTCTTCAACAAAGGTAAAAACAGTCTCAATCTCCTCAACTCCTGCCATCCCAATTGATGAGGAAGCCAAGGTATTTCTTAGGCTCTCTAACTTTTGTTTGTTAGTCCCTTGAAGTAGGATTACAGGTTTTAGTTTCTCAATGTCGTCAGTTGAAAAGCCTCTTTCAATTAATTCTTTGCTGACACCATCCAGGCCCACTTTGTCTAATTTATCAATAGCAACCGTCATATCAATAATCAATTCAGGTTTACCAATGATTTCTGCAATGCCTGAAAGAATTTTCCTATTGTTAAGTTTTATAGTAAAATCACGCATGCCAAGGCCCTTCAAAGCTTCCTGATAAATTAGCACAAATTCGGCTTCATTAATTAAGCTAGATGAACCAACTACATCTGCATCACATTGATAGAATTCACGATAACGGCCCCTCTGCGGACGGTCTGCACGCCATACCGGCTGTACCTGAAAGCGCTTAAATGGCAAAGTGATTTCGTTCTGATGCATAACTACATACCTTGCAAATGGAACAGTTAAATCATAACGCAAAGCTTTCTCACTGATAGAACTAGTAAGTGCATTTGAGTTCATCTCAGCCAGATGTCCGGCATGTGCTTTTGAAAGATAATCTCCTGAATTTAATATTTTAAAAATTAACTTATCCCCTTCGTCACCATACTTACCTGTTAGGGTAGATAGATTCTCCATCGCCGGCGTCTGTATCTCTGAATATCCGTATTTTTTAAACACCTTTTTTATGGTGTCGAATATGTAGTTCCGCTTTATCATCTCCTGAGGAGAGAAATCTCGTGTACCTTTTGCTAATGAAGGTTTAATATTTGACATGGTGGCAAAAGTACAAAAACTAAAAGGCATAAAAAAGGTTGCCTGTGACGAACAGGCAACCTCATGATATTAAAAAATAAATTAAATTAACAATCTAACTGGTTCTTCCAGCAATGCTTTTAAAGTTTGCAGGAATGCAGATCCCGTTGCACCGTCAACTACACGGTGATCGCAACTTAAAGTTACCTTCATAACATTACCTGGTACAACAGCGCCATTTTTCACAACAGGAATCTGAGAGATGCCTCCAACCGCAAGGATACATGCATCTGGTGGGTTAATAATCGCAGTAAATTCATCAATTCCAAACATTCCAAGATTGGAAATAGTAAAAGTTGAACCTTCCCAATCAGCAGGCTGCAATTTCTTGGCTTTTGCACGTTGGGCGAAATCCTTGACTTCTGCAGATATTCTGGAAAGTGATTTTCCATCTGCAAAACGCACTACAGGTACTAGTAATCCATCTTCAACCGCTACAGCAACACCGATATTAACGTGTTCGTTGTAACGAATCTTATCTCCCAGCCATGATGAGTTAACATTAGGGTGCTGTTTTAAGGCAATCGAAACAGCTTTCAAAACTAAGTCGTTAAACGAAATTTTAACGGAGGCGAACTCATTCATCTTAGTACGGGCAGCAATTGCGCCATCCATATCAATACTCATCGTTAGGTAGAAATGCGGTGCCGTAAATAAACTTTCAGATAAACGCTTTGCAATAACCTTACGCATTTGAGTTACTGGTTTCTCAGTAAATTTCTCCTCACCTAGATAAACTGGAAGTGGCGCTGCGGTTTTTTCTGAAACTGCTGGTGCCGCTTTTTCAGCCTGAGCTGCAGCAGGCTTGTAGTTTTCAATGTCCTTTCTGATAATACGACCACCATCTGCACTGCCTGAAACCTGAGTTAGGTCAATACCTTTATCTTTTGCGATTCTTTTTGCAAGAGGAGATGCTTTAACGCGTTCACCACTAACTGCTGGAGCTTGTTCAGCTTCAGCAGCAGATCCCTCTGGTTGTGATTTCGACCTCTCTTCAACTGGTGCATCAGGTTTTTTATCTGATACAGGTTTTGAAGGAGCATCGCCTTGGTTTAAAATACCACTAATGTCTGTCCCTTCGGGACCCACTATAGCAATAATTCCATTTACTTTGGCTGCCTGACCCTTTTCTACGCCAATATGCAGTAAAGTGCCTTCTGCGTATCCCATCACTTCCATAGTAGCTTTATCAGTTTCTACATCAGCAAGAATATCATCGTCTTTAACCTTATCACCAACTTTTTTATGCCATTCAGCAATAACGCCTTCAGTCATGGTATCGCTAAGTAATGGCATGCGAACAACGGTCACACCCATCTTCTCTATGTCTGAATCACTCACACCGGCTCCTTTAGACTCCTTTTCAGAATCTACTTCAGCAGCTTTATCTTCAGATTTACTTTCCTTAGCTGGCTCTGATTTTTCAGACGCGTCACCCTCGGCATCCAAAGCCGCTTTATAATCTTCGCCCTCTTTTCCGATCACTGCAATAATTGCATCAACCGGTACAGCTTTCCCTTCTTCAACACCAATATATAACACAGTTCCGTCCCAGTAAGACTCTAGGTCCATGGTAGCTTTATCGGTTTCAACCTCAGCCATTACATCGCCGCTCTTCACTTTATCGCCAACCTTTTTATGCCACTTTGCCATTACCCCTTCGGTCATGGTATCGCTCATTTTAGGCATTTTAACTATTTCAGCCATTCTATATTATCTATTGAATTCGTTCAAATTAATCTTTAACATAAGGGTAATCTTGCTGCACATAAACATCTGTATATAATTCAGATGCATCCGGCCAAGGGGAGTCTTCAGCGAATTTAACAGCATCATCAACGATCTGTTTAACTTTAGCCTCAATGTCCTCAATCCACGCTTGATCAGCGTATTTGTCTTTTAAAATAATCTCTCTTACACTCTCAATTGGGTCCTTTGCTTTATATTCTTCCAACTCGTCTTTGGTTCTATATTTAGCAGGGTCAGACATGGAATGTCCTCTGTACCGATAGGTTCTCATCTCAAGAAACGTTGGGCCTTCCCCATTTCTTGCCCGTTGGGCAGCTTCATCCATTGCATTATGAACTGCAACAGGATCCATACCGTCGACAGGTGCACAAGGCATATCAAAGCCCAGTCCGATTTTGTAAATGTCTTTCATGTTAGTAGTGCGCTCCACTGAAGTCCCCATCGCATATCCATTGTTTTCACATACAAAAATTACAGGTAATTTCCATAACATAGCCATATTGAATGCCTCATTTAAAGCACCCTGTCTAACAGCACCGTCGCCCATGTAACAAACGTTTAAGTTTGTTGTTCCTTTATATTTTTCTGCGAAAGCGATACCTGCTCCTAGCGGGATCTGACCTCCAACAATTCCGTGACCCCCGTAAAAATTATGTTCCTTGCTGAACATGTGCATAGAACCACCTTTGCCTTTTGAACAGCCAGTAGCCTTACCATACATCTCAGCCATAATTTCATTTGCACTAACTCCCAATGCGAGTGCGTGGGCATGATCACGATAAGCGGTAATCATAGAATCACCTTTCTGCATTGCAGAAATCGCTCCGGCAACTACTGCCTCCTGACCAATATATAGGTGACAGAATCCCCGGATCTTTTGCTGTCCGTAAAGCTGTCCCGTTTTCTCTTCGAATTTGCGCATCAGCAACATCGACTCAAACCACTTCAGATAGGTATCTTTATTAATTTCTACTGCACTCATTGTTGGGGTGTTGATTTTATTTATGAGAGCAAATCTAGTTTTTTATTGCAATATATCGAAGAAAATCAAGGAAAATGCATAGTAAGGTTACAGATCATAACAATCTTTTGAGCATACACATGGATACCTAATATTATTTTACATTTTCAGCAGTTATCAACGTGACTAATAAGGGTTAATCTATAAAAATGTTAATAACTTTAAATAAGCCCGGCAATAGATTTGGATAAAACGGCAGGAATTCATATGTTTGCTATTCAAACAATAAGCCCCTAGTGGTGTACGTTTAAGTGTAAGTCTTATAACCCAAACTTAACAGTATAACATGATTAAAAAGTTTTTGTTGTCTACTTGTATCCTTTTGTGTAGCCTTTCGGCTCTAAACGCACAAACTAAAACAAAAGAAACCAGTAAACTAGAAGATCCTGATAATTTAGCATCGCAATATTTTTCCCAGGTTATGGGTGTAGCGGTTGATGCGACGTCTAACATTAAATTGTACAAATTTATTTACGAGTGGATTGGAACTCCATATAGATTTGGCGGAAACACAAAAAAAGGCATCGATTGTTCCGCATTTACAAAGGCTATTTACGATAAAGTTTTCAACACTACTATATTAAGAAACTCACGTGATATTTTTAGTATGGTTAACCCTCTTCCAAAAGATGAGCTAAAGGAGGGTGATCTAGTTTTTTTCAAAATAAAAAGCAGAAGCATTACACATATTGGCATTTACTTGGGTGACAATCGCTTTGCTCATGCATCTTCAACTCGCGGGGTTGTGATCAGCAATTTAAACGAACCATATTATTCCAGGTATTTTTATAAGGGCGGCAGAATTATTGATGCAATTAAAGACGATCTTATAGAAGAGTAACCTATCTAATACTTATACAAATCCTCTCAAGAAATTGGGGGGATTTTTTATTACGAACCATGACTCGCATTGAACGCTACCTAAGTTGTATTGCAATAATCATAATTATTTTGAGTTGTAAAGTCGGCAATACTTCGCTAGCTTCTAAAAACGATGATTATTATCTAAATATCGATTCAACATCCTTAACCCAGGATACACTTAGCATTGTAGCTGTTGGAGATATCATGCTGGGGTCAGCATATCCTACCAAGGCTAATCTTCCCAAGGATGACGCAAAGAAAAGTTTTAAACGTGTGTTGGACTATCTGAAAGGCGATATTATTTTCGGCAATTTGGAGGGTTGCCTGCTTAATTCCGGTACTTCAAAAAAATGTAAAGATACAATCGGAAACAATTGCTTTGCTTTTAGAATGCCCGAAAGGTATGCGGGTGTTATAAAAGCAGCTGGATTTAATGTACTGAGTTTGGCTAATAATCATGTAGGAGACTTTGGAGAGGTTGGGCGAAATAGAACAACTCAAATTTTGGATTCTCTCGAAATTACATACGCGGGTCTCTCATCGCATCCTTCGAGCATTTTTAAAAAGGATAGTACAACCTATGGATTTTGTGCGTTCTCTCCTAATGAAAATACAATACCGATAACAAATATAGACAGCGCTTCAGCCATTGTTAGACAACTAAAGAGCCAGGTAGACATAGTCATTGTGTCCTTCCATGGTGGTGGTGAAGGAAGCAAATTTGAGCACGTAACCAGAAGAACCGAAACCTTTTATAATGAGGACAGGGGAAATGTCTACTTATTTGCGCATAGTGTTATTGATGCAGGTGCTGATGTTGTTTTAGGCCATGGACCTCATGTGAGTAGAGCAATTGAGGTATATAAAAATAAGTTTATAGCCTATAGCCTGGGGAATTTTTGTACTTACGGGATGTTTAACCTCAAAGGCTCCAATGGATTCACACCATTATTACAGCTTAAGATAAGCAAACAGGGAGACTTCTTGTATGCGGATATACAGTCTTTTAAGCAAGACAAAATAAGTGGCTTAGGACCCGACCCAAGTACAAATGCCTTAAAAAAAATAAAATTCTTAACGGATTACGACTTCCCCGGACATTCACTAAAGTTTACAGGCAATAGAATAACAAAAGGAGCGAACTAAGCCTCATCTTTTGTGTTTCTTACTAAACCAACACCCGTAAAAAAGAATATTGCCCCTATTATACCAAAAACAATTAGTTGCCTCGTCGCACCACCATGTTGTGTAAACCCATAACCAGCATAAATAAGTCCTATAACACCTAATATTGTCAGGATAGTTCCAAAAGTTCTTTTAACGTTCATAATTATTTTTGTTAGATAGGAATGTTATACAATATCTGTGCCTAACAAAATTTTGTTTGTACCTTCAGTCCTTAACATTATTATTATGGCATATTTTCTTTACGCACTATTATTTTTTGCTTTGGTTATATTGTTCAGTTCATTTGTAACTGTCCGACAGGGCACAATCGCTGTTATAACTATATTTGGAAAATACCGCAGGCAACTCGGACCAGGATTAAATTTTAAAATTCCATTAATTGAAAATATACATTCCAGAATATCAATACAAAATAGATCTGTTGAATTATCTTTTCAGGCTGTTACTCAAGATCAGGCCAATGTATATTTTAAAGCAATGCTGTTGTATTCAGTATTGAATCATGATGAAGAAACTATTAAAAACGTTGCTTTCAAATTCGTCGATTCTACAAATTTGATGCAAGCACTTATTCGAACTATTGAAGGGTCTATCCGAGCTTACGTGGCGACTCAAAAGCAAGCAAATGTTCTAGCCCAAAGAAACGAAATTGTCTTACATGTAAAAGAGCAAATTGATATCGTATTGGAAAGCTGGGGCTACCACCTACAAGATTTGCAATTGAATGACATTACTTTTGATGAAGAGATTATGAGATCAATGAGCAGGGTTGTAGCATCAAACAACTTAAAAGCTGCTGCCGAAAATGAAGGTCAGGCTCTATTGATCACAAAAACGAAGGGGGCAGAGGCTGATGGCAACGCAATTAAAATAGCTGCTGCTGCTGAACGCGAAGCAGCTCAATTAAGAGGTCAGGGTATTGCACTATTCCGCGCTGAAGTTGCACATGGTATGACCAAAGCGGCCCAGGAAATGGAAGAAGCAAATCTCGATATTTCGGTAATTTTGTTTACAATGTGGACCGAATCCATTAAGCATTTTGCTGAAAACAGTGATGGAAACGTAGTATTTTTAGACGGCTCTACGGAAGGAATGAATAAAACAATGAAAGAAATGATGTCAATGCAAATAGGTAAAAAAACCAAGTAAGAACAAAGGGGCCAAATGGCCCCTTTGTTCTTACTTGGTTTTAATTGCTTTTAACTGCATAAAATCTGCCATAACTTTTAAGCTCTCATCCTGAACAAAATCAAAGCTTTCTTCCTTAGTAATCTTATCTCCTTTCTTAAGTGGAGTTAATCCCCTTGCCGATCTAAGCAAGTTAGTTTTAGCTAGAGCTTTTGCTTCAAGGCTATCTCTTTCCTTCTTTAGTTTAGCTTCGTTTAAGGTAACAGAATTTTCACTGTCGCGTTTCTTAAGTTCCGTTAAATCCTGCTGCAGGATTTTATATTCTATAGAATTAGCCATTCGCAGATCGTGCAGTCTAAGCAGTTCCACTTTTGGAACAGAGAGATCTGCAACAGGGATGAAGCTAGATTTGTCGACTGTGTCCCATGGTAAGGCAGATTTTTCAGTATCTTCTCCAATTTTATCTAGGGGATATAAAGATGGAAAGTTAATATCAGGCATAACACCCTTGTGTTGGGTACTACTGCCATTAACGCGATAAAACTTTGCCATTGTTAGATTAATTAAACCAAGCTGTGGCATATCACTAGCTTCCTTTACAGATTTACCATTTTTACCAACTAATGCAGCAAGTCTCTGTAAAATCGAAGGATTAACCAAATCATCCATTTTTATTGAAGATTGAACAGTTCCCTTTCCGTAAGTCTGCGTTCCCATTATAATTCCTCTTCCATAATCCTGTATAGCACCAGCAAAAATTTCAGATGCAGAAGCACTTAAACGATCAACCATAACTCCAACAGGCCCATCCCATGCTACACCTGAGGTAGTATCTTCACTAACTTCTACTTCATTTCTCAAATCCTTAATCTGCACCACTGGTCCTTTGTCAATGAATAACCCCGTTAAATTAATAGCCTCAGGCAAAGATCCCCCACCATTGGAACGTAAATCCATCACAATTGCATCTACTTTATCCTTGGTCTTTAGTGTATCAATTAATTTTCTAACGTCCCGAGTGGTACTTTTATAGTTTTTATCTCCCTGTCTAGCAGCAGTGAAATCCGCATAAAATGCAGGCAAAGAAATAATTCCCACTTTATATGTAATGCCATTGGAAGTAACACTTTCAACCTTTTTCTTTGCAGATTGTTCTTCCATTATAATTTTTTCCCTTACAAGAGCAATTACAACTGGTTTAGCGGATAACTCTTGTCCTACAGGGATAATCTTCAATCGAACAGTAGTACCTTTTGGCCCCTTAATTTTGGATACAGAGTTTTCTATCCTCCATCCTGTTATATCTTCAAACTCTCCATTGCCCTGAGCTACGCCAATGATTCTGTCTCCTGTATTCAGGAGCTTACTTTTAAATGCCGGTCCGCCAGGAATGATCTCACCAATTTTTAGCACTTCATTCTCTAATTGAAGTCTAGCTCCAATTCCCTCAAAAGAACGGGCCATATCCTCACTAAATGCTTGAGCGTTTGAAGGATTAAAATAATTAGTGTGAGGATCAATACTTTCGGTAAAAGCATCCATTATATATTGGAAAACATCCTGATTATTGATTTTTGAAACCTGTGATTTTAAATTCTGATAGCGCTTTGTGAGGACATCTATATTTTTCTCATCAGAACTTCCAGCTATCTTCAAATTCACAAGCTCATATTTCACACGCTTTTGCCATAATGTATTAAGAGCAACAGTTGATGAAGCCCAAGGCATTTTCTCACGGTCATACACATAAGCATCAGAGCCATTAAACTCAAATTTTGACTTAATTTGAAGCAAACCATAATCTATCCATTCATTATATCTTTTCAAGTAAACGTTAAAAATATAGAATGGAGCTGTTAAATCTCCGTTTCTAAAATCGTCATCAAGCTTGAATCGGAATTTTTCAAATTCTTTAATATCAGAAGCCGTAAAGTAATTTCTTGATGGATCTATATCCTTAAGGTATTTGTCCAAAACTACTGATGATATCGAATCATTTACTTTCAGCTTTTTGTAATTGTAGTTCTCGATTAAAGTTACAATCTCTTTGCAAACTAATGCCTGTTTAGCATCAGGCGTGATATTCGTGATACCTTTTACAATCTCCTGTGGCTTAGGAGAGGCGTGGCATGCAAGAACTGCGGCGGTAAAAGTTACCAATAATATTCTTCTCAACATCTCTTTAGCTATTTTAAAATCCATTTTATAATTACACACTAATATGATACCAATTTTCAAATAAACAGAAAAGAGACAGTATTATTACTGTCTCTTTTCTGTAAACTTAGTAAAGTTAATTAACTACCTTATTTTTTTATAATCTTTTTATTAGGCAATAAAGCTCTAGCCTCCCTTATTTTAGTTTTGTACTCCGCCGCATTTGATCCTGCTGCTAATAATTCAGCTCTGTCAAGGTCTTTAACTGCCAATGAAAACTCCTTTTTTCTTATTTTAACATTCGCTATCCCAAGTACAGATTCGATATAAGCCCTATTATTACCTATCTGCTTCGCTAATATGCCCTGTTGGGTGTAAAACCACATAGACTGAGTATATTTATTAACCGCTAGATATATCTTACCTAGTTGACTGTAACTCTCAATTAATCCTCCGGTACTGCCTAATTTGGAATAGTTTTTTAATGCTACGTTTAGCACTACCTGTTCAGCCTCTGTATAGTGTGCTAGTAAATAATGTGCATTACTTAGCCTGAGTAGTGCTGAACCATAACGGCCCAATTGCCTGGAACTATTGTATTCAAATGCCGCCTTTCCAAATAATGTAACAGCCTCATTTAACTCTCCCTTACGCTCATTTCTTTCCGCCTCTGCAAAATATGCATTACCTTCACTTTCGTCTAAACTAGAAGCTGCAATGTTAATAGATGCTCCACCGGGAGATGGCTGGGGCAAAAAATGATTGGTTTGAGCACTTGCCTGAACTGTAACATACAAAACAATAAATGCCAACAACCCCTTTTTCATGCTATAAAGATAGGTAAAAAGCGCTAATCAAAAACCTTTATTTCTCCATCATGGGAAGCCCAAACCATATAGGGATGAGAATCTAAATGAAAAATTTCTCCTTTACAATCGACACAAATAACTCCTGCAAAACCCTCAATAACCTTTAACTCATCAAATGATTTAATACATGCATCCTTAAGTGTAAATCCATCAGATACTCTTGTTACTATTTTTGCCGCCAAAGCAGTATTTACAATATCCTCTCCAACTCCTGTACAGGAAACACCCGCATATCTATTGGCAAAATTTCCTGCCACAGTCGCCGAGTCACTAACTCTGCAAGGAATTTCGAATCCCTTGCCTCCTGTGGAAGTTCCCGCTGCAATATTCCCGGATAAATCCATCGCAACACAACCTACTGTTCCTTTGCGTTCTTTTTGATTGCGTTTTTCCGCAAATTCCATCTGCCTCAAAGGTGTAATTGGATCGAAATATTCAAATCCTATATTTCTCGCAAATTTAGTTGCACCCTCTCCACTCAATACCCTGTCATCATAATTAAGTAATTCTGCTGCAATCTGTATGGGATTTTTAACATTCTCAACGTTAATTATACCTCCAAACTTTTGACTCTTCCCATCCATTAATGATGCACTTAAACGAACTTTCCCATCACTTTGTATCTGTGATCCCAATCCGGCGTTAAATAATACGTCATCCTCAAGTAAACTGACTGTATAAACAACCGTATCCAAAGCTGAGTGACTCTTCAAGTAATGATGTGCTTTTCCAACTATTAGCTTTAGAGCATCTTGCTTTGCTTTCTTTGTTTCTTGATTAGTTGCTGATTCGCTAAAAAATCCACCGTGAATTATAACTTTCATTATTCTGCCGATATAGCTTTAGGATGATGGATCGTTAATTTATGTTCAGACAAATCATAGATATCTCCATCACACATCACATGTACAACCATATTCTTTATAGATACTGGTTGTCCCATTTCAACATCCGTTAAATTGGTATCTGCCATGTGGCGCCCGTCAACAAGAATTACCATTCCACTGCCGATTGCTTCCATCTTAGTGCCATTAGAAATGTAAAGTCCTGTATCTTCTCCTAATCCAATACCCAAGATCCCAGGGTTGCTTGCCGCAGCATACAATAATCGGCCTATGCGTCCGCGTTGGACAAAATGCGTGTCAACAATGACATCGTCAATAAACCCCAATCCGCCAGTAATCTTTACTTCACCTTTAAGAAGAGCGTCCTTACTACTCCCCTGATAGATCATATTTTTAGAGCTAGCCGCGGCACCGGCAGATGTGCCAGCTATCACGATTTCTTCATTTTGATACTTGTCAAGCAAGATTTGATGGAATGCCGTACCTCCAAAAATTGAAGATAAACGCAGTTGATCTCCCCCGGTAAAAATTAATACGTCTGCACGCTTTGCCCGTTCGCAGATTTCTAGGGAATTAGCCTGTTCCCTGCTGTTGATAGATAGCACACCCACATTATGGACATCCAACTGCGAAAAAGCCTTGATATATTCTTCCCCAACCTTTTCAGGAATTAGTGAGGCTGTAGTAATAATCTCAAATCGAGACTCGGTATTATTTACAGATTCAATCGTAATTTTCTTTAATATGCCCCGCTCAAAAAAATTCATGTTTTGAGGAAGGCCGAACTGTGTTTCAGTAAAACTACCAGTATTAATGGCGCCTCCTATTATAATTAATTTACCCTTTGGAGTCATTTTAGTCAGTTACGTTTTCAATGTTGTCAAATATATACCCATTATGGTAATAATTTAAGTTTTTTTCTCAATATTACACCATCAGTAAAGATCTAAAGCTTTTTATCATCATAATGAAAATAATATGCATGATTTAAATTGGCTGATATTTTGCCTAAATTGACTTTTAAAAAGCTAAAAACTTCAAACCACCCGTTCCAATGAAAATTTTAAACATCCAAGCCTTAAGAGGTCCGAATATTTGGTCAATTAACAGAAAAAAACTAATTCAAATGCGTCTGGATCTTGAGGACATGGAGCAGCGCCCAACAAATTTGATAGATGGTTTTAGAGAAAGAATCGAAAAGCTGATCCCAACCTTAGTGTCACACAGATGCTCAAAAGGTACTACAGGAGGATTTCTAGAGCGGGTAAATGAAGGAACATGGATGGGGCACGTAATAGAACATATAGCCTTAGAAATTCAAACTTTAGCGGGAATGGATACCGGCTTTGGCAGAACTCGTCAAACAAAAACTGAAGGCATTTACAATGTGGTTTTCAGTTATATAGAAGAAAAAGTAGGTGTGTTTGCCGCAGAATCGTCGGTTCGTGTAGCAGAGGCTTTGATTGATAATAAAGAGTACGATCTTGAAAGCGATATTCAAAAAATGCGGGAACTTAGAGAGCTGGAACGCTTAGGGCCAAGCACAGGATCTATTGTAGATGAAGCTATCGCTAGGGATATTCCGTGGATACGGCTAAATAAAAGTTCTTTGGTTCAATTAGGCTATGGGAAAAATCAGGTGAGATTCCGAGCGACAATGACAGAACGAACTAATAGCATTGCAGTTGATATTGCCTGTAACAAAGACGAAACCAAAAGACTATTACAAGATGCAGCAATACCAGTTGCGAAAGGAGTTACAATTTCAGATATAGCTGACCTCCCAAATGCTATAAAAAATGTGGGTTATCCACTTGTTTTTAAACCGCTGGACGGAAATCACGGTAAAGGCGCATCAATTAATGTAAAGACAGATGAAGCCGCTAAAGAAGCATTTGAGTACGCAAAAACATACTCCAGAAAAATCATCATAGAAAAATTTATTACAGGATACGATTTCAGGGTGCTCGTAATTGATCATAAAATGGTTGCGGCAGCATTAAGGGTACCTGCACATGTAACAGGCAATGGGCAAAGTACAATTATCGAGTTAATTACCAAAGAAAACGAAGATCCACGAAGAGGTTATGGGCACGAAAACGTGCTAACGGAAATAAGTGTAGACCGTGATACTTTAGATCTTTTGGAAAAGAGATCTTTTACATTGGATAGTATACCACAACAAGGCGAAGTTGTGTATTTGAAATCAACAGCCAACTTAAGCACCGGAGGAACATCTATTGATGTAACCGATCTTGTTCACCCTCAAAATGTTTTTATTGCAGAACGAATTTCAAGAGTGATTGGTTTAGATATCTGCGGAATAGACATCATGGCTGAAAACCTGACCCAACCTCTAACTGAAAATGGAGGTGTAGTATTGGAAGTTAACGCAGCGCCTGGTTTCAGAATGCACTTGGCTCCGAGTGAAGGTCTGGCCAGAAACGTTGCCGCTCCTGTTATTGACATGCTTTATCCAATAGGAAAATCAGCAAGGATTCCAATTATTGCAGTTACAGGAACTAATGGAAAAACAACAACCACCAGACTTATAGCGCATATCGTTAAAAGCAACGGTACTCGTGTAGGCTTCACCACATCTGATGGGATATATGTCCAGAATACTAAATTGATGAAGGGTGATACAACAGGCCCGGTCAGTACAGAATTTATCCTTAGAGATCCGACTGTAGAGTTCGCTGTTTTAGAAACTGCAAGGGGTGGGATATTACGAGCAGGATTGGGTTTTAACAAATGTGATATAGGAATTGTCACCAATATTCAAGAAGATCACTTAGGGATATCTGATATTCATACGTTGGAAGACTTGACAAGAGTTAAAGCCGTAGTAATTGGAGCGGTAAAAAGAAGCGGTTGGGCTGTATTAAATGCTGACAATACATATTGTATGAAAATTGCCGCCAGTGCCGATTGTAATGTTGCCTACTTCACTATGGATGAGGAAAATCCGGTAATTATTGAACATGGCAAAAAGGGTGGTATAGCCGCAGTTTATGAAAATGGATACATCACCATTAAAAAAGGCGAATGGAAAATTAGAGTTGAAAAAGTAACTCACATTCCTTTAACATTTGGCGGAACTGTTGATTTCATGATACAAAATGTACTTGCTGCAACTCTGGCTACATTTCTTTATGGATATAAAATCGAGGATATAAAAATGTCGCTTGAAACATTTATTCCCTCTGCCGCACAAACTCCAGGACGAATGAATACATTCAAATTTAAGGAGTTTAGGGTTTTAGTAGATTTCGCGCACAATCCTGACGGTTTTAATGGAATCAAAGGCTTTTTAAAATCTATATCAGCTACTGAGCATGTTGGTGTTATTTCTGGCACGGGAGACAGACGGGACGAAGACATTATTGAAACTGCACGGATTGCCGCGCAAATGTTTGACAGAATTGTGATTTGCCAGGAAAAATACCTGCGTGGACGAACAAAACAGGAACTGATAGATTTACTGTTAAAGGGTATAAATGAAGTGGATCCTAACAAGGAAGTTATTATTAACAATGATGGATCTGAATGTTTCAAATACATTATGGCCACTGCAAAACCGGGTTCTTACATTACAATTCTAAGTGATACAATAGATAATGCGATTGGGAAAGTTACCGAATATCTTGACAAGGAGTTTGGGGTATAAGCGTTGCCAAAGGCGGCAGAAATTGTCGCCTCTACCTATTTATAAATACTATTGAAAACATTTGCCAAGCAAATACCACCTGTAAGTAGCTGCGTATTTAATGTATCAACAAAATCAAAGTTATACTTATAACTTAGCTTTGCTTCAGGTTTTGTATACTCATAGATTTTACTGCATGCCATATAAGATCCATATATAAAGTCTTTAAGTGAATTCGCTTTCCAGGTTAATAAATCCGCATCGCTGGGAAAATCTATTGCTTTTGCATATTCTGTATAACTCAAACGCTGGTAATCTATAAGTTCATCATCCCAAACTTTATGCAAATTGGATTTTTCTCCAAACCAGGTAACATAAACTTTATTCCCGCCTAAGTCTTCTTTGTGTGCAGTATGCATTGGCTGGTTTAGGTCGCCAATTAAATGAATAAGCATGCGGGCAGCAAACTGCTTTTGCGCTGGCAAACTATTCTTGTCTTTTAAAACATTAATCATCTGTAACGCTCTATTATACACATTCGCTTCTTTTTCAGTTTCTAAGTAACTAAACACCCCTTGCTTATCCAGTCCACCTGGAAGGTTAACAAAATGCCAATTGTATAAAGAGTCGTAATTCGAATCAGACTTTATAAAATCCCCCCAATTACTGGCCATAGCAATGCTTTCATTTCCCAAAATAAGCTTAAGCGCTTTTTTTGCTCTTGGTGATAAATGATTGTCTGCAATTTGCCCAACAATTCTATGCCCAAGCATACTCCAGGCACCGGCATTTATTGGAATGTACAGTAATGAGGTCAGGATCAATATTTTAAAGTATTTATTCATAATCTAGTTTTAAAGCGCCTTCGGAACGCATAATATTTTTTCCCTTAGTATAAGTTTAACGATTCTTTGATTAGCAGTATTTTCTAAAGTCAAGGTATCTCTCCCCGTATTTAAAATTTTAAAAGATTTGAGGTATTGCCCAATTTGGTAACATCCTGTAATCTTTTGTTTATAATTCGATTTCGTATATGTGCCAGTAAAAAATATCGTATCATGCCGTACTTCATAAACTCCTTTAGCATATTCTCTCCATAAGCCATTATTAAAGCAGGCGTCCGAATAGTAGTTAACTTTCGAATGCGTTACTAAGTCCACATAAAATGAATCACATGATATTTTAAACTTATGCTGTGTGTAATTCAACAACATCTCATCGTTTGGCATACTATCCTGGGCCCAAACACCCTGAAAAAATTCTTCACCATGACCCTGAATGTCCGGAAGTCTTTTACAAGCTGTCGCAATACACAAAATTACCAAGCCCAGGATAAAAAATTTATGCATATACTGCAATTACTTTAAACTGCCCACCATATCTTCAGGCCGCACCCATTCGTCGAATTGCTCTGCTGTTAATAAGCCAAGTTCAGTCGATGCTTCTTTTAGAGTCTTATTTTCTTTGTGCGCCTTCTTTGCAATTTTAGCGGCGTTTTCATAGCCAACATGAGGGTTTAAAGCCGTTACAAGCATTAAAGAATTTTTAAGATGTTTCTCTATTTCAGGAAGATTAGGTAAAATACCCTCGGCACACTTATCATTAAAAGACACACATGCATCACCAATCAGCCTTCCTGATTGCAGTACATTAGCTGCAATCACAGGTTTAAATACATTCAATTCAAAATGCCCGTTACTGCCACCTATGCCCACAGTCACATCATTTCCCATTACTTGCGCGCAAACCATGGTCATTGCCTCGGGTTGAGTTGGGTTTACTTTTCCTGGCATAATTGAAGATCCGGGTTCATTGTCTGGTATGATAATCTCTCCAATCCCGCACCTAGGTCCGGAACTCAACATTCGCACGTCATTTGCTATTTTCATTAACGAAACAGCAGTACGTTTATATGCGGCAGAAAGCTCAACCATCGCGTCATGAGCAGCGAGTGCTTCAAACTTATTTGGAGCAGTTATAAAAGGCAGACCTGTAAGGTCAGCTATTTTTTGTGCTACCAAAACATCGTATCCTTTAGGCGTATTTAGCCCGGTTCCTACAGCTGTTCCACCTAAGGCAAGTTCTCTAACAACTACCAGTGCATTTTTTATTGCCCTGATACTATTGTCTATTTGCTGAACATAACCAGAAAATTCCTGACCCAGTGTTAATGGGGTTGCATCCATGAAATGTGTACGACCCGTTTTAACAATATCTTTAAAATCACCAGATTTTTTATTCAAAGTTGAACGTAGCTTCTCTAACCCCGGAATCGTAATTTCTACGGCCTGTTTGTAGGCAGCAATATGCATTGCGGTTGGGTAGGTATCATTTGATGATTGAGATTTATTTACATCATCATTGGGATGCAGTACTTTTTTATCGTCAGCAAGAACACCACCATTTAAAACATGCGCCCTGTTGGCAATCACTTCATTGGCGTTCATGTTACTTTGTGTTCCAGATCCTGTTTGCCAAATCACCAATGGAAATTCTTTATCCAGGTTACCAGCAATTACTTCATCGCAAGCATCAGCGATTAACTTTGCTTTGTCAGCAGTTAAAACACCCAGATCAGCATTTGCTAAAGCCGCCGCCTTCTTTAAATATCCGAATGCATGAATTATTTCTATAGGCATTGAAGCCTCAGGACCAATCTTAAAATTATTTCTTGAACGCTCTGTTTGTGCACCCCAATATTTTTCTGAAGGAACCTGGACCTCGCCCATAGTATCGTGCTCTATTCTAAAACTCATAGTATCAATGTAAATCTTAATTTGGATCAAATTTAAACCTTTTGGACTTTAAATAATTGGATTTATGTAAGATATTTAAGACGATTCGAAATATCTGTTAATCATCGTATAATAGGATAATGTTTAAAACTCTTTTGCATTAAAAAGGTTTATATCCTTAATTTTCCAGCTTTATTTGAACATACCTATTCATGACGTATCGTAATTTTGCCTTAGCAACAGCATTAGCAGCTTTTTCATTGCTCAGCTGTTCTTCAGAATCAAAAAAATCAGCAGCTCTTAAAACACCAAGCACTGAAAGAACCGCCGATGACGATAAAGCCGATAGTTTATTACTTGCTTACAATCCTGCAAAAGGTGATAAGTGGATTGCTGATTTCGTTTATAACCTCCATAAAAAGTATGGCTTTAATGGTAATATGCTTGTTGCTAAAGACGGAAAAATACTTTATGAAAAAGCAATAGGCTGGGCCGATTACTTGCACAGGGACAGTTTAAAAATTAACTCTGAGTTCGAACTGGCTTCCGTTACTAAAACATTTACAGGAACTGCAATCATGCAACTTGTAGAGCAAAAAAAACTATCGCTAACTGATGATGTGAAAAAGTTTTATCCCAATTTCCCATACGAGGGCGTCAACGTTAAATTGCTTTTAACGCACAGGAGCGGAATGATGAATTACGTATACTTTACTGACGGCATTTGGAGAGATAAGAAGAAGCCAATGAGCAATTTAGACGTCATGAACCTACTAGCTGAACATAAACCCAACAGGTACGCCAAACCTGATACGCGTTTCCACTATAACAATTCCAATTTCATGGTGCTTGCTGCTATAATTGAGAAAGTGACTGGAAAAACTTATGCGGACTACATGATGGAATATATCTTTAAGCCGGCTGGCATGAAGCATACTCATGTATATTCAACTACTGTGTATCCGAAAATCCCAGTTGATGTTGTTGGGCATGACAGAACCTGGCGTTACTCTGTAGTTCAAAACTTTCTGGATGGCCCGGTGGGAGATAAAGGTATCTACAGCACGCTGCATGATCTTGTTCTTTACGATAAGTCCTTAAGGAACGGAAGACTTCTAACTAAACAAAGTCTGGATTCCGCATATAAAGGGCACAACAAAGCCATTAATGGTCATTTTAATTATGGTTATGGCTGGCGAATATTCGACGGGGACAATGGACGTAAAGTTGTGTACCATACCGGATGGTGGCATGGATTTAGGCACATATATATTAGAGATGTTCAGAAAAACATAGTGATTATTTTTCTGGGAAATCTTACCAATGGAAGCTTACTCCACCTTGATGAGCTCTATAAATACCTTAAAACGCCAATAATACGTAAGGGCGCCTATTCAGGTTCCGGCTCTTTACCGGGTAGCGACGAAGATTAATTTAAGAAATTTTATCTAACGCAATACCCCTGCTTCTTTGACTTAAAAAAGATTTGAGTAAAGAATTATTAGGGTCGGTAAGCATTGCGTCTTCTGTCAGAATTTCAATTACCGAATCTCTCGCCTGCTGCAAAATTTGCTGATCAGTCGCAAGGTTTGCCAGCTTCAAATCTAAAACCCCGCTTTGCTGGGTGCCGGATATATCGCCGGGGCCTCTTAACTGTAAATCTATTTCAGAAATCTCAAAGCCATTATTAGACCTAACCATAGTCTCAAGGCGAAGTTTTGCTTCTTTACTCAGCTTGTTTCCAGACATCAATATGCAGTAAGACTGTTCCGCACCCCTGCCAACCCGTCCCCTAAGCTGATGAAGTTGGGACAATCCAAACCGCTCAGAGTTTTCTATAACCATAACGGAGGCATTAGGTACATTCACGCCAACTTCAATAACAGTAGTAGCTACCATTATCTGAGTCTTACCAGAAACAAAACGTTGCATTTCATAATCTTTATCTGCATTGCTCATTTTGCCATGTACAATACTTATCTGGTAGTCGGGCAAGGGAAATTGATAACTCATTTGCTCTATTCCTGCTTCCAAATGCAGCAGATCAAGCTTTTCACTTTCCTTAATCAGTGGATAAACAACGTAGATCTGTCTGCCTTTGGCTATTTCCTGCTTCATAAAGCCAAACATCCTTAACCGTTGACCTTCAAAGAGATGCTTGGTCTCAATTGGTTTTCTACCGGCAGGGAGCTCATCAATTACAGAAACATCTAAATCACCATATAACGTCATTGCCAAAGTACGTGGGATGGGTGTTGCAGTCATTACCAGGATGTGAGGAGGAATTATATTCTTTCTCCATAGCTTAGCCCTTTGTTCAACACCAAATCTATGTTGCTCGTCTATAACCACCATCCCCAGGTTTTTAAATACAACTTTATCTTCTATAACAGCATGAGTGCCTATTAAAATATTAATTTTACCTTCTTCTAAGCCTTTGTGCAACAACACTCGTTCTTTTCTACTGGAGCTTCCTGTCAGGATTGCTACAGTCACCAATCTGCCATCTAACAAAGAAATAATGGACTGGTAATGTTGCCTCGCAAGGATTTCCGTGGGTGCCATCATACAGGCTTGATAGCCGTTATCATTTGCTAATAACATGCTAATTAATGCCACAGCCGTCTTCCCACTGCCCACATCTCCCTGTACCAGCCTGTTCATTTGAATACCTCGTTGCGTATCCAGGCGTATTTCTTTAATCACCCTTTTCTGCGCATTTGTAAATTCAAATGGAAGCAACTCCTTATAAAACACATTCACAAATTCTCCAACAGTTTCAAACTTGTGCCCTTTGAAACGCATTTCACGTTGCTGCTTTCCATAAAGCAATTGAAGCTGGATAAAAAAGAGTTCCTCAAACTTGAGCCTTTTTTCCGCTTCTTTCAATGCGGGTAGATTTTTCGGAAAATGGATATTAATTATAGCCTCTTTCCTGTTTATTAAACCGTTTTTAGCCAATAGATATGGTGGTATCGTTTCTCTAACCTGATCAATAAATTGCTGTATAATGAAGAACTGCAGCTTTTGAATTCCCTTACTATCAAGTAGAAATTTTTTGAGCTTCTCTGTCGTATTGTAGACCGGTTGCAACGTCAGGTTACCTGTTATAGTCGATGGCCTTGGGTAGCTTTCCATTTCCGGATGAGAGATTGTAAAAATACCGTTGAATAAGTTTGGCTTACCAAATACAATATAAACTTTACCTCTAAGTATATTTTCATCCACCCATTTGAGGCTTTGAAACCAAACCAACTCCAATGATCCTGTTTCATCAGTCAGCCTTACAATAATTCGCTTTTTGTGCTTTTCACCAACTTGCTCTTTTGAAGTTACTCTACCTAAAATTTGGACATAAGGCAAATCATCTGTAATCTCATTGATTTTATAGAACCTGGTGCGGTCTATATACCTAAAAGGATAGTAGCTTAATAGTTGCTCGCAAGTAAATATTGCCAGCTCCTTTTGTAAAAGTTCAGCCCGCTTAGGTCCTACACCTTTCAAAAATTCTATCCCGGTATCTAAACTTATAGCAAACAAACTTTAAACTCTTTTATGCTTAAATGTAAATATATATTTTAACATACTCCAGTTAAATACAACGATTGAAACAAGCAGCAACAGATAACAGAAAAGTTTATGGGGGTCAATCCTTTCGTCGAAATAGACAATTGCTAACGTAAAAGCAATTATGGGGTTGACGTAAATGATAATCCCAAGGGTTGATGAAGGTATTCCGATAAGTGCATATAAACTTAAAAACAAGGGCACAATCGTGAAAATCAAAGCAACGATAAAAATATTACTCCAAAACCAAATGCTTTCAGGCACTGCGTTATGTCGCGAAATGTATAAAGGCAACATTAATAACATTGCAAAGCTGATCTGAACAGCTAAAACGTTCAACTTATCCAGATGCTGCATCTTACGTTGGATAATAAGATATACCGCATAAAGAAATGCAATACCAACGGACCAGGACACTTCAACTAACGAGCCGGTTGCCAGTAGGATAATACTTATTAAAGCAATTCCCAGCGAAACGAGCTTCAGCTTTGATAACTTTTCCTTTAAGAGCACAAAACCACCAAATGCAGTCAGCAGAGGACATACCATATAGGCAAATGCAGCAGACTGCAAACTCACATTATTTACTGCATAAATAAAGGTGTACCAATTTAAAACAAGAAATATTGTAGCCACAACCACCTGGATCAATACAGTGATATTCTGCTTTCTCGTAGAAGATTTAAGATATGATATATCGGCTAAGACTTGTTTCCGCCTAAATAAGAATATAGTCAGCCAGATTAATGCAACTGAAGCAAATATTCTATAATAAAGAATTTCCATTGAAGGAAACTCTTTTAAATTTCTTAATGGAATAGAGAAAAACCCCCAAATAGCAAAAGACAGAACACCGGATAAAAAGTATCTAGACTGCTTAGGCAAAATTAACCTTTGTAAGCAGTTAAAGAGATCTCCACATTTACACCTTTAGGCAAACCTTTTACTGCAACTGTTTCACGAGCTGGGAAATTACTTTCAAAATAGGAGCTATAAACATCATTCACCTCTCCAAAAAGACTCATATCTGAAATAAAAATGGTAGTCTTAACTATATCATTAAATTCATAAGACGCTTCCAGCAACAAGGCTTTAATATTTCTCATTACCTGGTGGGTTTCTTCAGTAATTCCAGTGTTAACGATCTCTCCATTTTCGGGATTGATAGGCACTTGTCCCGACAAGAATAAAAATCCATTAGCTATTATTGCCTGACTGTAGGGGCCTATAGGCTCTGGGGCATTGGAGGTATATATTACTTGATTCATAATAATGTTGCTTACAACAAAGATAAAGCAAAAAAAGAGGGCCTCATAATGAAGCCCTCTTTTATAATTTGTATTAGAAAATACTAGTTTCTAGCAGTTTCAACACGACGGTTTTGGATACGACCTTCTTCAGTATCGTTTGAAGCAATTGGATTAGCTTCGCCTAAACCTTTAGTAGAAACTTGACTAGCGTTAACACCAGAGTTAACTAAGTAAGTTTTAACAGAATTAGCTCTGTCTTTAGATAATTTCAAGTTGTATGCAGCAGTACCTTCGCTAGAAGCGTAACCATTTACGGCTACTTTACCACCGTTTTCACGTAACACTGAAGATAATTTATCTAAAGTTGGATAAGCTTCAGTTTTCAAAACTGATGAGTTAAATTCAAATTGGATAGTTTCAAAGCCAGTTACTGAACTAGTTGAAGCAACTGCCTCAGTCATTTTTGGAAGTGGACATCCTGAACCATCAACTGCAGTACCTGCTGGAGTTCCAGGGCATTTGTCAAATTGATCAGCAACACCATCACCATCAGTATCTTTTTTCAAATCTTCGATTGATTTCTCAACGTTAGATACACGGTTTTTCAAAGCTTCAACTTCTTGACGTAATGAAGGATCTTTCAATTCATCATACATTAAAGCAAGTGGGTTAACCCAATCCAAGTTTGGTTTCGCGCTTGATCCTAAAGAGAATTCTAAACCAGCATAACCGTAAGAGAATTTATCTTTAGTAGTAGCTTTAGCGTAAACACCATCAAAGTTATCAGAATCAATGAAGTGCATAGTATAACCTAAGTTAAATGATACGCGCTCAGAAACTTTAAACTTGATACCAGCACCAACTGGGATATAAGCTTCTTTCACATATGTTGCATCTCCATCTTCACCTGCTTTGTCTTTAAAGTCAGTTGCTGGATTAGCAGTGTTAGGGTGTGGCGCATAAGCGATTAAACCATAACCAGCTGTTACGAAGAAATTAACTGAATTCTCACGACGTAAGAAATCAACAGTTGCAACGTTAACAACACCTCTTAAGTCAGCAGAATAACCAATTTCAGTTTCGAAATCTCTGATACCACCAACAATTCCACCTGGAGCATCTTGGTTAGTACCAGAAACTTTTCCACGGAAAATGTTACCTTCTAAGCCAAATGCATGACCTAATTGTTTTCTTAATGAGATACCATAACCTAAAGTTGGATCCCAGTTAGTAAAGTCATTTGATCCGCCAATTGCAACAAATGGTGATAAAACACCAGCGTTAACACCGAACGACCAAGTTCTGTACTGTCCTCTACCACCAAATACCTTGGCAGAAGAAGAAGTCATAGTAGAATCCTGAGCATTAGCTAGAGAGGTAACTCCCAGTAACGCTACAAAAGAAACTGCTAGACTCTTTTTTAAAGTAGAATAATTCATAATTTTCTTTTTTAAGGTTAAACAAATTTTAATTGTAATCTTTTTTTGTAAAGCAAAACTAAACAAATTTTTAATTTCTCAAAACACTATACAAACTCCGTTCCAAACTCTGCAAAAGAAGAGAATTAGCCAAATTTGATAGTTATGGCAGGTAGAAATATAAAAACGTAACAATTTGCAAATTCTTTTTAACTAATACGAATAAATACACATGTATATTCTTACATATTTCCTAGTCTAGTTTTTAAGACACTAAGGGTTGATATCCTAATTATTTGATACTTTTACACAACAAAGAGTTCATGTCAATTCCAAAAATAATTCATCAAACTTTTAAATCGTCATCTCTACCCGCCTTAACTAAATGGTACATAGCTAGATTCCGGCAAAACAACCCTGAATACAGTTATGAATTCTATGATGACAAGAGAGTGGAGAATTTCCTTTTCAAGGAGTTTGAACCTGCAGTGATTGATGCTTATAAGAAAATTCAGATCGGTGCGGCAAAAGCAGATTTTTTCAGGTATGCTATATTGATGAAAAAGGGAGGGGTTTACCTTGATATAGACGGTTATATATATGGTAAGCTTTCTAACTTCATCAAAGAGGGTGATAAAGCAATTATTTCTAAAGAGCGTAATCCAAACCTTTATGTACAATGGGCACTTGTCTTCGAGCCAAACCATCCATTTATTGTTAAAACGCTTGAAATGGTTTTGAAAAACATTTCTGAAAATCGCTTTCCTAATGACGTGCATAAAATGACCGGCCCAAGCGTTTATACGGAAGCTGTCTCAGCCTGCCTTAAAGAAAACCCAGATATCTCCTACAAACTACTTGGTGTGGACTACAACGGCCACCTAAAATTTAAATATCCACTAAGCAAGCTGCTCTATCAAAAAGGGGAACATTGGAAAAAAGCACAACTCAGTAAAACAGTTCTACGCAAAAACATCAAAATAGCTGGATTCACATTTATTAGGAACGCTATTATTAACGATTACTCCATTGTAGAAGCCATCACTTCTATACTCCCGATATGTGATGAATTTGTTGTAGCAGTTGGGAAGTCGGTCGATGAAACCAGAAATCTTATAGAAAATATCGGATCCGGAAAAATAAGGATTATAGATACCATTTGGGATGAATCATTAAAACAAGGAGGAGCAGTTTTTGCCGAAGAGACCGATAAAGCCTTCAGTGCAATTTCCAGGGATGTAGACTGGGCTTTTTATATTCAGGGGGATGAAGCAGTGCATGAAAATGATCTCCCCTTAATTAAAAAAGAGATGGAGATTTGCGCTTCCAATCCAAACATTGAAGGTTTACTTTTTAAGTATAACCACTTTTATGGCTCCTACGATTTCATTGCCGAATCCAGAAGATGGTATAGAAGAGAAATAAGAATAGTTAAAAGGCATCTCAACGTCAAATCATATAGAGATGCGCAGGGCTTCCGCATAGATGGCAGAAAAATAAGGGTCAAGCTTATCGATGCTTATATCAATCATTATGGCTGGGTAAAGCCGCCAACCGGCCTCATTAGAAAGAAACAAAATTTCAATACATTTTATGACGAAAATGCAGTAACTGAAGTCATAGATGGAACTGCTGAGTTTGACTACGGTAATGCCGACAAATTGATAAAGTTTTCAGGTTCACATCCAAAAGTGATGCAAAATAGAATTCAATTGGCTAACTGGAAATTTAATTTTGATCCTACAAAGCTACAAAAGAAACTTCCCCTCCGAAGGTGGCTTTTAGAAAAATTCTATCATTTAACAGGAATAAGATTGGCAGAATATAAAAACTATAATCGCATTGCTTAATATAAACCTTCGAACTCGTCCACAAATCGGTGTAAATTAAAATTTCCTTTACTAATTTCTTCACTAATAGCTATTCTAAGCTTTACCTTGTCAAGGCTCTGCATTCTTAAATTTTGAATAAGCCTGAAAGCTTTTTCCAAATAAAACAAGACCTTTTTATCATTGTCAACCACACTTAGATTCAATACCCACAACAAAAGCTTGTCTATACCGCCACCTGTTTCTGCTATAGTCTTAAACACCGGAATTTCAACTTTTCTGTTATGTAACATCTTTTTCAAATGATTTGCAAAAGTATCGGCTCCATCACGATCAGCTTTGTTAACTACAAACGCATTGCCTATTTCCATAAGGCCTGACTTCATGTGTTGAATTTCATCTCCAGCTTCCGGCACTAATACTACAATTACATGGTCCGCCAATCCGGCAACTTCAATTTCAGATTGGCCTACTCCCACAGTCTCAACTATAATTAAATCGAAATCTGAAGCTCTCAAAACATCACACATCTCAATAATTTTTGATGACAGGCCTCCTACAGATCCTCGTGTTGCAACCGACCTGATGAACACATTTTTTTTGTTAAAGTGCTTTCCCATCCTAATCCTATCTCCTAACAATGACCCCAGATTGAAGGGAGATGTTGGATCGACAGCTAATACCGCAATTTTCTTGTCTAAAGAAACAAGACAGCTTATGAGCGCATTAACTAATGTGCTTTTCCCAGCCCCAGGTGGTCCTGTAATGCCAATAATCGGAATTGATGTATTAATTTCTATTGACTTTAGTAAAGAATTCCCGTATTCAAATTCATTTTCTACAAAAGTTAAACTTCTTGCTATCGATAAGAAATCTCCACGTTTAAGCCCAGCGCTCAACTCACTTACAATGTCCATATCTGTAACTTTAATCTGTTTCGCATAGCACAACCAATGCTTAAATAATATACAATAATAGAAACTCAATAAGTAAATTTGAGACTTTATGGAAAATAGTCTTTCTGTCATCATTCCCAACTACAACGGTAAGCACTTGCTTCAAGCCTATCTTCCTTCAGTTTTTATCGCGCTGAAGAATTCGAATGTTCCCTACGAAGTCATTGTTGTAGATGACGGATCCCGGGATGATAGCATTCAATTTATTCAAGAAAGCTACCCTGAAATAAAACTACTGACAAATAAAACCAATCGCGGATTTTCCTATACGTGTAATCAAGGGATTTACCAGGCAAAATTCAATTTAAGTTTTTTATTAAATTCTGATGTAAAGCTTGAAACCGACTATTTTAAAAATCAGTGGCAATACTTTGAAAAAGAAGATACATTTGGAGTAATGGGCCGTATTATGAGTGCAGACGGAAGCAAGATTGAAGACGCTGCGCGGATATTATTTTATAAAGGGCCACGATTAAAAGCCAACAAATTCTATTATAGTAAGACGCCGAACGACCATAATGTATATACTGCATATTTATCTGGTGCAAATGCATTGGTAAGCACAGCAAAATTGAAGGAGCTGGGTGGTTTTGATGAAATTTTCTCGCCCTTCTCTTCAGAGGATTCGGATTTAAGCACGCGAGCATGGCTATTGGGATGGAAGTGTTATTACGAACATAGCTCAGTTTGCTACCATCAGGTAAGCGGAAGCACAAAAACTCAAATTAAGTCCGACTTTATCAAAGCAGTATACTTCAGAAATCGCTTTCTATTTCATTCCATTCATTTAACAGGGCTTAAAAATTTTATATGGCCTTTTTATCTTATAATCATTGAGGTACTGCCGAAAATACTAGCAGGGAATTCCTGGATCATTAAGAGCTACAACGATTATCTTAACCTACTTCCGGCTGTTAGCAATTCAAAAAAAAACTTAGAATTGTTAAAAAATAAATACGGCTCCAACTTGAACACTGATGATATCATTAAAACCATCAACACCTCTTTAAAGTCGAAAACTATAGTGCATTTGTAGCTGGCAATAGGATTGATTTAGAAAACGTAACTTTGTTTTTTTAAAAGATTTTAATGAAGACCTATTTTCGTTTACTTTCCTTTGCTAAACCAATAGAGAAGTTCGCTATCCCTTATATAATAGCAACATTACTAGCAATTTTTTTTAATACATTTAATTTCACGCTTCTTTCTCCCTTGCTGGATACACTTTTCCATGACCCGAAAGCACCCTCAAAAATTACAGAAGTTGCTGAAAGCTGGGATATAATTTCCAGATTCAAAAATTACATCTCTGACATATTAACCACACTCGGAAAACAAGCTGCGTTGAAAATAGTATGCCTTGTCATATTGGTTTCCGTATTATTATCTAACTTTTTTAGATACTTATCGCAGCGAATAATTGAAGATTTAAAAATACACACCCTCCTCAATTTAAGAAAGACGGTATTTTCCAATGTGATGAACCTTCACATCGGATACTTCAACAATGAACGCAAAGGCGATATTATTTCAAAAGTTTCCTCAGATGTACAGGTAGTGCAGTTTACGGTCACAAACACGCTTCAAGTAATCTTCAAAGAACCTGTTCAACTGTTTTTTTATATTTTTGTGCTGTTTAGCATCTCGGTGAAACTCACCTTATTTTCCTTGTTAGTTATACCGGTATCAGGATTTGTAATCAGTAAAATCGTTAAAAGACTAAAGAAACAAGCTACGGCTGCTCATGAATCTTTCGCAAAAATGATTGGTTTTTTGGATGAGTCTTTGAGTGGAATAAAAATCGTTAAGGCATTTAATACTACACAGAGGATAAAAGACAAGTTTGAAGATGAGAATAAAGTCTACTCCAACCTAAGTAGAAAAATTGCGAGAAGACAGCAGCTTGCTTCACCCGTCTCACAATCTTTAGGAATTCTTGTTGTAGTAATTATTGTATGGTACGGTGGCGGCTTAGCCATAAGTGGGGCAAACACTGAGTTTACCTCGTCGGATTTTATCATGTATATCGCTGTTTTCTCTCAGGTTATGCAGCCTGTAAAAGCACTGAGTGATTCTTTTACTAATATTCACTCAGGTATCGCAGCTGGCGAGCGTGTATTGGATTTAATTGATACTCAGCCTCAACTTATTAATAAACCTGATGCTATTGAAGTAAAAGGATTTAGCGAATCGCTTTCGTTCGAAAACGTAACTTTTGCTTACGATGAACATGAGGTTTTGTATAACATCAATTTGAAAATACCAAAAGGTAAAACAGTTGCCTTGGTTGGTCCCTCTGGTGGGGGTAAAAGCACATTGCTGGATTTACTGCCACGCTTCTACGATCCCAAATCCGGATCAGTGAAAATTGATGGCGCAAATTATAAAGATATTACTGTAGAAAGTTTAAGAAATCAAATGGGTATCGTTAATCAAGACTCCTTTTTATTTAACGACACTATTTTTAACAATATCGCATTCGCGAAACCTGATGCTTCAGAAGAAGAGGTTATTGCGGCCGCCAGAATTGCAAATGCACATGACTTTATCATAGGTTCTGCTGAAGGCTATCAGACCTTCGTGGGTGACAGAGGAGGGCGCCTTTCTGGTGGACAGCGGCAGAGGATTTGCATTGCAAGGGCTGTACTTGCTAACCCACCAATAATGCTTTTGGATGAAGCCACTTCGGCTCTTGACACCGAGTCAGAAAAATTAGTTCAGGAAGCATTGAATAACCTAATGAAGAATAGAACTTCTATAGTAATTGCGCACAGACTTAGCACTATTCAACATGCAGATCTAATTGTCGTTCTCGAAAAAGGCACCATTAAAGAAACCGGAACCCATAGTCAACTACTAAAACAGGATGGTCTGTACAGCCGTCTGATTAATATGCAAACGTTTACGACATAAAATGAAGCTTGACTTTATAAAAAAGATTCCAACAAGCGATCGCTTCGAATTTAAATATTCTATCTGCACATTAGTAACCAGGATGCATGAATATGAAGAGATGGTTTCTTCTTTTAAACAAGCCGGGTTCAATTCTTCTGAATGTGAATTCTTATATATAGACAATTCATCTCAAAACTATACGGATGCCTACAAAGGGCTTAATCGTTTTCTTCATTACGCAAAAGGAAAATATATAATTATTTGCCATCAGGACATTCTGCTTAACAAAGACAGAATGGAAAATCTTGATGAAAAACTAGGAGAACTGGATCATCTTGACCCTAATTGGGCTGCCTGCGGTAACGCAGGGGCTGCTGGCCCCAATTATATTGTTTACCACATTTCTTACCCTAACGATGTCTTTAAACATAAAGGCTCATTCCCCTTAAAAGTGTCATCATTGGACGAAAACTTTTTGCTTGTCAAAAGCGAAGCAAGGTTAGCTGTTTCTAATGACTTACAAGGCTTTCACCTGTATGGAACAGATTTGGTTTTAAATGCAGAACTACGCGGCTACACCAGTTATGCAATCGCATTCAATCTTACTCACAAAAGTTACGGTAATAAGGATAAAAGCTTCTATGATACCCGAAAAAAAATGATCAGTAAATACAATCATTTTTTTAGAAACAGGTGGATTCAATCACCATCTACTGTATTTCATTTATCGGGGTCAATACTTTACTGGATACTGGCAAACCCGATTTCTTTATTTGTTGTAAGGATGATCAACGGTATAAATAAAAGGAAGCATGGCAGGTGATTTAATTTCCATTGCGCTTTGTACTTACAACGGCATAAAATTCCTTCCAGAGCAGATGAAATCGATCCTGTCGCAGGATTACAGTAACTTTGAAATCATAATTGTCGATGACTGCTCAACAGATGGCTCCTATGAGCTACTGAAGAATTACCAAAAAAATAATACAAACATTCATCTATATAGGAATACAGAAAACCTTGGGTTCAACAGGAATTTTGAGAAAGCATTGTCGCTCTGCAACGGAATTTTCATTGCAATCTCTGATCAGGACGACATTTGGGCGAAAAACAAGCTTACGCTACTTAGGTCGTATATAGGTAATAATCTTTTGATCTATCATGATTCAAATCTCATTATTGACGGTGTACCAACAACAAAGAAGATAAGCAATTTACACCGCTTTGTAAAGGGGAACTGTGCCCAATATTTACTCTATGACAACTGCATTTCGGGGCATGCATGTTTCTTAAGCAAACGTCTTTTGCCTTATGTGACACCATTCCCAGATCAAATTTATTATGATTGGTGGATAGGCTACACCGCAGCTAACCTAAACAGTTTAGATTTTGTGTGTGAGACCCTGGTGCAACATCGGCGTCATAATGCAAGTTCTACAAATAAAGATAAAATCACTGACAAGCAAAATCGTATTAATAACCTTCGTATCTTTAATGCGCATAGACTTAACAGTGAGTATACAAGTAGACTAATTGCGGAGCTCCTAAAGGGATATGAGGAATTGAACAGTCAAACCTTCTCAGTCAGTTTGTTCCGATCATTAATGCATAATTCCTTTAAACTATTTTATACCAGACGCAAATCACTTTATAAAAAGATGTGGTTCATCTTAAAAGAAAGCACAAGATAAGTTAATGACACAGTTGATTAAAAGTTTAAAATCATATTTCTTCCCGAAAAAATTGTCGCCGCCACTCCGAAAAGGACCCGTGAAAACAATATTGGTGATTGATGATTATGTGCCTTATCATGACAAATCTTCTGGTTCAAAACGTTTGTATGAGATAATAAAACTGTTGAGGGTTCTTGGATTGAAGGTCTTTTTCCTACCTGATGATGGAAAATTAACACAGCCATACGCTAAAAACCTTCAGGACCTGGGAGTCGAAGTTATGCACGCATCAAACAAAGACGATTTATTTAAGCTGCTAAATGATAAGGCAGATACTTTTAACTACGCATGGATTTCAAGGCCCGCTTTA
Source organism: Bacteroidota bacterium (assembly GCA_040385565.1). Lineage (GTDB taxonomy): Bacteria > Bacteroidota > Bacteroidia > Sphingobacteriales > Sphingobacteriaceae > Pedobacter. Next base: position 47,561 of record JAZKHD010000013.1, on the reverse strand, counting down.
AACGCCAGGTACCAGCAGATATTAAATTCAAATACAAAAAAGATTTTTGACACTGTAGATCTTCATTATGTTCGAATGCTTAGACAAGCAGAGAAAGAGACGAGCAAAAAGCTAGCGTCGAGAGCTGAGAAAACTAAAAGGCTGGAACTCAAACTTGCAACTTTTAGTGATGCGACAATAACAGTCACTGAAAAAGAAAAGGAAATTCTTATCAATGAAGGCATCGAGAATGTTTTTGTAATACCAAATATCCATGCTAGCCATGGGAACTATGGCCAGCCCGATTTTGATCAGCGAAAAGGTATATTGTTTATTGGGGGCTACAAACACGACCCCAACATTGACGCAGCTAGATGGTTGGTCAATGAAATTATGCCCGGCATCTGGGAGAAAGACCCTTCAATCTTTTTAACACTATTGGGAAGTGACCCAACAGAAGAGATACTAAAGTTTAGGTCATCAAATGTGTTCGTTCCGGGCTACGTAGCAGACGTATCCTCATTTTTTATTGCACATAAAGTATTCATTGCGCCATTAAGATATGGTGCTGGAATGAAAGGCAAGATAGGGCAAAGTCTGGAGTTTGGCCTTCCTGTAGTTTCAACAGACGTTGGTGTTGAAGGTATGGACCTGCAGGACGGACAAAATGTTTTGGTTGCTAACACAGCTAATCAATTTATTGATAAAGTTTTGCTATTATACAACTCCAAAGTATTGTGGCAACAGATAAGGGACAAATCTGTGGAGGCAATAAACGATTATACACCAGAAAGTGTAACAGATAAACTTAGATTCTTATTTGATAAAATTGATGATTGACATCTCCATCATAACAGTAAATTACAACAATCGGGATGGCTTGGAAAAGACAATTAATAGTGTTTTGAACCAAACGTTTACTAACTATGAATTTATAATTATTGATGGAAATAGTAAAGATGGCAGTAAAGAATTAATAGATAGAAACTCAGACAAAATAAGTTATTGGGTTTCTGAAGAGGATTCTGGTATTTATAATGCGATGAACAAAGGAATAAGAAAGTCAACGGGAAACTATTTGCTTTTTTTGAATAGCGGCGACAGTCTGCACAGTTCTGTATCGTTAAATGAGGTTCATGTTATACTGAACAGTGCTATTGATATATATTATGGGGATATTGAATATAGCGAAGGGGGAATAAAAACAAAAAGGTTCTTCCCTGAGAAATTGACTTTTTCATTTTTCTTAGAACACAGCATTTCTCATCAGGCTAGCTTCATCAAAAAAACGTTATTCGATAAATTCTTTTATTATAATGAAGACCATGAAATTATTTCAGACTGGGAATTCTTCATTTATGCCATATGTAAAAGAAACGCTCGCACCTATAAAATAAATCAAATAATTACTGATTATGACACAAGCGGGCTTTCATCTAACCTGGCAAATCATGATAAAATGCATAGGGAACGAGCCGCTGTAATAGAGAAACACTTTCCTGCATTCATAGATGACTATAAAAATATAAAGTTTCTCGAATCAAAGAGAGGCAAACAAATTATGCAAGTCAGCAAGCATAGTTTGCTATGGAGATTATTGAAGGGATATTTAGGCATTCTCATGTTATTTTTACCTAAAGTGAAAAGTAAAAATGGTTAAGGTATTGTTTGATCACCAAATTTTCTCTCATCAAATATATGGGGGCATTTCCAGATATTTTTCAAACATACATCATGCTATCAAAGAAATACATGATGTTGAATCTTCCATAAGTGCATTGTATACCGAGAACTTTTATGTTAAAGATGATCCAGGCCTCCTTGGTCCGTTTGTAGGTAAATTAATGCTTTCAACCCCTCGAAAAGTCCATAAATGGAATAAGAAATATTCAAAAGATACTATACGAAGAGGCGACTTTGACATCTTGCATCCAACCTACTATGATCCGTATTTTATAGCGCATTGTAAAAAACCTTATATCATTACAGTTCATGATATGATTCACGAGCTCTATCCAGATTTTTTTCTGTCAACAGATCATACTGCAAAAGAAAAAAGGGCTTGTGTGGAAAATGCTGCTCATATCATTGCCATCTCTCAAACTACTAAAAACGATCTTATCTCCATATTAGGCATACCCGAACAGAAAATATCTGTGATTTACCATGGTCATACTCCCCTGCCGCGCACTGGTGAAACTGTGAATGCAGAAACTCATGGAGATTATCTTTTGTACGTAGGAGCAAGACAAGGCTACAAGAACTTCGACCACGTATTGATCGCTTTTGCAGAGCTTAAGACTCGTAATTCTAAACTTATCCTAATCTGCGCGGGCGGTGGATCATTCTCTGATGAAGAAGAGAAGAAAATTTCTTACCATCACATCACAAATAACATTCTCCAAATTAATGCTTCAGATGAGCAACTAAGCTTGCTTTATCAAAACGCTATTCTTTTTATTTATCCTTCATTATATGAGGGATTTGGCTTGCCAATTTTAGAGGCTTTTGAGAATGGCTGCCCGGTACTGGCGGCAGATAACCCTTGCTTCAGGGAAATTGGAGGTGAGGCAGTCGGATATTTTGACCCGTTAAACAAACAAAGTATATTTATGGCTATTGATAAGGCTATACATAATCAAACCCTGCTCAGAAATCTTGTGATTAAAGGGAAGTTGCGACTTCAAGAATTTACCATGGATAAATGCATCACGAAAACATTAGACGTTTATAGGCAATATTCTTAGAAATTGAAATGAAAAACTACCATACAAAGTCTCCTGTACTATTATTAATATTCAACCGGCCGGATTTGTCAGACCAGGTCTTCCAACGCATCAGGGATTCCCGCCCCGCAAAACTTTACCTTGCAGCTGACGGTCCAAGGAATGATAAGCCAGGCGAAGAAGTGTTATGCGATGAAGCCCGGCAGTTATTAAATAAAGTTGATTGGCCCTGTACCGTAAAAACATTATTCAGAACAACCAATCTAGGATGCAAAGAGGCGGTGTCATCAGCAATAGATTGGTTTTTCGAAAATGAAGAGGAAGGAATAATATTGGAGGACGATTGCTTTCCTGCTCCATCTTTTTTTAGCTATTGTGACGAACTGTTAGAAAAGTTCCGCTACGACACCAGAATACGACACATTACAGGAAGTAATTTGCAACTAGGTACGAAATGGGGCGACGGTTCTATCTTCTTTTCAAGCAGCACAGGTGTCTGGGGATGGGCTAGTTGGAGACGGGTTTGGAAAGATTATGATAAAGACCTCAAGAATTATAACAAAGAGGAAATAAGAGTTCAGTTCAGTAAGATCTTTAATGATAGGTTTATAGTTGATTCTTGGGTAGATACTTTCAATGCCTTAAAAGCTGGAAAAATAGATACCTGGGATTTTCAATTAACAATAATAAATTATCTTCACTATGGCTTATCTATAAATCCAAACGTAAGCCTCATCAAAAATATAGGGTATAGATCAGATGCGACCCATACGCATACAGATCAAAATATTTATGATAACATCGAACTTGAGGACATGCACCATATCATTTATCCTAAGTTCATCCTACCAGAAAAACAAGCTGATTACGACATTCTAAACAGGGAATTCAGTTTAGAACTACGCTGGAAGAAACACAACCTGCTACGTCGTAGATTCAAACGTTGGCTTAAAAGTAAATTTTAGTAATTATTAACTTTTCGAGAATGAACACTGATGCCGTAATTATCATCCCTATATACAAGCAGCGGCTATCGTTACTTGAAGATTTATCTATTAAACAATGCTTTAACGTATTGTCTAATTATAAAATAATCGCGATCAAGCCTGATCACCTGACATTGGAAAACTATACATATAATTTTGACGACGTTATAAGTTTTTCAGATGAGTACTTTGCTGATCCTGCAGGCTACAATGCCCTGATGCGTTCTGCTTCATTCTATGATCAATTTCTGACTTTTGAATATATGCTGATCTACCAGCCCGATGCCTTTGTCTTTAAAGATGAACTCAACTATTGGTGTAAAGAAGGCTACGATTATATTGGTGCACCATGGGTTCGTCATGCAGATTATCCGGATATAGTGAAGAAGACGAAAATGCAGTTTCTACAGTATATGAATATCCGCTTCAACTTAAAGCAGCCTGGCACCGATTTACCCACTGAAATACAACTTGAAAACAAAGTTGGTAACGGAGGGCTGTCACTTAGAAAAGTCGATAAATTTCTCAAGGTTTGCCATGACAAAAAGACCCTTATCGACTATTACAACAGCAGACCTGAGCATTACTTCGGTGAAGATGTGTTTTGGGGCATCGAGGTGAACAGGTTTAAAAAGCTGATCAACATACCTAACTATAAAATAGCGCTTCACTTTTCAATGGAAAGTAATTTGCAATACTCATTTTCATTAACTAACGGAGAGCTGCCTTTCGGATGCCATGCCTGGGACAGAAATTTAGATTTTTGGAGACCGGTGTTTAAATCATTAGGCCATATTATCTAACATTAGGCTCCAATAGACCATCGAAATTTCGTTTTCAGTATTAGGTTAACAATTAGGTAGGCAATGACGTACGTTAAAATAAATCTTGCAAAGCTATATAAGATAGCTTCGAAAAGTGTCATAGTACTAACTTGAAGATGAAATGGTCTAAAAATCTCTGAAAGTACCTTGAGAATAATTATTTGATGCATAAGATAAATGCCGTAGGTAGTCTGCCGCGGCTTAAAAATTCGGTTAATATTGTTAATGGATCCAATCTTCAATAAAATTAAAAAGAATGAAAGTGAGTACAATATATTAGTAATCCTTAGCGTATTGTATGCATCCTCAATCCCAATTGATTTAAGATAAATAATTTCCAGGTTGGATAGCACAAATACACCGGCGGTTATGGCAACTAGGATAAAGTATGAAATTTTCTTAATGAAATTAAATAACAAATCAATATATCTATTCATATATGCACCCAACCACAAGAAAAAAACAAAGCCAAATAATGCAGTTGTATGTTGTGTCCGTATCCATCCATAGTAAAGATTAATACTGTAGAATAAAGTAGCTAGCCCGAGTATCAATCCAAATCTTAAGCTATAGATATACTTTTTAAAAGCAAGTAAAATTGCTATACAGATCAAAAAGTTTGGAATAAACCAAAAGCTGGTATTAAAAATAACATTGTAATATTCATCTCCCAAATATTTCATGAAAGGAGAAGGCATATGGCGCTCACCATTGTACTTAAAGTATGCCACATAAAGCAGCCCTAATATATTAATCAGAATAAACATATTAAGCCAAAATGCCCACGGGCCGACTGTGCTCTTGAATCTGTTTTTCAAGTATTGAAAAGCAGTATAGTCAACAAATTTATGATTGATCAGGAAACCCGCAATGAGAAAAAAAGCAATGGTTACAAACTTGAAAAACTGCATTACTGATGCCTGAGCAAAACTTGTGTAAATCGAGGCATAGTTAGCCGCACCAAAAATCTCTGTATGCTCAAATACAATTCCCATCATGGATAAGCACCTGATTGTATCTACAAAATCAAAATTTTTCTGCTCGCCCTTCATAAAATATTAGTGATAGATAACAAGCTTTTTCGAGGTCTTCAAATCTGCGGTTTCATAGTACAACAGATAAATTCCTGCTGCGTACTGCGTTGTAGCTATATCTTCTTCATGGTAACCTGCATTCCTGTAGTCATCAAAAATCACCGCCACCCTTTGCCCGGCTGAATTATAAAGAGTGACTTTCACGCGCGACGCTCCAGAAAGATTAAAACGAAGCTTGGTACTATCATTAGCAGGATTAGGTGCACTCTGCAAAATACTGGACATCTGAAAGTACAATGCGATTTCCTGATTAATGGCATCGAACCAAACCAGACCTATAATCTCATAGCCCCTGGCATTCGGGTGGATTCCATCTGAATAAAGCTGCTTGTTTTTTCCTATAACCGAATTGATATCTGCAACCCTGATGTTCTCTTGTCTGGCAAGTGTCTTGTACGCATTGTTAACTAGCGTAATAAATCTATTCCTTCTTTGTGACAATAAAGCTTCCGGCGTTCTCCCGGAAATCTCTACAAAGTATTGTAATGTACCGAGGATAACATCCAAATCATTTGCTTTCGCCCGTTGGATCATAGTCCTCATATTGCTAACCGTTGTATTGATATTAGCAGTTCCATTTGCTAATTGTATTACATCATTGGCCCCCATCAGAATCAATAAGAATCCCTTTTTGTCGGCGATTACAGCATCAAATCTCGCCAAACCTTGAGTGGTGGTCTCGCCCGCCACTCCCAGATTTTCAATGTTAACCGGAATTTTACCATAGCAATTACCGAGAAATAATTGCAGGGGCGTCTGAAAATTTAGTGGTGCAGGAATGCCTTGTACTGTACTAGCACCGAAAGTGGTGATATCTATTGACGGCTTGCTGTAAAAATTGGAAAATGTGCCGCATGCAGGTAACTCTTGCTGACTATAAGCGCAAAATCCTAAGAAAAGTAAACATATAAAAATCAGATTCTTGCCAAACACAGATTGCCTAAGATGATATTTTCAAAGATATTTAATTCAAGAACGGTGTCCAAACTTTATGCACACGTATTATGTAAACATTCTTACAAAATTCTGTCCGATAGCGCCCATTAATTATTGATTTGTTGCAACCTGCTGAGATCAAAATTGTAAACACTAAATACGCCTTGGCAGTTCGGTTTTCAGAATTGACTTCAATTGCCTTTTAACGTTTGTCTTTCCAAAATTCTTAATTGCATATTCTTTTGTAGAGTGGCTTAAGTTAAAATAGGTTTCATCATCAAAACTCAAAACCTGATCTACAGCTTCACTGATAGAACCTACTGACATCTCTTCAAATTGAAATATAAACTCAGCCACACCAAAACCACAGTATTTACTAACAAGAGGAAGTAATCCTGCAGACATGGGTTCTATTGTTCCACCTGGCAATCCATCTACGTAACTAGGTGTAAGCACGTAACTGCACTCCTCTATAATTTCTTTCATCTCCGGGGAATCCATCCTCAGGTCCTTATGCAAATAGACATTTCCTTGCTTAAAAACGTCAGCATAATACTCCTCTAATACACTATTTAATCTAGGAACAACAATATAAAAGTTGATATCGACACGGTTTCTTGCCAGTTCCAAGACCAAAGAAAGTCCCTTCGTTATCTGCTTTCCACCACTTAAAAACAGGAAGTTGCGTGTTCGCCTACTTTTATTAGCAAATCTGGAAAAAGTGCCGAGAATATTATTATTTAGGGTGTAGAGCTTATTTTTAAAGATTGACTTGCAGTTTTCAAATACAAACCCTTCAGCCATTATCAACCCTAAGTCAGCCTCATACATGGCATAATAATGATTTTCAGTCATAATGTTAGTTTCATCACTTAACCAAACACCTGACAATTCATAAAAGTCCTTTACACTTTGAAGCCCATTCGTATTATGCAATTCCTGATGTGTACCTGTAATAAGGTGAATTCTCGGAATACTCCTGTCCGCGCTATAAAAAGAACGTTCAAAATTATCTCCAATCCCGAATATGACGTTATAAGTATCATATTGAATATCCATGCTTGCCTGGTAATCGTAGACATCTACGTTATAACCAAGGTCTCTAAAAGTTTCGGCAACAATATGAGAGGTAACAAAGTTCTGGTGTTTAAAATGGTTAGGCTGTATAAAAGGTCCTGTTAAGTAAGAAATACAAACGTTGAATTTGAAATCAGTATCATACAGATTAATGATACGTAGGCCATCTACTATCTCTCTCCTTCTTTTTAAGAAATCCTTAACCCTTCTTTTTAAACCCATATTAATAAAAAAAGGCTGCCTAATAAAATATCAGGCAGCCTTTAAATCACTTTTCTATACTTACAATTTTCTCTTAACTTCTACTTGCTCGTATGCTTCAACGATATCACCAACCTCAATATTATTGAAGTTATGAATATTCAATCCGCACTCGTAACCTCTTGAAACTTCTTTCACATCATCTTTATAACGTTTCAATGAAGCAAGCTCTCCAGTGTAAACTACTACACCATCTCTAACAATACGGATTTTACTGTTACGGGTAATCGTTCCATCAAGTACCATACATCCTGCAATAGTACCCACCTTCGTGATTTTAAACGTATCTCTAATCTCCACGTTCGCAGTAATCTTCTCTTCAAACTCAGGAGCAAGCATACCTTCCATCGCAGCCTTGATCTCGTTAATTGCATCATAGATAATAGAATATAAACGAATATCGATCTGCTCTGCCTCAGCTAATTTACGAGCACCCGGTGAAGGACGAACCTGGAAACCAATAATGATCGCATCAGAAGCTGATGCCAGCAATACATCAGATTCAGAGATCTGACCAACTGCCTTACCAATAATATTGATTTGTATTTCTGGAGTAGATAATTTCAATAATGAGTCAGATAATGCCTCAATTGAACCATCCACGTCACCCTTAACAATTAAGTTTAGTTCTTTAAAGTTACCGATAGCTAAACGACGGCCAATCTCATCCAAGGTAATGTGTTTCTGAGTACGAAGACCCTGCTCACGCATTAACTGTAAACGTTTATTCGCAATCTCTCTTGCTTCAACTTCACTTTCAACAGCATTGAAACGGTCACCCGCAGTTGGCGCTCCCTGCATACCCAGTACCTGTACCGGAACAGACGGACCAGCTTTATCAACCTTTTGTCCTCGCTCATTAAACAACGCTTTAACACGTCCGCTATAACTGCCCGCTAAAATAGGATCTCCAATTTTCAATGTACCTGCCTGCACCAAAACAGTAGTTACAATACCGCGTCCTTTATCTAACGTAGCCTCTATTACACTACCTGTTGCACGTTTGTTAGGATTAGCTTTTAAGTCTAACAACTCTGCTTCAAGCAATACTTTTTCTAACAATAGATCCACGTTTAAACCACTCTTACCTGAAATTTCCTGCGACTGGAAGTTACCTCCCCAGTCTTCAACCAATATATTCATGGTAGACAGTTGCTCTCTAATTTTCTCAGAGTTAGCACCTGGTTTATCAATCTTAGTAAATGCAAATACCAATGGCACACCAGCTGCCTGAGCATGATTGATAGCCTCTTTTGTTTGAGGCATCACCGCATCATCCGCTGCAACAACAATAATGGCAATATCCGCTACCTTGGCACCCCTGGCACGCATCGCAGTAAATGCTTCGTGACCTGGTGTATCCAGGAAGGTTACTTTCTTACCTGTAGGTGTAGTTACCATATAAGCACCAATGTGCTGGGTAATACCCCCAGCCTCACCCGCAACCACATTCGCTTTACGGATATAATCCAGTAATGAAGTCTTACCATGATCCACGTGACCCATAATGGTCACAACTGGAGCCCTTGGCAATAAATCTTCTTCAGTATCTTCCTCTTCAATCAGTACATCACTTTCATCATCCGGTTTAACGAACTGAATCTCGTAACCGAACTCATCAGCAACAATTGTTAGTGTTTCAGCATCCAACCTTTGGTTAATGGAAACGAACATACCCAAACTCATGCAAGTTGCAATGATTTTGGTAACAGGCTCATCCATCATGGTAGCCAATTCGTTTGCAGTAACAAATTCAGTTACCTTCAACACTTTAGACTGTAACTCTTGCTCCATTGCTGCCTCATCAGCAGATAGCGCTACATCATCACGTTTCTGACGACGTAACTTAGCGCGCTGAGCAAACTTACCAGATTTACCGGCTCCACTTAAACGTGCAAGTGTAGCTTTAATCTGATCTTGTATTTCTTTCTCTGTAGGTTCCTCTTTAGGGCCACCAGAAGGAGCTCCTGGTTTGCTGTTCCTAAAATTAGGCCTGTTAGCAGTATTGTTTGTATTGTTACGGAAATCTGGTCTGTTGCCGATAGGTGCCGCTGGTCTCGCTGGAGTTTGACCTCCCTGTCCACCTTGCTGACCAGCCGGGGCTTGCTGACCAATTCCCTGACCTGGTTGTCCAGGTGTCTTTTTACGTTTACGTTTTCTCTTCGCATCAGCACTGTCTGCAGATGATGCCACAGGTTGAGATTTGCGGTCAGGAGTTACAGGTAACGTAATCTTGCCAATAATATTTGGTCCGGATAATTTCACAGAGCGCGCTTTGATAACATCGTCCTCTGGCTTCTCTATTGGCTTTTGTTGTTCTACAGGAGCAACAACTGGAACTGTAACAGCTTCAGGTGCTTCAACTGGCTTATTGTCCTCTGCAGGTTTTACTTCAGCAACTGGCTTAACTTCCGCAACTGCTTCAACTTTCGTTTCTGCAACCACAGCAGGCTTATCTTCCTTAGTCGGCTCAGCAGTTATTTGTTGTGCTACAGGAGCTACCGGAGCTGGGGCAGGTGTAGGTTCAGGAGCCGGAACTTCTTCTTCTTTCTTAGCCTGACGGGATTTTGAATTTAAATCGTCAAGGTTAATTTTACCAATGACCTTCACACCAGGCAAAGAGCCTTCTTCAGCTTTTGCCTCTTGAACTGGCGCTGGTGCAGGAGGGGCAACCGGTTTAGCAGGGGCCTCCTCTCTTGTCCTCTCAACAGGAGGAGCATAAGAATTAAGGTTTTTAATTAATATACCTTCATTCTCGAATTCAACATTTTTTCTAGGTGCTTCAGCAACTTTTTCAGTTACCTCAGGCTCATCACGACGAATTTTACCAATAACGATCTGATTGGCTTCTTCTTTAACGATCTTATCGCCCTGAAACTCTTTCAACAGCGCGTTATACATATCGCGAGAGAGTTTGGTAGTGGGTTTATTCTCCACAGAAAAGCCTTTCTTTTCCAGAAAGTCAACGGCCGTAGCTATACCTACGTTAAGTTCCTTAACTGCTTTGAATAAAATTATTGGTTTGTCGTCTGACATTGATTATCCTATTTTTTCTTTAATTCTTATACAAAAGTAACGTTTATTCTTGTTTATTTTATGCGTAAACAGCCAGATTTTGTGTTAATCGAACTCTGATTTTAAAATACTCATCACTTCTTTTATTGTTTCTTCCTCTAAATCGGTACGTTTAACCAACTCATCTACAGATAGCGCTAATACACTTTTTGCAGTGTCACAACCGATTGCCTTAAGCTCATCGATGATCCAGCTATCGATTTCATCTGAGAATTCTTCAATATCCACATCCTCATCTTCTTCTCCTGCTTCACGGTAAACGTCGATTTCATATCCTGTCAATTTACCTGCCAATTTGATGTTGTGGCCACCGCGACCTATGGCTAATGACACCTGATCAGGCTTCAAATAAACCGCAGCATGTTTGGTTTCATCATCCAATTTAATTGAAGTGATCTTGGCCGGACTAAGCGCCCTTGTAATATATAGTGAGACATTTTGAGTGAAATTAATCACGTCAATGTTCTCATTTTTAAGCTCTCTAACGATACCATGGATACGTGAACCTTTCATACCAACACATGCTCCTACCGGATCAATTCTGTCATCATAGGATTCAACAGCAACTTTTGCTCTTTCACCCGGTTCACGAACAATCTTCTTGATGGTAATTAAACCATCAAAAATCTCAGGAACTTCAATTTCAAATAAACGTTGTAAAAACTCAGGAGCAATTCTGGAAATGATGATTTTAGGGGTACTGTTCACCATATCAACCTTAAGAATAACAGCACGTACCCCGTCACCTTTCTTAAAATAATCAGCAGGGATCTGTTCCGTTTTAGGCATCATCAGTTCATTGCCCTCATCATCCAATACCAAAGTTTCTTTCTTCCAAACCTGGTAAACCTCACCCGTTACAATCTCACCAACCCTGTCTTTGTATTTTTTGAAGATTTCATCCTTCTCTAACTCCAAAACTTTAGATACCAAAGTCTGACGTGCAGCTAAAATTGCTCTTCTTCCAAAACTCTCCAGGGTAATCTGCTCAATGTAATCATCGCCAACTTCCATATCCGGATCTAGTTGCTTTACTTCAGCAAGTTCAATCTCGAGGTCATCATCTTCAGAGAAACCATCTTCCATTACCTTTCTTGTGCGCCAGATTTCCAAATCCCCATTGTCAGGGTTCACAATCACATCACAATTCTCATCGGTACCATATTTTTTACGCAGCATGCTACGAAAAACTTCTTCCAATACACTAATCACCGTCGGACGGTCGATGTTCTTGAAGTCCTTAAACTCCTGAAATGAATCGATTAAATTAATATTGCTCATTCTTATTTAAATGAAATTAAAACCTTTGTTTCTGTTATATCACTAAAGCTTAAACTGGTTTCTGCCAGCTGCACCTTCTTGCCTTTTTCTTTTACTTTTGCCTCTATCACTATTCCCGCATCAGTTACCGAAAGTAATTTGCCTTCTTTCTGTTCGCCGCTGGCCAACTTAATGCCTACCTCTCTGCCAACATTTTTATCGTATTGTCTTTTTAGTCTGAGGGGCTCACCAACACCGGGCGATGACACCTCTAAATTATAAGCCTTTTCAATGGTGTTTTCTTCTTCCAAATGAAAACCTACATGTTTGCTTATAGCTGCACAGTCCTGAATGTTTATGCCTTCATCACCGTCTACATGGATAATCAGTTTATTATTAGGCAACATTCTTACCTCCACTAAAAACAGCTCGGGCCTGTCAGAAATCTTCTCCTCAACTAACTCTGTAACTCTTTTTTCTATCTGCATAACCAATTCGACAATAACAGAAAAGAGGGGACATCTGCCCCCTCTTGCCCACTATTATTGTGCAAATGTAAGAAATAAATTTATAATTTAAAAACCAAAATCCCGATCCCTTATTTATCTTCGAAAACATTAGCATCCATACATACTATGAAATTTCATTTGTTATTGCCTTCTTTGTTTATTACTACCCTCGCAGTATGCCAAACTCCTGAAAAGACAACTGTAAGATCAACCACATCGATTATGAAGGGGAGCGAACTAATCAACAGGTTAGGTTACTCTAAATTAACTGATGAAAACGTTTATGATGAGGAAGGTAATTTTCTACCCCCCGCAGAGGTAAAGGCTAAGCTGAGAAGTTTTGAATACATGATGTCTGTAAGGAAACTGAATAAATTTTCAGATTTCAAGCATGTTATTTTTAAAATAGATATGAAAGTGCAAGCACAAAGAGATTCAATGACTAAACTTATGGTGCAACCGGAGAACCCTAAATTGGTAGAAGGACAAATTTTTGATGTTAAACCTTTAAATAAATATATCAGCGAGGAAAAGCTTAGGGGTAAGGCAATTTTAATGTTCTTCTGGTCATCCGTCTACAATGCATCCGGAGCCAATGTTTATAGTCAGCTAAATGAGGTATTTGAGACATACAAAAACCCTGATAAACTTCAAGTTTTGGTAGTAAATAACCTACCGCCCGAACAAGCACTGAAATTATTAGAAAAAAGCCCCATAGTTAACACAAAACTTATTCTTGGCGCGCAAGAGGTTAATAACGCCTACCAAACCAAAAATGACATGCTTATCTTGTTGACTGATCAAAATCATCAAATACTTTACTCAGCAAAAAGCAGTGCAGAAATGACGCCGAGGCAGCTTAATAATTACCTGAAAGCGATGTTCAAATAGGTGTTATTTAGCAGGCACTACAAATTTTCCCATGTACTTACTATGTGCCTGACTCGAGCGGTCTCTGGCCACAAAACCCATATATACACAATATTCTACAGCTTCCTTATCACGAGTTAGCGGCAAACTGTCAGTTCCGCTTATTCTAAATGCACCAGTAGGCTGCCCTACTCGCTGGCCATGTTCATACGCATTATCTACAGGTGAATAGGCTACCATAAAAACCTGGTCGTAAGCATTTCCATTCTCGCCAACTTCCTGGCTCCAAGTAAATTTAAGCTGATCATCTGCGCCTAAAGTCACCTCAGCATCAGCTGGAAAATGTAACTCGCCGCCGCTAACCCTTACTTTCTCCGGATTAACAAATTGATTTGGATATTCACCCTCTATAGCATTTTGCAGCGCATAAGACACTGCCCCTTTATAACCACCGGTTTTTGAACCATACCCTTTATAACCGATCTTTAGATATGATTTTATTGGTTTCATAAAGTGTTGCACTTTAGCGAAACCACTAGTGTTAGACTTCTCTTTCTTCGTTTTTTTACCGCTTCTTTTTTCAGGAACAGAGCGTACGTAAGTTTCTCCATTTACAATGTAAAACACTGCGCTTCCTACTTTGCCGGAAATAGGCCCATTTATTCCATTTAATGCTTTTCCCATACTGACTTAAACTAGATCAGTTATATAACAAAACAAATATGAAAATGTTTTTAAACTTTCATAAAACATCATTTAAACAATATTTGATTGTATAAGCATTGTATAACAATTGTTTAAAGATTGTATAGAAACTGTTTAACTCGTGCTGTTAATTCGGCTATTTTGGATCCATTGGTTTTACTAATTGAAATGTGATGCTTTATCTAATTAGGTGCTTTTCCCTAGGTTTAACCCCGGTACTGAGGCTGCTTGTCGCAATACTTTCGGCATCGCCGAACTTAGCGTTGATGTGAGTAATAACAAGGTATTCTCTGCATTTAACAAATGGCTTTGCAGGTTTGAACACTACGTTGCTGTCTGTTATCAAATAGTCGCCTTCAATGAGTTCTTCTCTTAAAATAGTATCTGTTTCAGAAGGTGTTTGCAATACGGCAATCAGTTCGCGGTAAAGTGAATCTGTATTTTTGAGATCTCTAAGTGCCAATAAGCCAGGCTGGTCAATGTTTCCAATTATTATTGACGAACTGTCTGCAGAAAAACCAATGGAGAGTGGCTTATTATTTGATGATGAACACCCCAGAATACTCACTGATAAAATTATTACTGATACCTTAGCAAGACACTTAGCCATTCCACTAAATTAAACAATATGAAATTGATTATAGAAATATTATTAATGGGACTAGCAGTATTCCTAGGCGCCAAATTAGTACCCGGAGTCGCCATTGAGGGTTACGGCACCGCGATATTAGCTGCACTGTTGATTGCTTTGGCCAATGCTACTATTGGTTTCATTTTAAGGCTACTCACCTTTCCAATTAACTTCTTAACCTTAGGCCTGATGTCTTTCGTGATCACCGTTCTAATGGTCATGTTAGTTGCTAACGCGATGGACGGGTTTAGTACCTCAGGGTTTTTCGCATCAGCACTGCTGGCCATTGTTATTGCTTTATTAAAAGCGGTATTGGGTAGCTTATTTGGTACCAAAGATTAGTTATACAACTGAATTGTCATCTTGAGGATACGAGAGATCTCTTGAAGTAGCTGAAACAAGAGATCTCTCGCATCCTCGAGCTGACGAGTGGTTATTAACCCACTATTTCAAGATGTCTCTGGAAATAACCAGTTTCTGGATTTCAGATGTTCCTTCATAAATTTGCGTGATTTTTGCGTCGCGCATGAATCGTTCTACGTGGTATTCTTTAACAAAGCCGTAGCCACCGTGGATTTGTACAGCTTCAATAGTAACATCCATAGCCACTTTTGAGGCGTAAAGTTTAGCCATTGAGCCGGCTAATGTATAAGGTTGACCTTGATCTTTTAACCATGCAGCTTTGTACACCAGTAATCTTGCGGCTTCAATATTAGTAGCCATGTCTGCCAGTTTAAATGAAATTGCCTGGTGATCTGAAATAGGTTTACCAAAAGACTTACGCTCCTTGGAATAAGCCAAGGCCAGCTCATAAGCACCTGCAGCTATGCCTAACGCTTGTGCGGCAATGCCGATGCGACCACCTTCTAACGTTTTCATGGCAAACTTAAATCCAAAACCCTCATTACCTATCCTGTTTTCTTTAGGAACTTTTACATCATTAAACATTAAGGAGTGGGTGTCTGAACCGCGTATGCCCATTTTGTTTTCTTTCGGACCAATGGTAAAGCCTTTCATACCCTTTTCAACTATAAAAGCATTTATGCCACGGTGTTTTAAAGAGCGGTCGGTCTGTGCTATTACCAAATAAGTTGACGCCGTACTACCATTAGTGATCCAGTTTTTTGTACCGTTGAGTAAATAGTAATCGCCTTTATCTTCTGCTGTGGTATGCTGAGAAGTGGCATCAGAGCCTGCTTCAGGTTCTGATAGACAGAACGCGCCAATCTGCTGTCCGGATGCCAGTGGCTTTAGGTATTTCTCTTTCTGGGCTTCAGTACCGTATGCCTCTAATCCGTAACATACTAAAGAGTTATTAACCGATACTACAACAGAGGCAGAAGCATCAATTTTTGAAAGCTCTTCCATAACCAGAACATACGAGAGGGCGTCCATACCGCTACCATGGTACTTCTCAGACACCATCATTCCCAAAAACCCCAGTTCACCGAGTTTTTTTACTTGTTCTGCAGGAAATTTTTGGTGCTCATCTCTTTCGATTACCCCTGGCTTAAGTTCATTCTGAGCGAAATCCCTTGCAGCCTGCTGGATCATCAATTGTTCTTCGGTTAATTGAAATAGCATAATTTTATTAGTGAAATAATAAGTTAAGCCAAATTTAACTAATCTGAAGGAATTTACTATGGTTGCATAGTAAATTATTATTAGAAGGTTTGTTTATTTGAGCAGGTGATTATTGTCATCTGGGAAAACTAATATAGGATGGTAGTTTTTAGCCTCTTCTATTGGAAGTGAACCGTACGACATAATGATTAAAATATCACCTACCTGAACCTTACGGGCTGTTGCACCATTTAAACAAACTGTTCCTGTACCTCTCTCACCTTTAATCACATAGGTTTCGAAACGCTCACCATTATTGTTGTTTACGATCTGTACTTTCTCGTTTGCAATAATTTGTGCTGCATCCATTAGATCTTCATCAATGGTAATACTGCCTACGTAATTAAGTTCTGCCTGTGTTACTTTAACACGGTGTATCTTCGATTTTAATATCTCGATAATCATAGCGCAAAGTTACTTAAAAAAGTAGGACATTATCAATTAAGCGGGTTTGGCCAACCTTGGCAGCCACCAGGGCGACCAGGTTTGCTTCTTGGTTATCAGAGGCAGGTAACAAGGTTTCTTGATTGGCAATGGTAAAATAATCAAGCTCAACGCCGGGCGCAGATTGTATAATTTCCTTTGCTTTTTCTAGCAGTTCTGGAAGGCTGTAGGTTGCAAAGTGATCTTTTACATAAGTTAACGCCTTGTAAAGTACAAGCGCACGCTGGCGGTCGGCAGGTGTCAAATGTATATTTCTTGAACTCATGGCCAGTCCGTCTTCTTCTCTGATTATCGGACAAGAGATCAACTCTACAGGCATGCTAAACTGGCTTACCATATTGCGGATCATCAGCACCTGCTGGAAATCTTTTTGTCCGAAGAAAGCAACATCTGGTTCTACTGCATCAAACAGTTTTTTTACAATTTGGGTGACGCCCTGATAGTGACCTTTACGGAATTCACCTTCCAATAAAAACTCGGCAGGACCAAGATCTATATGCCAATTCTCTGGTTCAGGATACATTTCTTTAACAGAAGGCATAAAAACCAGGTCGCAACCAGCGGATCTTAACATTTCTATATCATGCGCTAGTGGCCTTGGATATTTCTCGAGGTCCTTAGGATCGGTAAATTGCGTTGGATTAACAAAAATACTGCAGACTATTACGTCGGCATGATGTTTTGCTATATCTATAAGAGAAACATGGCCTTTATGCAGCGCGCCCATTGTGGGTACGAGGGCGATTTTTTGATGAGCCAATTTAATTGGACTTAGCAACGCTTTTAACGCTGCAATAGTATTTATAACTTTCAAACCAGCTTATAAAATTTCAAGGGGTAAAGTTGGTTATTTATACATTCCCAACAAAACATCTTGCGTATTATATTGATAAATGTTATTATTTTGCTTACCTTTGCCCCTTGATAATCTTTTCTTTAACATAAATTTTTATTTACGAATATGGAGATGGCAAAAACGAAGCTACTGATTGTTACACACGAGATGTCGCCTTTCCTTGAACTCACAAAGATTTCAGAAATTACCCGTCAGTTACCACAGGCAATGCAGGATAAAGGATTTGAGATCCGTATTTTGATGCCAAGATTTGGAAACATCAACGAGAGAAGGAACAGATTACATGAGGTGATCCGCCTTTCTGGTATGAACATCATAATTGACGATAACGATAACCCGTTAATCATTAAAGTTGCTTCTATTCCTGCCGCCCGCATGCAAGTATATTTCCTGGATAATGAAGATTATTTCCAGCGCAAATATGTGTTTAGGGATAAAGAGAATAAGTTCTACGCTGATAACGACGAGAGAACTATCTTTTTCTGCAAAGGTGCCCTGGAGACTGTTAAGAAATTAGGCTGGTCGCCAGACATCGTTCATTGCCATGGCTGGATGACTGCATTGGTTCCTGCTTATATTAAGACGACTTATAAAAACGACCCTACTTTCAAAAATTCAAAAGTAGTATATTCTGTATATGAAGATTGTTTTACCGAGACCTTAAATACTGACCTTTATAAAAAAGCAGTAATGAGCTCAATGACAATTGAAGATACTAAGGTGTTTGAAAAAGCTGACTGTAGTGCATTGCACATTGGCGCCATAACTTACTCAGATGCAGTAGTTTTAGCTGATGAAAAGATCAATTCTGATGTGTTAAAATTTGTTAAAGATTCCAATAAACCAACTTTAGCTTTTAATTTAACCGAAAATTTCGACAACTTCTATTCGTTATACGAAGAGATTTCAAGCGAAGAATTGGTTTCAATAGCATAAACACAGGTACTTATATATGAAATTTATAAAACTAGACTTATTGACCCTGTTGATAGGTCTTTTTCTTTTGTCGTCTTGTAAAGACCCAAATACAATTGGTTTTGAGTTAGATCCAACCCTTGCAGTCAAAGGAACCCTAAACAATACGCTAACGGTTAAAACGGTTACCGAGAAAGATGAGGCAACGAGTACTTTAGGTTTAACAGGACACGCGTTGGGATATATCAATGACGATCCTACATTTGGTGATACTGAGGCTGCATTATCTATGGCAGTTTCATTGCAGGTTGCCGGCATTAGTTTCGGTAAAAATCCCGTAATTGACTCTGCTGTGTTGGTACTGCCTTATCAAAGACCCATTGATAACGTTACGAACTCGGTTTATAACGAATTTTACGGTGATACTACAACTTCTATTTATAGCTTTAAAGTTCAACAATTAAAACAAGACATTACTTTGCAAAATGATTTTCAAAGCAATAGAGAGTTTGCTGTTGAGACACCAGTACTTGGTACATTTAAAGGGAAGATTAGTCCTAATACACCGGTTAAGGTTAACGACATAGTTGTAGGTAAGCCTGATACAGCTAGATTAATTGTGCCAGAAATAAGGATAAAATTGGACAATAGTTTTATCCAAAACAACATACTTAATCTGGATTCAGTTACACTTGCCAAGAACTCGCGCTTTTCTGCCATATTTAGAGGCTTACAAGTAAGTGTAGATAAAGCGACTGCAACTGGTAAGGGCGGTATAATTATGGTTGATTTTGCCGGCTCGAATGCTAACCTTCAGTTATATTATAAAAAAGATGTTACCAACTCAATAGCTAAAGATACTGTAAGCGTCAGTTTTCCAATATCTATAACAACGGGCCCTGTTGCATCCAATATAAAGCATGATTATACAGGCACTCCTGTACAAACTCAATTGACAACACCCAGCCCGGCAGTTCCATACAATAATGTTTATCTGCAGGGTTTAACTGGTTTAAGAACAAAACTATCGTTCCCAGATCTGGCAGCTTTTGTTGCAAGTGTTAAGGGCACTAACTCCAATTCGAAGATTGTGATTAATCGTGCGGAACTGGTTGTAAATATTAGTAATGGCACTGATATTGCCCCTTTTGCACCAGCAAGGAAATTGAGTCTATATAGAAATGATATTGCCGGTCAGCGTGTTAATTTAACAGATTATACGCCCTCTACGAATTCTATCGAGAATCAAAAGTATGTGGGCGATAATAGTTTAGTAATAGGAAGGTATGACTCTGTAAACAAAAGATACATATTTATTTTAACGAGTTATTTGCAAGAAATTATTGATGGCACCACAGAAGATTACGGAACTTATTTATCGATAGCAGGATCTAACCAAACTTCATTGTCACCCACGGTTATCTCTTCTTCACGTTCTATTATATCGACTGTAAATCCTGCAACAGGTGATAAAGCAATTAAACTAAATATCTATTACACAAAAGTAAACTAGATAAAGTTATTAACGTTACGTTTATATCCTCCGAGATTACTAATTTCGGAGGATTTATTTTTTAATCCCATTTATACATGTGTGGAATAGTTGGCTACATTGGTCATAGAGAAGCTTGGCCGTTAATTATAAAAGGCCTGAAACGGCTTGAATACAGAGGATATGATAGTGCCGGGATAGCGCTAATTTCCGATGATAATTTAAACATTTACAAGAAAGCCGGAAAGGTATCTGAACTTGAGGCATTTGCCGAAGGAAAGAATTTAAAAGGTAGTGTAGGAATTGGACATACTCGTTGGGCAACCCATGGTGCGCCTTCAGATAGAAACTCCCATCCCCATACCTCTAATAATGGCAAGTTAAGCATTATCCATAACGGGATAATTGAAAACTACGCAACCATAAAGGAAGAATTAATAAGCAGGGGTCACGAATTTAAAAGTGATACTGATACAGAGGTATTGATACACTTGATTGAAGAGATTTACAAAAGTGAAAATGTTGATCTCCTGGAGGCGGTTAGGCTTTCTTTGCATGAGGTGAGTGGTGCGTACGCAATTGTGGTGATGGACGAAGATCAACCTGATCAGCTTATTGCAGCCAGGAAAGGCAGTCCGATGGTTATTGGTGTTGGCGAAGGCGAATATTTTATAGCTTCAGATGCTACACCTATAGTTGAGTACACAAAAAATGTTATCTATTTGAATGACAATGAAATTGCTTTCATTAAGAGAGATGATTTGCTAATCAAACGTTTGGATAATGTAGTTCAAACTCCATATGTACAAGAATTAAACCTCAAGCTGGAAATGCTTGAGAAAGGCGGCTATGAACACTTCATGCTGAAGGAAATTTATGAGCAGCCGCGTTCGGTAAGAGATTGCCTGAGAGGTAGGATATATCCTAATGAGGGTCGCGTACAGTTGGGCGGTATTAGCGAATACGCACATAAATTAAAGAATGTTGAAAGGATTATTATAGTTGCCTGTGGCACGTCATGGCATGCCGGATTGGTTGGAGAATATTTAATAGAAGAGTACGCCCGCATACCTGTTGAAGTTGAATATGCTTCTGAATTCAGGTATAGGAACCCGATCATCACTGAGAAAGATGTTGTAATTGCTATCTCCCAGTCTGGTGAAACAGCTGATACTATGGCCGCTATTGAAATGGCTAAAGAAAAAGGCGCGACAATATTTGGCATTTGTAATGTTGTTGGGGCTTCAATCCCTAGAATAACACATGCAGGCGCTTATACCCATGCCGGGCCAGAAATTGGAGTTGCATCAACAAAAGCGTTTACTGCTCAGGTAACAGTACTTACATTAATCGCTTTTCATCTGGCACAACAAAAAGGCACAGTAACTAATTCAAAGCTTGCGGAACTGCTTACTGAGTTGGACAACATCCCGGCCAAAATAGAAAAAGCATTAAAATCGGATGCATTGATAAAAGAAATTGCAGCAAAATTTAAAGACTCCAGAAACTGTCTGTTTCTTGGTCGTGGCAGCGGATTTCCTGTGGCGCTGGAAGGAGCTTTAAAGCTTAAAGAAATCTCCTACATTCATGCTGAAGGCTATCCCGCAGCTGAAATGAAGCATGGACCTATTGCGCTGATCGATGAGGAAATGCCAGTCGTTGTAATTGCTACAAAAAATTCTTCTTATGAAAAGGTAATTAGCAATATTCAGGAAGTTAAAGCAAGAAAAGGCGTTGTGCTGGCAATTGTTACAGAGGGAGATGTAGATGTTAGGAAGATGGCAGATTATTGTATTGAAATACCCGATGCAAGTGAGGCATTTCTGCCTTTACTGGCAACTATTCCACTCCAGTTGCTATCCTATCATATCGCTGTAATGAGGGGCTGTAACGTAGATCAGCCAAGAAATCTGGCAAAATCAGTGACAGTAGAATAAAGTAAAAAGGCTCATTTTAAAAATGAGCCTTTTTACTTTATATCAAAAACGTAGTAAACAATTAAAATGGCAAGTCGCCCGAGGGGTCATTATTCAAGTAATCGCCTTCACTTTTAGGTGTTGTATTTTCTGCAGTCGACTGACTAGGTTCAAAATCACTCTTCCTTCCCAAAATTGTAAAGTTTTCTGCGACAACCTCCGTAACATATTTCTTTACTTTTTCTCTGTCTTCAAAAGATCGTGTGCGTAACTTACCTTCAATATAAACTAACTTTCCTTTTTGAAGATATTTAGATGCCACTTCTGCAAGTCCTCTCCACAATACAATATTGTGCCACTCGGTTTGCTCAACCCTTTTTCCATCCTTGTTATAAGTTTCTGACGTAGCCAAAGGGAAACTGGCAACAGTAACTCCTCCATCCAAATGCCGTACCTCCGGATCTTTTCCAAGGTGCCCGACTAGAATAACTTTATTAATACCTGACATGCTTCTAGTTTATAGTTGGTTAGTAGAATAGGCTTCTATAAAATTGGCTATAACTTTCGGTTGAGGCAACTGCTCAAAATCCTCCATCGAAACCCACTTTATATCTGCATTCTGACTAAAGTTAATGATATAATTATCTAAAGCAAAAAATTCAACATATATAGTTTGGTGAGTAAGCAGGTGCTTTTTTTGCAATAAATGAGTGGCCGTAGCGTCCATTCCAAAGCTTGATTGCACAGTAGACCTGAAATTTTCAAAATTATCTGAATAAAAGTTTCCAGTCTCAATTACTGGGAAATCAACCAATCCCTGCCAGATATCGCCTTCATGACGTTGATGGATTAAAATCAAATTTTTCTCAACACAAAGGAAATAATTGAAAAAACGAATGCGCTTCTTAAGTTTTTTTTCTTTTACCGGAAGATTATTGACCATGTTGTTTTTCCTCGCATAACATTCCAGCTGAAGCGGACAGACATTACAGTCCGGAGACTTGGGTTTACATTGTAGTGCTCCAAATTCCATTATTGCCTGATTATACAGAGAGGGCGTTTGTCCTTTTATTAACTGATGCGCAATTGCTAAAAACTCCTTCTTGCCAACGCTGCTGTTGATTGCTGTAGTAATTCCGAAAAACCTTGATAAAACTCTATAAACATTGCCATCTACTACTGGCCGCTCTTCATCAGTTGAAAATGAAGAAATTGCCGCGGCAGTGTAATCCCCGATTCCTTTTAACCTGACCAATTCCTCATATTTAAATGGAAAAATACCCTGGTGATTATCGACGACTTGTCTGGCAGTAAACAGCATATTTCGTCCCCTGGAATAGTACCCCAAACCTTGCCAAAGTTTTAAAACATGAGACTCTGAAGCTTGAGCAAAATGCTGGACGGTTGGAAAGTTTTCTAAAAATATATTGAAGTACGGAAGTCCCTGTTCAACCCTGGTCTGTTGAAGGATAATTTCTGACAGCCAAATTACATATGGGTCTCTGGTATTTCTCCACGGCAAAGCTCTCTTATTATGTAAATACCAGTTGATTATTTTCGTCTGAAAACTCATAAAAGCAAAAATACGGCGTTAATATTTTGGTTTTAAATAAAACTTGCAATAGCCTGATACATGGCGGAACAAATAAATCATCTTTTATTTTCCTATCTCATTAAAAAGCAATACTTTTGCAACCCCAAAACAGTTATAAAACTAATAAACACACTAAATTTAAATAACATAAAATATGACTAAGGCAGATATTATTTCAGAAATATCAACGAAAACAGGAATTGAAAAAGTAGATGTACAGGAAACAGTTGAGGCATTTTTTAAAGTAATCAAGACTAGTATGATTAGCGGAGAAAATGTTTATGTAAGAGGTTTTGGAAGTTTTGTTGTTAAAAAAAGAGCGCAAAAAACTGCAAGAAATATATCTAAGAATACAGCAATTATTATCCCGGAACATTTCGTTCCAAGTTTTAAACCTGCAAAAGTGTTTGTAGACAAAGTAAAAAGCAATTCTAAAAAAGTTAGCGTAGAAGCTTAATACATTATGCTAAACTCTATCCGTTCAAAACAAATTTTAAGTATAGGAGCAATAGTATTGCTTGTAGGCTTTTTGTTTACGCGTGATATTAAAGGTTTAGTTAAGCCAAAAGAGGAGAACGGCAAGGGCGGGCCTGCAACTGCTGGTCAAATGCCATCTGAACAGGCCGCTGAAATCAATTTAACAGAAGTATCTGCAACTGCAAAAAATTCCCTAAGCCCTGGTATTGCTACTGAGATTACATCTCTGGAGCAGGCATATAGCGGCGCGTCTGGCGAGGATAAAACTGTTGCGGCTAAAGCATTGTCGCAAAAATGGGATGACGTTGAACAAACTATTCCCAGCGCATTGTATCTCGAAATTGTAGCTAATGCAGATAAGACGTTAAAGAACTGGATTGCGGCGGGCGATCAATTTTCTAAAGCTTATGACAATTCTCGGGACACTGTATTACTGCCATCACTTTTGCAAAAGGCTAATAATGCTTATGCCAGTGCATTGAGTATAGATACCGCAAACGTTGATGCAAAAACAGGATTGGGTATTACAATAGTAAATGGAATGGGAATGCCTATGAAGGGTATTGCGATGTTGCTTGATGTAGTTAAAAAAGACCCGGACAATCTTAAGGCGAATATGAGCCTGGGTACGTTTGCAATTAAATCGGGTCAGTTTGACAAAGCTATTGTCCGTTTCAAGGATATTATAGCAATTAAACCCTCTCCAGACGCTTATTTCTATCTCGCTACGGCGTATGAAAATTTAGGTAAGAATGCTGAAGCAATTGATGCTTATTTACAGAGCAAAAAACTTGCAGCTAACCCTACACTTTCCAAATTTATTGATGGAAAAGTGGTAGAACTAAAAGGTAAAAGTTAATAAACAGATTTATAAAAATATTTAAAATTTAAAAAGTTATGCCAAGCGGTAAAAAAAGAAAAAGACATAAAATGGCTACTCACAAACGTAAAAAACGCTTAAGAAAAAACAGACATAAGAAAAAATAGTTTTTCTTAATGTTTTGCCCTAACAAGTTTGAAGCTTTGCTCTGGACTTGATAGGGGCATTTTTTGTGTTTTTGTCCATGTGTTAATAAGGCTTAAAGCCTTTAATTCTGTAGCTTTTGGTAAAAGAACTAATTATAGATTCCTCTCCGCTAGGAGTGACCATAGCTTTAGTTGAAGACAAACAACTTGTAGAACTTCATAAGGAACAGATCAATAATAATTACGCCGTTGGCGATATATATTTAGGCCGCATTAAAAAAATTATGCCCGGACTAAATGCCGCGTTTGTAGATGTTGGTTATGAAAAGGATGCATTCTTGCATTACTTTGATCTTGGTCCACAAGTCCAGTCTTTAATAAAGCTCACTAAAATTAAGCGTAATGGCTCTGTTAGCGGCACATTATTGGATAATTTTAAGTTAGAGGGCGACATCAACAAAGCCGGTAAAATATCTGAAGTAGTAAGCAAAAATCTTGTTTTACCTGTTCAGATTGCCAAAGAACCGATCTCAACTAAAGGCCCAAGGCTTAGTTCTGATCTTTCTATTGCAGGCCGGTATATTGTACTTGTTCCTTTCTCTAACGTAATTTCCATCTCTAAAAAGATCAAGAGTAATACTGAACGTAATCGTCTAAAGAAGATTATTGAAAGTATTAAACCCAAGAACTTTGGCGTTATTATAAGAACGGTATCGGAGAGCAAAGGTGTTGCTGAACTTCAGAAAGATCTTCTGGATTCAGTAACCAAATGGGAAAATTTCATTAAGAAGTTACCCGATGCTGAACCTTCAAAAAGGGTTTGGGGCGAGATGGATCGTACCTCAACACTTATTAGGGATATTTTAAGTACCGACTTTACAAACGTTCACGTAAATGATCCGAATTTATTCGAGGATATTAAGTCTTACGTCCATGAAATCTCTCCGGAAATGGAGAAAATTGTTAAGCTTTACAAACACAAAGAGCCCATCTTTGAGCACTTTAGTATTGAAAAGCAGATTAAAAACTCTTTCGGTAAAACAGTAAACTTAGCAGGCGGTGCTTATCTCGTTGTTGAGCACACCGAGGCATTACATGTTGTTGACGTTAATAGTGGGAACAGAACAGCCAGCAAGGAAAATCAGGAAGAGAATGCGCTACAGGTAAATCGTGAGGCAGCGAAAGAGATCGCAAGACAATTGAGACTGCGCGATATGGGCGGTATTGTGGTAATCGATTTTATCGATATGCACAAAGCCACAAATCGTAAAATCCTTTTTGATTATCTGAGGGATTTAATGCTCCTCGACAGAGCTAAGCACACGATACTTCCACCGAGCAAATTCGGACTTGTTCAAATTACACGTCAGCGTGTCAGACCTGAGATGAACATTGTTACCAGTGAAAAATGCCCGGCCTGTGGCGGAACTGGCGAGATCAAGGCAAGTATAGTTTTGATGGATGACATTGAAAATAATTTAAACTATATTTTGCAGGAGCAAAATGAGAAAAACATTACGCTTTGTGTGCATCCTTACATAGAGGCATTTATTAAAAAGGGCTTTATATCTCTTCAGTGGAAATGGTTCTTTAAATTCGGACAGCGTATTAAGATTCGTTCGGTACCTTCATACAACTTAACCGAGTTTCATTTTCTTTCTTCAAAAGACGAAGAAATCAAATTATAGTTCAAACAGTTTAATAAGAGGCCTGGATTCGTTAGAGTTCGGGCCTTTTAATTTTACAACATTTAATGTATTATACCTAAATTTCGTTCAACTGAATATTCAACATATAAATCATATAAATTGGCTAAAATTAAATCGGCATATTTCTGTCAGAGCTGCGGGTATGAATCTGCAAAATGGTTAGGTAAGTGTCCGTCATGTAATGAGTGGAATACTTTTGTTGAAGAATTGGTGGAAAAACCAGGAGCTAAGATTCCGTCCTGGAAAACCAGTTCTGAGACAAGGCGAATTAATACACCGACCAAAGTAAGCGAGATTCATTCGGTTAGGGAAGAGCGAATGCTTAGCGGTGATATGGAGTTGGACAGGGTACTTGGTGGTGGGATAGTTCCTGGCTCAGTTATTCTAATTGGAGGTGAGCCCGGGATTGGAAAATCGACGTTGATGTTGCAATTGGCGCTTAACATTTCCGCAAAGAAAATCTTATATGTCTCAGGAGAAGAAAGTGAACACCAAATTAAAATGAGAGCTGAGCGGATAACTGTGAATCCTACAGCTGATTGCTTTATTTTAACAGAAACTTCCACGCAGAATATCTTCAAGCAACTGGAGCAATTACAACCAGATGTATTGATCATTGACTCTATACAAACACTTCACTCTGCGCACATTGATTCTACTCCGGGAAGTGTTTCACAAATAAGAGAATGTGCGGCCGAACTGCTGCGCTTTGCAAAAGAAACAGACACGCCTGTATTTTTGATTGGCCATATTACTAAAGACGGAACAATTGCCGGACCTAAAATTCTGGAACACATGGTTGATACGGTCCTGCAGTTTGAGGGCGATAGGCATCACGTATATAGAATCTTACGCGCTATTAAAAATAGGTTCGGTGCGGCAGCTGAGCTTGGGATATATGGAATGCACGCCAGTGGACTGAGGCAAGTTTCTAACCCTTCAGAAATACTATTATCCCAACGTGATGAAGAACTAAGCGGAATTGCTATATCGGCGACTTTAGAGGGCGCCAGACCTATGCTTATTGAAACACAAGCTTTGGTGAGCACAGCTGCCTATGGCACTCCTCAGCGGTCAGCAAATGGCTTTGACACAAAGCGAATGAATATGCTATTAGCCGTACTTGAAAAAAGGTGTGGTTTTAAATTGAGTACACGGGATGTATTCCTAAATATTGCCGGGGGGATAAAGGTTGAAGACCCTGCAATTGATCTGGCAATTTTGGCAGCTATTGTCTCATCGCATGAAGATATCTTCATTTCCTCTAAAATTTGCTTTGCTGCAGAGGTAGGCCTTTCGGGAGAGATACGGGCCGTAAACCGCATTGAGCAACGAATATTAGAAGCTGAAAAGCTAGGGTTTGAGAAAATATTTATCTCCACATTTAATATGAAAGGCCTGAACCGAGGTAAATTCAATATCGAGATAAAAGAGGCAAGCAAAATTGAGGATGTTTTCGGAGCATTATTTGGCTAAGCACTGAGAGCAATGTGGAGATTAAAGGATAATTCTACACAACGGGGAATTTTTTTCTCAGAGCAAAAACGACTTGAGAAAGCATACCTTAGTTTATAATTTGTTTATTATCAGTTATTTAGTGATTATGACAAAGCGGCTAACTAGCTGGCCTGTAAGTTGCAATAAAGACAGTGTTGTCTGTCATTTATGATTGGCAACTAACAATAGGGATGATTATCCTCGTTATCGTAAGATAGCGAGGATTTTTTATTTGATTAATTATCTACTAGTTATCTAAATTTTAGATAATTTTGTTTATTAAGAACTGATCTAAAATATTCTAACTGAGTCATATGAAATCGAAATTATTTATTCTAAGTGTTGCATTCAGCATGCTTTCAATTTGCGCCTTTGCACAAGAAGGAGACAAAAAAGAAACTAAGACCTTTGGTGAAGGGGTTAAGATGTTAAACGTTAAGCCAGTTGCTAAAATGGAAGCAGCAATGGGTGATAAAAATGTTGCTGACATGAAAATTTCCGGAGAGGTTGTGGATGTATGTAAAAAGAAAGGTTGTTGGATGACGTTAAAAATGCCTGATGGCGAACCGATCCGTGTGACTTTTAAAGATTATGCATTCTTTATGCCGATGGATATAGTTGGTAAAAAAGTAGCGCTTGATGGTATTGCTAAAAAACAAACCATTTCTGTAGAAACGCTTCGTCATTATGCTGAGGATGCACATAAATCGGCAGAAGAAGTTGCAAAAATTACTGATCCAAAAAAAGAATTGGCATTTGAAGCAAAGGGTGTCGTTATTTTAAACTAAACAATAATATTTTCTTATAAATGCTTTGACAAGCCTGGTTCTTTATTGAGCCAGGCTTATTTTTTTTGAGGAAATACCACATTTCCTATAATTTTGATATATTTAACAATAACCAAATCAACTCCCTTAATATGATAATTGCAGGAATAATTTTAGCAATCATTTTGATTGCAGGTATCAGCATCTATAATTCATTAATCGGTAAAAAGAACCAGGTTACCAATGCCTTTTCTGCAGTTGACGTGATGTTGAAAAAGCGCTTCGATTTGCTTCCCAATCTTATTGAAACTGTTAAACAATACATGCAGCATGAATCTGCAACACTTTCAAAAATTGTGGAATTACGCAGCCAGGCCGGAAGCCATAATTTAAGTACTGAAGAAAAAAATAATTTAGACAAACAATTAAGTTCCGGAGTTAGAAGTCTTATGTTAAATGTTGAAAGCTATCCTGATCTTAAGGCCAATCAAAACTTTATTAACCTGCAGAGCACCTGGACAGAAAGTGAAGAACAAATTGCAGCAGCCAGAAGAACATACAATGCAGCCATTACAGACTACAATGATGCAATTATGATGTTTCCAGGCAGCATTGTAGCAGGAATGCTAAACTATCAACAGATAGCAGTACTTGCAAATACCGAAGAAGAACGTAAAAATGTAAGCGCAAAAGATCTTTTTAATAGCTGATGACGGATTTATCAATAAATGCCACCTTACAAAGCACATTAAACGAATTAGAGAAGGAACGTAAAACAGTATCCGGAATAAAAATTAAGAGCTACCTTTTTATAGGAACGGGAATACTATTTGGCGCAGCAGGTTTTCTTATTAGCGATCTTTTAATTGCCGGAGCGATTATAGGAGTGGTTTCTTTAATTGTTGGCTTAGTCATTTTAAATAAAGCAAGTGAAAAGTTCAATGTTTACCGACATGAATTTAAAAGCCGGGTAATCGCCGTGGCATTGAAATCCATCGACGCTAGTCTGGAACTTCAGTACAATACGGGATTATCCGAAAGAAGCTTCATCAACTCACAACTGTTCACCCAACGCCCAGACCGTTATAAGAGCGAAGATCAGGTGTATGGTAATGCGGGTAAAACACACTTCTCTTTTTCAGAGGTACATGCAGAGTACAAAACAGTTACCCAAACTAAAAACGGTCGTAGAGAACACTGGCATACTATTTTGAAGGGGATCGTGTTTTGTGCGGACTTCAATAAGAATTTCAAGGGTGTAACAGTGGTTAGGCCTAAAGATATGGGTGCAGCATTAGGCGCCTGGATCTCTGATAAGATGCCAATATTTTCTTCGTCAGACAGGGAATTGGTAAAACTGGAGAATACGGAGTTCTGCGAAACATTTGTCACCTACTCAACTGATCAGGTGGAGGCCAGGTATATACTAACGCCAAGTATGATGGAACGCCTGTGCGAGCTCAACAACAAAACAAGAAACACCATTTCAGTATCCTTTATAGACAGTTATGTTTATATGGGTTTCCCTATGTCAAAGGATTATTTTGAGCCCCCGGTTTTTAAAAGCCTCCTTGACCCTAAATTCCTTGAAGAGGACTTAAATGTGATTAGATTCATGTATGGCATTATCAAAGAACTGGACTTAAACACCAGAATCTGGGGGAAAGTATCGCCATAAAAAAAGTCCCGTTAGGGACTTTCAATGATTATTTAGATAAATACATTGATTTGTCTTTATACAGTTTTCTGAAGTAAGGATCTTCCAAATCTTTAATAAACCTGATGGATTCCCCTGTCGACTTCATCTCCGGCCCCAACTCTTTAGTAACTTCCGGAAATTTGTCATAAGAAAAAACAGGCTCTTTAATCGCATAACCCACTAGCTTACGCTCAATAGTAAAATCTTTCAACTTGTTTACCCCTAGCATAATCTTCGCAGCAATGTTGATATAAGGAACATCGTATGCCTTGGCAATAAAAGGAACGGTTCTAGATGCTCTCGGATTTGCCTCGATCACATAAACCTTATTGTCTTTAACCGCAAACTGTATGTTCAGCAAACCAATTACGTTTAATGCTCTAGCTATTTTCTTAGAGTAAGTTTCCATATCATTGATCACCTTTTCAGATAGACTGAAAGGTGGCAATACAGCAAATGAATCACCGGAGTGAATTCCTGCAGGCTCAATATGTTCCATTAAACCAACGATATGAACATCATCGCCATCACTGATAGAATCAGATTCTGTTTCTTCTGCCCTATCCAGGAAATGGTCAATTAATACCCTGTTACCAGGCAGGTCGCCCAATAACTTAACAACCGCTTTCTCCAGGTCTTCATCGTTAATTACGATGCTCATTCCTTGTCCGCCTAACACATAACTTGGTCTAACCAATACCGGGTAGCCAACTTCATTAGCGACAACAATTGCCTCTTCAGCATTTTCTGCTACTCCGTATTTTGGATAAGGGATATCCAATTCTTTCAAAAGATCAGAGAAACGGCCCCTATCTTCTGCAACATCCATATCATTATAAGAAGTACCAATGATCTTAATGCCCGCTTCATGAAGTTTCTCTGCCATTTTTAATGCAGTTTGTCCACCAAGCTGTACGATAACACCAACAGGGTTCTCCAATTCAATGATTTCACGAACATGCTCCCAAAATACAGGCTCAAAATATAGCTTATCTGCCATATTAAAATCAGTAGAAACTGTTTCAGGGTTACAATTGATCATGATGGCTTCAAATCCGGATTCTTTTGCTGCTAGCAAACCGTGCACACAAGAATAATCAAATTCAATACCCTGACCAATACGGTTAGGACCAGAACCCAAAACAATAATCTTCTTTTTATCAGTAGGAATAGACTCGTTTTCCTCCTCATAAGTTGAGTAGTAGTAAGGCGTTTGCGCAGCGAACTCAGCAGCACAGGTATCCACCATCTTATAAACGCGCTTAATGCCCAGTGATTTTCTGCGTTCATAAACCTCATCTTCCGTCACATTGCCCAGCAAGTACGCGATTTGGATATCTGAGAATCCTTTTTGTTTAAGGTTGAAGAAAAAATCTTTTGGTATGTTATTTAAAGAATAGCGTTTCAATTCAGTTTCAAGGAAAACCAATTCCTGAATCTGAGATAAGAACCACTTGTCAATCTTGGTTACTTTACGGATAGACTCCAACGGAACACCCATGGTCATGGCATCCTTGATCAGGAATAAACGGTTCCAGCTTGGATGTTCCAAACCGTGCATAATGTCTTCAATATTACGAACATGTTTACCATCAGCACCTAAGCCTGCGCGTCCGATCTCTAAACTTTGACAAGCTTTTTGTAAAGCTTCAATGAAAGTACGGCCAATTGCCATTACCTCACCAACAGATTTCATCTGCAGACCGAGTTCCATATTAGCACCTTTGAATTTGTCAAAGTTCCATCTTGGCACTTTAACAATCACGTAATCCAACGTAGGTTCAAAATAAGCAGAGGTAGTTTTAGTAATTTGATTCTCAACTTCATCCAGGTTATAACCGATAGCTAATTTGGCAGCTATTTTAGCGATTGGATAGCCGGTTGCCTTACTGGCCAAGGCCGAAGAGCGAGAAACCCTTGGGTTAATTTCGATAGCGATGATATCATCATTATCAGGATTAACAGAGAACTGTACATTACAGCCACCTGCGAAGTTACCAATAGCCCTCATCATTTTGATTGCCTGATTACGCATATCCTGGTAACACCTGTCAGACAAAGTCATTGCCGGAGCAACTGTTATAGAGTCTCCTGTGTGGATACCCATTGGGTCAAAATTCTCGATAGAACAGATAATGATTACGTTATCATTGCTGTCTCTTAATAACTCTAACTCATACTCTTTCCAGCCTAAAACCGCTTTTTCTACCAGCACTTCGTGTGTGGGAGAAGCTTCCAATCCACGTTTAAGCGCGGCGTCAAACTCTTCTTTTTTGTGGACAAAGCCACCACCGGATCCGCCAAGGGTATAAGATGGACGAATAACCAATGGATATCCAATTTTTTGTGCAGCTTCTTTACCTTCAAGAAAAGAGTTGGCAATTTGTGATGGTGCAACACCAACACCTATATCTACCATTAACTGGCGGAATGCTTCTCTATTTTCAGTTTTTTCAATTGCAGCAGTGTCAACCCCAATGATCCTAACGCCGTATTTCTCCCATATACCGTGTTCCTCTGCTTCAATACAAAGGTTTAAAGCTGTCTGACCACCCATGGTAGGTAATACTGCGTCAATTTTACGTTCTATTAAAATCTCCTCGATAGAAGCCACTGTTAATGGTCTGAGATAAACATGATCTCCAATTACCTTATCGGTCATGATAGTAGCAGGATTGGAGTTGATAATAGAAACTTCAATTCCTTCATCTTTTAAAGATAATGCTGCTTGTGATCCCGCGTAATCAAATTCGCAGGCTTGGCCAATAATAATAGGTCCAGATCCAATGATTAATACTGAGCGTATGGAGGTGTCTTTTGGCATAAAAATGATCTATTTATAGACAGAATTGCCCTGGAGAATACATTGAACATCAACATAGATCACCGACTCTTCTGTCGGGATGCAAAGTTACGGTTTTGCACATTATAAATCAGGTATTTTTTCAAAAACCAAAAAAGGGGCTGTGAAGCCCCTTTACAAAATAATACCTAAGATTATTGTACCAATTTAATCTCACCTATATCAGTAACAGCACTATCAATGACTGCTACGTTTTCTACTGGAGTATCTTTAAATGGTGCTTTTCCATGTAACCAAACGGTGTAGGTTCCTTTTTTAACCTTAGGGAAATAAAAACTGCCCGCTACTACATCCGTTAACACGGTATCTTTCCCGGAAATTGCCATTGCTTTATCTGCACCCTCGATAGGAAAAACCTTACCTCTGATACCGCCAACCAAAGCAGAACTAAAAGCAAAAAGAATGAACATCAACGCCACCATTGCCAAAAGGCTAAAACTCAACTTTTTCATACATCTTGAATTTATGGGTTCTACACCCGTTAAACTTATGAATAGTTTTATATACAATCTATCCAGATTAAGACAAAACCACATTATAAAGACATTGATAACCAACCAATTGTTTTAAAAAACGCTAACCTCAGCATTGGAACAAGATTTGCATTACTGGTAATATGAAAAAAGCATTTCCATTTTTAATCGCAGTCATTGTAGTTTTTGCAGGTTGCGCAACAGTACAGTCTATCATTAAATCAACATTCCCATATACTGCTAATATTATTATTCCTGCATCAGGCAAGAGTAATACTACCATCTCCGCCAGTTCGTCGGCAACAAGCATAGACCAGGTTTTTGGAAACCAAAACGGCACAAATTACATTAAAGAAGTTCGTATTGCATCTGCTAAGCTAACTGCTTATAACCCAGTAAACACGAGCTTGAGTATGTTTAAATCTATTAAACTATTTATATCAAGTGGCAACAGCGGCGAGATTATGGTTGCTTCCAGATCTGATGTACAAGCTAACATTGGTTCTGATTTAGTGCTTGACATAGACAACTCCCGTTTCCTGGACAGCTACGTGCAGGGAAGCAGCATAAGTGTAAGGTTAGAGTACATTTTGAGAAATAATACAACAGCAGATGTAAGTGTACGAACTTCGCTAAGTTTTACCTCTATACCGAAAACTCAGTAAGAAAAACCCTTACCTTATTGCTAAAACAATATGGTTCATTACTTTTGAACTATGATTGATGCGATTACGGATAGCTTTGAACAATTATTTCTGCAAACCGGTCTACTGGAATGGTTTGGTGTTTTCACTGGGATTCTATGTGTATGGCTAGCTGCAAAAAACAATATATATAATTGGCCTATTGCAGTAGTAAGTGTAGTTATCTACATTTTCATCTTCTTCGAATCGAAATTATATGCAGATATGGGTTTGCAATTGTACTTTTTGGTGATGAATTTCTATGGCTGGTATTTTTGGAGCAAGCATAAAAATAATCCCGAACATGCAAGGCCTGTTACTCAAATCACTAGAAAAGAAATCTTATTATCTATTCTGGGGGTTATCGTTTTTACCGGTATCATTGGTTTATTGCTACATAAAAATACAGATGCATCTTTTCCATTTGTTGATAGTTTTTGTACCGCCTGCAGCCTCATTGCCCAGGTGTTTTTGGCAAGAAAAGTATTACAAAACTGGTTGATATGGATTTTTGTAGATGTTATATATGTTGGCGTATATGTTTCAAAAGATTTGTATGCCACGGCCATAATGTATGCGCTATATATTTTCATTGCTTCAAGAGGGTTTATAGAATGGAGGAAAACTTATCGTGAACAAACCAATTAAGAAAATCGCGATCGTTGGCCCTGAGAGCACGGGTAAATCCACCATTACCCAGCAATTAGCTAAACACTATAATACGCTATGGGTACCTGAATACGCACGTTATTACTGCGCAGCGCTAAAAGAGCCTTGCAATTTGCAGGACGAAGTAAATATGTTTCATGGTCAGCTGGCATTAGAAGATTCAATAGTGGCAATTGCAGGGCAGCCACTAATTTTCTGTGACACCACTTTTATTACTGTTAAGATTTGGAGCGATGAAGTATTTGGCGAAACGCCTGCTATTGTGTTAGAAGCTTTACCCATATATAAATATGACCTTTACCTCCTGATGGATATCGACCTGCCCTGGCAGGAAGATCCGCTCCGCGATTTTCCACATAAGCGCGAGCACTTTCTGAACATCTGGCATACAGAATTAAACAATCTTGATGCCCGTTACGTAGTAATAAAAGGTATAGAAGACAGATTGTCGAATGCTATTAATGCTGTTGATGAATTTTTAAAAAGCACATAAACCACAAAATATTATTTGGTTTAAAAATTTTATATACATTTGTCACATCAAAAAGGGGTGCCTTGTTTTGTAAAAAACACAAAAACGGGCTGAGAACATACCCAATATATCGTTTAGATATATGCACCTGATCCGGATAATGCCGGCGTAGGGATGGAGTTATGGAGTTTAACTGGGCTGTAAGTACCCCTTACTTGCAGTGGTTTAACTTAAAAAACAAAACATTGAAAAAATTAATTTTAGCACTCATTGTGCTGAGCCTGCCATTTTTCTTAAATGCGCAAACCAAGTCTGATGTTAAAACAAAAAGAGACACGGCGATTAGACTGGACGAAATCACCGTAAAGGCTACCCGTGCCGGAGAAAAATCTGGAACCACTTTTAAAAACATCTCAAAAGCCGAAATTGAAGCCAATAACTTCGGCCAAGATCTTCCCTTTATCCTAAACAATACTCCCGGTGTGGTAATCACATCAGATGCGGGTGCTGGCGTTGGATATACCGGAATACGGATTAGGGGTAGCGATGCGAGTAGGGTTAATGTAACTATTAACGGTATTCCTTACAATGACAGCGAAAGCCAAGGAACCTTTTGGGTAAACATGCCAGATTTTGCTTCTTCTGTAGACAACATCCAGATTCAGCGTGGTGTTGGTACATCCACCAATGGGGCAGGTGCGTTTGGCGGGAGCTTAAACATTCAAACAGCTTCGCCTACTTATAGCCCGTACGCGGAATTAAACAATACTTACGGATCCTTTAATACTTTGAAAAATACAATTAAAGTAGGTACAGGGTTGATAAACGACCGCTGGAGTTTTGATGGTCGCCTCTCCAGAATTAAATCAGACGGCTTTATCGACCGCGCAGCTTCCAATTTACAGTCTTACTTCCTATCAGGCGCATATCATGGAAAGAGAGATCTGCTACGTGTAAACATTTTCTCTGGTTTTGAGAAAACCTATCAGGCCTGGAACGGAGTTCCAGAATCAAGGTTAAATGGTGATGCTACTGAAATGCAGGCATATGCTGATAGAAATTACCTATCAGATGCTGACGCACAGCACTTGTTCAACTCCAACAGCAGAACTTATAATTCTTTTACCTATCGTGATCAAAATGACAACTATAATCAAAAGCATTACCAGGCGTTGTACGCCAAACAACTTTCAGAAAACATTTCTGTAAATGCAGCCCTCCACTACACTGATGGAAAGGGATATTTTGAAGAGTTCAAATCGCAGGATCGATTAAGTAAATATGGTTTGCCAAATGTTGTTGTCGGTGCTACTACTATAAGCCGGTCAGATCTTGTTAGGCGTCGCTGGTTAGACAATGATTTTTATGGCATTACTTTCGGCTTAAACTATGCGCCGCAATCTAATCTGAGTTTTACTTTTGGAGGAGCTTACAATGAATATCGAGGGAAGCATTTTGGTCAGGTTACATGGGCACAGTATGCGTCTACAGGAGATAATTTTCGCCATTATTATGATGGAAAAGGAAACAAGGATGATTTCAATGTATACGGAAAGGTTAACTATAACCTAGTTGAAAAGTTAAGCCTCTTTGCCGACCTGCAATATCGTAACATCAGTTACCAAATTAGCGGTAACGACAAAAACTTAAAGGCACAGAACTTTGACAACAACTACAATTTTTTCAACCCGAAGGTAGGTGCAACCTACACCTTTAATGAGCAGAGTAATCTATATGCATCTTACAGCGTTGCCAATAAGGAACCAAATCGTGATGACTTTACTAACATCAGGGCTGGTTTGTTACCTAAACCAGAAAGATTAAATGATTTTGAATTGGGCTATCGTTTCAAAACAAAGGTTTTAAATATAGGTGCTACAGCTTATGGAATGTTCTATAAAGACCAGTTGATTTTTACGGGAGAAATTAATGAGTTTGCAGATGCTTACCGTCAAAATGCAGATAAAAGTTACAGGACAGGAATTGAACTCGACGCGTCATATATCATCAGCCCAAAGTTTGCTGTGAATGCAAATGCAGCATTCAGTAAAAACAAAATTAAGAATTATGTGGATTATGTTTCTGAGTATGATGACAATGGTGATGTGGTAAATGTAGTGGCCACCAATTACGCCAATCCTGATATCTCCTTCTCTCCCGCATCAGTTTTATTTGGCGAGCTGGTATACAAGCCTGCAGCAGGTTTTGCATTAGCTGTTCAAAGTAAATATGTAAGTAAGCAATATTTGGATAATACCCAGAATAACACGCGGCAGTTAGACGCATATTGGGTAAACAATGTAAGATTAGGTTATGATTTTACCTTTAACGGGGTTAAAAACATTAATATTGGTTTGCTTGTAAACAACATTTTGGATAATAAATATGAAAGCAACGGTTACACTTATAGCTCTGCTTACCAGGGAGCAGTAACTACAGAAAACTTTTATTTCCCTCAAGCGGGTACTAATTACCTACTTTCGCTTAACATCAAATTTTAAAACATGAAGAAGTTCATCGAGAAACTCCATTTTATTACGCACGACATTGAACAACACACGCACATTGAACAGGCAAGAATTGCTTGCGAAGCGGGTGCTAAATGGATTCAATACCGGTGCCTAACCAAAGGAGATGATGAACTGTTGAAAGATATCAATGTGATTGCAGATCTGTGTGACGATTGGGGTGCTACCCTAATCGTTACAGATCACATTCACCTAAACGGCATGGCAGATATTCAAGGTTTTCATATCGAAGATATGGAAGCAGATTTTGTGGCGCTCAGAGAGAAGTTAGGTGAAGCGGTGACAATTGGCGGATCTTCTAATACCATTGACGGATTAATAAGGTTAGCAACGGAAGGTGCGGACTACGCTGGCTTTGGCCCATTCAAAATAACTACAACAAAGCCCAACAAAGCGCCATTATTGGGCATTGAAGAGTATACTAAAGCTATCAGCGTTTTAAATGAACGCCAGATAAATCTGCCAATATTGGCTGTAGGCGGTGTGACTGTTAATGACATTGAGCCTTTGCTTAAGACAGGGGTTTTTGGAATAGCAGCATCATCGGCAATAAATCAGGCAGAAGACATGAGATCGGCCTATCTTGACTTCTACGATCAGATCAAATAACAATAAAAATACATTAGTTATTTTCCTAAGCCCTACCTTTGTCAAAATCATTTCCCTTTGGACAATTCTGAGCCCGTAGAACAACCTATTCCTTTTTATGCCGCGCTGCAGTACAGGGAATTCCGCTCCTATTTAGGCATGCGTTTCTTCTTTACTTTTGCCTATCAAATGCAAGCTGTTATCATCGGTTTCCACATTTATCATCTTACACATGACCCACTGGCCTTAGGTTTGGTTGGCTTATGTGAAGCAATACCAGCAATTAGTATTGCCCTATATGGTGGTTATATCGCCGATAAGTCAGAAAAAAGAGGTTTGTTGCTTAAAGTATTCTCCGGTGTCTTCCTGTGCTCTTTGATCATGCTTATTGTTACTAGCAAACAGATGCATGCCTATGTGCCCACAAGTTCAATTATTCCAATAATGTATTTAATGGTATTTGGAATCGGCATTGCCCGCGGATTTTTTAGTCCGGCTACATTCTCTTTAATGGCTCAAATTGTCCCTAAAAAACTTTACCCCAACTCCAGTACCTGGAACAGCTCCAGCTGGCAGGCAGCATCTATTTTGGGGCCTATGACGGGCGGTCTCCTTTATGCTTATCAAGGTATTACGGTTACCTATTGTGTTATAATTGCCTTCATATTTATTGCCCTGATTTGTATTTTCTTTTTGAAATCACATCCACCAACTTTCATCCCTACACAAAGTATTGTGACCAGCCTTACCGAAGGTGTTAAATTTGTATTCCAAAATAAGATGATGTTGGGTGCTATGAGCCTTGATTTGTTTTCGGTATTCTTTGGCGGTGCAGTGGCTTTACTCCCTGTATTTGCCAATGACATTCTGAAAGTTGGTTCAGAGGGTTTAGGGATGATGCGTGCGGCAGCTTCTTTAGGTGCAGTGCTTACCATGCTTGCCATGACCGTGTTTTCTCCAATGAACAAACCCTGGAGAAATCTCCTTATTGCAGTAGTGGGGTTTGGAAGCAGCATCATCTGCTATGGATTATCGAAAAGCTTTTACCTTACTCTGGTGTTTCTGTTTATGGAAGGTGCATTCGACAGTATCAGCGTGATCATTCGCTCAACCATTATGCAGTTACTTACCCCTGATGAAATGCGTGGACGGGTTTCTGCTGTTAACAGCATGTTTATTGGCTCTTCTAATGAGATTGGCGCCTTTGAATCTGGTCTAACTGCCAAACTAATGAGAACAGTGCCGGCGGTAGTTTTTGGCGGCAGCATGACCATCCTTATAGCGGGGATCACTTACTTTAAAACGAAAGAACTAACTAAGTTAAGTCTGCAGGAAATAAACGAGCAAAAGACCCAATGATTTAAACGGTCTCCCGCTCTCCGATTTGCTGTCTCCACATCGCGAAGTACAGGCCTTTTTCGGCTAGCAAATCTGCATGCTTTCCTTGCTCAGTAACATGACCCTTCTCTAATACATAAATTCTGTCGGCATGACGGATGGTGGATAAGCGATGTGCTATCAGAATGGTAACATGGCTAGTTAACACAGACACATCCCTAATGGTAGCGGTAATCTCTTCTTCGGTTAAAGAATCTAAAGATGAAGTGGCTTCATCAAATACCAGGATATCCGGGTTGCGCAACAAAGCCCTCGCAATTGAAAGCCGCTGTTTTTCACCACCTGAAACTTTAACACCACCTTCGCCTATCACAGTATCTAACCCTTTATCGGCCCTGGCTAATAAATTTTGACAAGCAGATTGATTTAAAACCCGCATACATTCTTCATCACTTGCGCCTGGTCTTACAAACTGCAGGTTTTCTCTTATTGTACCCGAAAATAGCTGTGTATCCTGAGTTACAAAGCCAATCTTTTCCCTCAGCTGATCAAGGTCTATTTCAGTTCCCGAAGTCCTGTTGTATAGAACCTGGCCTTCTACAGGTTGATATAGTCCTACCAATAACTTAACCAATGTAGTTTTTCCGGAACCAGATGGCCCTACAAAAGCAATGGTTTCACCATTATTGACTGAGAAATTAACATTATTTAATGCATTGGTCTTACCAGAAAGGTGTTTAAAGCTAACATTCGAGAAGGAAACCGATTCAATTTTTGCCAACTGTATTGGGTTCTCCGGCTTTTTATCTACAGGTGTATTCAAAATATTTTTAAAATTACCCAATGAAACTTCGGCCTCCCTCCAGGCTAAAATAACATTTCCCAATTCCTGCAATGGACCGAATAGGAAAAATGAATAGAACAGGAATGAAAAATACTGGCCTGGTGTAATTGCCTTATCGAAAATCAGCATGAGCAACACCACCACCATTGTACTTCTAACCAGGTTAACGGTTGTACCTTGTACAAAACTCATGCTCCGTACGTACTTTACTTTCCTCAATTCAAGACCTAAAATCTTATAGGTAGTTTTATTTAAACGCTCAATTTCCTGACTGGCCAAGCCTAAGCTTTTTACCAGTTCAATGTTACGCAGTGACTCTGTAGTAGAGCCTGCTAAAGCAGTAGTTTCGGCAACTATGGACCGTTGTATGTTTTTAATTTTGCGACTTAAATACCAACTTAGAAAACTAATGATAGGTATAGAGGCTGCATAAATGAGAGATACTTTGTAGCTTACAGAAAGGGAGTAAACAATAACGAATATTAAACCAATTAGGCTCACAAAGAGTATGCTTATGAAAGAGGTAATGAATTTTTCACTATCTAACCGCACCTTTTGCAAAATCCCTAAAGTTTCGCCGCTTCTTTGATCTTCAAATACCTGATAAGGCAATTCCAGTGAATGCTTCAAACCGTCGGCATACATTTTGGCGCCGACTTTTTGCACAATAATATTTGTAAAATAATCCTGGAAGTTTTTGGCAATTCTGGAAATCATTGCTGCACCAATAGCCAAGCCAACAAGCCCTAAAACACCCCATAGGTATTCGCTCCTGCTTAATTCATTATGCCTGTTAATATACTTATCTAAAATCTTCCCGGTAAAATATGGGTCCATGAGAGAGAAACCTATATTAAATGCCGCAAGCACAAGGGCTAAAACAACAACCCATTTGTGCGTTTTAAGATATTGAAGCAATAAATTCATTATTTTTTGTAATTAGGATGGCAAAAATAAATAAAGGGAATGAAGCATTTACCTCATTCCCTTTAAATTACTTAAAAACTATAAAATAACCTTAAACAGTCATCACATCTTTTTCTTTTACTTCTGCGTGTTTATCAACCTTGATGATGTACGCATCAGTGATCTTCTGTACCTCTGCTTCACCGGTTTTAATCTCATCATCAGAAACACTTTCACCTTTAAGCTTTTTGATCTTTTCATTGGCATCTTTACGGATATTACGCACGGTAATGCGTCCGCGTTCTGCCTCTTCCTTAACTTTTTTCACCAGGTCTTTACGGCGTTCCTCAGTCAATGGAGGCACAACCAATCTGATCACCAAGCCATCGTTTTGAGGATTGATACCGATGTTTGCTTCCATAATTGCACGTTCAATAGGAACAAGCAAATTTTTCTCCCATGGCTGTATAATTAGCGTGCGGGCATCTGGAGTGTTAATGCTACCAACCTGACTAAGTGCAGTAGCGCTTCCATAATAATCAACCATAATACCATCCAACATACCTGCAGATGCTTTACCTGCACGAATTTTTGTTAGTTCAGATTCGCAATGCAGAATAGCTCTATCCATCGCTGCCTGGGCATCCTGTAGTTGTTTTTTTATGAGGTCATTCATAATGTAAAGTTTTCCTTAATATATCTCATTTATTATCTTACCAGTGTACCTATTTCTTCTCCGTTAGCGATCTTCATAAAGTTACCGGCTTTGTTCATATCAAACACGATTATCGGAAGTTTGTTCTCTTCACATAATGTGAATGCGGTCATGTCCATAACATTTAAGCTCTTCGCGTATACCTCTTTGAAAGAGATTTCCGCATATTTTGTTGCAAGAGGGTCCTTTTCGGGATCTGCCGTATAAATACCATCAACTCTAGTGCCCTTAAGTACAACATCCGCTTTAATCTCAATTGCCCGTAACGCAGCTGCAGAATCGGTTGTGAAGTATGGGTTTCCTGTTCCTGCGCCAAAGATTACAATACGTCCTTTCTCGAGATGCCTTACTGCCCTTCTACGAATAAATGGCTCACAGATTTGTTCCATCTTAATGGCCGTAAGTAAGCGGGTTTTTAAGCCAACTTTCTCCAAAGCATCCTGAAGTGCCATGCTATTAATTACAGTCGCAAGCATGCCCATGTAATCAGCCTGTGCACGGTCCATACCAGATTTTTCCGCACTTAGACCTCTAAAGATATTACCTCCACCAATTACGATGGCAATTTCAAGCCCTTCGTCGTGTACGGCCTTTATATCTTCAGCGTATTTTCTTACTACCTCATTATCAATACCGTATTGCTTATCGCCCATAAGCGATTCGCCACTTAATTTCAACAGGATCCTTTTATACTTCATGGCCTCAAAAATAGCTATTTAATTTATGACGCCCAAATGTTCAGCACCCCCAATAAAAACTTTCAGCAGGGTTAGCCGGTCATCAAGTAGCAGTAAATCAGCATCGCCCCCAACCCTTAAAGAACCCTTTTTCACTGCTAATCCCATAAGTTTTGCCGGAATTTCATTAGCCATTTGCAATGCTTTTTCAAGAGGTATTTTAGCATAGTTAACACAATTTTGTACCGCATTAAGCAGGGTAATATTTGATCCCGACAAGGTACCGTCCGGCGTTACATATTTGTCTCCAGATAATTGGTGCTTATAAGGGCCGATGTTGCATGCTGTTACTGCGTCGGTTATTAAAAACAAACGCTCAGGCATCAAGCTATGACTCATTTTTACCATTTCAAAATCAACATGCCTGCCATCCGCAATTATACTTGCCACTGCAGTGTGATGGTTCATTACTGCAACGGGCAAGTTGGGCTGCCTGTGATGAATAGAGGGCATGGCATTAAATAAATGTGTAGTGGTTTTGAACCCTCTTTCATATGCTTTATTGGCTTCTTCAAAGGTTGCATCGCTATGCCCAAGGGAAAGCACAATATTTTGTGAAGCTAAATAATCAAGCACATCGTCATCCTGAAGTTCAGCTGCCACTGTCATCATTCCAATAACACCATC
Source organism: Bacteroidota bacterium (assembly GCA_040385565.1). Taxonomy (GTDB): domain Bacteria; phylum Bacteroidota; class Bacteroidia; order Sphingobacteriales; family Sphingobacteriaceae; genus Pedobacter. Next base: position 3,230 of record JAZKHD010000013.1, on the reverse strand, counting down.
AGCAAATTCGACAATTCGCCGAACTTCCTCCAGTGTGGCCTTTTTAATATACTTTTCAACATGCGCACCCCTTCTTTTAGGATTGAGGTATGGTCCCTCCAAATGCAGGCCTAAAAATCCTTTAGCATGGCCACGATATTCCTTGGCAGCGACTATCGCCTCTTCAACAATTTCGGGTGAGTTCGTAGCCACGCAAGCGAGGAATCCTGTAGTTCCTTTACTTATCAAATCGACATCCATTTGCCTCAATGTTTCCGCTGTAGGATACGCCGAAAACAAATTACCGCCACTTCCATAAATTTGCAGGTCTATAAAACCAGGAGTCACATAAGCACCACAAGCATTAAACAATTTAAAACTATTTGGGGGCATGGCATTTGTCAAGCCAACAATTCTGCCACTTTCGATTAGAATTGTATGATCTGTTACTAGAAGACCATCCTTAAAAAATTTACAGTTTGTTAACGCTACCATAGTGTTCGTAATACATCAAATATAGAAATTAATGCATGCGCGTCATCGCCAGGAAAGCAATCTTGTCACGCTATAAAGGATTTCTTCTTACCCGCATTGACGGATTCTGCAAAGGATGCGGAAGTCTTGTAAAGAAAAAGGCCTTTTGTTTCCAAAAGGCCTTTTCAAATATTAATAAGGTTATCTATTATTAACCTAATTGTACACGTTTAAATGAAGTAACGGTTAAACCTTTAACCGTATTATCTAAGAATTTACGAACATCTACTGAACCGTCTTTTACAAACTCCTGGTTTAATAAAGTACTGTCCTTGTAGAATTTATTCAATTTACCTGCAGCAATTTTTTCAACCATTTCTTCTGGTTTGCCTTCTTGACGGATTACATCTTTGGCAATTTCAATTTCGCGTTCAATAGTAGCAGGATCAACACCGTCTTTATCAACAGCAACAGGGTTCATTGCAGCAATTTGCATGGCAACATCCTTACCAGCTTCAGTAATATCAACGCCGTTAGCGCCTTCAAATACCACTAAAACGCCCATTTTACCATTAGAGTGGATATAAGAAACGATTTTTTCACCAGATAGATTTGCATACTCCTGAATAACGATTTTCTCTCCGATTTTACCGGTTAGTTCAGTAATCGTTTCGGCAACTGTACGTCCATCTTCCAAAGTAATTGCTGATAGTTCTTCAACAGATGCAGAATTGTTGGCAACTGCTGCTGCCAAAACAGCCTGAGCTAGATTACGGAAATCTTCAACTTTAGAAACTGGCTCAGTT
>JAZKHD010000013.1:0-1861 GCA_040385565.1 Bacteroidota bacterium | reverse complement strand
TTTGCAATCCATCATACCGGCACCGGTTTGTTGGCGTAATTTATTTACATCTGCAGCAGTAATTTGTACTGACATTTTAGTTTTTTTTAAGTTATGATTTAAAAATTATGGGTTGTACAGTATTGTTGTAAGTTACCCTGCAACGCACCATACAACCCAAATTATATTATTAAGCTTCTTCGCTAGTACCTTCTTCTTCGGTATCAGCCTCAACTTTTTTTCTCCTTGCGCCAGGAGCAGCAGCTTCCGGAGCATCAGCAGCAGCTTTAGCAGCTACAGCTTCTTTTTCAGTTTCTTCGTCTTTCTCACGTTTGCGCTCATCTAAACCTTCTTCAATTGCTTTGATGATAACATCAGTAATTAAAGAGATAGATTTAGTTGCATCATCATTCGCAGGAATTGGGAAATCGATGTTAGAAGGATCAGAGTTAGTATCTACCATTGCGAAAGTTGGAATGTTCAATTTCAACGCTTCGCTAACAGCGATGTGCTCTTTTTTAACGTCAATTAAAAAGATAGCAGCAGGTAAGCGGTTTAAATCCGCGATACCACCTAATAAGCTTTCCAATTTGATACGCTCACGCTGAATCATTAAACGCTCCTTTTTAGAAAGGATCGAATAAGTACCGTCTTTAGTCATCTTATCGATGGTAACCATCTTTTTGATCGACTTACGTACAGTAGCAAAGTTAGTTAACATACCACCTAACCAACGCTCGGTTACGAAAGGCATGTTTACTTTTTTAGCTTGCTCAGCAACAATTTCTTTAGCTTGTTTCTTTGTAGCTACAAATAAGATCTTGCGACCAGATTTCACGATTTGTTTAATCGCTGAAGCAGCTTCTTCAGTTTTAGTTAAAGTTTTATTTAAATCTATAATGTGGATACCGTTGCGTTCCATAAAAATATATGGTGCCATTTTTGGGTTCCATTTACGGGTAAGGTGACCAAAGTGTACACCTGCATCCAATAAGTCTTGATATGTAGTTCTTGCCATTGTTTTGTCTCCTTAAGATTAACGTTTACTGAATTGGAATTTCTTACGTGCTTTCTTGCGTCCTGGTTTCTTACGCTCAACCATACGCATATCACGGGTCATTAACCCTTTGGCGCGTAATGCTGGTTTTTTCTCAGCATCTAATTCAACAATAGCTTTAGCAATAGCTAAACGAACTGCTTGCGCTTGTCCGGTAACACCTCCACCAGCTACATTTACAGTTACATCGTACTGTCCAACCAATTCAGAAACTGTGAATGATTGATTAACGATATATTGCAAAGGCAAGGTTGGGAAATATTCTTTATGATCTTTACCGTTTACGGTAATAGTGCCGCTGCCTTCTTTTAAATAGATACGAGCAACAGCAGTCTTTCTTCTTCCTGAAGTATTAGTAACTGACATTTCTTCTTTAATTAAAGTGTAATGGTTTTTGGTGATTGTGCTGCATGAGGATGTTCTGTACCTGCATAAACATAAAGATTGGTGTACAACTTAGCACCCAATTTAGTTTTAGGTAACATACCACGTACGGCTTTCTCGATAACACGTTTAGGATGTTTAGCCATTAACTCTTTTGGAGAAATGAAACGCTGACCACCTGGGTAACCCGTGTACGAAGTATAAACTTTGTCACTGAATTTGTTTCCGGTCAACTTAATCTTGTCTGCATTGATAACGATCACATTATCGCCGCAGTCTACGTGTGGGGTGTACTCAGGCTTGTTTTTACCACGGATGATCATTGCGATCTTCGATGACAAGCGCCCCAAAATCTCGCCTTGTGCGTCAACAACAACCCACTGTTTGTTAACAGTTTTTGCATTGGCAGAGACAGTTTTGTAACTTAACGTATTCACTTGC